>CAKQMD010000016.1 GCA_934254925.1 uncultured Alphaproteobacteria bacterium
TTAAACTGATACTGTTACTCATTTCTTCTCCTTTTTAATATCAGGAGTATAAAAGAAATGAGAAATCGGCTCAAAAACCTTACAAAGTTTTTCCTCAGCCAATCGGCGTTTTGGATATAATCTATTGATACCGTTATTGTCAAATTAGACACAAAAAAAGCCCTGCCGGTTGGCAGGGCTTAAACTTAAAAAGTATAACGAACACCGAGGGAAAGTTCACTCAGATCGTCAAAATAATCACCGCCGATGGAAACATAGCGATACATGATTCTAAACGCCAAATGCTCGCTGAGCATGACCTGTGCGCCCAAACCTGCCCGGTAAGACAATTTGCTGTCGCTGTAACTGACTTTGTTGGTAGCGACGTTGTTTGCCGTGCTCAAGTCATAAGCGTTCAAGCTGACCGTGCCGTCAATGTCATAATTGGCCAAACCGAGAGAAGCCAAAAACTCTATCTTGGAAGTCAGCGGAATATAAGCGATGGCGTCCAAACCGTAAGCCTTGTATTCCATTTCATATTCGGCTTGCGCAAAATAGTCGCGGGCGTTGTAATGTTCCTGATAGCCGATGTTTTTTTCCGACAGGGACTGTTGATAAAAAGCTTCAAACCCGAGATAACGCCACGGCCGCCAACCAATGTTTCCGCTGATGATCTTGGCGTTGTCGCTGAAGTCTTTCATGGAAGCGGTATAAGTGTCGCCGCCGTATAAAGGGCTTTCGATCTGACTGGTTTTATCGTCAAGCGAAACAAAACCCATCACATAATCCGCCCCGATGCTGAACTTGTTGAAGTCCTCGCGCGGCATCCGCCGGGCAGGGGCTTGTCCCGCCGGAGCGTAAGAAGCGCGCTGCTGCGCTTGCGACTGATTGTAACCATAATCGTAACTATAGTTGCCGACATAGTTATAATTCTGGGCATAAGCGTTCCCGATGCTGAAAACACCCATCAATCCGACCGTTGCCAAAAGTTTACTTTTCATGTTTTTATCCTTCGCCATCTGAAAATTAGAACAGGAATCTCATACCCAAAGAAAATTCATTCATATCGTCGACAACATCGCCGCCGATTGAGATATAACGGTACATGGCGCGCAAAACGACGCCGTCGACAATGTTAATCTGAGCGCCGATAGCCGCCCTTAAGCCGACTTTGTCTTCGTTGAAGTTCTTTTCGGCGGCAAGCAGGAAGTTGTTGCTGTTACCTTCATAAGCGCTGAACACTGCCCTGTTTTTGAATTTATACTGTGCAATACCGGCAGATCCGACAATGTCAAAATAACTTCCGAGGGGAATATAGGCGATCAAGTCCAGACCGTAAGCGCTGTAACTGGTGATGTATTCGTTCATCAGATATTTTCCGTCCGCTGCGGCAGGATCGCCAAGAGATGTCCTGTCCAGCTCATATTTCTGATTGTCTTCATAAGTGCTGAGGTAAAAGGCTTCCAAACCGAACCATTTATTGATGCGCGCACCAAGGACAAAACTTAAAGCATCGTTGTCGTCAAGGATGCTGTCAGGTTTCATCTCGATAGCGTGGGAAAGAATGATGTCGTCAAAGCTCAAAGTATCTTTTCCGCCCGAAAAACTGGCGCTGGTATAGTCAAAGCCGACGTAATATTTGAAATAGTTGACGACCTGCAGTTTCTTTTTCACCGCCTTGTTAAAGTCTTTGACGTCTTCCTTGAAGCCTTTGTCATAACCGGAATACAAGCTGTCGCATGGACAAAGGACGGTTTTTCCCAAAACGGTTGCGCCGTCGGGACCGTATTTTTCCTCCTGGTCGCAGGGGCACCATTGCACGTCGTACAAATCCCCGTAAGACGGCGTTCTTTCGGCAGCAAAAACCTCTTTCACGCCAAACAGGCTCAATAAGCCGATAGTCAGCAGTAACTTTTTCATCTGTTTTTTCCTTTGCTGAAGGTTGCTTATGCCCAAGCATAAAGATAAGTCGGAAAAATTGCAAATACTGTCCTTATTTAATACACAACTTTGCCGACCGAAAAGACTTGAGAAACAAACGGCCTTATGCTACAATGACAAAAGAGCCCGTGGAGGAAAAACATGAGAGAAGATGATTTGTCGACACAACGGGAAGGACAAGCCGCGGAACAGCCGCCGGCAAGCGATTCTCCTCAGAATAACAAAAAGGAAATCGCCGTAACGCCTGACGCGGAATTTTTGCAATACCTCAAAGAAAAAGACATCAGCTTGGACTCTTTGAACGGAAAGCCTCAGGAATTGGAAGCCTTGAGAGAGCAATTCGTTCGGCTGAAAGCGCAAAAAGATGACTTGCGTCAGGAGCTTGAGAGCCGGAAGGAAACCCTGGTGCAAGAACAGGAAGAAATAAACCGCCGGCTGCAAATCAATCAACAGAAGGAAGAAGAGGTCACCCGTCTGTGGGAAGATGTCCGGGAAGGGGGATGTTCGGGGCAGGAGGAAGCATCGTCCCGCGAGGATGCTCTTTTTTCGCGGATCTTTTCCGGGGAGCGGATCAAAGGTGCGACGGTTTCTTATTCCGAAAATGTCATAGAGATTCGTCCCGGAGAAGAGTTGCAAAAACAAGGTTACAACGCTCTGACCGTTCGGCGGGAACAAGCCGAAGAATTAACGGTCAGTGGCGTCGACGGGAAAATTCCCTCAGTTGAAGACTTCAAAATGCTGATTGCTCACGGCAAGTCGCAGGAAATTGTTCTCGGCGATATCCGCGATGACCAATATAAAGCCAATCTGGCGATTGCCGCTTTGGAAAACGGCGTTAAAATCAACAATGTCGAAGTCTTGCGCAATGTCAAAGAAGTGACGGAGGAAAGTCTTTCTCGTCTGCAAAAAGCCCTGAAAAGAGCCGAAACGCTCGAAGAAATCAACAGATTAAGAGGAATCTCCCCCTCAAAGGTGCGGCCGCGGAATGAAAATTTGCCGGCAAAGGAGCAAACCGACGAACAGACGCCTCCCGTTCGGCCGGAAGAAAAGCCAATCAAACAGGAAGAAAAAACAACAGCCTCTCCCGTGCCGCCGACAGGCGAAAACCAACAGCCGGTTTCTCAAGAAAAGCTTCCGGAGAACAAAGACCGCCCCAAAACGCTGGTTAAGAATCCCAAAGATTTGGAAAAACTCCTGAAAATGCGTGGGGTTAAAATCAAAGGCAAAGTGTTAAAGCCAAAGAACAAAAAAAGATCGGCGCAAAACGGAGGAAACCAGGTCCCCTGGCAGCAGATACGCAATCAACGCCAATTTACAAACTGATTTCCGCCACCACCGGCACATGGTCCGAGGGGCGTTCTTCTGCCCGAAAACCTTTGCATATTTCAATGCCGAGCAATCTCTCTTTCAACGGCGATGTGACCCAGACATGGTCCAGGCGCCGTCCTTTGTTGTTGTCCCGCCATCCCGGATTACGATAACTCCACCAGGAGTATATTTTTTCCGGTTCGGGATGAAAAAAGCGCACCGCGTCGGTAAAGTCAAGTGCATGAAACAAACGCTGCAGCCTTTGCACTTCCATCGGCGTATGCGAAACGACCTTCAGCATCTGCTTATGACTCCAAACGTCGTTTTCCAACGGCGCAATGTTAAAATCGCCGCAAAAGACCGTTTTCTTACCTTCAAACGCGCTTCGCCGCTGTTCATACCACTCCGCAACGTCGTCAATAAAGCTCAGCTTATGCGCAAAGGACAAATTAAGCAGCGGATCGGGAACGTCGCCGCCGGCCGGGATGTAAATATTGTTGATTTCAATGTCGTCATAAACGCTGGCACGAATATGCCGAGCGTCATGCTTGCCGACCCAATCGGGTTTTTCCACCTTGTTGAGCGGCGTTTGCGAGAGAATGGCCACCCCGTTGTAGCCCGGGATGCCGTATAATGCTGTATACGGATAGCCCAAGGCCTCAATTTCCGCAAAGGGAAAATCCTCTTCTTTGGCTTTGACCTCCTGCAGACAAATGACCTGCGGCCTGATCTCTTCCGCCAGCTTTTTTAACAACGGCAAACGAATGCGAACCGAATTGACGTTCCAGCTCGCCAATTTAAAACTTTTGCTCATCTTTTTTTGTAGTTCAACGGGGTGTTTCTGGATTTTCTGAATTTGAATAAAGAATCCGCCAGCGGCATGTCGCGTTCCGCATTGTAAAGGGAAACGGTGATCTCAACGCTTTGCGGATCAATGATCTTCCATTGCTTCAGTTCAAACGGCTCATTGGAAAAGACCAGCGTAATCGGCCCGATGTCGCCTTTTTCCGTATATTCCAACGTAATCTGCGTCGACCCGGAATCTTTGTAAAAATCGGTGACTTTGATTTTTTTGCCATCGATTTTGATGTCGTTGGCCAAAATTAGCGATGCAGGAATGTCGTCATAATCAATATGCGTAACCTGATCAAGCTCTTTGTCGTTATAAACGATGAAGTTGCCGTCCCCGACAATCAAAACCGAAGTCGGATCGTTATATTCCATGCGGATTTTATTGGGCTTGGCAATATAGATTTTGCCGTCGGCGGTGCCGCCGTTGCTGGCCATCTGCACAAAATCCGCCTGCAGGTTTTTAATGCCGTTGAGATAGTTTTCCACCTTTTGAATGTCGGCGGCGGTTTGGGCTTGAGCCGGTGCAAAGGCTCCAAACAGGGCCATCAATACCGGCAACATCAAGATTTTTTTCATGAGTCAACCTTTGCTTATGAGTCGTTTTTTACTAATATAATCAATAATTTTTGAGAATAAAACCATAATCTTGCATTTTCCCGTTACAAAAAAATCCTCCGCAAAAAACTGCGGAGGATTTTTCTTGGATACAAAGACTATTTGTTGTCGCAGCCGCAAGAGGTGCAGCCGGACTTTTGGGAAGAAGGTTTGGAGGAAGAGGAGGATTTGTCTTCCGGTTTGTTGCTGGAAGCGCTGGCTGATTTCATGGTATTGTTTTTACACGACATAACATATCTCCTTAAAAAATTAAAAAACGGCATGTCTCCATGCGACAAGGAAGATGTAATCGCCGTTACGGTGAAAACAATAAACAATAAGTATGGCTAGCCCGATGACTATAACCGTTTGATACTAAAGCTCAGGCATTTCTGACCTTAAAGACGCCGTTTTCAAAACCTTGGATTCCTTTGTCGGTTTCGGCCAGTTCCAGGCGCTTTTCCGCCAAGGCGGCATATTCCTTCTCCCGTTCGATGCCGAGATAATGCCGGCCGAGTTTTTTTGCCGTGACCGCCGTTGTTCCCGAGCCCAGAAAAGGGTCGAAAACCAAATCGCCGGGTCGGCTGGAAGCCAAAATGAGTTTAGCCATGAGCTTTTCGGGCTTTTGCGTCGGGTGGGGCGTGTTTTCCGCCATGGACCAAAAGGGAATGGAAATGTCCGTCCAGATGTTGGAAGGATGCGTATAGCGGATTTTGTCTCCGCCGCTGTCAATCCAATCTTTAGGCCGTCCGCCGGCGTCACGATACGGTGCCAAAACCGGCTTTTGCATTTTGACCGCATCCAGGTTGAAGACATAATCCTTTGATTTGGTAAAAAACCAGATATCTTCCAAACAGTTTTTCCAATTGTTTTTTGCCCCGCGGCCTTTTTCCCTCTCCCAGGAAATCCGATTCTGCAGAAAAAAATATTGTCCGGCAACTTCGGGAATCGCAATTGAGGTTTTCCAATCCGCGCAAATATAAATGCTGGCATGCTCTTTCAACAGACGCACGGTTTTTTTCAGCCAACCGTCCAGCCATTGCTTGTAATCTTCCAGCCCCATCTCTTTAAAAGTCCGCCCGCCGAAAGTTTTCGTCAGGTTGTAAGGCGGATCAACAATCATCAGGTCCACGAAAGCGTCAGGCAACAAATCCAACGCCGCAAAGGCGTCCTGCCGCAAAACGACATCGCAAAGATCTTCCGGCACATAAGTCTTGCCAGCCGAAAGTTTCCGGGATTTTGCCGCATAAAAGGCCGTTTCTTTGCCGGATAACGCGATTGTCTTGTTGCGGGGCGCCCGGGAAGCCTTCATGACGTTTTATTCTTCGCCGAATTTGTTGTTTAACAGGGTCGTCAAAGCTTCCAGCGCTTCTTTGGCTTGATTGCCTTTGGTGGTAACGCTGATGGTCGTACCCTGTGCGGCAGCCAGCATCATCAACCCCATGATGGAACAGCCGCTGACGCATTGACCGATTCTCTCGACGTTCACTTCGGCATCAAAAGCCTCGACCGTTTTGACAAAAGCTGCGGCGGCGCGGGCATGCAACCCTTTTTTGTTTTTGATTTCCAAATCGGCCTTAAAGATTGTCTCGTCGTTCATTTTTTACATTCCCAATAATTGCGAGGCCACGTTGATGTATTTTTTTCCGGCTTCCTGCGCGCCGAACACCGTGTCTTTCAGGTTCTTTTCTTTCCTCAGCGAGGCGATTTTGATCAGCATCGGCAAATTGACACCGGCGATGATTTCCACTTTGGCCCGATCCATGATGGAGATAGCCAGGTTGGAGGGCGTGCCGCCGAACATGTCCGTCAAGACGACGACCCCGTCGCCGCTGTCGACTTTGCCCACTTTTTCCAAAATTTCGCTGCGGCGCATCTCCATGTTGTCTTCCGGCCCGATGCAGACCGCCTCGACGTTTTCTTGTTTGCCGACCACGTGCTGCATGGCCGAAATAAATTCCAACGCCAGATTACCGTGTGTTACCAATACTAAACCGATCATTTCAATCCTGTCCTTCAGCGTCCGTATTATTGCTCCAGCAGCGAACGGCGCCAAAGCTTTTGAGGACGTCTTCTTTGCTTTTGGCTTTGATGATTTCGTCGGCGCGGGTTTGGCGTCCTTCAAAAACGATTTCTTCGACATTGTCGACGGAAACGGCGTAAACTCGCTCGACCATTTTACCCTTGAGCTCCACAATCATCACGAACTCGGCCTCGGCCAGAGGACCTTTGGTTTCCTCGTCGATGTTATCCAACCGCACGGCCAGGCGTCCGTCGCGTTTAAGCAGGGCGGTTTTCTTGCCGTCGAATTCCAAAATCGGGTTTACCGGAGCGCCGTCGCGGGCGTCGATAAAAATTGCCAACTCGCCGTATTTGTTTTCGATGATTTCATAAAAATCCTGTTTTTCAACCAAAGTATAATATTGCGTTTCCATTTTTTCACCTTGTCGGTTGTCTCATAAATTAAAACCATGCTATAACATTAAGCGCAAACTGTCAATTTTGAGTTAATAAAAAAGGAAAAAGCTTGCCGGTAAGACTAAACTTAAAACAATTTGAGAATCGACTGGCTGGCCTGGGAAGCTAAGGAGAGAGAGTTCACAGCCAACTGCTGCCTGGTTTGCAGGGCCAACATATTGGCCGATTCCTCATTCATATCCGCCAAGGTCAGCTTGTCGGCCCCTTCGGTTAAAACGTTGATCAGGTTTTGGGTGAAGTTCTCCCGCGTGGTGACAATCGAATAATAGTTGCCCAATTCACTGGTCATCTGCCGGATCTGCGTTAAAGCCTCGGAGAGTTCCTGCATGGACTGGGCAATGTCCTCAATCACCAGCCAATCGGCGGCGTTTAAGCCCAGAGCTTGGGTCGAGGCGTCTTTGCCTTTGACGGACAACTGTGCCGAACGGTCTTCGTTAAAGGTTACAGTCAAATCCTGTTCCCACAACAAATTAACTCCCTTATAAGAAGTGTCTTTGATCAGAGAATCGTATTGTGACAAGATTTCGTTGTAAGAAGAAATTTGATCCGTTACGGCAAGGTAGATTTTGTTGTTTACTTCAAGATTAGTGTTGCTGACCGAGATCTCACCGCCCGATTGCGCCGCTTCCAACAATTGTGAATAGCCATAATCTGTTATGTCTGTAATATTGGTATTCTTGGCGTCGGTATCCGTTGTCCAGCGTGTTGATGCAACCGTACCTGCCGAGGTGTCATAAGGCTTGTCCGGGTTAAAATTTCCCGCCTGATCATTAGAACTGAAACTCAAGTCTTTCAAATTCATAATCTTGGCTGAGCGGCCGTCTTCCGAGACCCAAGTCACCACCCCGACGGCAGTTTTGTTACTGTCATAGTCATCAGCAGAGCCATAGCTCATGTCCGCATACATCACATCACCAATTTTGGGTGTGTTACCTGAGGGATCAAAACGGTTTTCTAAGTAAGAAAAACTCCGAACGAAGATTCCATCGCCATAGGATTTATTACCGGTACCCCGATTACCGTTCTTCATAGAGACTACCCAAGAATGAACATTGTAAAACTCTGAAGACGACCAATAGTTATTTTCTATCAATACTTCTGCGTCGACTCCTTTGATTTTTAATTTATTCAAAGTTTCATTAATTTTATCCTTGTTATCTCCCACAGCCCCCGATGTACCGTCTCCTGCCGTTATGGCTTCATAATCCGTGCCGTAAAGGTCCATCAGTTCACCGATGGAAGGTAAATACCATTGTCCTTGGCCGAAATTGGCGTCATTCTTGGCAACACCCGGGGCATAAAACTGATGTGCCGCCATGGCCGCTAAACCATCTGCACCGATCTGATCGACAATGGCTTGAGTATTGCCTTTGCCGTCATAAAGCTCGGCATTGCCGTTGATCAAATTATGTGATCCGTTACCGCTGACATTAAAGCCCATAGTATTGTCCAAGGTGATTTTGCCGTCCTTGCCGCAATGAATACCGTAAACTTTGTTCCCTTGAGCTTCAATCTCAATAAAAGAAATGTCTGCTGATCCCGTTACCTCAATTACCGAGCCGCCGGAAGTATTTTCATAATTTAATTTGATATTAGTAATTGTCGTATTCTGACCTGAGATGGACAAGAGATCATCCGTACCTTTATAAGTTAAAGAGTAACCATTCCCGTCAATGGTGACATTGTCCGCCGTAATCTCAAGCCCGGCATCCAGAACCACGTCACCGGCCAAGGCCAATTTAGCCCCGTCAACCATCAAAGCTTCAATTTCGGCGTTGCTCATGTCCGAACTAATAACGGTGTATCCCCGCTCCAAATAATAGTCGATTGGTTTACTGGCAACGAGAGGAGCTATTAAAGCCTGGCTCGCCGTGGCCGAGGCTTGTTCCAACAAATTGGCTCCGGCTTCCAACCCTTCCGTGGCCGCTTTAATGGTTTGGATCCCTTGCGCCATCGAATCGAGAAGGGAAGAAAGGTCGCTGGCGCGGTTGTTTAAAGACACCGCAGTATAATAAGAAGAAGGATTGTCAATCGCAGAATTGACTTTCAATCCGGTGGAGAGACGATTTTGGGTTAAGTCAATTTGGCCGGCAATATTCTGCAGGCTTAACAAATTTGATCGCATCGACGCGGTTAAACTGATACTGTTGGTCATAAAATCCTCTGATGTCTACTATAAGCAACGCCAGAGCAAAACCAAGAGATTTTCGTCTTTTGTCAACATTTGATGACATCGTATCAGTCTATATAGACAGAAATTATTTGATGCTGCCGTTTTTGACCTCAAAAAACTGTGCCAGTCCCTCCATGGAGGCAAAAAGGCCGCGGTCGGTTGACGTAATCCAAGCCTGCACGCCGAGATCGCGGATTTTTTCCAACAAAGCCTCGCGCTTGAGGTCGTCAAGATGCGCCACCACTTCATCTAAAAGCAAAACCGGGGCAAAGCCTTTATGCAGGGTTTGACATTTGCTTTGCGCCAAAATGATGCTGATCAGCAGCGATTTCTGCTCTCCGGTTGAGCACAACTCGGCCGGCATGGCTTTTTTGCGGTAATATACTTTGAAATCCGTGCGGTTGACCCCGTCCACCTGATCGTTATACAACACGTTGCGACGCTGTTCGGCCAAACGCATCCGGTAATAGTCCTCAGTCTGCAAAGCTGACTTCTGGTCAAGCATTTTTTCGATCAAGCCGTCAAGCTCCAGTCGGACGCTGGGAAAAACGTCATCAGGTTCCGTTTCGATAAAACGATTCAGCTTGGCAATTTGCTCTCGCCGCGCCGCCGCGATGGCCACACCGGTCGCCGCCATGTTTTCCTCCAGGGAAGACAGCCAAAAAGCGTCTTGCCGACCGCTTTTTAACAATTGGAACCATTCTTTGTAATAATGCTCGAAATTGGCCGTCCTTTTGGCATGTTCCGTATCAAAGGCATATACCAGCCGATCCAGAAAACTGCGTCGCGGTTGACTGCCGCCGCGAAACAGCCGGTCCATCTGCGGCGTCAGCCAAATGGCCGAAAAATAGCGGCCGAGTTCGGCTTGGGAGGAAATCTTTTCGCCGTTGATGCGTACTGTGCGCCTGTCAAAGTTTTTCAGCGCTTCTTCGCTTTCTTTTTGCGCCCTTTCCGCGGCGGTGCCGATGCTGATTTCGTCGCCGTTGTTTTGCACTGTGGCTGAAACCGCCCAACTGACGTTGCTGAGAAGTTCGGGCCGATATTCGTCATGAACCAGAGCCGGCGTGATGCGGCGGATGTCCGCAAGTCTGGCGCCGCGCAATCCCCGTCCCGGCGTCAAAAAAGAGATGGCTTCCAAAATATTGGTCTTACCGCTGCCGTTCTCGCCGTAAATAACGACCGGGTTAAGCGTTGCGTTTATGCGCAAAAACTGATAATTCCTAAAATCAGTTAAAGTCAGACGCGTAACGCCTGACTTTTCTGAAGGATCCAATTCCAAATTTCGCGCTAAATTGTCCATCTATTCCTTACGTTTTGCTTAAACGCGCATCGGCATCAAAACATAGATGGCGCTGGCGTCCGACGTGTCGTGAATAACCGAAGGCGAGGCGGCGTCGGCAAAAGAGATACGAACGGTGTCGCCTTTGACTTCTCCCAAAATATCCAGCAGATAACGGAAGTTGTAGCCGATTTCCAAACTTTCATGTTCATATTTGGCTTCCAGGTCTTCCATGGCGCTTCCCAGATCCGGACTGGAAGTGGTAATCGTCACCTTGTCTTGATGGGTGATCATCTTAATGGCGCGAGTTCTTTCCGCCACAACGGAAACACGATCGACGGCGGCAGCCAACTCTTTGACCCCCAATTCCAAATTCTTATCATTGTCCGTCGGAATAACCCGTTCATAATCGGGGTAGGTACCATCAATTAACTTGGAAGTCAGCGTAATGTCTTCCATGGCAAAGCGAACTTTGTTGTCGGAAAGGGAAACCGCGACGGTTTCGCCGGGGTTGTCATCCAAAAGCTTGCGAATCTCACCCACGGTTTTCCGCGGAATAATCACGCCTTTCAAATCTTCGGCGCCGGCCGGTAGCGGCGATTCGACGCAGGCCAGACGGTGACCGTCCGTAGCAACGACGCGCAAAACCGACGATCCTCCTTCTTTTTTGGCGTGAATGTAAATACCGTTCAGATAATAGCGGGTTTCTTCGGTCGAAACGGCAAATTGCGTTCGATCGATAACGTCTTTCAAATCATCTTTGTTCATGACAAAATTGATCGGCAGTTTGTCGCCTGAAATAACCGGAAAATCTTCCACGCCGATGGTTGACAACGCAAATTTCGAACGCCCGGAAGCGATTGTCAGCTGGCCTTTGTCGTCAGGGAAGGTAATCTCAACTTCCGAACCGTCAGATAACTTGCGAACAATGTCATAAAGCATATGCGCCGGCGCCGTTGTTGCACCGGTTTCGCTGATTTTAGCGTCGACGATTTCGGTAATTTCCGTATCCATGTCTGTCGCCTTGAAGCTGATTCCGTCGCCCATGGCCTCGATTCTGACGTTTGACAGAACCGGAATAGTGTTTCTTTTTTCCACAATGCTCTGCACGTGGCTGAGCGTTTTAAGCAGTTTTGCGCGTTCAATTGTAAATTTCATCTTTTTATCACCATTATCTGAATATAAAAAACGACTCATCGTTTTAATTGCTTCCGATTCTAGCATAAACTCTCAAAATCAGAAGCTAAAACGATGAGTCGTCAACAACTTTTTACAGCGTTCGGATTCCTAGGCCTCCAGCATCCTTCTCAGGGTGTCGACATTTTCGGCCAGAGAACTGTCCTCAATAATCAGTTCTTCCACTTTGCGAACGGCGTGCATCACCGTGGTGTGGTCGCGGTCAAACTTACGACCGATTTCCGGCAGCGAACGCGATGTCAGCTGTTTGGCCAAATACATAGCGATCTGACGTGGACGGGCAACGGTGCGTGCCCGGCGGGAAGATTGCATCTCTTTGACCGAAATGCTGAAATGTTCCGCCACTTTCTTTTGAATCTCGTCAATCGTGGTCCGTTTGTCATAAGAGCGCAGCATATCTTTTAAGACGTCCTGAGTCATGTCCAGTGTAATCTCATGGTCGGACAGCAGCTGCGAATGGGCGATCACTCGGCGCAGAGCCCCTTCAAGCTCGCGAATGTTGGAGGTAATTTTTTGAGCCAAAAATTCGCATACCTTGCTCGGCAAATCGATTCCCAACTGCCGCGCCTTGTTTTGCAAAATGCCCATGCGCAGGTCAAAGTCCGTGGAATGAATGTCGGCGACTAAACCGCAGCCGAGGCGGGATTTCAGCCGGGTCTCGATTCCTTCAAGGTCGGCCGGGGATTTGTCTGCCGAAATAATGATCTGCCGTCCTTCTTCAATCAGGGAATTAAAGGTATAGAAAAATTCTTCCTGCGTCGTATCTTTGCCGCCCATGAACTGAACGTCGTCCACCATCAAGACGTCAACTGAACGGAACTGCTCTTTGAAAGCCGTCGTGTCTTTGTAGCGCAACGCCCGGACAAACTTGTACATGAATTTTTCGGCTGACAGGTAAACGATGTTGCGGCTGGGATCTTGTTGTTTGATGTGCCAGGCAATGGCGTGCATCAAATGCGTTTTGCCCAAACCGACCCCGGAATATAAAAACAGCGGGTTGAAAGAAACGTTGCGGGATTCAGCAACTTTGCGGGCTGCGGCATAGGCAAATTCGTTGGTCTTGCCGACGACGAAATTCTCAAAGGTATATTGCGGATTGAGCGGAACCGACAAAGACTGCTGCGCATCGCTCATATTGGCAAATTCGTTGTTGTTGGCAATAAGCGAGGCACCGGATTGATAAATGTTCTGCGGGGCGGGTGTCGAAGTGATTTTCTTCAATAATGAACGGCAAGCCGGGCTGTATAAGCCGTGTCCTTCCTCCTGGACGGATTGAACCACGAAATTCACGTTTTTGATGGCCGGATTTTTCTTTTCCCAGATCTTGTGGATTCTGTCGCTGTAGTGAGTAATAACCCAGTTGCGCATAAATCGGGTCGGGACGCAAATATTCATCGTTCCGTCGCTGAAAGACCCCAAAGTCAGAGGTTTCAACCAGCTGTCAAAAGCTGTCTCCCCGACTTCGCTTCTTAATTGGCTGCAAATCTGTCCCCATTGGTCTTGGACAGTATTGTTATTGTTTATTGCTTCTTCAGCCATTTTATCTCCCCACTATTTTATTTATGTCAAAATTACTTTAGTTGTTTGTTGGCGCCTGCAAAAAATTTCCCCGTCGTTCGAAAATATTGCCATAAAGGTTATGAAAAGAACATCTCTTTCCCGACCGATTTGTTTTTGTTTTCGTCCGCACCTTTTTACAGGTTTGTCACTCCAAGAGGATTCTCATTATAATATATTTCATTCTTATGCTTCTTAATCAAGAGACCGGTCTCGGTCTTTGCCTGTCTTTATGTTTCAGTCAAAAACGGTATGATCTCTTTCTTAAAAACTTTCTCTCCTTGAAAAAGTGATTCGGATACTAAAGCATAAAAAAATAATTACAACAGAACATTACAAGAACATTGCAATTAAATTTCTTGACAGAGGATTCATACAGAGTCGCGTAGATTCCTTTGCTTAGCGCATAAAAAAACACAAACCAACATACCCTAATTAACGTAAGGGCTGTACGGTTTGTGTCTTCAAACTACACGCGAGAATTTATAACTTAAAGCGCTTTGACCTTTTTGGAAAGGCGCGAAACGGTCCGGGCGGCAGTGTTCAATTTAAAGACGCCTTTACGGACGGCTGTCATCATTTCGGATTCGGCAATTTTAAAAGCTTCCTGAGCCTTTTCTTTATTTGCTTCCAAAATGGCGGCTTCTACTTTCTTGATGAAAGTGCGAACCCGACTTCTGCGGGCGCCGTTAATGACGCTTCTTTTGTTGTTTCTGATAATTCTGCTTTTTGCCGATTTATGATTGGCCATTTTCTTGTTCCTGTTCTTATCTTAAAAGTTATGACATTTTCAAATTTGTATTGAGTTATAACCTCTAAAAGCGGCGTTAGTCAACAAAAATTTTTTAATTTTTTCTTAAAATCCGCCGGTTTAGGGCTTTTTAGAAATAAAACCTTTTAACAAATCGCGAAAATCCTCGCTTTGCAAGGCGATTCGACATATTTTATTCTCATAGGCGATTCCGCTGCTGAGCAATGTTTCCGCAGCGTTTTTAAGTGCATCTTTGGCCAGAAGAACACTGCCTTCCGGCAACGCCGCAATCTTCATGCCGACTTTGACCGCCTCTTCAAAAACGTCAGACAGCGGAACGATTCGACTGACGATTCCGGCGGCAAAGGCCTCTTCCGCCATCATGGCCCGGCCGGTCAAAATCATTTCTGCCGTTTTATAATGGCCGATCGTGCGGTACAAGCGATTACAGGCGCCGTATCCCGGCGTGACGCCGAGAGAAAGTTCCGGTTGTCCGAAACGGGCATTGTCGGCCGCCAGAATAATGTCGCAGCTTAAAGCCAGTTCACAGCCCAGTCCTAAGGCATAACCGGCGACGGCAGCGATAAGGGGCTTCTTGGTCCGGTGAATGCTTTCAAAATAAGGCAGCAGTTTTTCCGGACTGAAGTTTTCCTTTTCCAGCCGTTGACTCAAATCCTTCACGTCGATTCCGGCGGCAAAAGCCTTGTCGCTGCCGCGCAGCACGATAGCGCCGATTCCCGCGTCGCGATCACACTCGGCGATCTTGCCGCATATCTCTTTTAGCATGTCTTCATTGATGGCGTTTAGGGCTTTGGGGCGGTTGAGCGTGATAATCCCGACACCGATTCTTTGCTCGAAAATAACTGTATTATTATCCATTTTTTCTTCCGTTTGATTAATTCTGACTCTTAACCGTAATGCGAACCATCAGCGGCTTTTCTTGTTCTTTGACAATGTCGATCATCTCGCCCTCGCGGCGGAAACTCAGCCGGTCGGCGGATTCGTCCTCGCAACGCCAGCCCATCTGCGGCAAAGTGTCCTTGTAAAATTTGATAACGGCTTTAAAGCCGACGCGGTTGCTGGTCAAATAAGCCTCGACCAGACGACTTTCTTCATTGCCGAAAGAGATGTTGTCTTTGGCCAGCTGGGTCAGCCCCTTCATGACCGGAACGTCTTCCAGGCCGTCGATGAACTTGTCCGCAGCTTGCGTCCGGGCGCTCGCAAACAGCAACATGAAAAAGGCATTAAGAAAGATAAAAAGTTTTTTTGTCATGGTTTTCTACTTTTGTTTGACCGGACAGTAAAAGCTTGAGCGTCCTGCCTGGACGATTTTGCGAATGCCTCCGGTCTGGTTGACGTCACATTGGCAGTGAGGACATTTTTGCCCAGTTTTATTATAAACGCAATGCATATTTTGAAAATAACCTAGGCTGCCGTCGGGTTTTTGATAATCTTTCAGCGTGGAACCGCCGGCAGCGACGGCTTTTTCAAGCACTTCGCGCACCGATTTAACGATTAGGTTGCAGTCTTTGAGACTGAGACCGTCGCAAGGCCTGGTCGGAAGGATTCTGGCCAGATATAAGGATTCGGAAGCGTAAATGTTACCGATTCCCACAATCAGACTCTGGTCGAGAAGAGCAATTTTCACCGGCGTCTTTTTGTGTTGCAGACGCTTGTGCAAATAAGCGCCGTCCAATTGCGAATCAAAAGGTTCTATGCCGCATTTTTCAAAAAAACGGCAATGGGAAAGTTCGTCGGTTCGGACATAAGTAAAAACGCCGAAGCGCCGGACATCGTTATAAATAAGATATCCGTTTTCCGTTTGCACAATCACGTGGTCGTGTTTGCCGGGAATCTCCGGCAAAGTATCGGCGATGGTCACCCTTCCGCTCATGCCCAAATGCCAAATGATGCTGTATCCGTTGGACAGATGCAAAAGGATGTATTTTGCCCGCCGTTGATAAGAGACGATTCTTTGTCCTTCAACGATATCGCTCATTTCGTCGGGAATTTTTTCCCGGAGCTTATTGTTGTTTACAATTAGCTTGATTATATTACAATAACCGATAGATCTCTCGATCGCGGTTTTGATGGTTTCGACTTCAGGTAATTCCGGCATTTTAACGCTTATCTAAAAATTAACACGACAAACTTGCAGGCATTATAAATGATAAATCGGATTTTACAATTTATAAAAAAACAAAAATTGGCCAATCGTTTGGCTCGTTGCGATTCCTTGTTCGTTATTGCGGGGTTGAAGAGCTTCCGTCCGCAATTGCGTCTGGCCCGCCTGCTGGTGAAAAAAAGCCCTTTGCCGCCGGAGGAACGCCTGCGCCTTTTCCTGGAAAAGGAAGACAACCCGATTCTTTTTGCCTTGGCCGATGAAATTGCCGCCCGCGGCGACCTCGTCGGAACAACGCTTTGGGAAAGATCGCCGGTCCGGCCGCGGCGCCTGGAGGGCGAAGAGCTTTTTCAAACCTCGGCGCCTGCAGCGGACAAGAAGTTTTATCTTGATCTTTGCGCCGAAATCGTCGCAAATGATTATCCGCAGTTGAAAGAACAGCTGCAGTTTTTCAAACGCCGTTTGGATATTGTCCTGGACCAGCGGTTTTATGCCTCCGAACTTGAAACGCTGAATGAAAATGCCAAAGGCGACTGCCTTTTTGAAACCGACTGGTTCAAAACTACGCGGCAGGAGCTTTGGCTTTGTTTTGACGAACCCTGTACTTATACCGCGGAATTGTCCATCCCGGCTCAGGAAAGCCTGGGGCGTTTGGTGGCTTTTTTGCTGTATGAAAAGGACTTGTTCGTTTCCGCCTATGGCGGCGTCGGCATCAACAAAGCCGAAAAGGTTTGCTTTTTGGATTTTGATTATCTTTATCCGGCTGATTCACAGCTGAAAGACTACGCTGCTGCCTATTTCAGGGAACAGCGTCAGCCGTCCGTGTTGCCGGAGTTCAAGTTGGCCCGTTCGCTGCGCTTGCTGGAAAAATATTGCAAAGACATCAAAGTTGCGCATTTGTTTGAGCCTTATTGGCGCCATGCCGTCGAACGTCCGCCGTTGAGTGCGCCGGTCGCCGCCCCCGAAGAGATGCTGCGTCGCTTGTCGGCTTCGGGAATGGTCTTTCGTTCCCCTGAAGTCGATTCGCCGAAGAATCCCCGTGACCTTGTCTATTTGCTCGATTCGACCCGCCATAAGCGCGATCCTCGTTTTCGCAAGTCTTCCGTCTGGTATTGGGGACCGCTTTTGGTCGTGATATACCTGCTGTTTAAATATGCCTGAACATGGTTTTAAGACTTGAATTTTAAGGCTCCATGCGCTATCAATGATCCTTAAAACAACCAAAGACGGAAACCATGATCAAAAAGCCGCGCACCCGCAAATATTATAATCCGCAAAATGAAGATCAGGCCCATCCCTGTGATCATCCCGGCTGTCCCAAAGCCGGGGAATATCGTGCGCCCAAAGACCGCCGCCTTAGGGATTATTATTGGTTTTGCTTGGAGCATGTTCAGGAATATAACGCCCGGTGGAATTATTATGACGGCATTTCGGACGAGCCGCCTGAAGACGAGCAGCCCAAAAGGACGCGGATGCGTTTTCGTCACCGCAAGTCAAACATCAAATACAACTACGGCGCGGCCTTTTCTGCCGACGATTTGCTGAATAACGATTTCTCGCGGATCGACAGCGCTTATTACACGGCCGAGGAACGCGCCGCCATCCGCGTGATGGAAATGAGTGCCCAGGAGATGACTTTGGCCAATCTCAAAAAACAGTATAAGAAACTGGTCAAAAAATATCACCCCGACGTCAATCGCAACGATCCCGAGGCGGAAGAAAAGTTCAAACGCTTGAGCATTGCCTATCAGTATCTGCTGCAGCGCTTCGGCTAAGGAAGGCGGATTCGTCTCCGATAGGACAAAGAAAAATCCTAAACTCAATCCTAATAACAAGTTCGGTCGCGCCTCAAGGAAATGGCGGCGGTGGACGGTAGGTAGTCAACGCATTTGCCGGTCAAGCCAATACATAATCACCTTAACCAGATAATCTTGTTGTGCAGCGCTCAAAGTCCCTTCCCGAGAAAAGCCGTGCCATTTGGCGATACACCCTCGGCAACAGCAGGCCGTCGCATGTTGGGCGACAAAAACCGGATGCCCGCGCATCGGCGTTTGTTTGCCGTCGTTGGGCATGCCGGCCGGAGCGATTCGTCGGGAGATGAAATCCCTGGCATGTTGTTCAATCACTTGGTGTCCCTTACGCCGGGCATAGTCTTTATCCGCCGCCGAAAGCGCAAAACGGCGTCGAAAATCCGAACGGGACAATTTCTCCAAAACGTCATCGAGCATTTTTTGCGGTACTCCGTTTTTTTATCTCGTTTTTTCAAAAAAAACAAAGATTCGGTGCTAAAAAAATCGTTTATGCACAAATTGAAATTTTGTCAAACCCTTGGGTTAATAATTGTTTTATAAAAAAGATAAGAGCAACTAAAAAACGTTGGCGCTTTTTAGTTGATTTTTTGTTTTTTTATTGTATTATCCCTCTGAATTTACTTACTCTCATACTAACGTCAGAATTGGTTATGTGCAATGTTAAATTTGTTCGAACTCAGCTACCAGACCCAGAAGGATATTTTCTTTTCTGACAAAATCTCGACAGATTATTACACCATTTACTATAGTAAAAAATATTCCAATATGTTTTGGAATTATGCGATTCTCTCCGATCTCGTCTCCATTAACCGCTCAATAACCTCCCTGAAAGAACAGTTTCAAAAGTTGGATCGCGCTTTTTGCATTTATATCAATGCCAATCAAGTCTTGGATCTGCGAGATTTGCAACTGCAGAAATTAAAAATCAATTTTTCCGAAAGCTGGCTGCGCTATGAACAAGAATATAGTGCCCTTTCGGACATCCCGGTGCGGTTGGTGAAAACGCCGGAAGAATGGAAAAAGTTTATCAATGTTTTTTGCGAGGCCTTCGGAGGCCCTAATTTTTATTGGAGCAGTTTCTTCGGAGATTGCGTCGAAGCCTTGGAAACGCACCATGACAACCCCAAGCTGATGCATTTCGTGGCCTATGACAAGAACGGCCAAGCGGCGGCGATTGCCACGTTGGCCCGTTATAACAACCATTTTATGCTGTTTCATCCCGCGACTGCGCCTAGCTATAAAAATCGTCTCGAATTTCTTGATGCCGTTATGAACCATTGTCTGCAAAAATATAAGGCGCTGAACGGGGAAACCCTCGGCGTCAAAATCGTCAACAATGCCGTCGCTGAAGAATGGTACGGCAAATATGGTTTCAAGAAAATTCACACCGGCTATCGTCTCAGTTATTAAGCCTTTACTATTTTCAGGGCTCAGTGTACACTACCTTCCGACAAGAAAGAAGGAGACTGCTTATGCAAAAAATTGCCAGTTTTACGATAAATCATCTCAAGCTGCTTCCCGGTGTCTATGTTTCGAGAAAAGATGCCGCCGGCGCCGGCGTGATAACCACTTTTGATCTGCGAATGACGCGGCCGAACGCCGAACCGGTGATGAATACCGCCGAAATCCATACGCTGGAGCATCTGGGCGCCACCTTTTTGCGCAATCATCCGCAATGGGGTGAGAAAATCGTCTATTTCGGCCCCATGGGCTGTCGGACGGGATTCTATTTGTTGCTGAACGGCGATTATGCCTCGGCGGAAATTGTCCCTCTTTTGCGGGAAATGTTTGCCTTCATGCGCGATTTTGAAGGGCAGGTTCCCGGCGCCTCGCCGCATGATTGCGGAAATTATTTGGATATGAATTTGCCCATGGCGCGCTTTTTGGCACAACGCTATTTGCATGATGTGTTGGAAAATATCGGGCCGGAACGTCTGACTTATCCGGAGGATTAAGATGTCGGCTTTGCGCATTGCCGTATTGGGCGATTCCCTCGCCGCCGGTTATCCGACCGCTTCAATGAGCTGGGTCCCTGTTTTGGAAAGCTTATACCCGGCGCAATATCTCAATTGTGCCGGGGCCGGTGCCAGGATTTGCGACATGCCGGGACAATTGCCGCAGGAAAAACAAGACCTTTTGCTGCTGCCGGCCAGCGTCAATGACTGTTGGAAGGCCTCTTCCGCCGGCGCGCCGGACTTGTCCATGCGTCTGCGGTTGGAATATTGGCGTCGTTTGCATGAGGTTGCCGGCCGATTCGCCGACAAAATATTGGTTTTCGGTGCCCTGCCGGTCAATGAGACGCTTTTGCCCTGCCAATCCTGGAGCGACAAACCCATTTATGCCTCAAATGAAGAAATCGCTACCTATAATCGCATGGTTCGCTTGGTTGCCGAGGAATATCAGCGTCCCTTTTTTGATCCTTATCCGCTCTTTGCCGCAGAAGAGTTGGCCGCCGTCTATTCCGACGCCTGCCATTTGCGGCCGCAGGGACGCGACAAATATGCCCGTTTCGTTTTTGAAACTTTTAAGAATATTATTTTTTTCTAAATAATCAAAAGCTGAAACAAACTGAAATTTTTAGTGAAAAATATCTTATTGACAGAGAATAGTATAAAGTTTAACTTTTAGTTGCTGCAGAGACCATTCTTGTATTAACTTAAATAAAGGATAGACGTTATGAAACAGGGTACCGTTAAGTGGTTTGACAGCAAAAAAGGTTATGGTTTTATTGAGCCTGATGGCGAAAATAAAGATGTTTTTGTTCATGTGACCAAGCTGGAAGAAATCGGCATAAACCGCTTAATTGAAGGTCAGCGTGTCAGCTTTGATATTTATGATGACAGAGGCCGTGTTGCCGCAGGCAATATCAATATCTTGAAATAAATTCTATTCTTCGCCGCCGTCGTCAGCGGGGGCGGCATCAATGGAATAACCCGTCGCCCGTACCGTTCGAATGTAGTCCGGTCCGAATTCGTTCAAAGATTTTCGCAACCGGCGGATATGAACATCGACGGTACGGGACTCGACGTAAATGTTGTCTCCCCAGACGGTTTTCAGCAAGACTTCGCGCGAGAAAACTTTTCCCGGCGTCTCCATTAGCATGCGCAGCAACCGGAATTCCGTCGGTCCAAGGTGAATATAGTTCTCGCCGCGGAAGACTTTCTTTTCGACCAAATCCATGCGAATGTCTTCAAAAACGTATTCTTTGTCCTGCACCGGCTCCGGAGCACGCCGCAGCTGAGTTTTGACCCTGGCCATCAACTCGGGAACGGAAAAAGGTTTGGTGACATAATCGTCGGCGCCGGCGGTCAGACCTTTGACTTTGTCTTCCTCTTCGCCTTTGGCCGTCAGCATGATGATGGGGATTGTTTTGATTTCCGGTTTGCTGCGAATCAGTTTGCAAATCTCCACGCCGGACATTTCCGGCAGCATCCAGTCAAGCAAGATCAAAGAAGGATGCTTTTTTTCCACTTCGCCCAAAACCTTGTTGCCGCGGGCCTCGCAAATGACGTCATAGCCCTCTTTTTCCAAATTATATTTCAGCATCAGGGTGATGGCTTCCTCATCTTCGACAATCATTACCAGATGTTTCATGGTCTTTTCTCCGAACGCTCTTAAAGTTGTGGTCAAATTATCTTAAATCGGCAATGTTTTTGGCATAGTCTCCGCCTTTGAACACGGCTGTTCCCGCCACCAGGATATCGGCACCAGCGGCGGTGCAACGAGCCCCTGTCAGAGGATTGATGCCGCCGTCCACTTCGATTTTGATATCCCGGCCGCGAAGCATGGCCTTGACACGGGAAATTTTTTCCAGTTGCGCTTCAATAAAACTTTGGCCGCCGAACCCCGGGTTGACGCTCATAATCAAAATCAGGTCCAACTTATCCAAAACATATTCCAACACGTTTTCCGGAGTCGCCGGATTCAGCGAGACGCCGGCTTTGCAACCCAAATGCCGAATAAGGTCCAGGCTTTTGTCCAAATGCATTTCCGCCTCGGCATGAACGGTGATGATGTTGGCGCCGGCTTCGGCAAAATCCGCCAGCAAATGATCCGGCCGCTGCACCATCAGGTGTACGTCAAAGGGCAGGGGCGAATAAGGTCTCAGCGCTTTGATCAGCGGAGCGCCGAAGGTCAAGTTGGGCACGAAGGACCCATCCATAACGTCAAGATGAATCAAATCGGCGCCGGCTTCGGTCAGTTTTTCCAATTCTGTTCCCAGATTAGCGTAGTCGGCGGATAAAATACTCGGTGCGATTAAAACCATGATACGTTTCCCGAACAATGAAATATTGCCTTTCATGATAGCCGCATAGTTTTAAGATTTCACTAAAAATTTCTTTTCTCGTTATCAAATAAATTTCACCTTCTTGGCTTGTTTTTTGCACAAAAGGGATTACCTCCTTTTGCGAACAAGATTAACTCACATTAAATGAACGGAGAAAAACAATGGGTGAAATGGCTCAAAAAATCAGTAAAGTAGATCGCAAACAGCTTTTGGACCTTTTAAATGTCGCTTTTGCCGAAGAATGGCTGGCATATTATCAATATTGGATCGCTGCCCGCGTTGTTTCGGGCCCGATGAGCCTCAGCATTGCCGAGGAATTCAAAAAACACGCGCATGAGGAAAAAGAACATGCCGAATGGCTGGCGACCCGCATTATCGAATTGGGTGGTACCCCGGTGTTAAATCCGAGTGATTGGGAAAAAATCGCTTTGTGCAAATATGATGCGCCGACCAATGAATGCGTTGCCGTCATCGTTCAGCAGATTTTGGAAGCCGAACGTTGTGCCATCGGCCGTTATCAGCAGATTTGCGACCTGTGCTTCGGCAAAGATTATCAAACCTTCCGCATCTCCAGCCATATTTTGGAAGAAGAACTGGATCACGAACAGGATATGGAAGACTATATTTCGGATTTGAACGGCTGCAAAAATAAATAAGTGGCCTGTCATAAAAAAAGGAGCTTAAAATAAGCTCCTTTTTTTGAGAAGAATGATTCAAAGCGGCAAAAAATCCACCTCCAAGGTAAAACCGTTGCTAATCATGCCTTTGCCGTCTGCCGTCGGTTTGGTGCCTTCGTCGAATTTCCCAATGACGCAAAGCTTCTCCGTGCGGGTGTCGCTTTGGGCTGACCAAGTAATTGTCCAAATTCCCTGCGCGTTTTTGTAGTAGTTTAATGCCAGGTTGTCAAATTTGGTTCTGAAAATGTGTTTTTCATTTTCTTTCAATCCGCCTTTCGGCAGGGTGATTGTTTTGTGTTTAGTTACCATAAAACGAAATTTAAAAAATACATAAAAATTTTTGTCAAAAAAAGCATACTATAAAAATGCTAACAAAAGCAAGGGTTTTTTATAAAAAAACAGCCTTCTCGCGAAGGCTGTTTGATTGTCGGACAACGAGCTTAAATCTCGCCGTCGGCATAACGTTTGGCCATGACCGACATCGGAATGGCTTTGATCCCGTCGGCGTGTCCCGCCGCACCGAAAGCAATATACCGGGCTTCGCAGACTTTCTGCATTTCTTCGATCGCCGGTTTCAAATATTTGCGCGGATCAAATTCTTTCGGATTTTCGGCAAAGATTTTGCGGATCGCGCCGGTAATCGCCATACGGCAGTCTGTATCGACGTTAACCTTGCGCACACCGGACTTGATGCCGCGGACGATCTCTTCGACCGGCACGCCGTAAGTCTGGGGAATGGCGCCGCCATAGGCGTTGATGAGCTCCTGCAGCTCTTGTGGCACGGAAGAAGACCCATGCATGACCATGTGAGTGTTCGGCAGTTTTTTATGGATTTTTTCAATCACGTCAATCGCCAGAATTTCTCCGTCCGGTTTACGGGTGAATTTATAAGCCCCGTGCGACGTTCCCACTGCTACGGCCAAAGCGTCAAGCTTGGTTTCGGCCACAAAGCGGGCGGCTTCGTCAGGATCGGTAACCAGGCGTTTCTTGTCAATAATGCCTTCGGCGCCGTGCCCGTCTTCTTTGTCGCCTTTACCTGTTTCCAGGGAACCGATGACGCCGAGTTCGCCTTCGACTGAAGCACCGACGGCATGAGCTCTGGCTACTACTTCTTTGGTAACGCGAACATTGTATTCATAGGAAGAAGGCGTCTTGCCGTCTGCTTCCAAGGAACCGTCCATCATGACGGAAGAATAACCGTTGACAATGGCCGACTGGCAGATGTCAACGGAAGCGCCGTGATCCTGATGCAAACAGATTGGCAGTTCCGGGAACATTTCAATACCGGCTTTGATCATATGGCGAATCATCGGATCTCCGGCAAATTTACGGGCGCCGGTCGAAGTTTGGATAATGACCGGGGCATTGACTTTTTTTGCTGCCTGCAACACGGCCAGAACCTGTTCCATGTCGTTAATGTTGAAAGCCGGCACGCCGTAACCATGCTCGGCGGCATGGTCCAAAATCTGACGCATTGTAACTAAAGGCATATTTTCCTCCTCAAATAGATGATAACAAATTGTTATCTGGAATATATAACTTTAAGCGGCTATTGCAAGCAAATTTTCAAGGTTGTCAGAAGTTCGAAAAAAATAATAACAAAGGCCTTGCTTTTTGCCTAAAACATGTTACCTTGGCAAACCTAAAATAATCATTGTCTGACGTATAATTATTAAAATTTTTATATTATGGAAACGTTAATTTCTGTTTTTCTGGCCTGTTTTGCCGCCATGATGTGGTATCGTTCAATGAGATGTTGGCCCCGTCACAAAAGCGGAGAATCCTGTTTGGCGGGATTCGTCGGAACGGTATGTTTGCTGATGATTGCATATTTCCTGGGCTTTTGGAGCCTGGTGCCGTGGCTGTGTGTTTTGGCCGTTGTTGAAACCATTGGTTTTTTGAAGCTGAAAAAGCACAAAAAGCATCGTTCGATTCGCCGACATTACAAAGATTGGCTGGTTGCGTTCAATTTTTTGTTTGCTCTGCTTTTGACGATTTTGCTGTGCCTTTCGTTTCTTTAGAAAAGCAAAAAACTCTCGACCGATAAGGTAGAGAGTTTTTTTGTGTGTCAAAGACAGATCAACCGAAAAGATGTGTTTCCAACTCTTTTTTTGCTTCACGTCTTCTTTCCAGTTCCAAATAAATTTTTTCGTTGTCAGGCTCTTTTTCATGTTGTTCTTCAAGCTTTCTGAGCAACGAAGTCAAACGATCCAGCCTTTCAATGGCATCGGCTGGAACGATTTTTTGGTTGCGCCATCCCCAACGGCCGAGATAAGTCGAAAAAAACTCATGCTCACCATAGGCGCCGGGCTTTGTAGACCGCGAACCGATGTAAATATCGTCCAGGTCAACCTCAATGGCCACCCTTTTGGTCGCGCCGCTGAATGCTTTGACGTAAGCCAGCATTTCTTCTCTCAGCGCATATAAAACAACCCCCGGTCCCGGACAGCGGTGTTCCGGCGTATCTCCGTCTCTGAAATGCAGACGGTAAATCTTAATCTCTTCGGGAGAAACGTCCGCCCATACACCACCCAAAGCCCTGATTTTTTCAGCGGCCTGAGAGGCGGTGCGAATGTCTTCCGAAATTTGGGGACCATGATGCCTTTGGGGCTGCAGCACAATCGTGTTGTGCCTGTCTCTTTTCTTTTCCATAAGATAATAATTTTGGGTTAAAATAATTTGGTTGGTTATATTGTTATTCAATATAAGTCAAAATTTTTTGTGTGTTACAATCCTTTTATAAATAATTAATTTAATGGCCGCAGTCTAAAGCGGCCGCTTGCTTTTGTCAAGTCTTGATCACACGCTTTTTGTGCCAAAAAAAGGCCGCCTTGGTTAGCGGCCTAATTTAACGCGATTATTTTTTATATCTGATGATGGTCAGCAGGATGATAACGTCAAAGAACAAGCTGATCAGGTTAAAGATCACCAGTTCGTAAGACTGCATATAAGCGCCGTAAATTACCCAGCCGATAATGCCGAGGATTAAGATCAGAAAACTCGTCAGCGACAAAGAACTGACGTCTTTGGTGGCATAGGCCTTCATTGCCTGGGGAATAAAGGCGATCGTCACGAAAATCCCCGCCATATAGCCGATAAATTCATACCATGCATCCATAATGCTTCTCCTTGTAAATTTTAATTTTGATAATGTTTTTGTTGTTGCAGGCAGTTTTTAACGGCGTCTGCCACTTCGTCGCGAGTAATTCCGAAATACTCATATAAAGCCGCCGCCGGACCCGAAGCGCCGAACCCGTCCATCCCGATGATGTCTCCGCTCAGGCCGACGTATTTTTCCCAGCCGAATTTCGCCGCCGCTTCAACGGCAATGCGCGGACAGTCTCCCAAGACTTTCTCTTGATAATCAAGGGGTTGCGCGTCAAAAAGTTCGGTACAGGGCATGGAAACGATGGCGGTCTCAATTCCCTCGCTTCGCAATTGCTCCATTGCTTCCACCGCCAAAGAGACCTCCGAACCGGTGGCGATGATGGTTGCCTGGCGTTTTTCCTCGTCGCCGGCAATCACATAACCGCCGCGGGCCGTCAGGTTTTCTTTGGCGTCGTGTCTCAACAACGGCAATCCCTGACGCGTCAGGGCCAGCAGGCTTGGTTTATCTTCCGTCGTCAGGGCGATTTGCCAGGCTTCAGCCGTTTCCACCACATCACAGGGGCGAAACGTCAGCAGATTGGGCATGGCCCGGTAAGAGGCCAAATGTTCCACCGGCTGATGCGTCGGACCGTCTTCTCCCACACCGATGGAATCATGCGTCAATACGTAAATCACGCGGATTCCCATCAAGGCTGCCAGACGCATGGCCGGCCGCATATAATCCGAAAAGACAAAGAAAGTCCCGCCGTAAGGGATGATCCCCCCGTGCAGCGCCATACCGTTCATGATGGCGGCCATCGCATGTTCGCGAATGCCGTACATGACATTGTTGCCGTTGTAGTCGTCCTTGCCGACGGTCTTCATTCCCGGAACTGTTGTCAGATTGGAGGCGGCAAGGTCTGCGGATCCGCCGACGATTTCGGGAATGTTCGGCACAATGGCCTCCAAGCACATCTGCGAAGCTTTGCGCGTTGCAACTTTGATCTTTTCCACAATGGCTTTTTCTTTTAGGGCGTTCAAGTCTTTGTCCCAACCGTCCGGCAGGCGGTCGTTGATCATGTCGGCAAAGGCTTTTCCTGCTTTGGCGGCTTTTTTCTCCCAGGATTCTCTCAACGACCGGGAGCGCCGTCCGGCTTCCCGCCAGGCTTCCAAAACCTCTTGCGGAATATCAAAAGCGGCATAAGGCCAGCCGAGAGCTTGACGCATGGCCGCAACTTCCTCCGCACCGAGCGGGGCACCGTGGCATTTGGAACTGCCGCATTTGGAAGGAGCCCCGAAGCCGATAGTCGTTTTGCAGGCGATCAACGTCGGTTTTTCCGAATTTTGAGCTTGTTGCAAAGCGACGCTTACGGCCTCGGCGTCTTGCCCGTCGACTTCCAAAGTGTTCCAGCCGACGGCCTGGAATCTCTTGAGCTGATCCGTCGAATTGGCATCACTGGCTTTGCCGTCAATCGTCACATTGTTATTGTCCCATAAAACGATCAACTTGCGCAGGTTTAAATGTCCGGCCAAAGAGATGGCTTCTTCGGAAATTCCTTCCATCAGGCAGCCGTCTCCGGCAATGACGTATGTATAGTGGCTGCAAAGCTCTTCTCCCCACTTGGCGGCAACGATCCTTTCTGCCAGAGCCATTCCCACGGCGGAACTGATGCCTTGGCCGAGGGGGCCGGTCGTCATGTCAATGCCGGCCAAATGCCCGTATTCGGGATGCCCGGCGGTTTTTGCCCCCAATTGGCGAAAATTTTTCAGGTCTTCAAGGTCAATATCCTCATAACCGGTCAAATATAAAAGTGAGTATAACAACATGGAACCGTGCCCGGCAGAAAGGACGAAACGGTCACGGTCGAACCAGCGCGGTGCCTGGGGATCAAATTTGAGAAAACGGCTGAACAAAACCGTTGCCGCATCGGCCATTCCCAGAGGCATACCCGGATGTCCGGATTGTGATTTCTCAATGGCATCGGCGCTGAGAAATCGAATGGCATTGGCCATTTTCTTCAAGGTTGCGCTGTCATGGCTGGTCATCTGTTGTTTTCTCCTTCATTTTTTATGGAGCCAAACTGCAACTGCTGCAGGAACTGCGAGGCTGCGGCCGGGCTGCCGGAGGCTTGGGGCTTTCTCTGCGTTGCCGGGCGTCCTGCCGGTCAAAGTAACCGTATTCCGTATCAAAAGTCCGATCATTGTATAATAGCTGATTTTTACTGATATTCAGTCCCAATTCAATGGTGAAATCACGGTATTGTTCATTGGGAACTTTCAGAGTCAGGGTTTTCCCGCGGAATCTCTTGCTCGTTTCCCCGGTTTGGAGCGACACAACCTGTGAATAAGTCGTTGTTCCGAGGTAGCCGGGAGGGCCTTTTAATGTTCTGGCGTAATAGTCGAAATGGACATCGCTCTCATCGGTGTTGCTGAGTTTTTTCACCAAGAAAAGCGGCGTAATCACCGCTTTGCGTCGTCCGACGTTTTCATCGAAATAACAATAACTTTCATAGCCGGTCAGCTCAATCCGAAATTCCGCCAACTGGCCGGAACTCAACGTCATATAGGCGCTTTCGCGGGGCAGTTCCACCCGCGGGCAGGGATCGTCCGTCTCGCTCTGAAAACCGGCACAGCCGGTCAGGACAAAGGCGATAAAAAACAGCAGACTTTTTTTAGACATCAAAATTCCTCCGTTCCCACTATAGCCGCTTCTGTTTCTTTTGTAAATAAGGCAACCAACTCGCTGTGTTTAGAATAGGTAAATTGGTCAACCAGCGTCAGTCTTTCGAGGCGGTAGCCGCCGTTGCTCAAAATGTTGGCATCTTTGACGAAACTATGTGGATTGCAGGAAACGGCAATGATTTTACGCGGTTTCTTTTCTGAGGGCAAAGCGGCGATTTTTGCGCATTGCTCGGCGGCGCCGGCTCGTGGGGGATCAAAGATAACGGCGTCAAATCCGGCAATTTCCTCTTGCAGGGGGTATTTGAACAGGTTGCGGTTGATGATTTGAATGTTGCTGATCCGGTTTTTATTGACCGAAGCCTGAAACGCGTTTAGCAACTCTGCCGAAGCGTCCGCCGCCAAGATTTTGTTGTTTTTGTCGGCAGCCAGGGGATAAGAAAAGGTCCCTGCGCCGCAAAACAGGTCGGCAATTTTGCCGCGTGTTTCTCCCAAATAGCGAAGCGTCAGCTCAATAAGCTTTTGTTCGCCGGCTTTGGTTGCCTGCAAAAAGCTTCCTGCCGGAACAAAAAGCTCAAATCCGCCGATGTTGAGAACCGGCTTGCTTTTTTCAAGCAAAGGTTCCGGCCGGCCGAAAGCTTCCTGACGCTGAGAAATGCGGATAATGTCACGGCTGGCCTGACCTCTTTCAAAAATTGCCGTTTTTTGCTCCAGGTTAAGCTCTCCTTTAATCTCCAAAACCAGGTCAATGCCGTTGTCGGCGTCCAAAATGGCGACGTCGCCGCTAAGAATGTCGTCTCTGATAATTTTTTTCCCTCGACGTTTTTGTCGCGGAATTGCGATAATTTCTTTAATTAAGGCTGCAATTTCCGGCAGACAGCGGTTGATTCTTTCCGTCAGCAGCCGGCAATGGGAGATGTCGCTGATGTCGTTGCTGTGCAAGGCGTTAAACCCGAGGATGACGTTTCCCTTTTGTCGTGCGAAGGCCATGGTGGCTCGCCGCCGGCAGCCGTCTGGGATGAATGTCGGTTCTTCAAAAACGTAGCTTTTTTCTGTCAGCCCCTGCAAAATTTTTTGCACCGTTGCCGTTTTTTGCCGCCGGTAGGTTTCCTCGCCGGCGTCCCGTTGCGTGCAACCGCCGCAGATCGCCGTATATGGGCAATTATCTGAAGTCATCTTCGTCAACTCCGGGCAACGGATAATAATCGTCTTCGTCTTGCAAATGTTTCGTTTCCGGGCCGTCAAGAAGGGAGATTTCCCGGTTTTCCTCTTTGTCGAAAACCGGATGACGGCTGGCCGATTCGTCTTTGTGTACCGGCTCTTCGCGGTCAAAATGCTCCAGATCCTTTTTGCGGAAGACGTCCACGCGGTTTCGGCCGTTTTGCTTGGCGCGGTATAAAGCCTCGTCCGCGGTTTTGATCAGCATGTCGATGTTGTCGGAGATCTCGTCGGAACTGACGCCGATGCTGACCGTAAACCTCACCGGCTGGTTCTCTTCGGAATAAACGACAATGCCGGCGATCGTTTCGCGCAGACGTTCGGCAACCATCGCCGCCTTTTTGCCGTTGACTTTGCTGAGAAAGATCACGAATTCTTCTCCGCCGTAACGAGCGACGATGTCGTCGTCGCGCAGGGCTCTTTCGCAGGTGGCGGCCAGTTCGATCAAAACCTTGTCGCCGACCTTGTGCCCGTAAGTGTCGTTGACGTTTTTAAATAAGTCGGCATCAATCATCAAAATGCTGAAATTGTCATTGGCCTGTTTTGCCGCCAGGATTCTTTTGTTGACCTCTTCTTCAAAATACCGGCGGTTATACAAGGATGTCAGCGGATCGCGCACCGCCTGGTTTTTAAGCAGGACCTCGCGGTTCTTGCGAGAGGTGATGTCTTGGAAGGCCGAATAGAGAACCAGGTCGTAGTTGTAGTCGATGATGTTGGCGGAGGCCAAAAGCCAAAAAGGCGTGTCGATATGCGGGGTTTTGACCAAGATTTCAAAATCCTGCACTTCCTGTTCCTTTTCCAAACGCTCGCTGAGAAGCCGCCGGTTGTCGGCGTCGGCGAAAAAGTCGCGCAGCTTGTAGCGTTCGATTTCTCCGGGAATAATACCGAAAAGCTTGATGGCGTTGTTGTTGGCCAGCAGAATCTTGTCGTCGCTCAGGCGGGAGATGATGATCGGAAAGGGAGAAGATTTGATGATTTCCTCAATCCGGCGGTTATATTTGCTCACTTCTGCCAAAGAACGGTCCAGATTGGCTTCGGTAATGTCCAGCCGCATCATCATCAGGGAGGCGGCGAGAAGAAGATAAAGCAAAGCCGGAAAATACCAGAGATGATTGATGCTTTCGGGCTCAAACCATTTGTAGATCAGACACAAAGCGGCGGCGCTGGAGACGATGGCCGCGGTTATGAAGCCGCTGTTGTGGGGCTTGCTCCAAAAACTGACGGCAAGGTAACAAAAAGCCGCCAAGGGAAAGATCTTGCGCATGTTGTTGACCATAATGCCATCCGGGGCGATAAGCGTGGAATAGACGATCACCGCTGCGCCGAGAAGGCCGATACCGGCGATCAAGGGTAGGCTCGGAAGTTTGTCTGCCACAAAACGCGAAGCCGCAACCGCCAAAAGGATCATGGCCGCAAGAAGGAGGGAAAGCTGGATGAAGACCCAGGCCTCGATCGGGCGTCCCTCGGCGTAAACGTCGGTGATTTTGACTTCCAGAAAATCGGCCCCGAATGTGCAAAGCAGCCCCAAAAACAACAAGGTGACGGCGTTTTTGAGCGCTGCGGCGCGTCCGCTGTAAAGAACGGCCAACAGCAAAAAGGCCAGGGAAAAAAGATTGACGGATAAATAAGTGTTGTTGCTGAAAATGACGGTGTTTCCCATAAAAAACCTCTAAAACCGATAGGTGGCAGGATTATTTTTTGAACTTATATTAACTTTATTAAAATAAATTAAAAAATAGATGATTATTTAGAAAAAGTGTTATAGCATAGCCGCATAGTCAGGATATAGGAAGGATCTAGTCATGAGCGCCAATTTCCCCAATCACTTCAGCCACCGTTACGAACTTCGCCTGGATCAAAAGCCGGCCAAGGCCACGGACCGGATTTCGCTGGAGATTTTGTATCCCGGGCTTTTGTTTGCCGGTGTTTTGCTGTTTATCGGGCTTTATGAACTGTTGAACGGTTTCAAACATCCGCAAACCGTTTTTGACGATTTGGTCGCTTCCGGAGACGTTTCTTTACACCAACCCTGGTTCAGCCCGGCTTTTTTTGACGTTGTGATCATTGCCGTCGGCGTCGGCATCATTATTTCCTTGCTGGTTTCTTATGTGCGCTATAAAAAAATCATCGTCAACGATGACAAGGTTGAGATCGTCCATCGTCCCTTTCTGGGGCCCAAACGCGGCTACGTGGAAAAAATCTCCACCTATGAAGGCGTGCGTTATCGCATAGAGTTTTACCAATTCGGCTTTCTGAATAAAAACCGTTACATCGTAGAGCTTTACCACCGCGACCCCGCAAAGATCGTCCCTCTCTATATTTCCATGTCGGACAAGCATGTGCGCCGCATTTGGGAATATTATGCCAAAGCCTTTAACCTCCCGACCCTGGTCACCACCGACGAAGGCTTGGTGCGCCGCAATGTCGAAGACCTTGACAAGTCCCTGATCACTTTGGCCAAAGCCGGAAAAGTCAAGGATGATTATGATGCCGACGAACGCCTGCCTGCCGGCATTGCTTATGTCCGCAAAAAAGACAAGATCATTTTGAAAGCCCGCAAAATCATTTGGGACGCCTATAATTTTATTGCCCTCGGCGCTCTTTTGTTTTTGCTGTTGGCAGTAGCGGTCCTGAGCTTTGGCACGTCTTTCCGTCAGGCGTTTTCTCCTTTGGAACTGGGAGCCTTTTATCTTGCGGTGGGGATTGTTTTTGTCGTCGCGGTTTTCGTCTTGTTCCGCAAAGACAAGCTGGTGATAAAAAAACACAAATTGGTCCATACGCACAAATATCTGCTGTTTTCGCATAAAAACGACGAGATTTTGAAAAAAGACATTGAGGCGATAGAGGTCAGCGTCAATCCGGCGACAGGGCGCCAATGCGTCGCCGTCATTTCTGATGCCAAAACCATTACCTTTGCCAAAAAAGTGCCGTTGGAAGGCCTGCGCTGGATCAGAAAGTTTTTAATTCACGTGGTGATAAAATAACCTTTGCCATATAAGCTAAAAGTGATTATATAGAAAGACAAAACAGTTTAACGAGGAGCAACTAAATGAGTAAAAAGACCAAATTATCGGCCGCCGATGACAATTTTCTGCGTGAAATTGCCGAAGACGTAAAAAATGACAATCTCAAAAAACTCTGGGACAAATACGGATTGTTCGTCGTTTTGTTTGTCGCGGTGGTTTTGGCCGTTGCCGTAAGTTATGAAAGCATCAAAAATTGGCGTAACAAAGGGTATGAAGAGCTTTCCAACGCCTTTGCCGTCGCCATGTCTTTGGAGACTCAGGGCCGTTATGAAGAAAGTCTGTCCTTGTTGCAGCAAATCGTTGATAAAAAAGGCATATACAGTGAGCTGGCGCGCCTGCAGATGGCCAACGTCCGCCTTGCTCAGGGCAAAACCGAGGAAGCCGCCGCCTTGCTGCAAAACCTGGTGGACGACGATGATCTTATGCCGGAGCTAAAAGACGTTGCCGCCGTTAAACTGGCGTCTTACAAGCTGGACAATGCGCCGCGTGCGGAAGTTGAAGCCTTGTTACAGCCTCTGGCGGGTTCAAATGGCAAATGGAGCCCGATCGCCAAGGAAATGCTGGCTTTGTTGGAACTGCGCGAGGGCAATGTTTCTGCTGCTCAAACGCTTTATCGTGAAATTGCCGACACGCCCGAAATTCCCGACAGTCTCAAGGTTAGGGCACGGGATATGCTCTCGATTATTTCAGATCCTCAAAATTAACGGAGAAAAGTTTCATGACCGTTTCGATACTCAAAAAAACAGTACTGTGTTCTTTGGTTTTGGCGCTTTCGGGCTGTGGCCTTTTCAGTAAGGATAAAATTCAGCTTGACGGCGAACGTCTGGCCGTTTTGAAGGAAAATTACGATCTGGCGCCCGACTATGCTCCCGGGGCTTACAAGATAAAGCTTCCCAAACCTTATGAAAATTCCCAATGGTCACAAAACGGCGGAAACTCAGAACATAACCTCGGACACCTCGCCGCTGGGGATAAACTGAAAGAGGCTTGGAGCAGCTCGTTTGGCGAAGGTTCGTCCAAGCGCGATTTTCTCATTTCCGCGCCGATCGTCGCTCATCAGGTTGTTTTTACCATTGATGCCGACGCCGAGGTCAGCGCTTTCAGGTTGGATAACGGCAAAAAGATCTGGTCGCGTCGCTTAAAACCCCTAAACCGCGACGATAAGTCCGTGGCCATGAAAGGTGCCGGCTTGGCCGTTTTTGACAAGAAGCTGTATGCCACCACCGGTTTCGGCGGCGTTTTCTGCCAAGATATGGTCAGCGGCAATGTCTTGTGGCGCTATGATACCGAAGCCCCGATCCGCATTGCTCCGACCGTCAACAACAATTTGGTCTTTGTGCAAACCATCGCCAATAAACTGATCGCTCTGGACGCCAAAAACGGCAAGGAGTTGTGGAAATATGAGACTTCGACGGAAATGACCACGGTTGTCGGCGGTGCCAGTCCGGCCTACAGTCCGCGGCAGGATGTTTTGGTTGCGGCTTTTTCCAACGGCGAGCTTCGCGCTTTCAAAGCCTCGACGGGAACGCCGCTTTGGGGAGACATGATCGTTTCTCCCAAACGGACCAATGCCCTGGCTGACATCACCGCCATCAAGGCCAATCCCGTGATTGCGGATGACAAGGTGTTTGTCGTCGGCAACAACAGCTTGCTGGCCGCCATTGACCTGCGCACCGGTTCCCGCCTGTGGCAGCGGGAAGTCTCTTCCGACAATCAGCCCTGGGTCGCCGGCCGCTATTTGTATCTCTTAAGTAATGACTTTGAGCTGGTTGCGCTTGAAAAAGACACCGGCAAGATCATTTGGAACACCACCTTGCCCAACGGCGAGGAAGATGATGAGAAGAACGGTGTCTTTGCCTCGGGGCCGGTTTTGGTCAGCAATCGCCTGATTGCTGCCACTTCCAACGGCTATGTCTTCTCCGTTTCGCCCTACACCGGCGAGATCATCAGTTATCTTTCGGTGTCCGACGGCGTGGAGGTTTCTCCGGTGGTTGCCGATTCGGCAACGATTTTAACCACCAATGATGCTGACATCATTGCTTATAAATAGGAACAAGGTATGAGTTTAAAAATTGCAATCATCGGTCGGCCCAATGTCGGAAAATCGACACTTTTCAACCGGTTGGTCGGTCGCAAGTTGGCCATCGTGCACGACAAGCCCGGCGTCACCCGTGATCGCAAAGAGGCGGCCGCCAAACTGTATGATCTGCAGTTTACGGTGGTAGATACCGCCGGTTATGAATATTCCAAGGAAGATTCTTTGGAAAAAAGAATGTGGGAGCAAACCCGGCGCGCCATTGCGGAAGCGGATGTCAGCCTGTTTTTGTATGATGCCCGTGACGGCCTGCAGCCTTATGACGAACATTTTGCCGAGCTTTTGCGACAAAGCCATAAGCCGGTTATCTTGTTGGCGAACAAATGCGAAGGCAAACTGCAGGAAGACAGCGTCGGAGAAGCCTACAAACTGGGGTTCGGCCAGCCGATTCCTTTTTCCGCGGAGCATGGTTTAGGGTTGCAGGACCTCTATGAAGCCCTCAAAGAATATGATCAGCCGAAAAAAGCCGCTCCGGCAACCGAGATTGTTGCGGCGCCGGAAGAAGACGATGAAAGTTACAAACGCCGACCGTTGCAGTTGGCGATCGTCGGCCGTCCAAACGTCGGCAAGTCGACCTTGGTCAATGCATTGCTGAAAGACGAGAGAATGCTGACCGGTCCTGAGGCCGGAGTAACGCGCGATGCCATTACCACAGCTTGGGAGTGGCAAGGTCGCAAGGTCAATTTGGTTGATACGGCGGGGCTGCGTCGCCAGTCGCGAATCAGCGATTCTTTGGAAAAAATGTCGGCTGCCAGCACCAAACATGCGGCTTTTATGGCTCAGGTTGTTGTTTTGGTTTTGGATGCCGACGCTGTTTTGGATAAGCAGGATTTAACCATTGCCCGTCAGGTATTGGATGAAGGACGCGCTTTGGTTATTGCCGTCAACAAATGGGACATTGCCAACCGCAAGGAAGCGTTGGAGCAGTTGAACTATAAGCTGAAAACCTCGTTGACTCAGGCGGAAGGCGTTCCGACGGTGACGATCTCCGCGTTGAAAGGTGAGGGGCTGGACAAATTGATGCGAGCGGTTTTCAAGGTATATGATCGTTGGAATTTGCGGATACCCACGGCGCCGTTGAACCAATGGTTTAATGAGCTGATAGACAATTACGCACCGCCGCTCGGCAAAAACAAACGTCGGATCAAGTTGCGCTACATCACACAGGCTAAAACGCGTCCGCCGTCATTTTACATTTTTTCCAGCAATCCGGAGGGGCTGCCGGACGCCTACTTGCGTTATATCGCCAACAGTCTGCGTGAAACGTTTGATTTAGGCGGCATTCCTCTTCGCATTACTGTCCGCAAAACCAAGAATCCTTATGCGGATAAAGATTAGAGCTTAAAACAACTTCAAAATCGACTGCGAGGCTTGTGAGGCCAAAGACAAAGAATTGACCGCCAGCTGCTGCCTGGTTTGCAGGGCCAACATATTGGCCGATTCCTCATTCATATCGGCCAAAGTCAACTTGTCGGCGCCTTCGGTCAAAACGTTAATCAGATTTTGCGTGAAGTTTTCTCGCGTGGTAACAATTGAATAGTAATTGCCCAATTCCGAACTCATTTGACGGATTTGATTAAGCGCGTCAGTCAGTTCTTGGATTGATTTGACCACATCACCTTGGTTTTGCCAATCGGTGGTCACCAAGCCCAAAGCTTGGGCCGAAGCGTCTTTTCCTTGCACGGAAAGCTGCGCCGACCGATTTTCGTTAAAAGTCACCGTCAAATCCTGCTCCCGCAACAGATTAATCCCTTTGTAAGAGCTGTCCTTGATCAGAGAATCATATTGCTTAATAATCTCAGCATACTGCTTGCCGTCGGTCTTTTTCTCATAAACCTGCGACGTCGCCCAATATGTCAGATTCGGCAAAGGCGGTTGGATATAGGTCTCTCCTTCGACTTTTTGATACTCCGGCGGCGTGTCTTTG
>CAKQMD010000017.1 GCA_934254925.1 uncultured Alphaproteobacteria bacterium
TTAATCATTGCCACAAACCCATTTGCCACCACCGCCCCGGTGACATCAAAATTAAGCGCCGAGAATTTGCCGCGCTCATTGTCGGTAATTCCGTAAGCGCCAATTCCGGTCAGGTTTTGCCCTTCTTTCAAGGTAATGGCAGTATTGCCCATGTCAATTTGACCGTAAATGACGATGTCACCTTTCTTGCCGCTATCGATCGCCGCCAACAGTTCTTCTTTGGTCGAAACCACCGCTGCCACACCTTCTTGTTCCTCAAACCAGGACTTGGCCGGAACGTTCACCGTCTCCAAAGCCTGCGTCGCCGTGGCCGAAGCTTGTTCCAACAATTTGGCCCCGGCTTCCAAACCTTCCGTTGCCGCTTTGATGGTTTGGATCCCTTGTGCCATCGAGTCCAGCAATGCCGACAAATCACTGGCGCGGTTGTTCAAAGAAACAGCAGTATAGTATGACGAAGGATTATCAATCGCCGAATTGACTTTCAATCCGGTCGAAAGACGGTTTTGAGTAAGATCAACCTGTCCCGCAATATTCTGCAGGCTGAGTAAGTTTGATCGCATCGAGGCGGTTAAACTGATACTGTTACTCATTTCTATACATAATATTTTATGATTTCATGACAATCTATGAACATACTATAAAAGAAACGAGAAACTGCCTCAAAAGTCTTGCAAGCTTTTTCCTCAGCCAATCTCACTTTTTGGATATAATCTATTGAACCCAGATCAGTCTATTTAGACAGAAAAACCGCCCATCGGGCGGCTTTTCTGCAAAAGTACTTATCAGGCAACTTTTTTCTTTTGCGGTAAAGGTTTGGTACAAAAGAACCAGTCTTCGCATTTGGCGTCTTCCGGCGCTTTCTCTTCACGCGTATTCAGATCTTTGATCGTTGCCGGCGCCGAAATCAACACGTCTTCGCCGGGCTGCCAATCCGCCGGGGTCGCCACACCGTATTCATCGGTCGTCTGCATGGCCAGCAAAATGCGTTTCAATTCTTCAAAATTGCGACCATTGGACAAAGGATAATAAATCAAAGCGCGGATAATCCCTTTAGGATCAATAAAAAACACTGCACGGACGGCTTTGGTATCGCTGGAATGAGGCTGAATCATTCCATATTTTTTGGCAACGTCCATTTTGACATCGGCAATCAGCGGATATTTGAATTCCTGCCCGTTATATCTTTTATAATTGATTTTGTCCTGAATGTTTTTCATCCAAGCCAGGTGGGAACTGACACTATCGACCGATACTCCGAGAAGTTCGGCATTCATTGCCAGGAATTCGTCATGCAAAGCTGCAAAGGTGGCGATTTCTGAAGTGCAGACCGGTGTAAAATCTGCCGGATGAGAAAACAAGATCACCCATTTGCCTTTATAATCTTCGGGAAAATTGATGGGACCGGACGTGCTTTCCGCCCTAAATGCCGGCGCCGCGTCGCCGATAACGGGAATGGTTGTCAAAGAATCGGTCGACGTCAGGTTATTTTCGTTGTTCATCAGAACCTCCTTAATTAAATTTTTATTTTTATCAAAGAGTATATAAATACGAACTTGTTAATTTCAACAAAACGCCTATATTCAGAAAAAACGCCGGAGATACTGAATGAAAATCGAGATTTTTTTGGGAGTGGCCGGGCTGCTCCTGTTGCTATGCGTGTTTGCCAACAAGATTTCCGATCGTTTCGGGATCCCTTCTTTATTGCTGTTTTTAGCATTGGGAATGCTGGCCGGAAGCGACGGGATCGGTCGAATTCAGTTTCAGAACGCGCGGCTGACCAACTACATCGGTACCGTGGCTTTGGCTTTTATTTTGTATTCCGGCGGTCTGGAAACCAGTTGGAACAGCGTTAAGGGCGTTTTGGCCAGGGGCAGCGTTTTATCGACGCTTGGCGTTTTTCTGACGGCGCTGTTTTTGTTTTTCTTCGCTTATTACGTCATTGAACTTTCTTTTGCCACCTCACTGTTGCTCAGCGTTATTGTTTCTTCAACCGACGCACCAGCGGTCTTTTCCATTTTGCGTTCTTCCAACATGCAGATCAAAGGACGCCTGAAATCGCTGCTGGAGTTTGAATCCGGCAGCAACGATCCGATGGCGGTGTTCCTGTCCATGGGGGCCATGGCCGTTTTGACTCAGGAAAATGTGCGGCTGCCCGAATTTTTACAAATGTTTGCTCTGCAGATGAGTTTGGGCGTCTTTTTTGGCCTGTCTCTCGGGAAACTGGCTTCTTTGATTTTATGCCGCTGGTCTTTGCCGTATCAGGGATTGTACCCGGTTTTCGGCATCAGCGTGGTGCTGATTATCTTCAGCCTGACGCAGCTGTTGTACGGTAACGGTTTTCTGGCAGTTTATCTGGCGGGAATCGTTATGGGAAACAACGCTTTTCTGCAACGGCGGCAATTTATCCGCTTCAACGACGCCTTGTCATGGATCATGCAAATCGGAATGTTTTTGATCTTGGGCCTTTTGGTCAATCCTCATGAATTGGGCGAGGTTTTCGGCATCGGCTTTGCCGCGACGCTGTTCCTGATTTTCGTCTCGCGACCGCTGATGGTGTTTCTGTGCTTGGTGCGCAGCGATTTTTCCACGAACGAAAAAATATTTGTCAGTTGGGCCGGGCTTAAAGGCGCCGTGCCGATTATTTTGGCAACTTATCCGCTGATGCAAGGAATCCCCAATTCGCAGTTTTTGTTCAACCTCATTTTTTTCTTGGTCATCATTTCAGTTTTGTTGCAGGGAAACTCCCTCCCCTGGCTGGCCAGAAAATTGAAACTTGATCGGGAAGACACCCCGCCTCTTTAATATTCTTATCGGCGGATTATATTAATCGGCGGTAACAGAGAAACAACCGGAAGGAGAAAGTTTGGTGCAGTGGCGCATAAAACATACAATCATTTCAATGATCGTTTTTGCTTTGGTGGTTCTTTCTCTGGTGCTGTTTAATTAATCTTTTGCAGAAAAAGGATAAAAAAATGAAGTGGCAGCACTGGATTATTGCGGTTGTTTTGATTTTTGCTTTGGCGATTTCGCTGTTTTTTTAAAATATTTATGAATTTAGGCTTGACAAGCTGAGGAAAAAAGCGTATTTCTACGCTGTCTTTAATGGCAAGTCTTATCGCGGGGTGGAGCAGCCCGGTAGCTCGTCAGGCTCATAACCTGAAGGCCGCAGGTTCAAATCCTGCCCCCGCAACCATTGAAAAAAGCTTTATAATCAACAGGTTATAAAGCTTTTTCTTTTACCTGTCATTTTGCTGTTTTATCTTGGGGCCAGTAGAAGTTTATTTATAATCTTTAATAAAATTAAATATGTTAATTTTATTCTCTACTTGAAACAACAATGTCTCTATATATTGTCTTATAAGTTTATTAGCATGGGCATTCTTTTCCTGTTCACAAACAGTACCTGAGGGAATATCATATTTATTTAAACAATAGGCAACACCGTAAACAGCTAAAGTTGATTTAACGTAATTTCGGTAATCATTTATATTATTTTCATAGTTATCATGATAAAAATGCTGCATGATATTTTGTGTAAGATTATCCATACAATCGAATTGATTGCTATTTTTAGCGCATCGATTTAAATCACTATTAAATTGACGCAGTAATGAATAATCATCAATAATTTCTTTTATTTTATCTTTACCGCTCCAATCACTTTGATTATAGACTTTATCTATATCAATGCCGTGATATATTTCGGCATAAGCGTTAAAGCTAAACAACAATATTACGGTAAATATAAAATAAAACCTTTTCATTTCCCAACCTCCAAGATTAAGACGTATTTGAGCATAATCGTCAATGTTGAAAATCCGGTTAAACGAATCAATAAAATCTCGCCTGAGATCTCAACCCCATATGCTTTCGGTATACAGCAATTAATACGGAGCTAATGAACCGGCAGGCTTTGACTGGCCGAAATTAAATTGCTTTTTGTGTCAAAACAACTTCTTGCAATAGTTGTTGATATTTTTATTATATCTTGAAAAGAGAATCGTTTTTTGTTATGAATAAAATATCACTTAGGATAAGTGTGTCAAAAAATCCGAAGATTAAGTTCTTCGGATTTTTTTATTTTAAACCATTTTGAAAGGATACAAAAATGTCTAATCTTATTCGTTATATTACTCAAGATGACCCGGAAGAAGAGTTGAAAAACGACTTAGCATCTTCCGATAACATGACTTATAAGCCTCTGCAAAAATCTAAGGAAGACTCTTATAAAAATTATACAGCTAGAAAAAATAACTTATTGGAAAATGATTTTAGTTATCTTACTTCTAGAAAATCTTCACAAAATAAAGAAGAAGGTTCCTTTATGGGCAGAATTTCTAATATCTTTAATAATATTAAATCTAATGAAAAACCTTCTGCTCAAAGTTTGTCTTTACCACAATCAATGGCTAAAAGTGTATTGGAAGGAGGAGCTAAAATCAATACTGTTTTATCTCAGAAACCAATCGGCAATAATGCTGGTTTATATAAAATTACTCAAAACACGAAAACTAATATTACGGAAAATGCCCCTAAAACAAATAATATTGATTACGCTCTTTACGGAAAAGACTTTAATGAAAAAGATATTAATGAAATGCTTAATGATAAACGTTTCCAAAATATTATGAATAACAGAATAAAGACCAATGAAGGCGGATATGTCAATCATCCTAATGACCGTGGAGGTGAAACAAAATTTGGAATAAGCAGCCGTTGGTATCCTGGTGAAGATATAAAAAATTTAACACAAGAAAGAGCTAATATGATTCTGTTCAGAGATTATTGGAAAAATACAAAAATTTATCAACTTCCGGATGAAATGGCAGATATTGTTTTGGATGATAGTATTGTCCAAGGGCAACCTACAGCAATTAAGAATTTACAAAGAGCTTTGGAAATTGCAGACGATGGAATAATTGGTCCCAACACATTAAATGCCATAAAAAATACTGATTATAAAATTCTAAAAGAAAAATTTATTGAGAATGTAAAAAAGATAGAGGAACAGTATTTAAATAATGATCCGTCTCAACGTGTATTTGAAAAAGGACACCAAAATAGATTCGATAAATATTAATTATGAGCCGATACTGACTTTATCATTTTGTAAATATAATCATAAAGTTCCTGTGTTGTGGTGTATTCGCTATACAAATATGGAGATACACCACAATTATTTTGCTTACAGTAATTTGTATTATTATATAAAAATAGATATTCATCATAAATAAAGCTAATATATTTATCTATTTTGGCTTGAGCATCTTTTTCAGACAAATTATAAAATTGTGTTAAAATTTTTATTGCCGTACTTTTGTAACACTGTTGTGCTTTCTTGTTTATATTGGTAAGGAAATCATAACATTTTATGCTCCAAGTTTCAGTGCATTCTTGCCTTTTTTGAATATATTTTTCCTGACATAGGTATAATTCATACTCATTATCATTTAATATTTCGGCATAAGCATTAAAGCTAAACAACAATATTACGGTAAATATAAAATAAAACCTTTTCATTTCCCAACCTCCAAGATTAAGACGTATTTGAGCATAATCGTCAATGTTGAAAATCCGGTTAAACGAATCAATAAAATCTCGCCTGAGATCTCAACCCCATATGCTTTCGGTATACAGCAATTAATACGGAGCTAATGAACCGGCAGGCTTTGACTGGCCGAAATTAAATTGCTTTAAACGAGCCGGCAGGATTCCTTTATCTTTTTGGGGCTTATTGTATCAAAATAATTTCTTGCAATAGTTAAGGAATATTATAAAAATAAATTTTGGGACACGTCCCAAATTCGTCCTCAGATAAAAAGTAAATAAAAAGAAAAACCAATGAAAATAGTAAAATATATCATATTAGAGCTACCGATTATTGTTTTATCTCTATTATGGGGAACAATGATGACGCCTGGCATGCTGCCGTTTCTAATGGCAGTTCCTTTTCCGTCTTTGAACGTGACATTGGTAATTTCCGAATTGATACCGGAGCCGCTATAACTCAGCGTTCCGCTATGATTGGGCTTTGCTTCGCCTATTCCTGTTATGACGGTGTTGGTTTTAACGCTTGCAGAATCGGCATGATCCCCCTTAACGTCAATCTTATAAGCATCAGAATTAGTCTTTTTGTTTGCTTCTGCTATTGCTTGAGTCAGGGATCCCGAAGCAGGAACGACATAATCTGCCTGATCAGCGGAAAAAGCTAAAGACGTCTCAAGACTCAAAAACAAAACCCAAAAGATATTGAAACGTCTCATTTTCTTCTCCCATTTAATAGGCTCTTGTTCATTTTATCAAGTTAAAATTGATATGCTTCTCCTTTTGCATAATTCAACACTGTTTTACAAAATTTATTTTTGTCATGAAAAAGTTAGACAAAGACCGATTTACACAACCTTAAATTATATTATATTTTTAACATAATTTAAGATTGCAACATTATAAAAAATATGTTTTAATTAAAGAAAAAGGAGGCAATCATGAAAAAATTCGTCAGAAACATTGTGGGGGCAACGACGTTGGTTTTTGCCTTTTCTGCTGAAGCATCGGTTATCAGTTGCGACAGCAGCGGCTATTGCAGCGGTATCATCAACGGAGAATTTGCACAGATTTGGAAGTATGACGACGGAACGACGACCGGCCATATCGGCCGAGAATCTATCCAAACGTTTTCGGATCGCAACGGCATCACCAGCGGCCGCATCGGCAGCGACCGTGTCTTTACGCAGACGGACAACGATATGACCACCGGAAACATCGGCGACGACACCGTCTATATTTTTCATGAAGGCAACGGCTTCGCCACCGGGAATATCGGAAAAAGCCCGCTTAACGTTTTCACCGACAAATGATAAGACCCAACGACGTTTTTACTTCATCTTGGTTTTAAGATGTTTTTTGAGCTCTTTGGTGATTTTTTCGGCTTCCGATCGATCCATGGCATAAAGCGGGATCGAATAAGCGCCGAAATCGCTGAGTGCGGAAAGCTTTTGCACCAGATTTAACTCATAGGAACAATTTTTCTTCAGCGTTAGAGCGATGATCGCTTTTTGGAACTTTCCTTTTCCCACCGCCGTCAAACGTCCGGCGGCAATATCTTTCCACAAAACCGGCCGGGCACGGTCAATTTTGATGCTCTCGCCGCTTATCACCGCCAAAGGACGGCGCACCAGCAAGACGAACAGGCAGCCGAGGACGGCCGCGGCGCAAAACAGCAAAGAGGGATAATAAATTTCGGGGTATTCGGGAAAAATCGTCAACGTAAAAAAGATCGCCAGAAGCAGCAGCGTCACGTTAAAAAGCAAATAAAGCGCGAGTTTTCTTCTGCTGTAATAAAAGACCTGTGGTTCTGTCATAAGTTTCTCCTTCCCAGCCTGATTGACATATTGTGATTATACCAAAATAGGAACGTTTCGACAATCTCTTTGTTAAAAAATCACAACAAAGGGCGCGGCCGCTTGAGTTCTGCTTGCAGGCGCTTTTCGGCCAAAGCATAATAACCGGGATCGAGTTCAATACCGACAAAGCGGCGATTGAGGCGCAAAGCCGCGACACCGGTCGTGGCGCTCCCCATGAAGGGATCCAAAATCAAAGCGCCTTCCGGCGACGAGGCGGTAATGATTCTTTCCAACAACGCCAAGGGCTTCTGCGTCGGATGACGGCCGCAAAGCTTTTCCTCCGGCGGGGTGGTCGGGATGGCCCAGACCGTTCGCATCTGAGTGTGCGGTTTTTTGATAAAATCGCGCGGGAAATCGCCGTTTTTCATGGCGTCATAATTAAAATAATGACGACTTTTTTTGCTTTTGCGCGCCCAAAGAAGCGTCTCATGGCTGGCAGTAAAATATTTGCAAGAGAGATTCGGAGCGGCATTGGGCTTGAACCACGCGACTTCATTTAAAATATGATAATTCAGCAGCATCATTGCCAAACCGCAGGCATGAATATTATGGTAAGTGCCGGAAACCCAAATCGCGCCGTCGGGCTTGAGCAAGCGGCGGCATTCGGCCAGCCAGGCCTTGTGGAACTCGAAATCCTGTTCAATTCCGCGGCTTTGGTCCCAGTCGCCCTTGTCAAGCGAGACCAGTTTACCATTAAAACAAGTGGTGCCGCCGGAAAGAAGATAAGGCGGATCGACGAAAATCAGGTCAAAAGTTTCGTCGGCCATGGTTTTCAAAACTTCAAGGCAATCTCCGTTATATATTTGATACTGCTTGTCCATCGGCAATCTCTTTTTTGTTACGGCTTTACTATAAGGGATTTTGTCGCCGGGAAGCAACCGAAGAGTCGGGCTTAACCCCAACTTAGTTTAAATGAAGAGACTTTTTCTTGTTGTCCCATTTGATTTTGGCATATTGGCGCAGGTCCGCCACGGTATCGCTTTCATCCATAATCTCATTGCCGAGGATGGTTTCAATGATGTCTTCCAAAGTGATGATTCCCTGCCAAGTGCCGTGTTGATCAACAACAAGTGCAATGTGATTGCGGTTTTCCAGCATCAGGGCAAAGACATATTCCAAATGGGCGTCGGAATAGACCGTCGGCATCTGATGCACGTATTTTTCCACCGGGTCCGTCCCTACCGACTTGTAGGCACAGGATTTGTGAACATATCCCAAAAAAAGCTGCTTGTCTTCGTCTATCAGCGGAATTCGCGAGAAGGGAATGTCGGCAGCGAGTTTTTCAAATTGACTGACCGTTACGCCGGGTTTGACGCAACGCACCACGGTTCGCGGCGTCATCACGTCTTTTACCTTGACTTCGGGCAAATTGATGATGTTGGTGATCATGCGACATTTGGCCTCGTCAATCACTTTTTCTTCCTTGCCCATTTTGGCCAAAGCCTTGATTTCCGCTCGGATATTTGAGGTCTGTCCGCTACCGCCGAACAGCCGGGTGATAAACTCCGAAAGGTACAAGAACGGCCGCAAAATGAAAATCATGACATCCAAAGAAAAACACATCGCCGGAATCAGCTGCCGCCAATAAGTAACGCCGATGGTCTTGGGGATGATTTCGGAAAATACTAAAATGGCAAAAGTCATAATAGCAGAAGCTATTCCCAAATAACTGTTTCCCCAAAGTTCGCTCACCTGAGCGCCGACTCCGGCCGCTCCGACGGTATGGGCAATGGTGTTCAACGTCAGAATCGCGGCTATCGGCGTATCGATATTTTGCTTAAAAGCCGAAATTTTTTTAAACAAACGAGGACTGGTTTCTTCAAGCTGGGCGACATAACTCGGGACAACGGAGAGCAAAGCCGCCTCAAAAACGGAACATAAAAATGACACGGCAATCGCCGTCAGGGCAAAAGACACCAAAAGAAACATTCAGACCTCATCAGTTGTTGCAACTGTTTTGTTTTTACACGACTCTGATTAATAAAGCTATAAAAAACTGCCGCCGTTTGAAAAAAACAGCGGCAGCCTTGGAGACTGGTTATTTTACATGAAAACGCCTATTCGCCGCAAGCTCCGTTTTCCGGGCAGCCGCGATAAGGTTCCTTTTCATAACTTACGTCAGAGTAAGTCTTGGGCTCATAAACCGTACGGTAAGTCGTTTTTTTGTAGACGATTTCCACGGGTTCACGGGTCTCGCGGACGGTTTCCTTGCAGGGTTCGACATCAGCGCTCCGATAAACCGGGCGCGGCGCCTCATCCTGATAGTAATACGCGTCACGGTAAACGACCGGAGCCGGACGTCTTACGATGACATAACGTCGCTGTGCCAACCGACAGTCGGAGCAGACGTTATCAACATACCCTTTATACGAATCGTCTTCGACATAAACGGCAGGTTTGTAAGTTCTGGTTTCGCGGACGGGCTGGGCAGGCTCTTCATCACTTTGAAAGCAGGCGCAGGCCGACAGCAAAAATAAGCATGACAAAAGTAAAAGTTTTTTCATCAATTTTCCCCAAATTTGGCATTTTGCCGGATTATTTTGTTAATTACAGCTATTTTTGTTTAATATAGCAAAAAAAATTATTTTTGCAAGCTTTTTATTAAGAATCTCTTAACCTTTGGTTTTCAGGCATCAAAATCTCTTTTAACATAAGCAGTTTGGCCCAAAATTAAAGGCATTTTTCCGACAAAAAACGGCCGATTGCGGTTGACTTCCCCCAAATTTATGCTATGACATCAACAAAACCAGCAAAACCGGGAGGAAAAATGTTTCAAGCTTTTGACATGCAACAATTTATGAGCGCGTTTTTCGTTTTATTCGCAGTTATTGACGTCACCGGTTCGATTCCGGTGATCTTAAACCTCAAAAAGCGCGGCAAGAAAATCTACCCGTTGCGGGCTACCGTGATCGCCCTGAGCATGTTTTTGATTTTCTTTTACGTCGGTGAGGCTTTCTTGAATTTGTTCGGGGTAGACATTACCTCTTTTGCCACCGCCGGTTCGTTGATCATTTTCATCATTGCCATGGAAATGTTGCTGGACATTGACATTTTCAAAGACCATGCCGACGCGCCCAAAGACGCCACGTTTGTACCGGTGGTTTTTCCGCTGATTGCCGGCGCCGGCGCTTTGACGACGCTTTTGTCTCTGCGCGCGCAATATGCTGACATTAATATCTTAGCAGCGGTTTTGGCCAATATGGCGGTAATTTACATGGTTTTGCGCCTGACCAAACGGATTGAACGGATCCTCGGACCGGGGCTGATTTACATGTTACAGAAATTTTTCGGTATTATATTGCTTGCCATCTCGGTTAAATTGTTTACGACTAATCTTGTTTACATTATCGAACAGCTGGAAAGAAATTTTGAAAAATAATAAAAAACTACTTGCTAATCTCAAAATTAAGTGCTAATAAAGGCGGGTATTTCGGAGTGTAGTTCAGCCTGGTAGAACGCTACGTTCGGGACGTAGAGGTCGCTGGTTCGAGTCCAGTCACTCCGACCACTGAAAAACCACCCCTTGCGGGTGTTTTTTTCGTTTTAAAGACTTTGGTTTTCTGACCAAGGGCGGCAAAATAACGGTTTTGCCAAACGACAAAGCCTGCATCTGATTAAAGATGCAGGCTTTGGGCTTTTTACAAAGGTTTCAACCACGAAGAGCGCGTTTCTTGAGATATTTGCCCTTCGCTTTCCCATCTGTCGTTCCGCAAAACAAAGCTTATGCTTTCTTTTTGATTCAAAGACTGGAAGGTAAAGGTTTTTCCGACAAGTTTGCGTTCTTCGCGAAAAGTGGTCAGGTAGCGGCAACACTCGGAAAAAGAATCTCCGTTGGGTTTTAGCTTTTGCACTTCCTCGTTATCATACTCTTCTTTCCAGGAAACCATCATCACCGAGCGAGATTTTCGCTTAAGGACGACAAGTTTCAACTCTCCTTTTGAAGAAAAATAAACCTTGTACTCATAACCGGCGGTCTCGTTCTTCCCTTCTACAAAAGGATATAATTATACTTTATATGTTTCATAAATAGCATATTTTTGTCTATCATTCAACAAAAAACGTGATCGCGTATTACCAAAGATTTGACAATCGTTCAAAAATTTATTATGAACTTCTGGAGAAGGAAGTCGAAAAGCTTTAAATGTAAAAGGAATCCCCGTTCTGACATCAGATCGGGGATTTTTATTGTCAATCACGTTCCGCGCGGGGTTAGAAAGATTTTTCTGATCCGCGGCAAAGAAAAAGTCCTCTGTTCTTGGCGCTGTGTGCAAAAGGCAAGCAAGTTCTCGCCGCGCAGGCTCAACGGTACGATAATGCGCCGGCTCTCCTCGCGGTTTGGTTTGCAATAGATAATTTCCACCTTTCGCTGGGCGGCAATGGCTTGCGCCAACAGATGACGCTTCAGATTTTCCGGCGTGGGCCGATCGTTATAGCAGGCCATAAACGCCGCAAGGCGCGAATCGGTAAAAACATCTTCACGCCGGACCGGACGACTTAAGCGAATTCCCTCAAAAGACACGGCTCGGCTCAACGCGACGTAAAGCTGTCCCGGTGCAAAACTGCCGCGTCCAAGGTCAATTTCCACTTGATCAAAGGTTTTGCCCTGGCTTTTATGAATGGTTACCGCCCATGCCAGGCGAAAAGGAAACTGGGTGAAAGAACCGACAGCTTCCGAGACGATTTCGCCGTTTTCCAGACGATATTTGAAAAGCTCCCAGGTATAAGGAAAAACTTCCACCGCCCGGTGATTGTGCCGCAGCCGGATTTTGACATGTTTGAGGCGACCGCCATTTTCCGTCACGGCCTCAATCCGACCGACGGAACCGTTTACCCAGCGGTTTTTAGCATCATTGTTTAAAAACATTACCTGAGCGCCGAGCTTAAACGTCAACATGTCGTCATTGGGAAAAGACGCCGTCTCAAAGCTGCCGTCAACTTCGGCGGCATGTTGATAAAGACGTCCGGGCAAGGCCTCCAATTCCCGCCGGTTAACCGCCGCCGCCAGCTGATTCGTAGCCGTAAGGACAACCGGAAAATCGATCAGTCCGTCCGCTTGATCAGGCAAGCCGACGCGGGTATTGAGCAGGGCCAGGTCCGCGGTGGTGACGGTATTTTCGCGAATGCGGTTTAAAAGGTCTATAAAATCACGATCACGCTGGCGGTAAATCTTGTTAAATTCGACCACTTCCAAATCAATCTCTTCCATAACGCGGGCACTAAAAAAATACGGCGTGGCATACTGCTCGGAAAAATGACCTCTTTCTGCCGGAGAAACGACGGGAGGAAGTTGGCAGAGGTCGCCGACAAAAACCATTTGAATTCCCCCGAAAGGCTCTTGCGAAGAAGGACCGTACAAACGTAAAAAAACGTCAATTGTATCTAAAAGATCGGCACGCAGCATCGACGCTTCGTCTATCACGATGGTGCGAAGGCTTTGGAACATCTTTTTGCTGCGCGGACGAATCTGTCGACGCATGATTTTATCCGGCGTCACATCTACCGGAAAATTGAAGAAGCGATGAATCGTTTGACCGCGAATATTCAAGGCGGCAACGCCCGTCGGTGCCAGCAAAACCAAGTTCCCGGAGGCCTGTTCGGCGCAATAATCCAAAAAGGTCGATTTGCCGGTGCCGGCGTTACCGGTCACGAAGAGATGGCGTCTTCCCTCTTCAACCAGGGCAAATGCTCGGCGAAACTCCTCGTTTATTTCTAACTTCAGCGGCATTTTTAACCTTTAGGATTAAATTTTGTTGTATTGATATTATATCATGTTAGTATAAAGAAAAATTCATAAAAGGAAAGTCTTGATGAAAGATATCGAAAATCGCTTCGTCAACATCGAATTGGCGCTGGCCCGAGCCGAAAGAACGATTGAAGAGCTTAACAGCGTCATCATCGAACAAGGCAAAACCATCGACCGGTTGAAAATGCAAAACCGCTACTTGTTGAACGCCTGCGCCGAAAACGACATTCGTCCGCTCAGCGAAGAAACCCCGCCGCCGCATTATTAACCCTTGAAAGGAAATGCCATGAACCTTGACGCTTTATACAAACTGACACACGGCTTATATGTTTTGGGAGCCAAAGACGGCGACCGTTTTGTCGGCAGCATTGTCGACGCTGTGATGCAGGTGGCCAACAAGCCGGTGGTGATTGCCCTGTCCTGCTCCAACACCTCTTACACCAAAGGCTGCATTGACCGCAGCAAAGAGTTTTCTTTATCCGTCCTATGCAAAAAAATTGATCCGTTCATTGTGGCAAATTTCGGCTTTCAGACCAGCAAAAACGTCAACAAATGGGACAAGGCGGACTATTGTGTCAAAGACGGCCTGCCTTATTTGAAGGACAACATCGCCACCTTTCGCTGCAAAGTGATTCAAGAAACGGTTTTTGACAGCAACACGCTCTTTGTGGCAGAAGTGATTGAAGCGGACGACAGCAAAAACGAAGACCCGCTGACTTATCTTGACTATCGTTCTTATTTTAAGAGCGACGTGCTTAAAAGTTTTGAAAAATTCATAAAAAAACAGGAGACACCCATGACCGATTCTCAGGAACAAAAGACTTCTCCAGAAGCTGAAAAACACTGGATTTGCACCGTTTGCGGCTATATTTATGATGGCGATACGCCTTTTGAAGATTTGCCGGACGATTGGGTTTGCCCGACCTGCGGCGTCGACAAGAGCTTCTTTGAATATAAATAACGAAGCCAAAAAAATCCGCCTTCATTCAGAAGGCGGATTTTTTTATGACCTCTCAGGCAACTTTGGCATCAAAACAAAGCGGTTTTCCTTCAATATCGGCCTCCGTTCCTTCGGTGCAGCTTTTTTCAATCTTTACCGCCAAAACCTGCTCAGCGATGTAGAGCTTGTTTTCTTCCAAGGCGCGGGCCAGTTCGGTATCGGCCGTTTGATAGGTCAGCTCAATACGATCCGAAATGTTAAAGTCCTTCTCCTTGCGCATGGTCTGAACCAGGCGGACAAAGTCTCTGGCCATGCCTTCGCGGCGCAGTTCTTCCGTTACATGCGTATCCAAGGTAACGACGGCTCGGTTTTCGGCAAAGGCCTGTCCGGCAACGCCTTCCTTCATATTGAGGCGGACTTCAAACAGCGTCTTGTCCAAAGTCTTGCCGGCAATCTCCAGCGTTCCGTCGGCATTGAGCGTCCACTGCCCCTGTTTGTAAGCAGCCATGACCGCACCCATCTCTTTGCCCAAGGCCTTGCCCAGAAGCGGCGTATAAAGATAGACGGTTTTCTCGGCATATTTTGACAAATCATCATCAAATTTGACGCTTTTGACGTTTAATTCGTCTTTGACGATTTCTTGATAAGCGGGAGCTAGTTCGGCGCCGATCAGCATCAGGGAAGCCAAAGGCAAACGATTGCGCAGGTTTTTCTCCTCGCGAATGAATTTGGCGGCGGAACAAAGCTCCTGCACAAAATCCATCTCCTCGACCAGTTTTTCATCCAGACGAATATCATCCAAGGCAGGATAGTCCGTCAAATGAACGGATTCTTCGCCGGTCAGGGCTTTGAAAACATGTTCGGTCACAAAAGGCAGCAACGGGGCAATAATTTTGCACAGGTTGACCAGAACGGTATAAAGCGTGTCAAAAGCCTGTTTGTCGCCTTCCCAGAAACGATCGCGAGAGCGGCGGATGTACCAGTTGTTCAAAATCTCCATAAACTGAGCCGTTTCGTTGCAGGCCAAGGCGACGTCATAGGTTTCAAGCCCCTGTTTTGCCACAAGGCTCAGCCTTTTGAGTTTGGAAAGGATATAGTTGTCGATCGCCGCCTCGGAGACCCGAATTTCTTTGGCCTTATATGATTCGGCATTGGCGTAAAGGGTAAAGAAATAAAAGGCGTTCCACAGAGGAATCAGCGCGACACGGGCCGCTTTGGCGATTTCTTTTCCTTCCAGGTCAACGGCCAGATTGCCGCCTTTCAAAACCGGCGAAGAAACCAGGAACCAGCGCAACGTATCCGACCCCATGCTCTCCAAAACATTATTGGGATCCGGATAATTTTTCAGGCGCTTGGAAAGTTTCTGTCCGCCTTCGGCCATCAGAAGTCCGGTACAGATGCAGTTTTTGAAGGCCGGCTTGTTGTGCAGCGCCGTCGACAAAACCGTCAGGGTATAAAACCAGCCGCGCGTTTGGTCAATGGCCTCAACAATGAAATCTGCCGGAAAATGATTTTCAAACCATTCTTTGTTTTCAAAAGGATAATGCACCTGGGCATAAGGCATGGAGCCGCTCTCAAACCAGCAGTCAAACACGTCGCCGACCCGGCGCATCATCGTTTTTCCCGAAGGGTCGTCCGGATTGGGATAAACCACTTCGTCAATATAAGGCTTGTGCAAATTCGTCACGTTAAAGCCGGTTTTCTCGCGGATTTCGGCAACGGAACCGAAAACATCGACCCGCGGGAACTTGGGATTATCCGACTTCCAGACGGGAATCGGCGTTCCCCAGAAGCGGTTGCGCGAAATTGACCAATCGCGCGCGCCTTCCAGCCATTTGCCGAAGCGGCCGTCCTTAATATGCTCCGGCACCCAGTGGATTTGCTGATTGTTTTTGACCATATCGTCCCTAAAATCCGTCACTTTGACAAACCAGGAAGACATTGCCTTATAAATCAACGGCGTATCGGTGCGCCAGCAGAAGGGATAAGAGTGGGTATATTGTTCTTTTTTGACCAGCAGGCCTTTCTCCTTCAGCCACTGCATGATGGGCTCATTGGTCTCAAAAACTTGTTTGCCTTCATAATCAGGCACTTCGGCAGTAAATTTCCCCGCTTCGTCGACCGGACAGACGACCGGAAAGTTCTCGTCATAAGCGCGGCAGGCTTCAAAGTCGTCCTGACCAAAACCCGGTGCAATATGCACAATGCCGGTACCGTCTTCCGTCGAGACAAATTCTCCCGCCAAAACTTTGAAAGCACCTTTTTCTTTCAAATGCGCAAAGTAGGGAAACATCGGTTCATAGCCCATTCCGACCAAATCGCGGCCCTTAAGGCCCGCAACCTTGACCGCGTTTTCCAGCTGTTTTTTATAGCGACCGCGCAAAGCATCGGCCAACACATATTTTTGGCCGTCTTCTTCCATAACGGCATAGTCAATGTCGTTGCCGACGGCCAGCATCAGGTTGGAAGGCAGCGTCCAGGGCGTGGTGGTCCAGACCAAAACGTTCATGCCGTTTTCAAGTTTGAACATGACGGTAACGGCGTTATCGGTCTTGTCCTGATAGCCCTGATTGACCTCAAAGTTCGACAAAGGAGTTTCGGCGCACCAGGAATAGGGCAATACGCGATAATCCTCATAAACCAGTCCTTTTTCCCACAATTGCTTAAAGTTGTTGATGACGCTTTCCATAAACGGCAGGTCCATGGTTTTGTAATCGCGGCTGAAATCTACCCAGCGGCCGATGCGTTTGAACATTTCCACCCAGATGCCGGAATATTTTAAAACATCAGAACGGCAAAAATCATTAAATTTTTCAACGCCGAACTCCTCAATCTGTTTCCGGCCGGAGACGCCCAGTTGCTTTTCCGCCGACATTTCCGCCGGCAAGCCGTGGCAATCCCAACCCAGGCGACGGTCAACCTTTTTGCCGTTCATCGTCTGAAAGCGGGCGACCACGTCCTTGACATAAGACACCATGATATGTCCGTAGTGCGGGGTGCCGTTGGCAAAGGGAGGTCCGTCATAAAAAACAAACTCCGCCGCGCCGTCGCGATTATGCACGGATTTTTCGAAGGTTTTATTTTCATCCCAGAATTTGAGAACTTCTTTTTCGATCCCGACAAAGTCAGGTTTGGCTTTTACGTCAGCATAGTATTTCATTTTTCTGATACCTATTTATTGAGATTTTATCTTGAAAGATTCCGGAAAACCGGAAAACGAAAGTGATTTATGTATAAAAAAGACGCATCCCCTAAGGGATAATAAAAAAGCTTGCGGATGGTATGAATAAATTTGACATCTTTTTCTAAAAAGCCGTTTTATAATTGATTTCAAAGTAAGTTAATACAAGATCCCCGGCGAGTCAAGATCTTAAATAGACAGACGGCGTTTTCCCTCCTCAGCCGACGAGAGGATAACGCGCGGACTTGCCGTCCGGAAGATCATAATGCCACCATTCGGATGACAGTGCCTGAAAACCGGCGGCTTCCATCATCTCCCGAAGCATTTTTCGGTTGGCCATCGCCACCGGGCGGCTCGGATCTTCATAGTCATGCCGGGCGGTTTTGAGATGCTCCAGAAAAGAGGCGGTTTCTCCCTGTCGGACTTGTTCGGCATAGCGGGGATCATAAGCGTCAACCCGGGTGGGAAATTCAAGCTCATTGCCTTCAAGATCACACAAAACGACGTCAACCGCCGTACCGTGGCAATGCTGCGAAGCCTCCGGCGACGAAGCGAAGAAACCCGGCGCGGGAATGATCTCCTTCATCATCCGATGTGCCCGTGGCGGACGATAGGCGTCGCGGATTTTAAGCTTCAGTTTGCGCTCTTTTAAAACCGGCTCAAGTTTTTTCAAGCATTTCCAGACGTCCTTGTGAACCAGCGCGCGATTGCCAAAACCGATCTTTTCATAAACCGGGCAGGAAACCATGTTTTGCGGCAGGGCATACATCATGTCGACAATAAAGCAATCACCTTTAACTTCCACCAATTTGTTTTTTTGGTAGACCTTGGCGGCGGAAACAAATTTTTCAAACAATGCCAAAGCGGCCGGATCTTCAAACTTGACCAGTTTTTCCGGATGCCATTGGACGCCCAATACAAATTCGTTCCAGGGGCGACGAAGTTCCAAAGCTTCGGGAACATCATCCGGAGCTGTGGCCGTAATGATGAAATCCTGCGTTTCTTGCGGTACGACCGCCTCGTTATGCGTAGAATTGACCTTGACGCTTTTCAGGCCGGTTATGTTTGCCAAAAGCGTATCCGGTTTGATTTCAACATTATGAATATACAAGTCGTAATCCTGACGATGATTGATTGCCGCTGCGGTTTTATTGATTTTGTTGCGTAACTTGCCGCCATTTAACAAGGCCAGCACCTGAAAACCGGCACATATTCCCAACAGCGGCAATTTTCGCCGCCTCGCGAAGGTCAGGGCCTTTTCATAAGCAAAGTAACGCTTGCCGGGAATCTCGCCCTGATGATTTTGCGGATCGACATATTTTTCCGGCGGAAAGAAAAAATCGCCGCCGGGCAGAATAATTCCGTCAGGATTCAAGAACTCCAGCTGTTCCTTCACTTTGTCAAAAGCCACGAAAGCAATACGACCGCCGGCTCTTTCCACCGCATGAACATAACTGGGATGAATGGCGTAATCCTTCTCCATACGGTCAGGATGTTTGGCTACGGCCAACAACACCGCAATCAGCGGACGCCGGGGATTGACCCGATGTTTTTCCGGCAGGCGAAACTCGGGAATCTGCCCGTTCTCAATCACGGTGCGTACTTCCTCGGCGGAAATGCCCCAATAAGGGTCCTTCTCCCCGGGATAACGAGTCTCGTTGAGATAGAGAATCTTGGTTTTATTGGTATAAATCGGGCAACAACTTGGCGTCATGGCGTTTTCCTGTTTTGGCATGATTCACTTTCTCAAAGGCTTTGATAAAATCGTCGGCATTCCATTCCGACGCGGCGTCAGAGTACAAGATTGCCATCAATTTTTCAAGTTCTTTGGCAAAATCTTTGCTTTTGGTCAGTTTTACCACCTCGCGCAAATTCGTCAAGACACCGGTATGATATCTTTCCGCCGCCCAAAGGAGTATGGCGTCGCGCAGGGCACGAAAATCCTCGGCCGTTGCGGCGGCAAGGACGTTTTTTCGCAAAACCGAAGCGGAAACCGAGGCCGGCTCTTCCTTTCCTCCCAAACGGCGCGGTTTTAGCAACAGATAGCTGATGACAATGCCCAAGCCGAAAGCGCCTACCAACATCAGGGCAATGTCTTTGACGTCAAAGCGCGGCTCTGCCGGCTGCGGCGCCACGTTGACCGGAATCGCCTGATTCTTTTCCTGCAGACGGACCGCTTCCGCCGGCGCCGTTTCCGTCAGATTAGGTGCAGCAGCCGGTTGTACGGTTACCGTTTGTGCCGGTAAAACGGCTTTCTCGTTTTTTCCGGTCGTTACGTTAAACCATTCGACGCTGATTTCAGGCAAAGTCAGACGACCGGCTTTCTCGGGAATATAGACATTGGCAATTTGCTTTGCGGCAATAATGGTGCCGGCAGAAGACTTCATGCTCAACTGCGGTTTTTCGGGATATTGCTTAACCCCGTCAATGGCGGGAAAATGAACTTCCGGCAATTGAGAATCGATGACACCGGCAGCCTGAACGGTCACCGTGCGGGTCACCGCTTCGCCAACACGAAACATCGGCGGCTCCGGACGCCAGGAAGCAAAGAGCTCCAACTTGCGAGCCGGGACCCACCAGGACGTGTTTGCCGCAATGGCCGGACGAACGTTGACCATAATCGGCTTGGTGGTCAGACGTACCGGACGGCGGCTGGCAAAAACATCCGCCAGGCCAATGCCTCCCAACCGGAAATCGTCGTTAAAAAAGGCGGCGAAAGGATCATGACGCGGTGCGCCGCGCGTCAGATAAAAGCCTTCAAACACCAAAGGCGGAATCGTCAGGCGACCGCTTTTTTGCGGAAACAAAGCATAGTCAAAACGGATTTTCCGCACTTTTTTGCCGTTTTTTATTTCCGTGTCAACGCGCGGCTGACTGAGAATTTTAATGATCCAGTCATCGCTCGTTCCGGTTTGAAAATAAGGTTCTTCTCCTTGCAGGCCGCCTTCGTCTTCTATCGTTACGCTCAGGCGGATTTCCTGCTGCACATAAGGTTGATTGTTGTCAATTTCGGCAGACATGTCAAAACGCGGCGCATAAGCGGCGGCATCAGCTTCCGGTGCCGGTGCTCCGGCTTCCGTCACCTGCAGGATGATCGGATTGCTGTGATAATCTCCCAATTTGAGAGACGGAATGGTCACCTCGCCTTTTCGCTTGGGCATCAAAACCAAATTCCATTGCGTGGCCGTGGCCATTTTGCCGTTAATGATGTTGGTCTTGAACGCACTTGAAACGGAATAAACCTGAAAATCTTCATCCAAGGCATAAAAATCCGGTGTATCGTCAACATCATTGCCGTCAAACTCCAAGGTCAGCACAAAAGTCTCTCCGGCAGGAACCGGATTGCGGTTAACACGGGCCGTGAACTCCGACGCCGATGCCGACCAACTCCACAAGACAAGACTAAAGACAATCAACAAGCATTTTTTCATTTTTCTTCACCATAACGATTTTGTAAATATTCTTTGCGGATAAAGGCTTTCAACAAGCCGCCCGGATCTTCGGGAATCTTTCGGTACTGTTGTGCGCGGGCCTGGGCCTGCTCATTATATTTGTCATTAGCTTCGCCTGCTTGCGCCGACGCGGCACCGGGTTTTTCCTGTTCCTCTTTTTCTTCGGTATCCGAACGGTTGTCCGGCGCAGAAGAAGCCGATGCGGAATCGCTTCCCGGAGTTGATGGGGTACGATTTTGTTCATTTCCTGAAGAATCGTTTTCCGAAGACGACTGATCGTTTTCACCCTCCCCGGAATTTTGTTGCTGATCGGACGTATTTTCCCGGCTGTCGGCGTTTTGCTGATCATCCCCGCTTTGTTGCTGCCGATTTTGATTCTGCTCTTGCTGTTCCGATTGACTTTGGCCAGAAGACTCGCTTTCCTGATTTTGCGAATCGTCGTTATTCTGCGGGTTATCCTTGTTTTGCGGTTGCGGACTTTCCTGTTTTTGGCGCTTTAAATATTCCAGATTAAACGCGGCATCTTCATGTTTGGAATCAAGGCTTAAAACTTCCTCGTATTTTTGAATGGCCTCGTCAATACGGCCGCTTTTGGCCAAGGCATTGCCCTGATTATACATCGCCGTCACATCGTCAGCAGCGGAAAAACGCGCCAGAGCTCCGGCATAGTCGCCTTGGCGGTAAAGACTGGCTCCCTGCCAGCGTTGGTCTTTGAACTCAGCGGCGGCAGCAGCATAATCGCCTTGCTGAAAATATCGCAGCCCGTCTTGATCGGCATTGCGGAAAAAAGACGCCGAGGCCGGCAGCGGCAGCAGCAATGATAGCCCGACCCAGAGCAAAATGCCGCGACGGAAGAAATACAGGCAACACAGTAACGGCAAAACCAGCAGGTAATAACCGTAATCTTCCCAAACAATCCGTTGATTGTTACTTTCGGACAAGGCAGAAGAAGTTCTTTCCATGAATGCGGCCAGACGGCGGACGTCATCGTCTCCCGGGGTGAGGCGCAGCGCCAAACCGCCGCCGTTTTTCGCCACCAAGTCCAAACGATTGTCCTTATCGCCGGCAATCACCTCGGCACTGACCTGATACCCCTCCGCCAAGGAGGCTCGTGCCGCTGCCAGGGTCAGATCCAGCTTCTGTCCGACACCGGAGGCAAAGACGACAATATTACCGTCTTTAAAACCGCCGTTTTCCAAAGCCTTAACCGCCAGGTCAATCGCACGGTCAAGACGATCGCCGTTTGCAGGCATGATTTCCGGCGTCACGGCCGGAAGCAGGTTTTCAATAATCTTCGGATCATCGGTCAGCGGACTGATTAAAAACGGTTCATCGCTGTAAACAATCAGGCCGGTTTGCGCACCGGGCAAAATTTGCAGCAAATCGTTCATCTTGTATTTTGCTCGCTCCAAACGACTGGGCGTTACATCCGTCGCCAGCATCTCCGAAGACAGGTTCAGCAAAAACATGACCGGTGCTTCCGGACGAAGCGCGGGGATTTCCTTTTTTACCCAACTCGGACCGGCAGCAGCGACAATGCCGCTCATAAAACCGCACAGCCCCAAGACAAGAAGCAGGCGTCGGCCGGAAGAGGACCCGCGAATCAGCAAATAATCCAGCAGTTTTTTATCACAAACGCCTTCCCAGGACGACTGCGTTTTATACCCGCGAAACCAACGCCAATAAAATGCCGCCGGCAACAAAAGCGCCAGCAACCACCAAGGACGCAAAAAGTGAAAATTATGCCAAAATTCCTGCCACATCACACGCTTCTCCTCTTTTTCCAGGCCAGCAGCAAAGCAAGGCCGAGAGCCGCCAGCAGAGGGACATAATAAAGATCGCGGACTTCCGCCACAAATTGGTCTTCATGTTCGGTGGGCTCCAGACGGTCAATGGTCTGATAGACTTTTTGCAGATCGGCGGTGTTTTCGGCCCGGAAATAGCGGCCGCGCGTCGCCTGAGCCAGGGCTTCAAGGCCTTTTTCATCCAACCCGGAGCGGCTTCCCGGCAGTTGGATTCCCATAAAAGAGGAGAAAAAAGCATCCGGCGCTCCCACGCCGACGGTATAGATTTTAACATTTTCGTCCCGAGCCAGCTTAACGGCCTGAGGAATGCTGATGCTGCCGTCATTGTTTTCGCCGTCGGTCAGAAGAATGACGACTTTTTCTTTGGCATCGCCGCTGTTGCGGACCGATTTCAGCGCCAGGCCCAAGGCGTCGCCGATGGCGGTCGAATCTCCGGCCATGCCGGCATCCATCTGCATCAAAATCGAGACGACGGCCGCTTTGTCAAAGGTTATCGGCGCCTGCAAATAGGCTCTGGAACCGAACAAGATCAACCCCAGGCGGTCGTCGGCTCGTTTGTTGACGAAATCTCGGGCAACCAGTTTGACGGCATTGAGACGGCTGATGCGTCGACCGTTATAGGCAAAATCTCGTTCCAACATGGAATTGGAAATGTCCATCACCATTAAAATGTCCCGCGCCTGTTGCGGCAAGCGAATCGGTTCGCCGCTCCACTGCGGTCGAGCCGCCGCCAGGCAAAGCAAAGTCCATACCGCATACAACCCCAGCCAAGCCGCAGAAACCTTATTGTTTTTATTTAAGCTGCCGAGACTCCATAAAGCGCCCGACTTGACGGAAATCTTTTCAATATCCTGCAAAAAAGGCAGGCGCAAAGCATCACCGTGCAGACCTTTCAACGGCGGCAGCACCGCCCGGACAAGCGGCGGCAGCAGCAACAAAAGCAAAAGCCAGGGATAAGCAAAAGAAATCATAGATTTTCTCCGATCCAGCGGCGGGCAAATTCTTCAACGGCGCGGACGTCTTCCAGACCGTAACGCGTACTTTCGTTGTCGATATAAGGCGCGTTGATCAGCAGTTCTGCCGCTTTGCCGTTCAACGGCCTTTTGCTGCGCGCATTCAGAAAAGCGATCCAATCCGCCCCCCAAAGGACGGCGGCGTCACGGTATTTGTAAACACAGATACGGCGCAAAATTTCCGAAACCTGCAAAGCTGCGGCAACGACATTGTGATTGTTGATCCGTCCCAACAGCGACAAAGCATAGCGTTTTTTGCTTTTGGAAAGAATAAACAGCCACAGGCGCCAGAGCAAAAAAGAAGCGCAAACCGCCGCAAGAATCACCCACCAGCCATAAGCCGGCGGCCAGGCAGAGACGCCTTCAGGCAGATGAATGTCACGTAATTCCGGTAAATTGTCCTGCATTTTTCGCTTCTTTTGTTACGATGATCCTGCTTATAAATTTAAGGCATGATCCGCCAAATATCAAGACAGAAAAAAACGCCCCTTTTCAAAGGGACGTTTTTTCCGAAAGCTTTTAACATTTATCCCAGCTTCCGAAAGGATTGTAAGTTTCCAGCAAAATGGCGACTCTTCGGTTCATTTTCTGATTGTGAGTCAGCAAACTTCCCTCAATGCCGTAATTTAACTTTTTGCCATAACGCCGAAAATCCACGCAAATGTCATGTCGATATTTGTCCGAAAAGAAACGACGCGGCCGCAGCTGGTCAAACAAAATCTCGTTGCGCAGCCAACGGCTCCAACAGCCTTCAATAAAAGCATAAACCCGGAAAGGGACTTCCTGCTCAGAACAAAGGTTTTCTGTTTGCAGCTCGTCTTCAACAGTTTGCCGCAAGGCGGTTACAAACGCTTTTTCGCCAAGCAGCGCATCATAGTCCTGCGAGCGGAAAATCAGCCAATCCAAGCCTAGAGAAGCCCAATTTTCCAAAAGCTTTCGCTTTTCGGTATTAAAACTGTAATGCACCCGCTCAATCAGAGAACAGAGTTGCGTCTCAAGCGCCAAGCGTTTGAAATCTTCGCCTTCCGGTCGGGTGATTTTGTAATCCGCCAAAAGACGAACCCGCAGCAAAAGCGGCAACTGCATGATTTTTTTGTTCAAATCCTGCGGCAATTCCAGATTTTTGAGCAAATCGGCCAAGAGCCTTTCATCACGAAGCTGTGCAGCCTTTTCATTGAACAAGGCCGATTGGTAAAACTCGCACGCCAATTTTCCGCGTTGTTGTTCCAAATTTTTTTCCGCGGCAGCGGCTTTTCTGCCAATCTCTAATAATAAGGCAAAATTTCTACGTTTCATGATCGTTAGATTTTATTACCAATAGCCGGGAGCAAAATTTTCTGCCTGCGGAGACAGAGGTTCAGGATCTTTCAAAAGTTCTTCGGGCGTCATCAAACCTTGTTCGACGGCTCGCGCCCAACCGCTGTTGATATAATCCTTCACGTGTTTTTTGAAAGCCATGTTGATCTTGCTGTACAGGTCATAGGCGAGGGTTTGAGAATTTTCAAGCATCCAAAAGCTCATGCCTTTCCAGCTGTCGTCAAAAGCAGACTGAGCCAAACCAAGTACCAAAATTTTACTTAGGTTGTCCAGTGCAGGATAATGTCCAAACTGATTCCACAGCAATTCAATCTCATTTTCCGACAAAGCTCTGATACCGTCCCGCGGCCAGTTTTTGAACAAGATGTTGGCCAAAAGAGCGGCGTTTAGCTCTTTGTGCATGTCTTTGAGCGTAAAATCTTCGGCATATTTTGCAGCAAAAACCAAACGTTGCCGAAAAATAACTTCCAATAAAATCACCGTGCTCCAGTTTTCTGCCAAGTATTTTCTGGCTTCTAAATTTTTTGTTTCCATAAAAAAAATTTTTTGGGTTAATACTATGGATCTTTAAAATCTTTCGATCTTTTTATTTTAATAGTTTAACAATAATATTTGTTGCAGAATTACTATACACATTTTTTAGACAAAATCAATAAAAAACTCCCACTAAATTTTAGAGGGAGTTTTCATAAGGGTTTTGACTAAAGTTAACCGGCCAAAGAAACCAGACCGTGTTTTTTCTTTCCCTGAGAGATTTTGATCTTGCCGTCGACGGCATCGGCCGCAGTCAGAACGTATTCTTCGGAAGTTACCGGCTTGTCATTGATCTTCAGGCCGTTTTGTTTGATCAGCCTTCGGGCTTCGCCTTTGCTTTCGACAAAGCCGATTTGCAGAAAAGCGTCCAAAACGCCCAACCGGTTATCTGCCGGCATGACAATGGAGGGAAGATCCCCGCCGGCCTGACCCAGTTCAAAGGTTTTGACCGCCGTTTCCGCCGCCTGACGGGCTTCTGCTTCGCCGCGGCAGATTTTTGTCGCCTCATAAGCCAATATTTTCTTGGCTTCGTTGATTTCCTGATCTTTCAGGGCTTCCAGACGCTTGATCTCATCCATCGGCAGATCGGTAAAGACGCGCAGACATTTGCCGACGTCAGCATCCCCGACGTTACGGAAATATTGATAATAGGCATAAGAGCTCAGCTTGTCTTCATTAATCCAAACGGCATTGCCTTCGGATTTACCCATTTTTTTGCCGCTGGAATCGGTAATAATCGGGCTGGTAAAGCCAAAAAGCTCAATATTGTGACGGCGGCGTCCCAACTCGGTTCCCGAGGTGATATTTCCCCATTGGTCGGCGCCGGCAATCTGGGCGCGGCAGCCGTAAGTCTGATACAATTCGCAGAAATCATACCCCTGCAGCAACATATAGTTAAATTCCAGAAAAGACATCGGCTGTTCCCTTTCCAAGCGTGACTTGACGCTGTCCATGGTCAGCATGCGGTTTACCGAATAATAGGTCCCAATGTCGCGCAGGAAATCCAAATAATGGATATCTTTAAACCAATCCCAGTTGTTGACGATCTTCGAATCGGTCTTGCCGTCGCCGAATTTTAAAAACTTGGCATAAGACTTTTTCAGTCCGGCAATATTGTGCTCCAATGTCGCCTCGTCCAAGAAGGGACGCAGCTTGTCTTTTCCCGAGGGATCGCCGATTTTGGCCGTGGCGCCGCCGACCAGCATCAACGGTTTGTGGCCGCATTTTTGGAACCAGCGCATCATCATCACTGGAACCAAATGGCCGACATGCAGACTGTCCCCCGTCGGATCGGAGCCCAGATAACCCACAGCCGGAGTTCCCGTTTTTTCACAATCATACAAATATTGGTCAAAGCCCTGCTCGTTGGTGCATTGATTGTAAAAACCCCGTTCAACCATCAGGTTGAAAAACTGTGACTTAAACTGTGCCATTTTTTCCTTTCCTTATCGTTTGGATTAAACAAATTCTTAAGGATATTACCATATAAAAGAAATAGTGCAATAATTATGAGTGAAAAATTTAAGATGGAAATCAAAAAGGTCAAAGCCCTCGGTCTGATGAGCGGCTCTTCATTGGACGGAGTTGACGCGGCTTTAATTTCCACCGACGGCGTGGACGTTTACGAATGTTTGGGCAAAATCACCGTTCCCTATGAAGACGAACTACGGGACAAAATCGCGGCTTTGACCGCGCAAGACGCGCCGGAAACTTCAGACAAGCTTTTGCAAACGGAAGCCGAAATGACGCGGTTTCATGCCGAGGCGGCGCTGGAACTGATGGCCGATTGTGGCGAAAAAGCCGACGTCATCGGCTTTTTCGGCCATACGCTTGTTCATGATCCGCAAAAGCACTATAATCTGCAGATCGGCGACGGACAATTGCTGGCCGACATTTGCCAAACCCGCGTCGTTAACAATTTTGCTGCCGCGGATCTCATGGCCGGCGGACAAGGCGCGCCGTTGACTTCGGTTTTTCATAACGCTTTGCTTGCCGATCTTGAAAAACCGGCCGTCGTTCTTAACATCGGCGGCGTCACCAGCCTTACTTGGATCGGCAACAACGGTGAAATGCTGGCTTTCGACACCGGCCCCGGCAACGCCCCGATCAACGATTGGGTCATGAAACACGCGGGACAACATATGGATTATAACGGCCGTTTGGCAATTACCGGACAGATCAACGGGCAAATCTTGGTCGCCTTGATGAAGCACAAATATTTTGCGCAATATCCGCCCAAAGCCGTCGACCGCAACGCTTTCCGCGACAAGCTCGAACATTTGGAAGGTTTATCTCTGGAAGACGGCGCCGCAACAGCAACCGCCTTTGTTGCCGAATCCATCGTCTATGCCATGGCCATGTATTTGCCGGCAGCGCCCAAAACCGTCATTGTCAGCGGCGGCGGTGCCCGAAATCCGACTCTGATGCGTTTTCTTAAAGCCAGGTTGGAAAACATCGAACTCAAAACCTCGGAAGACCTCGGGTTTGACTGTGACGCCGCAGAGGCCGCGGCTTTCGCCTTTCTTGCCGTTCGACGGCTGTATAACATGCCGGCTTCCTTTCCAGAGACAACCGGCGTTCCCGAACCAATCTCCTGCGGAAGTCTGTTCCTGCCGCAGACCGGCAACGAGGTCCTTGACAAAAAAGCATAATACGATTATAAAAACGGTATCTTTTAATTATTTTTCATTTATTAATCGCAGCATGGCTGTTTTTTATTCCCGATAAACGTTTACAATCTGACCCAATGCACAGTCATGCCTTATGTTTTTTTGCACTTCTTGATGACAAAACCGGTTTTTTAGCCATATGTACCGGTTTGGACCCCTTTTTAACGTGACGTTAAAAACGGGTCTTTTTTTTGTCTTCTTTTCCGCATCAAATTAGCAATATTTTTATTTTTGGCGTTTATTCTGAACTGAAACAAGCCGGGAGGACGCCATGCTAAACTTTATCTGGATCTCTTTTTTCATCACTGCCTTCTTGGCAGCCTTGTGGCAGAGCTTTTTCGGCGAAACCGCCATTTGGAGCAGCTTGATCGCGGCAGTGTTTGAAGCGGCCAAGACCGCTTTCAGCGTTTCCCTTAATCTGACGGGAATCTTGTGCCTGTGGCTGGGACTTTTGAAAATTGCCGAAACCTCGGGATTAACCGGTCTTCTGGCAAAGGCATTGGCACCGCTTTTCCGCCGCATTATGCCGGAAGTTCCCAGCGGGCACCCGGCCATGTCCTCCATGGTCATGAATATTGCCGCCAACGTGCTCGGGCTGGACAACGCCGCCACGCCGATGGGGTTGAAAGCCATGGAACAGCTGCAAGAAATCAATCCCCGGCCGCAGCAGGCTTCCAATCCGCAAATTTTGTTTATGGTCATCAATTCCTCGGCGGTAACGCTGATTCCCATTACGATCCTGATGTATCGTTCCGAACTCGGGGCAACGAATCCGGCGGCAGTTTTTATGCCGATTTTGCTGGCAACTTCCTGTTCGACGCTGGTCGGTTTTCTCGCCGTGGCTGCCGTTCAGCGCCTCAACATCTTTAACCGCGTGGTTATGGCCTATCTTTTGGGTTTTGCCGCCTTTATTACCGTGACGGCTTATTATTTCAATGCTTTGCCGCCGGAGAGGCGATTGGCTTATTCTGCCGAATGCGGGAATTTTATCTTGTTTGCCTTTATCGTCGCTTTCATTGCAGCCGGCGCCATCCGCCGCCTTAACGTTTATGAGGTTTTTATCGAAGGGGCCAAAGAAGGATTCAGCATCGCGGTGCGAATTATTCCTTATCTGGTGGCCATGCTGACTGCTATTGCCGTTTTGCGGGGATCGGGCCTGCTGAATATGATTGTGAACGGCTTTTCTTCCTTGTTTTCGGCTTGGGGAATCGACACTTCCTTTGTTGCGGCTTTGCCGACAGCATTACTCAAACCTTTGTCCGGCTCAGGCGCCAGAGCCATGATGATCGAGACAATGCAGACCTACGGTGTCGATAGTTTTCCGGCCTTTGTTTCCGCCGTGGTGCAGGGATCGACCGAAACTACTTTTTACGTATTGGCGGTTTATTTCGGCGCGGTGAAAATCACCCGGGTGGGAGCCGCCCTGCCCTGTGCATTGTTGGCGGACTTGGCCGGCATTGTCAGCGCTATTTTGCTGTCTTATTATTTTTTCTAAAGCCAGTTCAGCCGGCGCATAATCATCACCAGCAGAGAAACCAGAACTCCCAGAAACAGGCAGACGCCCCAAAAGGCCAAAGGACTGTCGGCATAAGGAATCCCTGCGACGTTAATGCCCAGCAGGCCGGTGATCAGTCCCAGCGGCATGAAGATAACGGTTACGATCGAGATCATGTACATGATCCGGTTCATGCTGATGGACATTTTGCTTTGCAGTTCTTCATGAAACACGGCCAGATGGTCCTTGGCATAATCCAAATCTTCCAAAATCTTGGTCATTCGATTGTATATTTCTCGGAATTGGCTGCGATTTTTGGCCGAAAAGAACGGATTTTTCGAGTTTTGCAGCATTTGGAAGAGCTCTTTTTGCGGCGCGGTATAGCGACGGATGGAAATAATCTCGCGCCGCAAGGCACTGATTTTGCTCCGCAGGGAAAAATCCTTCAGGTTTTCGACGTCGATCACCTCTTCTTCCAAGTCATCGGTCTTGTCGCCGATCTGCCCGACCTGCTCTTCTATCTGCACCGAAAGCCGATCAGCGACGGCTAAAAGGCAGGCGGCGGTCGACTTTGGCCCTTTTCCCTGCAGCAAGCTTTGATACACTTCTTCCACGGCCGCCACCTTTTTGGCGGAAAGGGTGATGATTTTTTGCGAATCGGCCCAGATGCGCAACGACACCATGTCTTCGGGGTCTTCGTCTTTTTCGCAGTTTATGCTGCGCAAAATCATCGCGCAGCCGTTTTCTTCGCTCAAAAGCCGCGGCCGGGCATCTTCATCGCACAAGGCGTTGGCAATGGTCGGATCTATCTTGTAATCCGCAACCAAAATTTGATAAGTTTCAGGTCGTGTATAGTCAAGATTCTGCCAAAGGCAACATTGTCCTTCAGTCAGAAAAACCGCGTTGTCGGACGGCAAGGCCTGAGCCGTTCCGTCTGTTTTGAAAATAGTGCTGTGTTCGCTGATCATCCCGGTCTCCGGTTATCAAAATTTTAATTTCTCCGTTTCATAATATACACAAATTTATTAAGATTAAAGGAAAACCTGAAATGAAAGCTCTGATTCAGCGCGTGGCACGGGCAAAAGTGGACATCGAAGGCCGGACGGTTTCCGCCGTCGGCCGGGGACAGCTCATTTTGCTCGGCGTGGAAAAGGGAGATACGGTGGAAGAAGCCGCTTATCTGGCTAAAAAAGCCGCAAATCTGCGCATTTTTGAAGACGAAGCGGGAAAAATGAATCTGGATGCCAAGGCGATCGGTGGCGAATTTCTCGTCGTTTCGCAGTTTACGCTGGCGGGAGACACCCGGCGCGGCAACCGTCCAGGGTTTGAAACCGCAGCAGCGCCGGAAACAGCCCGGCAGCTTTACGAATATTTCATCGACTGTCTGAAACAAAACGGGCATCCGGTGGCCAGCGGCATTTTTCAGACCGACATGCAGGTTGAGCTGGTTAACGATGGTCCGGTGACCTTTATGCTGGAAAAACATCCACCGCGGGAGGATTGCAATGGCAAATGATCCGTACGACGCTTTTGGCACCTATTTGCATTTTTTTGAAAATCTGAAGCGCCTGCAGTATGACGAAAGCGTGGAAATAGACACGCTCGGAAACGAATTGCACCGTCTGCTGGAGAGAGATCCCGACAATCTGTACGGTTTGTTATGTCTACAGCTGGTAAGCATCATGCAGGGGAATCCGCCCCGGGCCCGCGACATCGCCAATAAGATTTGGAGCATCGGCGGCAGCATCAGTCCGGCGGCCGAAGCCGTTTACATCGACAACCTTCTGGACCTCGGGCTGACGGAAATGGCCGGCGTGTTGCTGAAAGAGCGTTTGGCCGACATGGAATCCGCGCCTGCCGTCTTTGAAGCAGTGATGCTTAAATATGCAATCGAGACCGGAAATATCCCCCTGTTGACGCAAATTTGTACCGTCAGCGGCAAACACCAGGTTTTGAAAGCCTTTGCCGACATTAACCGCAACCTCAACAACAGCGGGCATCTGAAAAACATGCAACGGCTGGTTTTGGACCAAACTAAAAACCGAATATGCGGTTTTGACTATCAGCTATATACCGACCGAGGGTTTCCGGAAATTGAAGTTTTTCTTTATACCCCGGATTCGGAAAACATTAACCTGCAACTGCAAAAAAGCATCGACGACAAAATCGCGGCTTATTATCTTTCCGTCGGGAAACCTCAGATCAACAATTATTTGGCAACGGTCAGAAACCTCAGAAAAAGGAAAAAATCTTCTTACTAATTGCCTTGCGGCGCCGCCGGCGTGATGATTTTCGGCAAGCCGCGGCCGTTATTGCGCCGTCGATCCAGCTGTTCAATCCGCTGCATGATCTGTTCCCCGGCTTTGTTAAAAAGCTTTTTCATCAGCTTCAGAGCCACTTCCTGCTCGTTTTCATCACTGGAAAAGAGAACAAAGCGATTTTGATGTTCTGTGGTCGAGGAACCGGTTTCGGCTACTTCCACAGTTACGGAAATCACCATTTGCAGGCGGTTGGTGTTGCTGTTGATCGGATCTACCTTGGCTCGCAGAACCTCCGAGGAAACAATGTAATCGGCGAGATCGCGCCGATCGGTAAAATAAAAGTCTTCCATCTGCCGGAATTGCTCTTTGAGAAGGGCGGCATAGCTTTCGGAAACGGTTTGGTTATAAAATTTCGTCGGTGCAAAATAGATCAGGCTGCGCTGATCTTCTGCCGCAGCGTCAGGCTCCTTTTTTTCCGCCAGAGGCACAATGATGAGATCGGGCTGTACCGGCTGTTCTTTCTTTGCAGCCTCTTTGGCTTTTTTTTCTTCCGCGGCAATCAGATCCGAGGTATCGGGGACTTTCGTGTTTTCCGCCAAAACGCGAACGATTTCGTCATTCAGGGCTTTTTCCGCCGCCTGTTTAGGGCTGAGCGGCGGCGGGGACGAAGGCTCCTCCTCTTCTTTGCTCAGGCTGTCGGTCACTGCCTCAATGATGTTGCTGTTGCGCACATAACCGGTAACCTCGAGGCAGATTTCCTCATCCGTTTGTTTCAACGTTCTTACCGCCAAGTCTTCTACATAATTGTCGACGATGTTATAAACCAGCACGTTAAAGTCATGGCCATCCGATTTGTCTCGAAAATCGCTTAGGGCGCTAACGGAGGCAACGGCGCTAAACGTGGCTTTGTCGGTGCCGCGGAGACGTGCCGCTGACTTGGCTTCACCGGCGCGTATCTTTTCGCAGGCCTTGCCATAAACGGAGATCACGTCTTCGTCATTGCCGGGATCATCCAGAATCGGCTTAAGCTCTTCGGCCCGGCTTATTTGGACCGCAAGAAGCAACAATGCCGACAAAAAGATGATTCCGTTCTTTTTCATTACCACCAGCTTTGATCGTCATTACGGACTTTTTTGAGCGTTTCGCTCCACTCGCCGATCATCACGTTGTTCTTGTCAAACAGCGCCATGCCGTAGATGATCGTCGGTGTTTGTCCGTTAGCGCCGCGGTCAATGTCCACCTCCAAAAAATAATCGGCGTCATTGAGGTTATCCACCACCGTGTAGTTGCGCGAACCTTCGATAATTTCGCGAACCACCTTGCGGGCATAAAAAATACCGTCCGGCAAAGTTTTGTCAACGCGGCGCGGCTGCATGATATAAAGTTTCGGCTTATTCAGGTCTTCATAAATCTCGCCGGTTTCATCGAGCATTTTGTTGGCGGCGCGGGTTGCGGCAATGGCATAAACCTCGGGCGTTATCCCTTCGGAAACGCTTTGGGGAATGACAACTTCGTTTTCGATCAGATAAATTTCTTCACCGGTCTCCGGAACAGCCTTTTGCTCAGACGCACAGGCAGTCAAAAGCGCTAAAATTCCAATTATGCCATAATTTTTCTTCATCTTTTTCATCCTTTTACAGACCTTTCCTATTGGGAGTATAAAAGACTTTTAATTATTTCACATTATAAAAATTTACTTATTCACTATTTGCTTTTCTCCCCAAAACAATGTATGCTCAGGCAAAAGTCGGTTTTGATCTTAATTTTGAAGGTAAAAAAACGTCATGGTTATCACTTTCGCGGTTATTCTTCTCGGGGCGCTGCTTTTGATCCGTCCGTTGCAAAAAAACAATTTTTACATGTTGCATTGCGCTCTGATGATCGGAACCGCCTATTATCTTGAAAACCACTATTACATCCGTCCGGCGGCGTTTTCTCCTCGAATGTTGTTGGTATTTGCCTTTTTTCAGCTTATCTTCAGCAATCTTACGGCTTTTATTGCTTACGGTGTCGACAAAAGGGCGGCTATTCGCGGCAACTGGCGCGTGCCGGAGAATAACCTGCATACACTTGAATTTATGGGCGGATGGATCGGTGCCTGGATCGCGCAAAAGGTTTTCAGGCACAAGACTAAAAAACAAAGTTTTCAAACGACTTTTAAGCTGATGATCCTGCTGGAATTGCTGGCCATTTATCTTCTTTGTTCTTATCTTGGATTGTTATAGCCATTTAAAACAACTTGAGGATCGACTGCGAAGCCTGCGAGGACAAAGACAGCGAATTGACTGCCAGCTGTTGCCTGGTTTGCAGAGCCAGCATGTTGGCAGATTCCTCGTTCATGTCGGCCAAGGTCAGTTTGTCCGCACCTTCGGTCAGCACATTGATCAGGTTTTGCGTAAAGTTCTCTCGCGTGGTGACAATCGAATAATAGTTACCAAGTTCCGAACTCATCTGCCGGATCTGGTTGAGGGCGTCTGTCAACTCTTGGATCGACTTGACCACATCGCCTTGGTTTTGCCAATCGGTGGTCACCAAACCCAAAGCTTGAGCCGAAGCGTCTTTGCCTTGTACGGAGAGTTGTGCCGAACGGTTTTCGTTAAAAGTAACGGTTAAATCCTGTTCGCGTAAGAGATTAATTCCTTTATAAGAGCTGTCTTTGATAAGCGAATCATATTGTTTGATAATCTCACTATATTGCTTGTCGTCGGTCTTTTTCTCATAAACCTGTGGCGTCGCCAAGTCGTCCAAAAAGCTCAAATCCGGCTGCGTAAAAATCTCACCTTCAACCTTTTGATATTCTGGCGGGGTATCGTCTAACTCTTTTCCGGTCAAGGTATAATCAATGTCTTCTTGAGTTTGATACACCTGCCCGGCCAGGCTGATCCTGCTCCCCGCCACGGCTTTAATCGTTGAGGAAGACGTATCCGTATTGGTGTGCAATAAATTATTTTTTATTGTATTAAAAGAGGATTCGACCGAATTAATATTAAGAGTTCCAACAAAAAAAGAGGTTGCATTATTCACTTGGCTTTGGTCATTGAGCGTTAGGATATTATTGTAATTTTTAAAACCGTTTATCTTGGTTGTTCCATAACAGGTAATTTCCGAATGCACAAAGTCATAACGAAAAGACTGGAGATTAATATCGGTATCATAAAATGAACAGTTTGATCCCCAAATAGTATCTCCGTTACTATTAAAATTTAAAACGGTTCCCGCAGTTGAAGATAAAGAGCAATTATAAAAAACATGTCCGTAATTTTGCAAAGAATTATTATAATAAAAATTATTCGTCCCTTGCAGAATGATTGTTCCCGTATTGTTCTGATCACTAAAAAACATGTTTCCAGAAGAGTTAGCCTTCTTTATTTCAGCATAAGCATCAATGTTTTTCAATGATACGGAATCAGTGCCATTATTCATTTTTATAAGAAAGAAATTGGCGGGAGACTGTCCGGTAAAATGGAGGCTTAAATCTGATAAATTTCCGGCAAGAGTAACACAGCTTCCGTTGGTTGAAATCCCGGTCACATCAAAATTCAATGCCGAAAATTTGCCGCGCTCATTGTCGGCAACGCCATAAGTCCCGATCCCGGTCAAGTTCTGCCCTTCTTGGAGGACAATGCCGGTATTCCCCATATCGATTTGACCGTAAATGACGATGTCGCCTTTTTTACCGGAATCAATCGCTGCCAACAGCTCCTCTTTGCTGCTGACCACCGCCGCCACACCTTCTTGTTGTTCAAACCAGGACTTGGCGGGAATATG
>CAKQMD010000018.1 GCA_934254925.1 uncultured Alphaproteobacteria bacterium
ACAAGACGCATAATATTCAATATGAGTCCCGGAAGCGGTGATTTCAACGCAACTGTCCGTTCCTTCCGCCGGTTCCAGCGGATCGGGATCGGTACGGGTTATCTCCGAACCGTCAGGGTTGATTTCAACGTATTCGTTATCGCCTTTCTTCTTACAGGTAAACTGATTCTTGTTACAAATGCATTGTTTATAGCGTTTGGCCTCGCCGCTCAGCTGACAATAGTCGTTTTCGCTGGTATTGTATTTGTCGCTATACCCGGCGCCGCCGCCAACACCTTCATCCGTGCCGTCGCACAAATATTTATACGGACCGTAAATGCCGGGCGCCGTCGAACCGGAACCGCCGCTGCAGATACAAGACTTGTATTTGTTGGTGAGCACTTCCTTGCCGCCGACATATGTGCTTTCCAGGCAAATCAGCGTTGATTCTTCTCCGGAAGCAATGCTCGGCTTTTGCAGCTTGTTGGCGCCGCTGCTTTCGCAAGTTTGGCTGAAGTCGGAATTGCAGCGGCAGGCGCGATACCAGACTTCGCCGCTTTGCGGATCTTTACAGAAATCCGTCACGCTACCGGTGCCGTCCTCGCCGGTATTGTTGCCTTCCCAACCATTGCCGCCGCATTTGAAGCGATAATAAGTTCCGCAGGCGCATTCGGAATACAGCGGCGTCGCAGTGGTGCCGTCGGCATTGAGGGCGACGCATTTCTTTGAGGCGTCGGCCGGTGCCTGCAGACCGGGATTGCTCTCGTCTTTACAGGTATTGTTATAAATTTCCTCATCGCAAGCGCAACTGGCATAAAGCTTTTCGGCCCCTTCCGCCACCAGGCAATATTTTCCTTCTTTCTTCAAACCGTTGGCCGCGCAGTTGTAGCGATATTCATCACTGCAGTCGCAGGCGCTGTACAACGTAGTTCCGGCTTCGGCGGCGCCGGTAGAGGCGTTATAGGTATAAGGCGTACAGGAAGTGGTGTTCCCCGGGATGACGCCCTGATTGTCCCCGCTCTTCTCACAGGTGTAACGGTATTGCGTTTCGTCACAGGTACAGCTGGAATAAACCGTGGGGCCCATGCTGCCGTTTTCCAAAGTCGGCGTGCAGGGCGTGCCCTTGGTATTGTTGGCGCCGGGGCAACTGATGTAATTGGCCGGGCATTTGCATTGGCGATAAAGCTTATTGCCTTTGTCATCAATGCAGACATCGTTATTTATGCCGTCTTGGTTAATGCCGTTACAGCTGAACTGGTAGCCTTTGGAGCGGCATTCGGAATTGTCTTCGCAGACGGCGTATTTGATGACGCCTTCCGAACTCAAGCAACTGCCGCCGCTGCCAACTTGAGACTTGTTGCACTCTTTATAATACAGTTCCTGGTCATACGAACATTCGCTGCCGGTTTTACACTGGCTATAGACGGTTTTGCCGTTTTCGGTACAGGATTCGGCGCCTTCGGCCATGTTGTCAGCCCCGCCGCAATCCGTCCAGGAAGCGGGACAATGGCATTTGTAATATATTTTATTGTCACTGCCGACGCAGGGATCATAAGATGTTTGATTGACATTACAGGCGGCTACGTGCTCTTCCGTACAAGACGCCGCCGGTTTTTGGCATTGGCTGTAATAGTTGACGCCATTCAAAACGCAGGCCTGGCCGACGCCAACCTCGCCGTCGGCGCAGACTTTGTCATAGCCGGAAGCGCAGACGCACTTTTCAAACAAGGTTTCGCCGGTAACCTGGCTGGTGCAAGGATTGACACCGATTTGCAGATCGCCGCGGCAGGTCAAGTTTTCGCCTTTGACACAGGTACCTTTGAAGACGCAGTTTTTGTAGTAATACTGGCCTTTGAGCAGGCAGGGTTCGCCCTCGCCAACTTTGTCGCCGCTGCAGAGGTTGCTGTATTCCGGTTCGCATTGACAGCTCTTATAAGCCACGACTTTTCCGGTGTCATCCATACAAGGATCAACGCCGACCTGGTGGTTGCCGTTGCACTGCTCGGTATGCTGCCAGGTACAAGGAGACTTGACGCATTGCCAATATTTGCCGCCGCAACCGTCGGAAATGGTAACACCGGTGGGCGTAACGCCGCCCGGGCAGCCCCAATAGTTGTCTGCCCAGCCTTCAGGTTTTTCGACCTTATTGCATTTGCAGTTGCGGTATTTCTTGACGCCGTTGACTTCGCAAAATTCGCCTTCGCCTTCCTCATTGGGGCCGTCGCAGGTTTTGTTGAAGTCATCCGTACAAGCGCAATAGATAAAGTGCGAGGTAACTTTGATACTGTTGCCGAAGTCGTCGGTCTTGGCACCGACCAGCGGGGTTTCGCGGTCTTGTCCGGCAAATTCTCCGGTCAGTTTCTGCTGGCAGCTGCCGCCGGAAAGGATGCCGGCGCAGTTGAGGCGATGCCACTTATAAGACGGGTGGCAATTACATTCGCGGTAGTGCTTTTTGCCGTTGATCACGACATAGCCGCCGCTCAGAGAGTTTTTAATCGAACAATTGGTTTCGGTAAACTGATATTTGGAGGCATCAAAATAGCAGTTGTATTTACGTTGGTAGTAATCCGGCGTTTCACAAACGCGGGCAATGGCTCCGGGACCGTATTTGCTCTTGCATTCGGTCTCGGTAGACACGACGTAAGTGGTCATTCCGGTCAAAGGAATCCGCTTGCCGTCGCTGTCCAGACTATCACTGGTCGGCTGGCCGCAGATATCCATCTCGCTGTTGACCTTACATTGTTGAAACAGTTTGGTCGACGTCGGTTTGCCGGAGCTGCCGATCTGATAGCAGAATTTGGCGTCTTCACCGGTTCCGGTCGGTTCGACGTAAGGATATTTACATTCCGTAGCATAAGTCGTCGTATCGCATAGGCAGTCATAAGCCGTTTGAACGGTGCCGTCATTACCGGTTGCGGAACAGGCATAAGTCGAAGCACGGGCCGCGCTTCCGAGTTTTGCCTGGCAGGCCGCATCGCGCTGAGCTTCGGTATCCAGCCCCGCTGCCATGATATAATTGGCGGTTGTACAAGCCTGCTGCGTGCATTGAGAATAATAGGTGTTGCCGTTCATGGTACAGAATTTGTCACTGTTGGGCATTGAGTTATGCTCGTTGGAGCAGACTTCCCAGTCGTTGGGACAATAGCATTTGTTGAAGGCAATATGGCTGTTGGAACATTTATTCCACTGAGCCTCTATGCCGTGTTCGTTCTGACAGGTGACCTTGTCATCCACCAGTTCACCCTCGCCGTTGTTGGAGCCCAAAGCCGTACACAGCGGCAGACATTCCTGGTACATATTGCTGTCTGGCTGCAGGTTGCAGACATAACCGCTGGCTTCCGCCGGCAAGCCGTCGGCCGTGGTTTTGCAGGCTTTGTAAGCGCCGTTGACATCGTCTTCCGTTGCGCCGGCCTTATAAAAACTCGGCGGGCAGTCGCAGTACCATTTGCGTTGCGAATCGCCGTCACTTTCCAAACAGCTGATGGGGTTCACACCGGGGACGCCGTTGGCACGACAATCCGCACTGGTATAAAACAGCGGACGATCCGATGGACATTTGACGGCATAGCTTTGGTATTTGACTTCGCCGTCATAACGGCAGGCTTCGCCGACGCCAAGCAATTCCACGCCGGGTTGGCAATAGTCTTTTCCGTCAGGATTCTGGCAGTTCAGCTCCAAAAACTCCGCCATGCTATGGTAATCCGCCGGACAGTTACACTCATAAGAAGGTGAGGCAGAACCGTTGGAGAGATAACACTCTGTCGTTCCGGCCTGGCGACCGCCGACGTCCGGACACATGGTCGAATCGCTGACGACAGGCTGATCCACCGAACTGACGCGGCATTGTTTTTCGCAGCTTTCGTATTTGATTTTATCAATGCCGGAGCCTTCCAAAGCGCAGGCCGTGCCGACGGCAACCATGCCGTCTCCGCAGGTGCCGGCCAAATGCCAGCTCGAAGGACAGCTGCAGATATGTCTGACGTCATTAACGCCGGTATTGTTGTATTCATAACATTTGTCGGTCTGCGTAATCTCGTCGCCGATGGAGCAGATGTAATTGCTGGGATGCACGACTTTACCGGTATAACCACAGCCTTCCACCAAAGATTTATATTTGCGGACGCCGTTGTCATAAGTGCAGACAGGTCCGAGGCCGACATACTGCGACTTGTTGTTCTCGCTTAAGGACGAACACAAAGGCTTGTCGCTGCCGTCTGCGGTTTCTACGCAATAGCCCGACTTTTCCATCAATTCGGCATAAGTGGAAAAACCGTCGCAATTACAGAGATATTTGGGTTGTCCGGTGCCGGTCAAGTCCTTTTTGTAGCATAGGATCGGCGTGCCGCCGTTTTCACAGCCGTCAATCGTATCCGCCAGAGTCAAAGACGCGTCTTCGGGACAAGCGACGGCAAAAGCCTCGTAACGATACAGATTGGCGCTGCCTCCGGCCAAAGCGGCATCAACCTTACACGGCGTTCCTTTACCGACCGTCTTATTGCGGCATTCTTCCATTGAGGCATAGGTTTTTCCGGCACCGATCAGCGAGTTCTGGTTGGCAGAACAATATTCGGCAACCGTCTGCCAGCCGTCACGGCATTGGCACTGAATTTGCAGTTCGCCATTTAAATCGCAGCGATTGCCGCGATCAACGGCTCCGTATGACGTGGCACAATTGCCGGTATCGGCCGGAACGGCCACGTCCGTCGCAGCATTACAGCTAATGACGCAGAGATCGGCCCTGGCCTTGTCATCGGCGGTGCCGTCATATTTGCACCAACTGCCGGAAAGTTTGGCCTCGCTGCCTTTCTCGCTTTCGCATTGCTCTTGGGTCATATAATTTCCGGGACAGCCGCATTGCCAATAAGCGTAAGAGGCATTGGCCGTTTCCTGATCAGTAAAGCAAAGGTTGCCGGAAGAGGTGTTGTCAACAATCATGCAATCGCTGCCGCCCTTTGCTCCAAGACCGACATAATCGGTTGAGCAAGAATCTTCATCGGTTAATGTCCAGAAACCAGAATCGTATTTAAAATTACAGCATTTAACCGCATTTTCGTTGCACTCAATCACGGTATTATTTGTTCCGGCGCAACGATAGCCGGTTTGTTTCATTGGCGTTCCTTGGGCGCAAGTGCCGTTTATATTGGTAATGAAATGATTGCTGTCGGTTATACAGCCGCTTGTATCTATCTTCCCTGAAGCGTCAAAAGGACAGCAACGGGTCGTCTTTGCTTCGGCACAATCAGAAACTTTATTGCCGGAGGAATCGGTGCAATAATAGGTTGACGTTGCATTATTAATCTTACAGAACTCATAATCAGCATCATAGTTACTTGTTGCATCTATTTTTTGATCTTCCCAACTTCCGTTCACAAGGCCGTAAAAATGAATTCTGCAGGCGTCTCCTCCACGAAGAGTATCACATAAATCGACCTCACCAGTGCTCACACAGTTTCCTTTTCCCATGCACGCGGGAATTTTGTCAATAAAATAAACATCACAGGGAATATTTCCGGTATCGCTGTCTAAGGTATCATGGGCAGTAAAGAAAACATTATTGATGCAGTTATCCAACACCTGACGATAAGTAAAACTTCTGTCATCCTGACAATGTCTTTCCGTAGGACAATTGGGCTGCCCTTTCCCGCCACAGTATATTTCCTTGTCTTGAGGATAACAACTATCAATATCCACAGGATTCCCACGGTCATCATATAAGACATCTGTATAACATAGCTCGGTGGCGTTCCAAATATCATATCTTACTTCCGTCATCCAATAACGATAATCATGCATGCTGCCGTCATCAAGCAGGCAATAAGCGTTCATCAAACTCTGTTTGACGGGATTTCGGCCGGAATCAACCAAAATTCCCTTTTTGGCATTGGAAGAAGCGGTTTCATCATCAAAAAATCTTTGACAACCATTCAATGTTGAAATACTCGTCTGAGGGATCTCCGTCATTCCCGAGGATTGAGACGAACTACCATTCTGCTCCAAATAACAGGAGGAACGGTCGCTGACATAAGCCGGAGACTGCGCGGTATCATCTTCAGGATCTTGTTGGCCTTCGCATTTGGGGAAGCAGAACTGATAGCGTTTTGTCCCATCCTTGCCGGTACAGGTGTGGCCGCCGGGAATGCCTTCTTTGTCGGTAAATTTGTTTTTGCAGTCAAACTCCGAAATATATCCCTCAGGACAGTCACAAGTATAATAAAGGTCATATTCCTTCAGCTGCCAACTGTCGCCGGAGTTCTCCAAGGCATGGCCGCCCGACAGCCCCGTTTGTGCAATGCAGTAATGGGCAAGCTTATCATTTTGGCCAACAAGAGAACATTGATTTTCATTAAACTGCACTACATGAGTATAGCCTGCCGCTATAAGTTCCATTTGGTCATCGGTCGGGCAGCGTTCAATGCAATGCGTCATCAAAATCTTTTCATCGGCAATCGCGGCAGAAGTTCCGTCATTGTTGATTTTGGTTTGGGCATTCCAGTTACAATAAGGCGTTGCAGCCAGCCCCAAAGACAAGGAAAACGGGAGCTCACCTTCACTGCAGGTTGTCACACTTTGCGTATAAACATCGGGGTCACAGGCGTAGACCGTCCTGGTATCGGCGATTTTGGGCCGGAAACCGTCATAGCCGGCGGGAATAACGCATGTATTAACCTCCGTAAGGTAAGTCAAATCTTTCGGACTTGACGTCGGCGATATGCCGCCGCTGGCCGTGGTGATCATTTCATTATCCTGGCACATCGGATAAATGCAGTTGGCACTGTATTTGACCTTTACCGGTGTTACCAATTCCTGTTCCAGATAAGCGGCGGAGCTCCCCTTATAAGCGGGGATCTTGCCGTTTTTATTGCCGTCATAATCAATTAATTGGCCTTGGGCGTCGACTTGAGCGTTTTCGGCCAAGCAGACTTCGTTTTGCTTATAATCGCCGCAACCGCCGCTGTTATTTTTGAATTCGCTGCCGCACAAACACGGTTTGGTGTATTTGGTCACGTTGCCTTCAACATAACTGCAGGCACCGATATAAGCGCCATTATAGTTTGCAGCGCAAAGCGTGCCGGCGGCATCATCCTTCTGCGCCAGTTGGGTAATGCGGTCACAGGCCTGATAATTGCAGTGAAAATTCAGCGCTCCGTCTTTTATGCAGCGCGCGGTATAATTTTTGGCCGGATCCAGTGAAATTCCTTGTTTTTCCGCCGTGCACATGTCTTTGTCCGTGCCGAGCAGACCGGCCGAAGCCAAATCCATCGGGCAAGCGCTTTGACAAACTGCCTCATAAGCCGCCGGCGTCCCCGAAGTTCCCGCCGTTTTGAGGCAGTAGCCGGCTTGCGGATCATCAAACAGCGAATCGACGGCACAAGTCAGTCCCGAAACGCTTTCATCACTCATCAGAATCGTATCTCCCGAAGCTGTCACCGTTGCGCAAGTCTTATAATTGCAATAATATTTTGGCGCTCCGTCCAAAAGGCAATAGTTGAGATTGGCGTTTTCAAGGCTGTAATTATTGCCGCTACAGGCAGTGTTTTTGGAAGGATCGGTCAAATCGGCGTCATGAAAGAAGTCATCCCCGATGCCGCTGAAGCTCGGACAGGCCTCAATATTGGGGCAATAAAAACTGACGCTGCCGCCATTATCCGAACAATACCCCGGAGAGGAACCGTCTATGCATCTATTGTTGGAAAGATTGTTTAAATCCGCAGGCTGCGTGCTTTTTCCGTCACAAGGGGGCAGAAGGCAGACGCGGAAATGCCTGTCGCCGGCTTCGTTGATACATTCGCTTTGGGCATTGGTGCTTCCTCCAAGGTCATTACACAAATCAAGGAAAGCTGTATCGCCGCTGCCATCTTTGTTTTGGGAAACCAGTTTCGGCGCAATACTGCCGCAACTTACGTAGTTGCAGTATTGTCCCGTTGTTCCGGCGCTTCCGTTCTGACGGCAAATGTTAACCGTTTCGTCGATCAGAGAATAGCGTAAGGTGGCGGCAGAACAACTCCGCCCGTCCGTCACAGTCAAGAGGCCGTCGCAGGAGGTATAACAATCGGCCTCGCATTTGTCGGCACAGGTATTGCTGCCGCTTTTGCAAATACAATTATATTTTGTAGTTCCGTTTTCCGTACAGGCGACGGCTTCGGCCAATGATCCCTTCAAAGCCGTACATTCTGAAGCCGAGGCAACGGCATCCGGCAAACAGACGGTTTCTGTTGCCGTTGAGGTATGGCTGTTGTCACTATCAGCACCGCTGCTTCTTGTGGCACTGTAGGTAAAATCGGTAAATTCGATCGGAGTTACGGCGGCATATGCCAGATTGGCCGCAATCACCGAGACAACCAGATATAATGCGTAGTTCTTTAATTTGGGCATTGAGGTACCTGTGTTCTATCTATAATTTATTTGCATGCTAGGATTACAATAAATATTTTCTTGCATTATAGCAATTTTTAAATGAACTAATCAACAAATTTTTTCTATAAATTTTGTACAATAGTTATTTAGGTCTTTTTCCGTCCAATTCAAGTCCGACATTGGACTTACTCCAAAAAAAACGCCGGAGAAAATCTCCGGCATTTTTTTAGTCATGCAACTTGGCGTTGACTTTTTCCCGCCAAGTTTGGAATAAGACGTAAAGCAGCGGAATCACCAAAAGCCCCGCCGCCGTTCCCAGCAGCATGCCGTAGAACACCGGAACGCCGATGGCAACACGGCTGCCGGCGCCGGCGCCGGTGGCGACGATCATCGGCAACACGCCGAGAATGAAGGTGAAGGCCGTCATCAGCACCGCACGGAAACGTTCTTTGGTTCCGATCAAAGCGGCTTTGATGATGGATTGCCCCTGCTCTCTCTGCTCTTTGGAGAACTCCACAATCAAAATGGCGTTCTTACTGGCCAGACCGACCAAAAGAATCAGACCGAGCTGGGCATAAATGCTCAGCGGCAAACCGGTGACGAACAAACCGGCAAGAGCGCCGATCATGGCCACGGAAACCGACATCAACACCGGCAAAGGCGTCGACCAGCTTTCATATTGCGCCACCAAGAACAAATAACCGAAAGTAACGGCCAGAGCGATCAGATAGCCGATTTGCCCTTGGTTAGACTTCTCTTGGAAGCTCATGCCGGACCATTCGTAACTGTATCCGCTCGGCAAAGATTTAGCCAGTTGTTCCACCGAATTCATCGCCTGTCCGGTCGAAACCGAGCGATTTTGCACGGCAGTGACGGCAGCACTCGGATACTGGTTATAGCGAGTCACTACGCGCGGCGAGAGAACCTTGGTCAATTTCACCACGCTGCCAAGCGGCACCATTTGTCCGGTTTGGCTTTGGACATACAGATCCTTAATGCTCTCAATGTCCTTACGATAAGGCCAGTCAGACTGGATCACCACCTTGTTGACCTGGGTACCGAAGTTGATGTCGTTGACATAGCTTGACCCCAGATAATTTTGCAAAACGCCGAAAATGCTGCCAACGGAAACTTTCAAAGACTCCGCCTTGACGCGGTCAATGTCCACGTAGACGTTCGGCGTTTTGGAAGTATAAGTCGAATAGGCATACATAATGTCCGGCGAGGCGTTCAACTTGCCTAAGAAGCCCTGCATGGTGGCATCCAACTGCTGCGGATCGTCCGTATTCAGAGACTGCAGGCGGAAATCCATACCGCCGCTGGAGCCAAGTCCCGGAATCGCAGGCAATTCAAAAATTTGGATATCAGCATCAGGCAGGCCGATCAATTTGGCACGCAGACGGTTCATGATATTGGTCGACAGCAGTTCGGGATCTTTACGCTTGTCCCAAGGTTCAAGAATGACAATCGCCATGGCTACGTTTTCACCGCTGCCGCCGATCATCGAGGTGCCGATTACGTTCATGACGCCGCTAACTCCCGGCTCGTTCTTGAGCGTGGGATAAATCTCATGCACAAATTTTTCCGTCCGTTCGCGCGAGGCGCCTTCCGGTAACTGGATGTTCATCATCAGAACACCTTGGTCTTCATCAGGAATAAAAGACGTCTGACTGATGGACAGCAATGACCACACGGCAAGCAGCAACAACCCCAGCATCAGGGCAATAACGCTGACTTTGCGCGCCACGATCGCCACAATGGAGGTGTAGCGGTCGCGGATTTTGTTCAGGCTCTGGTTAAACCAAAACAACGGCCCGCTTTGGAACGGCTTCAACGGCCGCAACATTGTCGCGCACAAGGCCGGCGACAAAGTCAAGGCATTGATGGCCGAAAAAGCCACCGCCGTCGAAATCGCCACGGCAAACTGCTGATAAATACGTCCGGTAATGCCGCCTAAGAAACCGACGGGGACGAAAATCGCCAACAGCACCAATGTGGTGGCCACAATCGCACCGGAAACCTGCTCCATGGCTTTGATGGTCGCTTCTTTCGGAGAGAGCCCCTCATCTTCCATCAGGTAAAGAACACGCTCCACCACGACGATGGCGTCATCCACCACCAGGCCGATGGCCAAAACCAAACCGAACAATGTCAGAAGGTTGATGCTGTAGCCCAAAGCCAACATGACGGCAAAGGTTGCAAACAAAGACACCGGAATGGTCAGAGACGGTACCAAAGTCGCCCGCCAGTCCTGTAGGAAAATGTAACAGACCAAAATCACCAATGCAAAGGTCAAAATCAGCGTCATGACCACTTCGTCAATGGAGGCCTGAATGTAGTCCGTGGCATCATAGCCCACGAGATAGCTGACGTCTTCGGGAAAGAAGGCCGACAGACGCTCCAATTCGGCTTTCACGCGTTTCATGGTATCCAAAGCATTAGCTCCCGACAGCAGGTTCATGGCAATGGACACCGACGGCACGGAATTGAACTCCGAAGTGACGTTGTAGCTCTCCTGACCGATTTCAACCCGGGCAATGTCTTTCAAATAGACCAGGCCACCCTGCTCCGCCGTCCGAACAATAATGTTTTTAAAATCTTCGACTTCATTCAGACGACCGTCCGTTTGCAGAGAATAGACCATCTGCTGAGTGCCGTCGCCAGGCATGGCACCGACTTTACCCAAAGAAGGCTGGTAGTTTTGGCTCTCAATGGCCGCGGTGATGCTGTCTATCGGCAGATTCAGCGCCGTAATCTTGTCAACGTTTAACCAAACGCGCATACTCAGTTTGGAGGCATAAACGTTGACTTCGCCCACGCCGCTGACACGGCTTAGGTTGTTTTTGAGGTTGTTTTCAACATAGTTGCTCAGATACAGCACATCTCGCGTGCCTTTGGGAGACAAGACGGTAATAAAGCCCAGCATGTCTGAAGAACGCCGCTTCACGGTCAGCCCTTGTCTCGTCACTTCCGTCGGCAGTTTTGAAGTGGCCTGCTGGATGCGGTTTTGCACCTTCACCTGAGCCATATCGGGGTCTACCCCCACCTTAAAGGTAACTGTCAGAGAATAGCGGCCGGAATTTTCCGAAGAAGAATTCATGTAGAGCATATCTTCAATACCGTTGATTTCCTCTTCCAACGGAATACCCACGGTTTTGGCCAAAACTTCGGCGCTGGCACCGGGATAGTTGGCGCTGACCACGACTTCCGGCGGGGTAATTTCCGGATAAAGCGAAATCGGCAGAGAAAAGACAGAGATTACCCCGGCCAAAGTCAGCACGATGGAAATAACCATCGCAAAGCGCGGTCTTTCAATAAAAACTCTCGAAAACATGGTTTATTGTATCTCCTCTTCGGCGACAGGAACCAATGCAGCTTTTACCTTCTGGCCGTTTTTGACCTTCTGCAGTCCCTGGACTATCACTTTTTCTCCGGCGGTCAGACCTTCTTTCACAACCTGTTTGTCGCCCATTACGGCGCCCAAGACGACACGGCGCTGCTCGGCGATGTTATCGTCGTTGACTGTCACCACATAGTTGCCGTTTTCATCCTGGGCAACTGCGGCTTGCGGAACCAACAGAGCATAAACGTCATCAGCCGTGCCAACGCGAATGTCGACGTAATTGCCGGGCAGCAACAGATTTTTGTCATTGCTGTATTCGGCATAGACGGTAATCGTCGCGGTTTCGGAGTTGATTTCATTATCGGTAAAACGAGATTTGAGGTGATTTTGCAAAACCTCGCCGTTGGGCAGAACAATCTCGGTTTTTATTTTGGTTTCCCCGGCGTTTTGAAACATGCCGCGAGAATTCAGCATGTCTTTATCCGTAATGGAAAAGGCCACGCGAATCGGATCTACCTGGACAATGCGAGCCAGATCCTGCGTGGTGGTGTTCACGTAGTTGCCTTCTGTTACCTGTGCTTTGCCAATGTAACCGGTGATCGGCGCTTTGATGACCGTATAGTTCAAATCGATCTTGGCCAGTTCGAGGTTCGCTTCGGCCTGTTTGACCGCGGCAACCGCCTGCAGATAATTGCTTTCCGCCGTATCAAACGTTGCTTTTGAGGAAATGTTCTGTTTGCTCAAAGACTTTTGGCGCTTATAATCGCGTTCGGCCCGTACCAGGCTGGCTTTGGCCGCAGCCAGTTCCGCCTCGCGCAGATCAACGGTGGCAACATATTTGTTTTGTTCGATAATAAACAAAATATCCCCTTCATTGACTAAAGACCCTTCCTGGAAGAGCACTTTTTCAACATATCCGGTCACCTGGGGTTTGAGGTTGACGCTCTTAATCGGCTCGACATGGCCGATAAAGTTCTTTTTCGGCGCAATATTGGCCGAAGAGATCGGTTCAACCAAAACATAAGGCTCGCCGCCGCCCATTCCTGCCGAAGCAGGAACCTGAGGCGTCAAACGCCCTTTGAGATACCAGCCGATCATTCCGCAGAGAAGCAGAATCAAGACTTGTCTGATAATTGCACGGTTTTTCAACTTACCTATTTTCATTGTTTTTCAAACCTCTTATTAAAATGTCAAATGCCCGGGAGACCATCTCCGGCAGATTAAAGTCAAATTCCTTGCCGATGTAGGACGAAAGCAGCCCTTTCCATATGCCGATCACAATCACCGTCAAAGCATCCAGATCCGTTTCAGGGGATAATTCACCACTTTTTTGGATGACAGTCAACGAATCTTTCAAATGTTTCATCGGAAAATCGCGGATAAAATTGATGGTGTTGCGAATGCGCATAAACAGAGTGTCCGACCATTCCATCTGGAAAAACACAAAGAACAAAAAAGTGCGATAGCGCGCGTCAGAAGCAATGTCTTTGGCATTGCAGACAAAAAACTCCTTTAATTCCTCCAACGAACGAATCAGCGGCATGGCATTGAGAATCGCCAGGACCTTGCTCTCACAGTTGACCTGAATCAGACCGGCCAAAAGATCCGGCTTGTTGCGAAAATGCCAATAAATGGCGCCCTTGGTCATGTTGATGGCTTTGGCAATGTCATCAAACGTCGTTTTGGAATAGCCTTTGGTCGAAAAAAGATCCAATGCTGCTGTTAGAATTTCCGCGCGAGTTTGCTCTGCCTCTTCTTTGGTGCGACGGGGCATCTTTTATTCCTTTGTTTCATAAAATACATACATTCAGGATTGGATGTTTAAGGCAAAAAAATTAAAATTTCAATAATTTTTTTCAATTATGTGCAAAAATCTCCCCTTCACGACCACGAGTTTCTCAACAAAAAACGACGATCCTCGCGGACCGCCGTTTCTGACAAGAAAATTGGAAAAAAAGAGTGCTTTAATGAAAAAATTAAACCTGCAAACGCGAAACGAAGTCCGTTTTTACGTTGCAAATTCCCAATTCTTTGGCAATATACATCACCGCGCCTTCCCATGCTTGTTTGGGAACGACCCGATCTTCAAGAAAACCGCTGATTAAAATGTTGTTTCTTCCCTTGGCGCTGGCCGCTTCGGAAAAAGCAGCCTCGGGATAAAAACCAAACTGCCGACGGATACTTTCCGCCAGGATCAGCCAGTCTTCCGTCAGAGCCTGCAGGTTTCCGACCGTTTCGGCACTGAAATAAAAGATCGGAATTCCGTCGGTTCCGCTTAATAAGACGTTAAAACTCCGGTCAATTTGTTTTTTTAATTCCGAGGCCAAAGAGATGATCTCTTTTCTGGTCCCGGCAAGAAAAAAAGAAACTGCAGAAGAAACGTCTCCATCTTTGACAACAGCGCCCAATTGCACCGGAATGTCCAAACCCTGACTATGTAGCCAGTTTTCCATGCTTTCCTTAAATTTGATTCCGTTGGTTGTTTCAACGAAAATCATTTTAGTCGCTTGTTCCATAATTTTTATTTTTTAATGATTAACAATACATACAGGATAATTAAACGTCGAATGATACATAGCATTTAAATTAGACAAAATCAATATTTTTTTGCAAATTACAGAAACAAAGCCCTTACTGCAGCCGTCGCCGAAGGGAAAACATAGTCGACATAAGGCAAAGACGTCTCTTGCGGTGTTATCAATACCGTCGTCAGCCCAAAGCCCTTGGCGGTTTTCAGATTGGCAGCCTTGTCTTCCAGAAAGACGCTGTCTCGGGGCTGGATTTTAAAAAGTTCAAGCATCAGGCGAAAAGAATCCGCGGCCGGCTTAAAACGACAATCAACCCGGTCATAAGTCGCAATGCCGGAAAAATCATCAATATCTATGGTCAGTTTGGCCAGAGTGTCTTTGACATGCTTAAAGATATTGTTGGTGTAAATAAACTTTTGTTGCGGCATGCGTTTGATTAATCCTGCCAATTCGGTGTCAGCTTCCACGGAAGCCAGATCAACGTCGCCGGAATATTCCATGGCTTCAGGAATGGAAACGCCATATTCCTTATGCAGTCCCAGCACCGGTTCATCGTAAAGCGCGCCCCAATCAAACATCATCCGGCGCGCCGTCGCTTCATCTACCTCGGCAACCCGCGACACATAGCGGACAAAGCGCTCATTGGTCAGCTCATTGACTCGCGTTGTGGGCGGATAGAGCGTATTGTCCAAATCAAAAACAACATTTTTCAGCAACAACAATTTATCTTTCCTTTTTTATGGCGCCGACGGCACGGACATAGGCAATGTCGCTTTCAAGACGCTCCAAAGGAACCGGCAGTTTACGCCGCCAATTGGGATGTTTGTCGCGATCCGTGCCCGGAAGATTCTGCATCTTTTCGACGTACAGAATATCCTCCAGCTGCGCCAAAAACACCACCGAAGCGCTGCGCGCAACGAAGCGGTTGACCGCTTCCACGATCCCTTCGGGATAAGCCTCGCCATAGATATAGTTGCCGCTGCGGGGATTTTCATCGGGCCAGACCCCGTTGCTGTCCAGAGCGAAAAGCAGTTTCCAACGATCCAACTCTCGCTTTTTGTAGGCGTTGTTCCGCTCCTCTTCATTGGGGATCAACCCGAGCTGCCATGCTTGTTCAATGTCAAAGCCAAACCACCACATTTTGAGCGGGGCCATGTCATGCGTACCGATAGAGGTAAAAGCCGCCGGCGGATAGTCCGAAGGCGCCTTAAAGTCGCCCCAACCGGCGTCGTACCTTTCGGCCCAGAGCACGCTCAGCGAATGGATGTTGCGCTCGTTGATCTTCTCCAAAAATCCTTCGGGCACGTTGCCGATGCTTTCGCCGACAATGGCGCATTTGTGCAAATAGCTTTCCAAGGCTACAAGATTGAGCAGATCGTCAAAATTATAATAAATATAAGTTCCGTTCTCCAAATGATCGGGAATGACGTACAGCCGCATCAGGCTCATGACGTGATCTATGCGCAAAGCGCCGGCATTTTTCATATTGGCGCGCAGGATCTTGATAAAAGGTTCATAGGCTTGGTCTTTCAGCTGATAGGGGTTAAAAGTGGCCAAGCACCATTTTTGTCCGGAAGGGAAGAAGGAATCAGGCGGTGCACCGGTGCCGGCATCACGCAAAAAGAGCTCCGAATTGCCCCATACTTCGGCGCTGTCCTGACCGACGCCAACCGCCAAATCGCGATAAAAACCGATTTTCAGTCCCAAATCTTCCACCAGTTTTTGTGCTAAGTTAAATTGTCGACCGGCCTCAAACTGCAGAAACTTGAAAAAGCCGATTTCCTCTTCATTCTCGGCAACAAAACGTTCCATCGTCGAGGAACGGGGGTTTTTATACTCTTCTTCCCAAGCTTTCCAGCCGCCCCAATATTCACGGCATTTTTGACTGTACAGGACCTGAAAGGCACACAAAGCCTCTAAATCTTTCCCGCCTTCGCGAACAAACTGCCGATAGGCTTCCTGCCTGGCCTTGTTGTCGCCTTCCTTAAAACGCTGATAAATTTTTCTGAGCACACGAATTTTCAGCGGATAAACCCGACCGTATTGGATCAGTTCACTGTTGCGGACTTCAAACAGTTCCGATTCAACCGATTGCTTGTCCGCCGCAATAAACTCCGGCACGTTTTCAACGTCAATATAAATCGGATTTAAAAACAATCGGCTGATTGACGAGTACGGACTGGCATTCTCCGGAAAATCATGAAACAAAACATTCAACGGATTTAAGCCGATGACTTCCGCACCGGCACGATGGCAGATGCGCACCATTTCGCAAAGGTCGGTAAAATCGCCTACTCCCCAGTTGCGTTCGCTTTTTACCGAATAGAGCTGAAGAGCGTAGCCCCACAGCTTTTTTTCCCGCATGGCCGGATGTTCATAGCAATGATGCGGCGCAATCGCCAAAACCGACGGATGCTTTTTGCCGGCAAAAGACAATTCAATCTGATGATAGCCGAGAGGCAAAGGATCGCTTATGCGGAGATCGGCCTTTTGATATGTGTTTTTGTTGATCTGCCGGTTCTCCAGCACGGTCAGCTCAAAAGTCGCCGGCTTGCCGTTAACGCTGAGTTGCAGGTCTGCCGCGGCGATACCTTCGGGTAAAACGACGTCAAGGTTTTGAAACCCGAATTCCCTAACGTAGATTTTTTCCAACACGCGACGCCAACGCATCTCGCTTGCCTTACGCAAAGATGTCGCCAGCTGCTGTTCGTCCCAGGCTGGAAAGCCCAGACGATCGGCCAGAAAACGGACCGTGTCTTCATCGGCTTCATATTCGCGGCGGACCAATCCGGCATCGCAAAAATTCGTGGCAATTCCGATCTTGCCGGCCAGCTCCCGCAATTTGTCGTCCATGTTTTCCCTCCTTATTTTTTAATCTCAAAAGCCAAAACCGACCAACAAGGAACTTTTATCTTATGGCCGGACGAGGCTTTGGCGGCGTCATGAAACTTGTCGGAACTGTCTAAAAGCAATTCCCATTTCAGCGACGCGTCAAGATCCGGCAGACGCCATTCCACGTCATGATGGTTGGCGTTGAAAAAGCACATGACCGATCGACTGCCGCAATAGACGCAATATGACAGGCATTTGCGCTCACCGTCATGCCAATCGGCCTCCGAGAACTCGACGCCCTGTTCCGTATACCAGGTGATGTCTTTTATGCCGCTGCGATCTACCGGAAGGCCGGTGAAAAATTTGCGCCGATTGAATATTTTTATTTTTCGGCGCAGGCGAATCAGACGTTTGACAAAGCGTGCCAATTCTTTGTCTTCTGCCGTGACGGCATCCCAGGCCAGCCAGGTCAGAACATTGTCCTGACAATAAGGGTTGTTATTGCCGAGCTGGCTATGCGCCAACTCATCTCCGGCTACCATCATCGGCGTGCCGAAGGACAACATGAGCGTCGACAACAAAGCCTTGGCGCGAACCAGACGGTTTTCCGCAATGACGGGATTGTCGGTTTCGCCTTCGGCGCCGGAATTCCAACTCCAATTGCTATCATTGCCGTCGCGATTGTTTTCGCCGTTGGCCGAATTGTGTTTATGGTTATAGCTGACCAAATCGCGCAGGCAAAAACCATCATGCGCGGTGATAAAATTGACACTGCTCCAAATATCGCGATTGTTATAGTTGAAGATGTCGCTGGATCCGGCCAGACGGCTGGCGAGTTCCGGCGTTTGGAAAGCATCTCCTTTCCAAAAGCGTCGGACGACGTCGCGGTATTTGTCGTTCCACTCGGCCCAACCGGGCAGAAAGGCGCCGACCTGATACCCGCCGTAGCCGACGTCCCAAGGTTCGGCAATCAATTTGACGCGGCGCAAAACGGGATCCTGATTGACAGCATAAAAGAAACCGCTTTCCTGCGTAAAAGCCGTTTTATGCCGCGCTAACGTCGGTGCAAGATCAAAACGAAAACCGTCGACATGCATTTCTTCAACCCAGTAACGTAAAGAATCCATCACCAAACGCAAAACGTTACCGTTTTGCAGATTGAAAGAAGCACCGCAACCGGTGGAATCGTAATAATAACGCTTATCTTCGGGATTGAGTGTATAGTAAGAGGCGTTGTCGATCCCGCGATAGCACAATGTCGGTCCCAGCTGGTTGCCTTCGCCGGTATGGTTGTAGACGACATCCAACAAGACTTCAATGCCGTTTTTATGCAGGTTTTTGACCATCTCCTTGATCTCATCAAGGCTGTTGCCGGCCAGATAAGATTGTTCGGGCGCAAAAAAGCTGAAACTCTCATAGCCCCAATAATTGTCTTTAACAAAGCCTTTTTTATGGCGATTGCCGAAAAACGCATGCACCGGCAGAAATTCAACCGCCGTTATGCCCAGCCATTTCAAATAGCCGGTCACCGCCCGATTGGAAAAGCCGGCAAAAGTTCCGCGCTTGGCATCCGCCACATAGGGATGCAGCTTGGTATATCCGCGCATCTGGGTTTCATAAATGACGGAATCTTCAAATTTGTAGTGCGGCCGACGCGTTTCGTCATCCTCCCAATCAAAAACGTCTTCCACCACGACGGACTTGGGAACATAAGGCGCGGAATCCAGCGTGCTGAAAGAGAGGTCTTGTTCGGGACTATCCCAATCGTATCCGAAAATCGCCCGGTTCCAAATCAATTTACCAACAAGTTTTTTGCCATAAGGATCAAACAGCAGCTTGTTCGGATTGAAACGATGCCCCTCTTTCGGCTTATAAGGGCCGTAAACCCGGTAGCCGTAAGCTTGTCCGGGTTTGACGTTGGTCAGATAAGTATGCCAGATGTTGTTGTCGTTAGAGGTGACGGCATAGCGGGCAATTTCCTCAGAACCGCTGTCGTTAAACAAACAGAGTTCCACCTTTTCGGCATGAGCGGAAAAAAGCGCAAAGTTGACGCCTTTACCGTCATAAGTCGCCCCCAGAGGATAAGGCCTGCCGTCTTGCTGTTTGATGTCTGCCATACATTCTCCTTAACATTGTTTCGGCCGCAGTTATCTCATCGGTTTTAAGACGATGGTCGACAACGGCGGCAAAGTCAGCCGGATCGAATAAGGCTTGCAGTTCCATTCCTGCTCTTCTGCCTGCATTTGCCCTTCGTTTTTGACCCCGCTGCCCCAGTAGTTTACATCATCACTGTTAAAAATTTCTTGATAAGCGCAAAGTTCGTTGACGCCGAGGCGATAATCATTTCTGACTACCGGCGTAAAATTGGAAATCACAATCAGATAATCTCCAGAATTATAGCCTTTGCGCATATAAGAAATGACGCTGTCATCGGCATTGGAATGATCAATCCACTCAAAACCGCGATAGTCAAAATCCTGCTGGTAGAGCGGCGGATTTCCCTTATACATCAAGTTCAGATCGCGCACGCAATTTTGCATGCCCTTATACATCGGGTATTCCAGCAAATGCCAACGCAGACTTTCTTCCGAATTCCACTCCCAATCTTGTCCGAACTCGCAACCCATGAACAGCAGTTTTTTGCCCGGATGCGTATACATGAAGCCGTAATAGGCACGAAGGTTGGCAAATTTTTGCCATTCGTCTCCCGGCATTTTGCTGAGCATTGAGCCTTTTCCGTGCACGACTTCGTCATGAGAAATCGGCAAAATGAAGTTCTCGTTAAAAGCATAAAGCAGACCGAAAGTCAGCATGCCGTGATGATATTTGCGGTGCACGGGTTCATGCGAAATATACTTTAAGGTATCGTTCATCCAGCCCATATTCCATTTATAGCCAAAGCCCAAACCGCCCATCGACGTCGGACGGGAAACCATCGGCCAGGCGGTCGACTCTTCGGCCACCGTCACGGCGCCCTTAACTTGCGAATAGGCCAACTCGTTCATCTTGCGCAAAAAGGCGATCGCCTCAATGTTTTCATTGCCGCCGTAGATGTTGGGAATCCACTCGCCGTTCTTGCGCGAATAATCCAGGTACAACATCGACGCGACGGCATCAACGCGCAGACCGTCGATATGAAATTCCTTCAGCCAATACAGGGCGCTGGCGCACAAGAAGTTGCAGACCTCGGTACGGCCATAGTTATAAATTTTAGTTCCCCAATCGGTATGTTCGCCTTTGCGGGGATCGGCATGTTCGTAAAGATGCGTGCCGTCAAACTCGTTTAACCCGTGTCCGTCTTTGGGGAAATGCGCCGGCACCCAATCCATGATAACGGCAATTCCGGCCTGATGGAAACAATCAATCAGATAACGCAAATCGTCGGGTGTGCCGAAACGCGACGTCGGCGCAAACATGCCCACAACTTGATAGCCCCAGGAACAATCCAACGGATGCTCCGTCAGAGGCAAAAACTCGACATGGGTAAAGCCCATATTCACCACATATGGTACCAGACGATCCGCCAATTCGCGATAAGTCAGATACTCTTCGCCGTGCTCGCCTTTACGTTTCCAGGAGCCGAGATGCACTTCGTAAATTGACATCGGCTTGTCAAAAGAATTGGCTTCTTCCCGATAGTTCATCCAGTTTTCGTCATTCCAGACATAATGGTTCAGATCATAGACGATCGAGGCAGTCTGCGGCCGTTTTTCCGACCAGAATCCGACGGGATCCGCTTTGGTGAGGATGTAATTTTCGGCAGTCTTCACTTCGTATTTATAAATCTCTCCTTCGCCGATGCCGGGAATGAAAATATCCCATACGCCGCAAGTCGGATGTTTGCGCATCACATTAACCCGGCCGTCCCAATTGTTGAAGTTTCCGACGACGGAAACGCGTTTGGCGTTCGGAGCCCAGACGGCGAAGCTCACGCCTTTCACGCCGTTCATTTCCATGACATGGGCGCCGAGTTTTTTATACATCTCCAAATGATTTCCTTCTGCCAAAAGATAGACGTCAATATCGCCAAGGGCGGAAGGGAAACGGTACACGTCTTCATGCTCGTAGACGACTCCGAGGTTATTTTCGATTTTAAATTTATAGGAAAAATTATCGCGAACACCGAGGTTGATCTGATAGAATCCCCGGTCGTCAAGTTTGGTCATAAACCCTAAAGAACAGCCGTCGGCGTCAAGCACCTCAATGGCTTTTGAATCGGGCTGCCAGGCCCGGATGAAAACTTCCTTACTACCTTTATTTTTGTGAATTCCAAGTACTGCAAAAACGTTGCCGTGATCACCGTTGATGACCGCTTCCATTTCTTCTTTAGATAACAAATTTTCCATAAATATATTCCTTAAAATTATAACCAAAAATAACCGGCGTAATGCCTTTTAAAATCAATCTATAAAATCATATAACCTTAATTGCAAGAAAATTACACAGCCCATGCAATTTATTTTGCAAATACAAGAATTTCTTATGGAAAACTATTGACGTATTAAATTTTGTATGTATATTAAAAAATGTTTACCAAGATTTTTTATTTGGAGATAAATTATGGTTAAATTAAATGAAAACGCAATCCGCGAAGCCGCTTATTACATTTGGCAAAATGCAGGCTGCCCGCAGGGTCAGGACGAGTATTTTTGGTCGATGGCTGTTGAACAGCTTTCGAACAACTGCAAGTCTTCTTCTTGCAAAAGTTCTGCCGCGAAGAAATCTTCCAGTGCTAAAAAAAGCTCTGCCAGTAAATCTTCTTCCAGCGCCAAAAAATCTGCAAAATAAGTTTGGATTCAGGCATTGAATTTATAAAAAAGCTTCTGAATTTCAGGAGCTTTTTTTTGGGTGTCACCTTATGTTTTTTGTGCGGAAAAAACCCAGCCCCTCACCTCCAAATCGCCTTCGTTCCGCAGCTTGCAGGGCAAAATTTTTTCCATTTGGAATCCGCATTTTTCCAAGGTCGAAACGATATATTTTTTATTATGCTGAAAGCGTCCAGCCGCATGCAAAAACCACTTCCGATCGCTGCAAGAATTTTCACTTGCGGTAAAGACCAGATGCCCTTGATTTTTCAGTGCCGAAAAGCATAAATTGAACAAGGAATCCAAAGCGCCGAAATAAGTAAAAACGTCGGCGGCAGCAATCAGGTCAAAACGATTTTTCCGTTGCGGCAAAACGTCGACAATATCTCCTTGAGTCAAGGTATCATATATGTTTTTTTCTGCCGCAACCGCCAACATTCCGGCAGAGAGGTCAACGCCTTCCAGCCCTTTGGAAGCGGCATATTTTTTCAAGACTTTTCCTAAGAATCCGGTACCGCATCCGAGGTCGAGAATCTGCAGGCGCGCTTGCTTTTCCTTCGAGAAAAGTTCCGACAAAACGTCGGCGATCCGCGCCGGCGCCTGATAGTCCAGTGAGGTTAAAACCTCTTCAAAATCAGGAGCAAAAACGTCAAAAATTCCGGCCACGAACTGCGGATTTATTTTGGAGACTTCACTATTGTGACAAAGAGAATCCACAAACTGTCGAACATAAGGATCGGCTCCGTATCGCCGTTGCCATCGTTCAAGCAGCGAGTCATAATTTTCCGCTTTTTTTTCGAGTGAAGCTTCATAAAACAAATAACCGAGATTAAGCTGATGATCCCGCCCGCCGGCACTGATTTCCACGGCACGGAATCCGGCCTCGAGGGCGGCGGCGGTTTCGCCGTTTTTCCAACACGCCTGACTTAAGGAATTATACAGCCAGGGATCAGAAGTATCTTGCCGTTCCGCCTGTCTAAAATAAGAAACCGCGGCGGCAAAATCTTCTTGTTCGAGACGAATCTGCCCCAGCAGTACCAATGCCGGCACATAAGAGGAATCGAGCTCTAAAGCCGCCAGGGCATAACGGTCGGCAGCGATATAATTTTTCAGCTCATAAAAGCTATTGGCCAGGTTTATTTGCACCACGACATAACCGGGAAAAACATTATCGGCCCGATGATAAAACTTTAAAGCCGTTTTATATTTCTTATTTAAAAAAGCCAAGTTTCCGAGACTGATCAAAGCGACGTAATTTTCAGGATCCTGCCGCAGCGCTTTCAGGCTGAGACGGCAGGCTTCCTTATAATCACGGCGGTCATAGGCGTCAGTCGCCCGATTGCTGTATTCGACGGAGAGCCGACGTTTTTCTTTCATCGGGTATTTGCTTTCTTTTCATTAAACATATATATAATGTAGACACAAGCTTCATAACAAGTGGTTAATATGGTTTATAATTACGGTAATATTTGGAAAATATCTTATCCGATTTTGGTCGGGCTCATCATTCAACAACTGATTGGCCTGACAGATACAGCCTTCCTCGGAAGGGTCGGAGAAATTGAACTCGGCGCCTCGGCAATCGCCGGCGTCTTTTATATCATGATCTTTATGTTGGGAGCCGGCTTTTCCATCGGTGCACAAATTATCACCGCCCGAAAAAACGGTGAAAAAAATTATCACCAAATCGGTGAAATCATTTATGAAGGCATGGCTTTTCTGCTGAGTTTGGCCGTTGTGTTCATTGCCTTTCTGCAATGGGGGATCCCGCATGCTTTGGCTTATTTGATTTCGGACCAGCAGATCAACGCGGCTGCCGCCGCCTATCTTTATCCGCGGATTTACGGTTTTATCTTCGCTTTCGTCATCGTCATGTGCCGCGCTTTTTTCGTCGGCATCACCATGACAAAAATTCTGACCTTCAACGCTTTGTTGATGCTATTTACCAACGTGCTGCTCGATTATCTTCTCATCTTCGGGAAATGGGGATTTCCTGCTCTGGGAATCCGCGGAGCGGCAATTGCTTCGGTTATTTCTGAGGCCGTTTCTGCCACCTTTTTTATTTTTTATATTTTTCTTAAGGTCGATTTCAAAAAATACGGTTTCAATCATTTCAAAATTTTCGACCTTAAAACTCTGAAGGAAATTCTCGGCACCTCTGTTTGGACGATGGCCCAATCTTTCGTTTCTTTTGGAACCTGGTTTTTGTTCTTCGTGGCTATCGAACATCTGGGCACGGAACCGCTGGCCATTTCCAACATCTTGCGCAGCCTTTCTTCCTTGCCGTATATGATTGCCGCCGCTCTCGGCGCCGCCGCCAACTCCATGACCAGCAACCTCATCGGATCCGGCAGGCAGGATGAGGTCTTGCCTACTGCTTGCCGCGTGATTAAACTGACTTATCTCATTGGCCTTTTGTTTGAGCTGATCATGCTGTTTACGCCGCGTTTGATGATGCGTATTTACACCGACAACCCGGAACTGATCACTGCCGGAACCAACGCTTATTATACGATGCTGACGCTATATCTGACTCTTGTTCCCGGTTTTATTCTGTTTAACGTCGTGTCGGGAACCGGCAACACGCGGCGGGCCTTTGTCATGGAAGTCATCGCCATGGTATTCTACATAGCTAACATCTGGTACGTGGTGCTATACCTCCGGGCCTCCGTCGCCGTCAGCTGGACCTGTGAACATTCCTACAACATCGTCTTGTTTCTTTTGGCTTATTTTTACCTTAAACGCCACCCCTGGCAGGCGAAAGCTCTTTGAGAAAAAGAAAAAGCCTTGGCAAAACCAAGGCTTTTTGATTGGTAGGGGTAGTCAGACTCGAACTGACACGGGATGAACCCACAAGATTTTGAGTCTAGCGCGTCTACCAGTTCCGCCATACCCCCGTAAATCTGTGGTATAGATATTATATTTAATTGGACAGGTCAAGAGTTTTTTTATATAAAGTAAAAAAAATATCGTTTCCTAAGGAGAATGCCATGCATATTTTAGTCGTCGGCGGCGCCGGATACATCGGCAGCCATGTGGTCAAAGCCTTATTGAAAAACCAATTCCGGGTTACGGTTTTTGACAATTTTTCCAGCGGGAAGGAAGAAAACATTTTTCCCCAAGCAGACTTGATCCGCGGTGATATTTTGTCTTATGAACAAATTGCCGCGACCATGAAAAACGACGTCGACGCGGTTATTCATCTGGCTGCCAAAAAAGCTGTGGGAGAATCGATGGAGAATCCGGCGTTATATGCAAAAAACAATATCAGCGGCACGATCAACGTCCTCAACGCCATGCTGGAATCTGGCGTTAAACATTTCGTCTTTTCCTCTTCCGCCGCCGTTTACGGCAGTCCGCAATATCTGCCGATCGATGAAAAACATCCGCTTTGTCCGATGAGTTTTTACGGCTTTACCAAATATGACATTGAACAATATCTGCAATGGTATGATCGGCTGAAAGGGCTTAATTTTATTTCCTTGCGATATTTTAACGCCGTCGGCTATGACGAAGAAGGAGAGATCACCGGTTTGGAAAGTAATCCGCAAAACCTGTTGCCGATCGTGATGGAGGCGGCATCCGGACGTCGAGCGGAATTGTTGATTTTCGGAAATGACTATGACACCCCCGACGGCACCTGCATTCGCGACTATATCCACGTCAGCGACTTGGCGGACGCTCACATCAGGGCGTTGGACTATTTACGGCAACATCAGAGCAGCCAAATTTTGAATCTGGGAACGGAAACCGGCGTCAGCGTTTTGGAAATGGTGAAAAAAAGCGAATCCCTGATCGGAAAAAGAATCCCCTATCGTTTTGCGCCGCGCCGAGCCGGAGATCCTGCCGTGGTGACCGCTTCTGCGCAAAAGGCCAAAGAGCTTCTGGGGTGGCAAGCCACGCACAGCGACCTTGACAACATTATCCTTTCCACCTGGAAACTTTACAAGGCTTAAAGATTTTTCTCTTTCCCGACAAAAGTGAGGTAAACGTATTTTGTAATCGGCGAAGGCTTGGTGATTATGACACTAAAGGCGACGCGGCTGCGCGGCGCGACATATTCGACCGGCGCCGGCTGATCCAGACCGTGCAGATAGCGCCCTTCGCGATCCAGCATTTCGACGTGAATGGTCGGAATTTTGATCTTGTGGCCGGTTTTATTGATAATAAACCCTTTCACCTCAAGCTTTTTGACGAAGTCTTCCTCATATTCGTTACGGACGATGTTGCTGAACTCCAAGCCTTCTCCGGGAATCCGCGATTCAATCCCAAACATAGCATAAACGCTTTCCATAAACGGTGCCTTGCGCACGATGTCATAACGAAAATAATTGAACGCCAGCAGACTCAACACCGTTAAAAACCCGGCATAAATCCAGCGGTTTTCCTTTTTGTGCAATCCGCTGATTTTTTTCAGCCGCGGCCAAATTTTTTTGTAAAAAGGTTGTTTTTGATCTTGCGTAAACAAGGTTTCGGTCTGAGCGGAAAGACGTTGAAAAATATCCTGCAGATCGCTTTGCGGGGGCGTCGTTTTCTCTTCGGACTTTGCCGTCGTTTCTGCTTCCGCCGGCGTTTCTTCGGCATCGGTCTGAGGTTGCCGATAGGTCCGGGTCTTCAGATCTTCCCGACGGCCGAGGAAAACCTCGCCGCACTGTGCACAGCGAAGTTTTTTCCCTTCCTCGGGGATCAGCGCCTCGTCAATATCATAACAAGCGTTGCATTTCGGACAATAAATCAGCATCTTTTACCTCTTGGCTCATACTATAAGCACAAAGAACTTCTTAATCAAAGAAAAAAAGTAGTTTATTAAATAAATATTTGCTGTATTCTATCAGGCAAGAAAATATTTCCGAAGGGAGTTGAAAAAGTTGCTGAGAACCAATAATGAAAACAGCGCCATTATTGAAATGCAGAATGTGGGAATCCGCTACGGCCAAGGGCCGGAAATTTTAAGTGACATCAAATTGGCGCTCAAAAAAGGCTCTTTTCATTTTTTGACGGGCAAAAGCGGCGCCGGCAAAACCTCTTTGCTGAGCATGATGTATCTGGCTCAGAAACCCAGCCGGGGAATTGTCAACGTCTTTGGCAAGAACATCAATTTTACCAACCGCGACAACCTCTCTATGTTGCGGCGAAAAATCGGCGTAGTATTTCAGGATTTCCGACTGCTGGAACATTTGTCGGCTTACGACAACGTGGCGTTGCCGTTGAGAGTTTGCGGCATGGACGAGCGCGAGGTGCGCAAAAGAGTCACCGAACTGCTCTCCTGGGTGGAACTTGATCGGCATATGCAGGATACGGCTTCGACTCTTTCCGGCGGCGAGAAACAGCGAATCGCCATTGCCAGAGCGGTCATCAACCGACCGGAACTTTTGTTGGCCGATGAACCGACTGGCAACGTCGACAATGACATTGCGCCCAAGCTGATGAAGCTTTTCGTCGAACTCAACAAGCTCGGCACGACGGTGGTCATTGCCACTCACAGCGAAAAGCTGATTAACGATTTCCGTTATCCCCGTCTGCATCTTTATAACCGGGGCCTGCATGTTTATTATCCCAGCGACGGGATGGGAGGCGCCCATGTCTAAGCAGAAGTTTATCGCCCGCAAGCAGGAACTGCCGCTCAAAGGCGACGGGTCAAGCCTGTTTTTACAGATCATGATTTCCATTGCGGTGTTTATTTTCGCCATCACCTTATCGGGCGTTTTGTCCATCAATTCTATGCTTTACAATTGGAATCAGAGCATTCTCGGGTCTCTGACCGTTCAGGTGATGCCTTCCAACAACACAAATAAGGAAAAAGCCCGGGCCGAAACCCTGGCGCATCAGGACAAGGCCATTGAGTTTTTAAAAACCGTCAAAGGCGTCGAAAAGGTTACGCCGTTGCAGGACGAACAATTGCAAAAGCTCATTCGGCCTTGGCTTGGAGACGGCGTGGACATCAACGGCCTGCCGATGCCGCGAATCATCGATGTGAAAATTTCTCCCGATGCCGACATTGACTTCGGCGATCTTGCCGCCCGCCTCAACGAAGCGACGCCGATGGCTTCCATTGACAATCACAAGCTTTGGCTGTCCAAATTGATCAAGTTTGCCGACGGTCTGAAAATGTTGGCGCTGACGGTTTTGATTTTGGTTATCATGGTTTCTTCGGGAGCGATTTTTTATACGACTCAGACCAGTCTCGGTCTGCATAAAAACATCATTGAAATCCTGCATATCATGGGAGCAAAAGACACTTACGTCGCGCAGCAGTACGCCCGCAGGACAGGCTTTCTTGGCTTGACCGGCGGTTTGTTCGGCCTGTTTTTCGCCATTCCCACGATTTTCCTTATCGCCTCTTTGGCTCAGCAGATCGAAGGCGGCATCATCAGCGAGGCAAAACTCACGACACAGGCCTGGGGAATGATTTTTACGCTGCCTCTGTTGTCGGGGCTGATTGCCATGGCCACGGCCTATTATACGGTTAAACAAACTTTGCAGAAAATGCTATGACCAAAAAGTTGCTCAAATTTTCGGCGGCGGTTTTTCTCTTATGGTTTGGCGGCTTTATCGCCTTTCAATACCGCATCAATCATTATCAAACCGACGAATCGGCGCAGACAGACGCTATTGTCGTTTTGACCGGAGGACGTAACCGTATCAGCGAATCGGCCAAGTTGTTAAACAATGGGTTGGCCAGGCGGCTGTTTATCTCGGGCGTGGAGAAAAACAGCACGCAAAAAGCCATCGAACGTTCCAACGGCATTCATTTTGCCCAAGGGGCGGAAGTGGTCATCGGGCATAAGGCCACCAATACCATTGAAAATGCAATTGAAAGCAACGAGTGGATCCGAAAAAACGCCATAAAGTCCATTCGGTTGGTGACGTCCAATTACCATATGCCGCGCAGCATCGTCGAGTTTGAATGTCGCAATCCCGGCCTCAAAATCGTGGCGCATCCGGTCTATTCGGACTTCGTCAAGAAAAAATGGTGGAAAAAGCCGGCAAGTTTCTTACTTATTGCCGAAGAATATAATAAGTTTCTATATGTATACATCAGAAGCCTATTCGTGCGGCTGGGGAGAGGACGACAATGATTTATTTGCGCTCACTGCTTTTTAACGTCTTATGCTACGGCACCATTGCCGCCGGCTGTATTTTTAATTCGGTTATCGGCGTTTTTTCTAAAAAAGCAACGATTTTCATTTGGAATCACAGTTTTATTCCGTTGGTGGTTTTTTGGTTGCGCTGGGTGGCCGGCATCAGAATCGAAATCCGCGGCCGGGAATTTCTGCGGCCAAAAAATGTCATTTATGCCGTCAAGCACGAATCGGCACTGGAAACATATGTTCTGAGCAATTTTATTAAAAGAGCAACGTTTATCCTGAAAAAAGAACTGACCTATATTCCCATCTTCGGTTGGGCGGCTTATTTTTACGGCATGATCGCGGTAGACCGCTCCGCCGGCGCAAGGGCAATGAAAAAAATGCTAAAAGATGCCGAAGCTCAGGTCAAAGATGAACGTCCGATCATCATCTTTCCGGAAGGAACGCGGATGGCGCCAGGAAAAACGGGAGAGTATAAACCGGGACTGGCCTTTTTGTACCAAAACATTCAGATACCGGTGATACCGGTGGCAATCAATACCGGCATGTTTTGGCGCAAGAATTCTTTTTTGCGGCATCCGGGAACGGTGATTTTTGAGTTCATGGAACCGATGCCCGAAGGACTCCCGAAAAAAGAATTCATGGAAAGCCTGCAACAGAGGATCGAAAGCAAATGTGCTGAGCTCAATGCCGAAACGGTCAAAAAATATCCCGAAACCGCCGTTATGCTGAAAGGAAAATAACGTGCTGACCAAGCTTCGCAACCAGATGACAAGATATACCGGCGGCATGATCGCCTTTGTTATTGCGCTGGTTTTGGGGCTTATTTTCATTTCGGCGGCTTTTCAGCGAGCAGAAGCCATTCGGCGCATTAAAATCGGAATCGCCGATTTGATCACGATTTTAAATGAGGCCGGTTACGACCTCGCTTATGAAAACATCCGCTTTAACGGTCTGTATCCTTTTAACATCATGGAGATTAGCGATTTTCAGATTTATGCCCGCGACGGAACGGCAGCTTTCAAAATCCCTGAGGTCAAGCTTGACAACCGCTTTTTCAGCAGCCGAAATTATGTGCTGAAAACCTCGGAGCAGCAAGAGCTGATTTATCGCGGAAAGAGTATTTCCCTGCAGGAGGACAAGTTGCTGCTGACGCTGGAGATCAGCAAAGACGGCTGGAAAAACCTGGTTTTTAACGCCGACAACCTCAAGATCAAGAACTTGGCCGACGTCAAAAGTTTGAGTCTGGCGCTTCAGCAGCTGGACGGGAAAAGCCCCAATGAGCTTTCGCCTTCGGTAGAAGGCTTTGTCGAAGCCAAAGAGATCGTGCTTAACGGGCTGCTCAACTATCCGCTGGGACAGGTTATCGGCCGCGTTTACCTCAATGCCAACATCAACGGACGACTGAAGACATCGCCTACTCTGCGCGAAGGCTTTTTCGGCTGGCTTCATGACGGCGGCTTTATTGATGTCCGCCGGCTGATCGTCAACTGGGAACCGTTTACCATGGTGGCTCGCGGCGATTTATATTTTAACGAAAAACTGCAGCCTAATTTGCATCTTTTGACATCGACCAAAGCGTTGTTTGAACTTTTAAATCAGCTTAACCAAATGGATTGGTTGGAAGACAAAGGCGTGTTTGTCACCAAGATCCTGCTCAGCAACAAGGCCTTCAAAATCGGCGACAAAGACAAGCATCTGGCCGTCGTTACCCCAATCGACTACCGTGACGACGAATTGTTGGTGGAAAACATTTCAGTCAAGAAATTCCAAAAATAAAAAACGCGCCAGGCCGTATTTCTTTTCAATATCCAAACGAAACGACGGCGGCGGTGTCAGCTCTTCATCTTTTTCGACTTCCACGATGCACAAGGCGCCGGGTTTCAGCCAGCCTTGTTCTGCCAGAGACTGCAAAGCAAGCTCGCTCAGACCCTTTTTGTAAGGCGCATCCAGAAAAACAACGTCGAAGCTTTGACCGGCGGGAGGCAGGCGGAGGGCATCGGCCTCAATCAGGCGCAAACGCTTTGTTTCATTGGGAAACAGCACAGCATTGCGCCGTAGGGACTTTGTCTCCCGATCAAGCAGCGACACGGTGGCAAAACCGCGGGACAAAGCCTCAAGGCCGACGGCGCCGGTTCCCGCAAAAACATCAAGGAAACTATAGGAGAAAAAAGCTTCCGGCAGACGCGACGCCAGAATGTTAAACAAGGCTTCGCGCGCACGGTCAGAGGTTGGGCGCACCCCCTCACCCAACGGTGACAACAGCTTTTTGCCGCGATATGTTCCGCCGATGATCCTCATAAGTCAAAACTTTCGCCGAGTTGTTCTTTGATCACCTTGAGCGGCACTTCCCGCACCTCGCCTTTTTTCAACGCCCCAAGTTGGAAGGGGCCGTAAGACAAGCGAATCAAGCGGGCAACTTCCAACCCGACATGTTTCATCAATTTGCGCACCTCGCGGTTTTTGCCTTCGCTCAATGTTACCAACAGCCAGGCGTTGCTGCCTTTTGAGGTTTCAATTTCCGCTTTGACGGCTCCGTATTTGATGCCGTCAACGGTAACACCGGAACGGAGATCGGCCAATTTTTTTTCATCGACCGTACCGTGTACCCGCACTTTGTAACGCCTTGCCCAGCCGTTTGAAGGCAGTTCGAGGCGCCGCGACAAAGCACCATTGTTGGTCAGCAGTAACAGTCCCTCCGAGTTGAGGTCCAGACGACCGACGGAAATGACTCGCGGCATACCCGCCGGCAGATTCTCAAAAACCGTCGGCCGGTCTTGCTCGTCTTTATGAGTCGTCACCAAGCCGACGGGTTTGTGATAAAGCCACAAACGCGTCACTTCCCGCTGAGGCAGTTTTTCGCCGTCAAAGAGAATCTTCTCGTCGCCGCTCACATTATAGGCCGGCGTTTCTATGATTTCGCCGTTGACGGTAACGCGTTTTTGGCGAATATATTCCTCGGCCTGACGACGCGAGCAAACGCCGGACCGGGCCATGAATTTGGCTAATCTTTCACTCATTTTAAACTTCCCTTTTGCAATTTTCCTCATCATAATATAAAAAAAGTTTTTTACCAAGGAATTTATCAATGCAGGAAGAGATTTATATGCGCCGCGCTTTGGAACTGGCGCAAAAAGCGGCCGAACAAGACGAAGTGCCGATCGGTGCGGTGATTGTCGATCCGGTTTCTGGAGAGGTTGTTGCCGAGGCTTATAATCTGTCGGAGCATCATGCCGACGCCACCGCTCATGCGGAGATTTTGGCTATTAATAGGGCTTGTCGCAAACTCGGAAGCAACCGCCTGCGCGGCCTGGACCTGTATGTGACCTTGGAACCTTGTACCATGTGTGCCGCAGCCATTTCTTTTGCCCGAATTGAGAATCTTTACTTCGGAGCGACGGATCCCAAAGGCGGTGCAGTTCTTAGCGGCGTAACGTTTTATGAAGCGGCAACCTGCCATCATCGTCCTAAGGTACACAGCGGTCTCTTGGAAGCCGAATGTTCGCGAATTCTTAAAGATTTCTTCCGTCTGAAACGTCAAAAAAACAGCAAACGTTTTTAACATATCTGTCTATATAGACTGATATGTTGTCATTAAATGTTGACAAAATGTTGTTTGATCTTGGGAATTGTGATATACTGAGTATATTAAGATCCAGGAGAGATTTGAAATGAGCAACAGTATCAGTTTAACCGCCTCGATGCGATCAAACTTACTCAGCCTGCAGAATATTGCGGGACAGGTTGA
>CAKQMD010000019.1 GCA_934254925.1 uncultured Alphaproteobacteria bacterium
AGATGGATCGAAATCTAAGCATTGCCTCTCTCCTTATTCTGAAACCTATCTTCTTTATTGTAGCGCGGAGCATAGACGGCCGCAATTTTTTTCAACTTTCAAAAATTGTTTATTTTAATTTTTGTCAACTTATATTGACAGGTGGGGGACAAAAAAAGACGCCGGTAAAGGCGTCTTAGAACGAAACGGTGAATCGATTATTCGACTTCGCCGACATACATGCCGAGGGCAACCGCCGCTTTGACATATTCACTGTGCGGGTTGAGGAGGGTTGTTCCTTCCTTGACCACTTCGTCCAGAGAATAGGATTTGATTTCGCCGTCTTTCCAGGCTACCATGCGGTTGGTTTCGCCCTGAGCGAGGAGTTCGACAGCTTTGGCGCCGAAGAGCGCGGCCAGCAAACGGTCAAAAGAAGTCGGGCGTCCGGAGCGCTGGATATGCCCCAAAGTGGTGACGCGGGTTTGGAAATCATGATAACGGCTGTTGATTTCGGTGGAAAGATATTGACCGATTCCGCCGTAGACGGCTTCTCCGACCAGATTCTTTTTATTGGAGAGGTGGGAACCTTCCTCGGTTTTAATGCCTTCGGAAACGACAATGATCGCGTGGTTGCGGCCGGATTCTTTGACTTGTTTCAAACGGTTGATGACGCCGTCAATGGTATAAGGAATCTCAGGCACCAGGCAGACGTCGGCGCCGCCGGCAAGAGCCGAATGCATGGCCAAGTGGCCGGCATCGCGTCCCATGACCTCCAAAATCAGGGCGCGGTTATGCGAGCGGGCGGTCATTTCCAGATCATCCACCGCATTGGTGCATTGTTGGCAGGCGGTTTCAAAACCGACGGAAAATTCGGTAATTGGGGTGTCATTGTCGATGGTTTTGGGAATCCCCACGACTTGAACGTCTGTTCCGCGGCAATAGTTACTGACGATATTCATGCTGCCGTCACCGCCGACGACAACGATGGCGTCCAGTCCCAGGTCTTTGACGCCTTGGTCAAAACGTCGGGACATCTCTTCCAAAGATTCCATTTTGACGCCTTTGTTCAGGGAACCGAGATAAGAGCCGCTGAGCATGGGCCAGGGGCTGTCCGAGAAATTATGAACAGTAAGAACTTCGTAGCTGTGCGGGGTTTCGGTGATGCCGTCGGTTCCGTTATGAATCCCGTAAACTTCCCAGTTGAGGCGGGAGGCCGAGTTGACGACGGCTCGAATGACGGAATTGAGGCCGGCGCAATCGCCGCCGCTGGTCAGAATACCAATTCTTTTTTGCTTATTCATATAAAACTCCTGTTTTTGTAATTACATATTGCATCTATATCAAAAATGTTGTATAATCAATACAAATTTTTGGGACAAGTTTCCAGCAAAAAAATTGTTTTTCATCATGTTTTTTAGGTTTTAGATAGGTAAAGGGGTCAAAATTTATGTTTAATCAAAGCAATACCAGCAAATTGCAGCATCAATTATGTGAGTTAAAACTCGAAGAACGGCGGGTTTGTTCGGATATCAGGCATTTGGTTACCAAGAATAGTACCATTGATTTCTATCAAGCGAAACAATTAAACGCTTTGCGCACAGGGCTTAAGTCCAAAATCAAAAGTGTCGAAGCTAAAATTATGCCCAATATTATCGCTTAAGGACGGTTTGGGGCTAAAATAGTTGTTGCATTTTAATTTTATTATGCTAAACAAAAAGCAGTTTTAATCTGTTAACGAATGAAAGTGGGTGATTTAAGTGGTTCAAGTTACTGTGATCGGTAATGATGTGGGGCAGTCTCTGAAAGTGCTGAAGAAAAAAATGCAGCGCGAAGGGATTTTTCGTGAGATGAAGTTGAGACGTCATCATGAAAAAGCTTCCGAGAAAAAAGCCCGCCGTCAGGCTGAAGCCGTCAGACGTGCGCGCAAAATGCTCCGCAAACGCTTAGATACTGAAGGATTCTAGTCGGTCCTATGTGATAAAAACGCCGTTGGCTGAGGTCAGCGGCGTTTTTTTTGTGAGAAGGGAGTGAAAGTTAAAAACGGTTGTTTATGCAAAAACAGCCGTTTTTTATTGACAATTTGGAAAAACGATTCCATAATACTAGAGTTGTTGAAATGTTGAATGATTAGCACGGAGAAATTTGAATGGATATTCGTTCTGTTGTTGCCAAAGATCAGGAGCGGGCAGCCAAAGTCGTCAAAATGTTGGCGGCGCTTGCTCATGAGACGCGGTTGCAGGTTTTTAAGATTTTGGTCGAAACCGGCGAGGCCGGCGCTTGTCCCTGCCATATTGCCGAGGCTTTGGGCATTGCCCGCAACAATCTTTCTTTTCATCTGAATGCATTGGCCAACGCCGATTTGGTTCATGCCAAAAGGGAAGGAAAGTTTTTGTATTATTCGCCGAATCTGGAAAATTTGCATTTGTTGACGGAATATTTGTGGGCTGATTTTGCCGCTTTGAAGGGGTTGTGCCAAAATCACCATGCGGAAGGAGAAAAGTAATGTTTGACTGGGCTGCTGCTTTGGCAATGACGGTATTGAATTTTTTTGGGCTTGATCCCGAAAGCAGGTTTGGCGCCGCTGTTTACTTTTTTATTGACGACACTTTGAAGATTTTTGCATTATTATATGTGATTATTTTCATTATTTCGCTGTTTCGCAAACAGTTGTCGCCGGAGAAGGTGCGTTCTTACATTCAGAACAAGTCTAAATGGCTTTCCTATGGCTTGGCGGTTTTTCTCGGTGTGGTGACGCCGTTTTGCACTTGTTCTTCGGTGCCGTTGTTTATCGGTTTTGTCGAGGTGGGAATTCCTTTCGGCGTGACGATGGCTTTTTTGATTTCTTCGCCTTTGATCAGCGAAATCGCCGCCGTTTTGCTGGCGGGAACCGCCGGTTTGGAGATTGCCGGCGTTTATGTGGCGGCCGGTGCGTTGATTTCCATGCTCGGCGGTTATCTTTGTGATCGCTTTAACTTGGGAGCGTATATTACGGATAGAAGCAAAGCCAAGCTGCATGAGCTTGAGGAACATCAGCACGGACATGGCTGCGGCTGTTCACACGAAGAAGGCGGCTTCAGATCCTTGATCAAATATGCGCATGGTTTTGCCTCTGAAACGGTTAAGGAAACTTGGGTTTACATTTTTATCGGTATTGCTCTCGGAGCAGCTATGCACGGCTATGTGCCCGAAGAATTTATTGCCGACTATGCGCGGGCCGATAATCCCTGGGCCGTGCCGTTTGCCGCCATTGTCGGTGCACCGTTTTACGGGTCGCACGGTGCCGTTGTGCCGATTGTCGACGCTTTGTTGCAACGCGGCGTGCCGCTCGGGACTTCCATGGTGGTTTTGATGAGCGTTACCGCCATCTCGCTGCCGGAAATCATGATGCTCAAAAAAGTTCTGAAATGGCAGATATTGGCGCTGTTTGTTCTCTTTTTGCTGATTGCCTTTATTATTGTGGGCTATTTGCTCAATTTCATTTACGGCTGAGTCCTCTGCAGGTATAAAAAAACAGCGGGAAGATTTGTTTCTCCCCGCTGTTTGTCGTTTGAGCTTTATTTTTTCTTCCGACGAGATGCGAGCATTGCCGCATAAGGATTGATGTTTTTGCTTTTGGCAATGGATTTCCTCAACACTTTGGCCAGGTCCAAAGCTTCCATGGTAGCGATTTGGTCAACTGCGGCATTCCAGTTTTGGAGGCTGCTGTTTGCCGGACAGCCGGAATTTTTCCAAATAAAATAAGCGGCTTCTTCAATGGCTTTTTGATTATAAGCGTTCATGTCATTCTCCGTCAGGAATAAGGTTACTACTATATTCGTTTATGCCGATATTATTAAATGCAAAAGGTTTAATAATCCTTAACCGGCGATGACAGAGAGATAATTCTTCTAACCGGCTTTGGCAACGGTATTTAAGCCAAGTTCTTCGATAACCTGTTTTTTGAGGGTGACGTTGTCGGCTTTGCCGGTGGCAAAAACAGGGATCGATTCATGATAAAGAATGACCCGAGGCAGGTAAAGTTCGGACATGCCGTTGCTGCGAATATAATTGTGCAGGATTTCTTGGGTGACGTCTTTGTTGTTGGTGACCAGCACGATTTGTTCGCCTTTGCTTTCATGCGGGACGGCCACGACGCCGTAGGCGTATTCCGGACCGAAAGTTTCACAGGCTTTGTGTACCATGTTGTCTACGGCATTCAAAGAGACCATTTCGCCGCCGATTTTGGCAAAGCGTTTGATGCGGTCTTTAATGTAAACAAAACCGATCTCGTCAATGTCAACGACGTCTCCGGTATGGTACCAACCGTCTTTCAAGGGAACCAAAACGCCAGGGTTGTCGGCCAAGATATAACCGATCATGATATTGGGGCCTTTGACGCAGAGCTCTCCGCCGGTGGCAATGCCGTCGACCTTTTCAATCTTGTGCTGAATTTTGGGCAGAAGTTTGCCGATGGATCCGAAGCGGTTGAAAATGCGGTTGTTGGCGGTCAGCACGGGTGAACATTCCGTTGCGCCGTAAGCTTCAAGCACCCGAATGCCCAAACGTTCCATCCACATGTTGCGGGTATCGGGCTTGACGGCTTCGGCTCCGCCGAACATAAAACGAATGTTGTGGAAATCAAAGGGGTGGGCAATCTTGGCATAACCGCGGAAGAAAGTATCTGTTCCGAACATGATCGTTGCGCCGATTTCATAGACGATTTCTGCAACAACGCGGTAGTGCAGGGGTGAGGGGTATAAAAAGAGTTTGGCCCCTTCCAGCAGCGGAAACAGTGTCCCGACGGTCAGGCCGAAGCTGTGGAACATCGGCAAGGCATTGAAAACGGTGTCGGTGATGTTGATGGTCTCTATCGCCGACATTTGCTTGATGTTGGAGATGATGTTGGCATGGCTCAGCACGACGGCTTTGGGGGCGCCTTCCGACCCGGAAGTGAACAGGATGACGGCTTTGCGGTTGCCGCCGCGGCGATGTGGCACGCGTTTGATTTTATAGCGCAGGTAAGCGTTGATTTTGCTCAGCAAGCCGATTTTGTGGCGCAGGTCTTCCAGAAAGACGATTCCCAGGCCGTTTTTTTCCAGTTCTTCAACCACGTTTTCCATTTTAGCGTTGCGGATGAACAGGCGCGAGGTGATGACTTTTTTGACCACCGCGGTTTTGCACATGGAAACCATGTTTTGCGCGCCGACGGAGAAGTTGAGCATTACCGGAATGCGTTCATAAGCGGAGAGGCCGAAAAAGGAACAAACCGCGGCAATGGAATTGGGCAGCAGCAGGGCGACGTGTTCTTCGTGGTGGGTGTGGCGTTTGAAATATTTGCCGAGGACGAAAGATTTGATGATGATGTCTTTATAGGAATTGGGAATGCGGGCAATGTCCTCGACAAAGGCCGGCCGACGGAAAAGTCCTTTTTTGGAATGGACCTTGGCGGTTTTCATCAGTTGGGCAAACAAGGAAATGTTCGGATTGTAAGAGGCTTCAAAGCTCATTTCACGCATGATCATGTAGACTTCGTTGCTGATGTGGTCGCGCTGACGCCGGAGCTCGTCTTTTAATTTGAAGCCGACGGGATGTTTGACCGTGACGGTGATGCGCGGCAGCGGACGATGCGGCAGGCGGCCTTTGGTCTTGGAAAAATAGCTGTATTGCAGGCCATTGATCCAGACAGGGACGATCGGTGCTTTGGATTTGTCGGCAACCAGGCCGGGGGCTTCGTAAATTTTCATCAAGCCGCCGTTTTCGGTAATGCGGCCCTCGGCAAAGATGACACAGCGGCGGCCACTGTCGACTTTGGCAATCAGCTCTTTGATGTCTCCCGGTTCAATCGGGTTAAAGGGCATGATGTCTGCGGTTTTCATGAAAAAACGCAGCCATTTGCGGCGGTAGAGGTGGCCGTTGAGCGCAAAAACGGGGTCTCCGGGCAAGAAGGCAAACAAAATCAAAGGGTCCAAATATGAAACATGGTTGGAAACGTAGACTGCTTTGACGGGAAGTTCGCTTTCTTTGAAGGCAATGTTACAACGAACTTTGAAACAATGAAAGAAAGCTCTTAAACAAAAGCGGATAAAGTTTTTCAAGACCGGGAGCTCCGTGTTAGTTCAAATAGATATGGACTAATTTAGACCAAGACTTCCTGTTTTGTAAAGACAAAAACGGGCGATAAAAAAAGCTGTGCGGGAAAAGGAGGACAACTCTCTGTTTTTCAACAATAAATGTTACGTTGTTCAGAGGTGGATAAATAAGCTCTTGATTTTTGGGCAATTTTATTTAATGCTTTTTAACGTAACATAAGCTAAAGCATGGCAGTTTTTGTTTTATGTTGCCCGGATTAACTACTAAAGTGGACTTATATGAAAAAAATCTTAACTTTAACTGCGCTCGGAACCATTTTGTTGGCCGCTAATGCTCAGGCTTCCGGTTTCCTGCTCAGAGAGCAGTCCCCATCAGCGATGGGTAATGCTTTTGCCGGTGCAACGGCCGGTGCCGAAGATATTTCCTATTCTTTTTATAACCCCGCGGGATTGTCTCGCCATAAAGGTACGCAGATTTCGGCCGGTGCGACGGCGATTATCGGCAACGGCAAGGGACGCAACGCAACGGCGACTTTTCCGACGGGAAGCGAGCACCAGGCGGTGATGGACCATGTGGTGGACAAAGCGGTTTTGCCGTCTGTTTTCGTTTCGCAGCAGCTGAGCGAGAACGTGACGGCCGCGTTGTCTCTGAACTCGCCTTTCGGACTGATTACGGATTATTCCGACAATTGGGCCGGTGCCAATCACGGCACTTTGTCAGACGTGACGACTTATACGCTGACGCCGATGCTCGCCTATAAGGTTAACCCCGAATTTTCCGTCGGCGGCGGAATTGTCGTTGAATATATTCGGGCAACGTTGGGCAGCAGAGTCGGCGTTCCGGGAATGTTGACGGCGCAGTCGAAGATGAAAGGCGATACAACAGACGTCGGTTATGTGATCGGCGGTTTGTATGAGTTTACGCCGGGAACGCGCGTCGGTGTCTCTTACCGCAGCGAAATCAAACACAAGCTCAAAGGTGACATTGAGTTTTATCAAGGAAGCGTGACGGCGATCAATCCCTTGGCCGTCGATCAGAAGATCGGGGCGCGATTGACGACGCCTGCTTTGCTGACGATGGGTATTTATCATGACATTAATGACCGTTGGTCGGTTATGGCGGAGGCTCAGAAGACTTACTGGTCGTCTTTTGACAAGCTGGATATTGCCGGAGACAAAGGGCTTTTCAGTCATACGCACGAAGGTTGGAAAGATGTGTGGTTTTATGCCGTCGGCACCAGCTATAAGGTTAACGACAATTGGAAGTTGAAGTTCGGTTTGGCCTTTGATCAAAATCCGACCAACAACCTGACCCGTACGCCGCGCGTTCCGGACAGCGATCGGATTTGGTATTCGACAGGCGTGGAATACAAGTATGACGAAAACTTGGCCTTTAACCTCGGTTATACCTACATCCGCGGAGAAAATGTTCAGGTCAAGCTCAAAGACCCCGGGTTTGCGGAAGGGCGCGGCGATTTGCAGGCCAAATATCAGGCTGATATTCATTTGATCGGCTTGTCGGCCAATTATAGCTTCTGATCTTGAGATGCCGATGAAAAAGCTGCCGAATCCCGGCAGCTTTTTTTGCTTGATGTTTGTACTTTTTATGTTATAATGACAGAAAATTGACAAAAGGGACGGCGATGATTGTATATGATCCCAGCGATATGAAAAACTGGTTTCGCGAAGCGGTTATGGCTTTTGCGCAGAGGGATTTTTTCGGCGGTCAGCATTTTCTTGTTGCCGGCGGTGCTTTAGACCGGACGATCGATACGCTGCTCTCTTCAAACTATGCCTCCAAAAAACGCGAACATTCCCAATTTATCGGTGGTTATTTTAAAGCGGCTTTGAAAAAAGCCGCCAGTCAGGACAAGCGTTATCATTGCGAAAAATATCTGCCGCGTATGCGTAAGGTTTTCAATCAACATTATTATCAGCTTGATTTGGACGACAAGCAAGCCGGCGACATGTGGTATTTTTTGGCGGCTTATCAGACGCGGGTCAAAGAGGAGGTGTTTCGGCATTTTGCCGTCAAGATGAACAATGAGCAAAAAATTTTCTATTTGCAGCGGCTTTTGGCGGCAGAGAAGCCTTTTTCGGCGGAGCGTCTGGCGGATTTGACACCGGAGAAGCTTAATTTTTCGGGTGAGGAGGGGAAAAGGCTCGGTGCCGAAATCTTTCGCTTAATCAGGGAGCGGGCGCAAAAATCCATTGCTCCGGAAGAGGCTGCTTTGTTGGGTGAGGCGGCTTCGTCTTATTTGCGGAGCGTGCGGCGTCCCGACAGAACACTGTTCAAGGATTATGCCGGACTGATGTTTGATTTGCTTGAAAAGTCCGATATTCGTGAGCCGATGAGCCTGATGCCGCTGTATCGGGTTTTGACTCATGTGCGGCTGGACGATGGCGTGTCTTCTTCGGGCAGGAGCATTTTTGCCGATTTTGACGTGGCGGGAGCTCGGACAGAAGACCCGTTTTGCAAAAAAGCGTGGAGTTGGACCGTCGAATGTTTCACGGAAAAGCTGGCGGCCCGCAAGGCGACGGAGCAGCCACCGTTTTTGATGATGCGCAGTTTTTCCAAAATGGCGCAATGCGTAACGGATTGGCATGACCTGGACCGCAACGAAGTCAGGCAAATTTGCGCTTTGCGGCGTTTGCCGCCGCAGATGGCTTTGCCGTTGAAGCATTCCTGCCAGCAGATTAACCATGGTTTGCTAAAGGTTTATGAACGTCGTCAACGCAATCAGTTGACCGCACTTAACCAGTGGTATCGGCAAAAACGCCGTCAGAGTAAGGAGCCTATGTCGCGGCAGGCGTTGGGAACGGCTTATGTGGCCGTTGCTCATGAAATTGCGGTGCGGGGACATAAAATTGATTTCGATCGGCTTGATACTTTGCTCAAAAGCACGGCCGCGAAATTGGAAAAAACCGAGCAGGCTCAGGAGATCCGCTGCTGGGATGAGCAAAGGCGTGAAGATCTGAGGCGCAATTGCAAGTCAGTCAGAGTGACGGCCATTTTGGACGAGATTGAAGGCAAGGAAAAGCCGAAGCCTTCGCCACGGCTTTTGAAACGGCACCTTTCCCGCTGGGATTATCTTTGAAATATTGTTGCCGTTATTTGATTTTTTTACTTGAGAATTACCAGAAAAGTTGTAAACTCACAACGTTTTATTTTTTTTGCAAATTGATAATATGGAGAATTTCATGTCAAAAATCTTGATTACGTCGGCGTTGCCATACGTTAACGGCGTTCCGCACCTCGGACACATGGTGGGCTGTTTGTTACCTTCTGATGTCTATGCAAGATTTATGCGAATGATGGGACATGAGGTTTTGTACATATGCGGCACCGATGAGCACGGCACTCCTTCGGAAGTCGGCGCGGCTGCCGAGAAGATGGATGTAATGGATTATTGCACAAAGTATCATAATCGGCATAAAGAGGCTTATCGGGCTTTTAATTTGTCTTTCGACTATTTCGGCCGTACCAGCAGTCCTCAAAATCAGGAAATTACCTATCGTATTTTTGAAATGTTGGATAAAAACGGCTATATTGAGGAAAAAAGCACCAAGCAGTTGTATTCGGTGGATGACGGCCGTTTTCTGCCGGACCGTTATGTGGTCGGCACCTGTCCGCATTGCGGTTATGAAAAGGCGCGCGGCGATCAATGTGAAAACTGTACAAAGGTGTTGGATCCGACGGAGCTGATCAATCCGCGCAGCAGCATTTCCGGCAGTCGGAATTTGGAAGTGCGCGAGACCAAACATTTGTTTTTGAATCTGCCGAAGCTGGAAGCCCGCCTGAGCGAGTGGATCAAAAGCAAAGAGCTTTATTGGCCGGACATCGCTTATTCCATCGCCAACAAATGGTTGAAAGAGGGGTTGCAGGAGAGAGGTATTACCCGGGACCTTAAATGGGGGTTTCCGGTTAACAAGCCCGGTTATGAAGACAAAGTCTTTTACGTATGGTTTGACGCGCCGATCGGTTATATCGGCATTACCAAGCAGTGGGCCGACGAAGCTCCGGAAAACCGGAGTTGGGAATCTTGGTGGCTGAATGCCAAAGACGTTAAATACGTTGAATTTATGGGAAAAGACAACGTTCCCTTCCACACCATTACTTTTCCGGCGACTTTGATCGGAACCGGCGAAAATTGGACCATGGTCGATTATCTTAAGGGAATGAGTTATCTGACTTTTGAAGGCGGAAAATTCTCAAAATCCGAAAAGAGGGGTATTTTTGCCGAAGACGCGGTTAAAGAGTTTCCTGCCGACTATTGGCGTTATTGGCTGATGTCCAATGCGCCGGAGAGTTCGGACGCCTCTTTTGGCTTTGAGTTGTTTGCCTCTGTGGTTAACAAGGATTTGAACGGTGTGCTAGGAAACTTTGTTTCACGTGTTCTGAAAATGACGTCTTCCAAAATCGGCGACACCGTTCCCGCCGCCGGTGAATGGGGAATGCAAGAAAAAGAGTTGGCCGCCGCTTTACAAACCAAAGTTGACAATTATATCCGCTATATGGAGGAAATGGAGTTTCGCAAAGCCTTAAACGAGCTGCGTGCCGTTTGGGTTGACGGCAACAACTATATTTCGGCGGCCGAACCATGGAATGTGATTAAAGAAGACCCGGCCAAAGCAGCGGCGATTTTGAACGTCTGCATTAATCTGATTCGGATTTATGCAATGTTGGCGGCGCCGATTATGCCCGAGACGGCGGCGGCGATGATGCAGAAACTGCATTTGCCGGCGGAAGAGTTGCCGTCTTTGAACGGTTTTGACGCCGAAAAAGAGCTGCGGGTTTTGGACGGAGGGCAGCCTTTTACGGTGGGAGACCCGTTGTTTGAGCGGATTTTGCCGGAGAAGATCGAAGAGTTAAAAGCTAAATACGGAAGTGATAAAAAATGATCAGACGCAGAGATAAAGACGATATCGGAACCAGCAAGGGGTTTATGAAGCTGTTTCATAAAACAATGATGTTTATCCTGTTGCCTTTGCGCAAGCCGTTGATCGTTTTGCCGGTTTTGATCGCGCTTTATGCGGCGCCGACTTTTTTCGGTGTTAAACCGGGAGATGTGCCGGAATGGTATTGGAAGAAGTTTTCCAAAGCAACCTCCGACGTGGGTGAGGCGGTGAGCCGCCAGTCGCAGAAGATTCTGCCGGAAGCGGTCAAAAACCTTGAATTGCCTCAAGTCGGCGAGATTTTTGAGAGCGAGGAAAAAGCAATCGATCGGGTTGTGGATCGGCCGGTGAAATCCGTCGGTCGGCAGATGTTTGAACGGGCCAAGACGGCGCCGGATACGGTTGACATCTTGCGTCAGCGTCAAGTCGTTGCCGAAAATGCCGTCGTTTCGGAGAAGAATGTCTTGTCTGAGAAAGCCTCGGCAGCCGGTGATACAAAAGTTCAGCCCAGAAAAAAATTGGCCTTGGTGTATGTGAACGAGCCGCAAAGCGTCAGCGGTCTGGTGCGGGTGGTCAATGCCAATGAGTTGGAGATCAACGGCGCCAGCCTGTTTCTTTATGGCATATACGTTGATCCCAATACGCAGAAGGGGATTGAGGCAATGGTCTTTTTGAGACAAATCGTAAAAGGCAAGACGGTACGTTGCCAAATCGAGGCTTATACCTATCAGAACATTGCCACGGGAATTTGCTTCGTTGACGAGTTGAACATTAACCAAACGATGGTTGACAAGGGATTTTCAAAAAACGTAGCCTTACAATAGCATAAGCAGGCGGAGCAAAAGCCATGTGGCAGCCGGTATTTATGATCAGCGGATATTTTATCAGCGTTTTGGGAGTAACGATGCTTTTTCCCGGTGCGTTGGACATGCTGGAAAATGGCAGCGACTGGTCTTATTTCGTTTCGGCGGCCATTATTTGCGTTTTTATCGGGCTGTCGCTGTTTTTGGCCAACAATATCAAGGTTAAGGACGTCAGCGTTCAGCAGGCTTATCTTCTGACTTTTATCAGTTGGTTTGCGGTGGCGGTTTTGGCGGCGATGCCCTTCATTTTGTACGGAAGTTCAATCCCGGATGCCTTGTTTGAGGCGGCTTCGGGAATCAGCACCACGGGAGCGACGGTTTATGCCGATGTCGAGGCGTTGCCGCGTTCTGTCTTGTTGTGGCGGGCGCTTCTTAACGGGCTCGGCGGCATCGGAATCGTGATTTTTGCCATTGCCTTGATGCCTTTTCTCGGAATTGGCGGCATGCAGATTTTTCAGAGAGAAAATTCTGACGTCAACGAAAAGTTTTTGCCTAAAATCAGCTATATTGCCAAGCGCATTATTTTGGTTTACGGCATTTTGAACGTTTTGTGCATTTCGGCTTTGCGCTATGCCGGAATGGATTGGTTTGACGCGATAGCGCACGGCTTGTCCACGATTGCGACCGGCGGCCTGTCGACCAAGAACGCTTCCATCGGCTATTACAACAGCGCTTTGATCGATTGGATTGTCACCTTTTTTATGATTTTGGGCGCCATTCCCCTGACGTTGTATCACAGCTTGTGGACGACGAAAGATTTTCATTCCCTGCGGGCGGAGCAGGTGAAAAGCTTTTTGAAGGTGTTGTCGGTTTATGTCCTGTTTATGAGCTGTTGGCTGACTTGGAACGGTTATTATACCTTTGGCGAGGCTTTGCGTTATGCGGCTTTTAACGTTACTTCCATCGTGACGAGTACCGGTTTTACTTCGACCGATTACATGCAGTGGGGGGCTTTTGTCGGCAGCTTCTTCATTTTGTTTGCTTTGACCGGTGGGTGTACTGGGTCGACGTCGGGGTCGATCAAGATTTTTCGCTGGCAGGTTTTGTGGGTTTACGTCAAGCGCTCTTTTATGCTGATCACCGAGCCTAATCGGATCGTTACCATGAAAATCGGGCACAGTCTGCTGAGCAACCAGGTGGTGGCTTCGGTATTGGTCTTTTTCGTGGCTTATCTTTTCAGCGTTATGTTTTTGACTTTGCTGGTGGCTTTGACCGGGGAGGACTTTGAAGTTTCTTTCAGCGCGGTGGTGGCCTGCATCACCAATTCCGGTCCCGGAATCGGGCCGATCGTCGGGCCGGCGGGAAACTACGGTTCTTTGGCGGACACGGCCAAATTGGTTCTTGCCTTTGCCATGCTTCTCGGCCGTTTGGAGGTTTTGACCGTGTTGCTGGTCTTTACCCGCGGGTTTTGGAAAAAATAGTTTTTTAGATGTGAATAAAAAATCCTTTTTTTATGGACATTGTCACCTTTAAGCGACTATATTCCTGTTAGTCAAATCACTGTCGTTGAAAGGAGGGGAAGAATGAAAGCCAAAAAGTCCAAGCACAAGTCTAATCCCCGCTTTAAACAAAAGAACAAAAAAATCCGCAAAAACCTTCACCAGGACTATAAATTGGGATTGGGTCCCAAAATGATCAATTCCATCAACATTGCGCTTGACGAAGGCGACGATATTCATGTGCGAAAGATCGTCGAGGGGTTATCGGAATATGATCTGGCACATTTGCTCGAAAACCTGGATCTGGCTTCGCGGCGAAAATTGGTGGAAATTCTGGGCGAGCATCTGAATCCGGAAGTCTTTCCCGCTTTGAACGAGGTTGTGCAGGAACAGGTTATCGACAGTTTGGATGAGAACCAAATCGTGCAGATCGCCAATGAGCTTGATTCGGACGAAGTCGTTGAAATTCTTGAGCATATGGACGATGACGAGCAACAGCAGATTATTGACCGTTTGGATCCCGAGCTCAAATATCAGGTCAAGTCGTCACTGGCTTATCCCGAAGATTCCGCCGGCCGTATTATGTCGCGGGAGTTTGTGAGCATTCCCGACCATTGGACGGTTAAAGAGGCGAAGGAATATTTGTTGAAGGAACCGGAGCTGCCGGAAGACTTTTATGACATTTTTTTGATTGACGACAATTTTCATCCGACCGGGGAGATTGCCCTGGACAAGCTTTTGCGCGCCAAGCCGGACCAAAAACTTTATGAGGTGATGGACTGTGAGGTTGTGCCGATCGACGTTTATACCGATCAGGAAGAAGTGGCGCATATGTTTCGGGCATACGGCTGGATGTCGGCCATGGTGGTGGATACCAAAGGGCGGCTTGTGGGGGCGATTACGATTGACGACGTGGTGGACGTGATCCATGAAGAAGCCTCTGAAGACATCATGCATTTGTCGGGTGCGGAAGAGGGAGACGTTTACAAATCCGTCGGGTCGATTTTCAGATCGCGAGTCGTTTGGCTGGTAACCAATTTGTTTGCCACCCTGCTGGCGGCTTCGGTGGTCAGCGGTTTTCAGACGATTATCGCCCAGCTGTCGGCTCTGGCGGTTTTGATGCCGATTGTGGCTTCCATGGGCGGCACGACAGGAAACCAGACGCTGGCGGTGGTGGTGCGGGCCTTGGCGACCAAAGAGTTGACCTCACGCAATACGCTGCGCATGATCGGCAAAGAATTTACGGTAGGGTTGTGCAACGGCTTATTGTTTGCCTGTCTGATTGCCTTGATCACACATTTTTGGTTTCCTGAACATTTCCGCATCAGTTTTGTCATCGGGGCGGCGATGCTGTGCAATTTATGCATTGCCAGCCTGGCGGGGATTCTTATTCCTTTGACGTTGAACCGTCTGAAGGTGGATCCGGCGATTTCTTCCGGGGTTTTTCTGATTGCCCTGACGGATTCCGGCGGCTTTTTCATCTTTTTGGGATTGGCTAAGCTCTTGTTATTTTAAGGTTGAGCAACATTCATCTGCATATCTTCAATAAAGTTCTTTTATCTGGCATAGAATCTCCTATAATGTCCATAACTGCGAAAAGGAGTTCTTTTATGTTATTGGGTTTGACTATTGCGCTTATTGCCCTGGCGTTGGATCAGGTTTCGAAGTATGTTATGTTGACGTCGGTGCTGGAGGAACAGCATGCGATTGTCGTCGGCGCTTATTTTAATTTGGTACGGGCTTGGAATACCGGGGTCAGTTTTTCCATGTTTGACGATCACGGTCGGGCGGGAATTTACGCCTTGTCTTTGGTGGCTCTGGCCATTGTCGCCTTTTTGTTACGTTGGCTGGCGAGTGAAAAAAGCCGGTTGGTGCAGGCGGCTTTGGGTTTGGTGATCGGCGGTGCCCTTGGTAATGTGATTGACCGTTTGCGCATGGGGGCGGTGTTTGATTTTTTAGATTTTCATATCGGTGTTCACCATTGGCCGGCGTTTAACCTGGCAGACAGTTTTATTTGCATCGGTGCCGGGATCATTGTTGTTCACGGTATGGTGACGGCTTATCAGAAAAAAGAGGTGTAGCATGAAAAAAATCGTATTGATCGGGACTTATCTGTGCGGTGTGTTGGCGCTTTCGGCTTGTTCGACGGCAACGAAGGAGAAATTAGGGCTGACCAAAAAGGCGCCGAACGAGTTTATGGTGATCCCGCGGGCGCCGCTTTCCTTGCCGCCGGAGTATGACTTGCGGCCGGTGACGGTGCCCCAGGAAAACCCCGAAGAAACGGAAACCGAAGGCATGACCAGCGGCGAGAAAGCCCTGGCGGCGGAGGTTAGCGCCGAAGATAATGAGTAAAAGCAGAACAATTGCGGCGTTTCTCGGCGCTTTTTGGTTTTGTGCCGTTTCGGCTGAGGCGAAGCTTTTTGAAGGAGAAGAGTTTTACCTTGACAACGGGATGCGGGTCATTGTGCTGCCAAACCACCGGGCGCCGGTGGTTAAGCATTTGCTGTTGTATAAGGCCGGCAGCATTGACGAGGAGCCCGGAAAGGGCGGCAGCGCTCATTTGCTTGAACATCTGATGTTTCGCGGCACAAAGAAGATTCCCGACGGAAAGCTTAATGAGATCTTTAATGAAAACGGAGTGGAGAGCAACGCTTTTACCAGCTTTGATATGACAGGTTATCATGAGTTTTCCGACATCAGCCGTCTGGAACTGGCGATGTTTGCCGAGGCGGATCGCCTTTCGGGCCTTAAGCTTGATCCGCAAAGTTTCAAATTGGAGAGAGACATCGTTTATCAGGAGCGACAGCAGCGTTTTGACAATAATCCTACAGGTTATTTTCAGGAGGCTTTGCGGCGAAGCTTGTGGCAGGAGCATCCTTATGCTCGGCCGGTGGCGGGCAGCAGCGAAGAAATCATGAAACTGACGTCAGACGATGTTCAGGCTTTTTATGACCGTTATTATACGCCGCAGAACGCCATATTGGTTTTGGCTGGGGACATTGATGTTCTTTCCGCTAAGCAATTGGCCGAAAAATATTACGGCAAACTTAAAGAGCGAGCGGAAAAAAATGAGAGAACCTTTCCCGAACTCAAAGAAGGAATGAAGTTGCGTTTGGATATGGCATTGCCCAAAGTGCAGTCCGTGCGTTTGTTTCGGGTTTATGCCGCGGCTTCCACGGCACGGCAGGGGGACGAAGTGGTTTATCTGGACTTTCTGCAAGATTATCTCGGCGGTGGGGAGACGTCGCGACTGTATCGAAAATTGGTGAAGGAGAAGCCGGTCGCTTTAGCAGTCGGCAGCAGTTATGATGGAACGGCCCGCAGTTATGGCACTTTTTCCTTCTCGATGCTACCGGCTCCCGGTGTTTCTCCCGAAGAAGGGTTGGAAGCGCTTGAGCAGGCGGTGACGGAAGCGTTGGCTGAGCTGAAAGAGGAAGATGTGGAAAAATATAAGGAAAAGACCTTAAATTACCTGATCTATCTGAATGACAATCCCGAAAATCTGGCAGATGCGGTGGGACAGCAGGCGGTGAGCGGTCTCAGCCTCAATGAGATAGCTGATTATGACGAGGAATTGAAACGGCTGAATGTGAAAGATGTTCGCAAAACGGCGAAAAAACTGTTGCATCAGGCGCCGATGATTACCGGAATCTTGCGACCTCTTGAGGAGAAAAGCTGATGGGAAGGCGTCCTTTGTATTTGAAGTCCGGCCATAAGGGGGCAAAGTTTGTCTTGCTGCTTGCCGTTGCGGCAGGGGTTTTGTTTGGAGCTTATGACCGTTTGATCCGTTTTGATGCGGACCGTTTGGTGGCGAAATCGCAGTTTGCCGAAGGGGAGTTTAAAACCAAAGTTGAGGAAGTCGTCTCTCCTCAATACGGAATTAAGGCTTATTTATTGCAAGAGCATTCCAATCCCATCGTGGGGATTCGTTTTATTTTCAAATCGGCCGGCGTCACGGCCGAAAACGCCGAGGAAGCTGGAATTGCCGCGATGACGGCCGCTCTTCTGGACAAAGGCGCCGGAAAACTGGATGCCGCGGCTTTTCGCGAAAAGGCGGAGCAAAAGGGGATTGTGCTGACTTTCGGGGCAGACCGGGACGACTTTGGCGGTTCTTTGCTCAGTTTGAAGCAATATCTGCCGGAAGCCGCGGAGTTGTTGCGTCTGGCCTTGACGGAGCCGCGGTTTGACGTTCGGGAAGTCGTGTTGCTGCGACAGCAGATTTTGGAAGGATTGAAACGTCAGCAGGAACAACCGGAAGCAAAGTTGACCTTGGCTTTTGGCCGGGAGTTGTTCGGAACGCACCCTTACGGACGTAATCCGGCGGGCAGCGAGGTGACGGTGAAAAAGCTGCAGGCAAAGCAGTTGCGAGAGTTCATGAAGCGCAATTTGGCCAGGAATAATTTGGTGGTCGGTGCGGCCGGAGACATTACGCCGGAGGCGTTGGGAAGGGTTTTGGATGAGGTTTTCGGCGAATTGCCCGAAAAGAATGTTTTGAAGAACGTCGAAGCTGCGGAACCGGACTATGACGGGCGTTCCGTCGAGTTGGAAGAAGCGTCGGCACAAAATGTTTTTCTGGCGGGAGCTGCCGGTGTTGAGCGGCTTGACAAGGATTTTTATCCCTTGTATGTGGCCAATCATATTTTCGGCGGCAGCGGTCTTAACTCTCGGCTGAATATGGCGATCCGCGAAAAAGAAGGATTGACTTACAGCGTTTACAGCGGTTTGAGTTTGCCGGATTTGGCGCCGCAGATCATCGGCAGCTTTTCGACGACGCCGGAAAACTATTCCCGGGTTAAGAAAATTTTTATGAACGAGTGGCAGAAGTTCGGCGCTGAGGGTGCGACGGCCGCGGAGCTGGAAGAAGCCAAAAAATATCTGCTGGCCTCTTATAATCTGCGTTTTAACGGAACGGCCAATTTGGCGGATATGGCGGCTTTGATGCTGCGGGACAAGCTGGGCGCGGATTTTTTGGAAAAGCGTAACGATTATGTTCGCGCGGTAACGTTGGAAGACGTCAACCGGGCGGCGAAAAGGTTTTTTAATCGGGATAAAATGATTACTGTCGCCATCGGCAGTTTTGAGGAGATGAAGAAAGATGATGAACAAAACGGTCAATAAAACACGGGCATGGAAAAAGCTGGAGCGTCATTACCGCTGGTTTAAGAAGACGAAAATGCGTGATTTGTTTGATAAAGATCCCGCACGGGCGGAGCGTTATACCCTAACGCTGGAGAACATGACCTACGATTATTCCAAAAACCGGATTAACGACAAGACGATGAAATATTTGTTTAACCTGGCGCGGGAATGTCGTTTGGCGGAAAAAATCGAGGCGATGTTTGAAGGCAAGCGGATCAACGTTACGGAGAACCGTCCGGTTTTGCATACGGCCTTGCGCAACCGGGAGAATACACCGGTTTATGTTGACGGACAGAATGTTATGCCCGAGATTAACGCGGTTTTGGCACATATGCGCCAGTTTTCGGACGCGGTGCGTTTCGGGACTTTTACGGGGCATACCGGCAAAAAGCTGACGAATATCGTCAATATCGGCATCGGCGGGTCCGATCTCGGTCCGGTGATGGCGACGGAAGCGCTGCGCAAGTATTGGGCAAAAGACATTCAGTGTTATTTTATTTCCAACATCGACGGAACGGCCTGTGCCGAGGTTTTGAACAAAGTTGATCCCGAGACGACGTTGTTTATCGTCGCTTCCAAGACTTTTACGACCATTGAGACGCTGACCAACGCCAAAACCTGTCGCAAATGGCTGGTGGACGCTTTGGGAGAGCATGCGGTGGCCAAGCATTTCGTAGCGCTTTCCACCAATGTGAAGGAAGTTGAAAAGTTTGGCATCAATAAGGAAAATATGTTTGAATTTTGGGATTTCGTCGGCGGGCGTTATTCCATGTGGTCGGCAATTGGGTTGTCAATCGCCATTGCGGTGGGAATGGACAATTTTGAAAAAATGTTGGACGGTGCCTATGCCATGGATCGGCATTTTCGCCAAACGCCGTTTGAAAAAAACATTCCGGTTATTTTGGGGCTGCTCGGCATTTGGTATAATAACTTTTTTAACCTCAAGAGCTATGCTGTGGTGCCTTATGACCAATATTTGCAGTATGTGCCGTCGTATTTGCAGCAGCTGGACATGGAAAGCAACGGCAAGTTTGTGTCCGAGGACAACGATTATGTCAAATATCCGACGGGGCCGGTTTTGTTCGGCGGGGCGGGAACCAACGTGCAGCATTCGTTCTTTCAGCTGATTCACCAGGGAACGACAATTATTCCCTGCGATTTTATCGTTCCGGCGATTTCGCATAATGAGATCGGCGACCATCACGAGATTTTGTTGGCAAACGTGTTGGCGCAAGGCGAGGCCCTTATGCGCGGCAAAACGGTCAAGGAAGCCGCGGAAGAATTGCTTAAGGCCGGAAAGAGCAAAGAAGAAGTCAAGTTTTTGAAGAAATTTAAAAGTTTTGAGGGAAATCGTCCCTCTAATACCTTTATTTTTAAGAAAATTGATCCTTTTGCGCTTGGTATGCTGATTGCCATGTATGAGCATAAGGTTTTTGTGCAGGGCGTGATTTGGGGCATTGATTCTTTTGACCAGATGGGCGTGGAACTCGGCAAACAGATGGCTTTGAGCATTTTGCCGGAGTTGCAGGGGAATGCTCACGGAATTTGTCACGACAGTTCGACGAAGAGCTTGATTAAGCTGATTAAAAAATTAAGGAAATAAAAATGCCGATCAGAATTTTACCGGATAACCTGATTAATCAAATTGCTGCCGGGGAGGTGGTGGAACGTCCGGCTTCGGTGGTTAAGGAGCTGGTGGAGAATGCCATTGACGCCGGCGCCACTTCTGTTGAGGTGAGCTTGGTTGACGGCGGCAAAAGTCTGATCGTGGTTTCCGATAACGGCAAGGGCATGTCGGCAGAGGAGTTGTCTTTGGCCGTGGAGCGGCATGCGACATCCAAGTTGCCGGACGACAATTTGTTTAACATTAATTTTCTCGGTTTTCGCGGTGAGGCCTTGCCGTCGATTGCTTCGGTGGCGCGCCTGAGTATCGTCACTCGGGAAAAAGGCAGTGAAAATGCCTGGAAAATTGAGGTTAACGGCGGTGAAAAGTCAGACGTGATGCCGGCGGCTCATCCGCAGGGGACGCGCATTGAGGTCAGGGACTTGTTTTATGCAACGCCGGCACGTTTGAAGTTTTTGAAGAGCGGGAGCGCCGAGGCGACCCAATGTGCCGATATGCTGACGCGCATTGCTTTGGCCAATCCGACAGTGGCTATTTATCTCAAAGACGGCGAGAAGCGAAAGATCGCCCTGAACTCTTGTCAGGGAGAGCTGTTTGAGGCGCGGTTACGGCGTTTGTCGGAAGTTATGGGAAAAGAATTTGGCGAAAACTCGATCCTTATTGACGCGCAGCGCGAAAATTTGCGGATCAGCGGTTATATCAGTTTGCCGACGCTGAACAAGGCGAATTCTTTGTCGCAATATTTGTTTGTCAATAATCGCCCGGTGCGTGACAAGCTGTTGCTCGGGGCGATCAAGGGGGCTTATCAGGACGTTTTGGCCGCCAACCGTTATCCGATGTGCGCGTTGTTTTTTGACATTGATCCGGCTTATGTGGACGTGAACGTGCATCCGACAAAAGCGGAAGTGCGTTTTTTTGACAATGCTTTGGTACGCGGGCTGTTGGTCAGTGCCATTCGCAATGCGCTTAACCGCGAAGCGAACCGCTCTTCCAATACGGTGGACGTCAATGCCGTTTTGCAGGATAATCTGCCTGATTTCTCAAAAATGGGCATTCCAGAAACTTTGAGTTTGGGCGAATATCGGCGGCCTTTGGCGCCGCAGAGCGGTTTTCAAGGTGGGTACGGCGGCAGAAGTTCAAGTCGACGGCAGGCGGATCTGCCGGAGCTGCAGCGCAATTTTTCGGTACGGGTCGAGGAAGTTCAGGATATTGAGGATATTTCGGGTATCGGACCGTTGGGATTGGCAAAGGCCCAGTTTCACAACACTTATATCATTTCGCAAAGCGAAGAAAGCATAATCATTATAGACCAGCATGCCGCCCATGAGCGGATTGTGATGGAGAAGATGAAAGAGAGCCTGATCAATGGGCGTTTGGCTTCGCAGATGTTGCTGATTCCCGAGATTGTAGAGCTTAACGGCAGCGATAAGACCAGGCTGTTGAGTTTGGCGGCGGAGTTTGAAAAACTGGGCTTGGTTATTGAAGAGTTTGGGCCGGCGGCGGTGATTGTTCGAGAAATTCCCGCTTTGCTCGGCGATTGTGACGTCAAGGCCTTGGTACAGGATTTGGCGGATGAAGTTGCCGAGTGGGGGAATGGTTATGTTTTGACGGAAAAGTTGCACAGCATTTGCGCGACAATGGCCTGTCACGGGTCGGTACGGGCCGGGAGGACGCTTAATGCCGCCGAGATGAACAAGCTGTTGCGAGATATGGAAAAAACGCCGCATTCCGGACAATGTAACCACGGACGGCCGACCTATGTGGAGTTGAAACTGAAAGACATCGAACGTTTGTTTCATCGTTGATATATTGCAATTAAAAAGAATGGGAAAATAATCCTTGATAAAAGAATGAAATTGTGGTATATAAATTCATCACTTGCTATAAGTGTATCTAAATCACGCCTCCGGTTTTCCGGAGGTTTTTTTTGTTTAAATTTTAATATAAAGGAGGAATTATGCCTGTTTATGACAATGAAATTAATCGTATTTTGCAAAAGAGAATAGAAGACAGAAGCTGGGATGAAGTTTTAAAACTTCAGGCTGAGAAGAACCGAACGTCGGACAGTTTGTTGTTTAAACGATTGAGTGACGAGACGGAAAAGGCTTATGAAATGCGTTATGGCACGGAAGACGCCAAGACCGATGCCGCGGGGCGGGTTATTGACGAAGACTAGCCCTGGCCAGCAGATCAGAAGACTTATATGGAACAACAATCAAAGGGAAAGCCTTCTATCCGATTGGCAACTAAAAAAGATAAGGTTGGGTATGTTCAAGTGATTCTTGATGATGGGGCAGGAAATCAGGATATTGCCGGGATTAGCAGTAATTCTATATTGAAGTTTTTGTCATCTAGCGCAAGTATCATAAAATCAAAAATGGGCAGCGCTAATATTTTGGAAAGAGGGATGCATGATGCTGTCAAAAAGTCTGTTTTTGAATCTGACGATTATGACTTAACTCCGCCGAGATATATTTCGCAAGAGGGATATGCTCAGAGTAAGAGGTTTCTTGATAATTTAACGGAAGATGATTATTGGGTCTTTTCCAATAATTGCGATGATTTTGCAAGGCGGGTTATTCGGAGAGCAACGCAGAAAAAATCTTGTACAAATGATTTTAGACCTGCAGATGCAAAAAAAGATATCCGATGAGCGTGTTGCATGACCTGACCACATGTCGTGTTCCGAGAAAAGGAAAGGAAGTAATTCAGAATGTTGTAGACGCTGTAAACAATACGGTTCACACGGCTCGTCAGGCTCAAAAAATAAGTGATAGTTATCAAAAGGCGATGAAAATGTTCGAGTGATAATTTAAGTTGTATAAATATTATTGTTATATTATTATAAATAATTATTTTATCTGTTTAGGGGGTAAAAACAATGAAAAAGCTAATCAAGCAAGTATTTTTGTTTTTGTGTTTGGGGATGTCTCTCTATTATTTTACTACTGAAGAGAGTCTTATATACGGATGTGGCGATCATATTCATCTTTTTGTTTTTATGCATGTGCTTGTTTGGCTTTTTGTACCTATTTTGCTGATAAATGCCGTTTTTTTGTATTTTTTTGATCGGGGAACGGGAAATTATGGACAAGATTTGGTGCTGCTGAGTTATAACAAATTGTGGGTTTATTGGGGGTATTATCCTTTGGTTTTGCTCAGTGTGGGAATCTTGTATCTGCTTTTGGCAGAGATATTGGGTATCTTTGCGGTTATTTTTTCCTTTTTGGTAGGGGTGTACCACGATCATGAATTGTTTTTATATAAGATTATGGCAGGTCCGATGTGGATTGTGATGGGGATCGTGATTGACTATATTGAGCTTTGGCGGGTGAAGCGGTATCGCCTGGAATTAAAGGAGATTAAGAAAGTTGTCATTATTCCCAATGCGATCGGGACGCTTGCGGGGTTGATTTACATGTACTTCTGGTGTTGGGGTGACTAGGCAGAGGCGGTTGAAAAATTCGGTGGATAAGGCATAAAAGAATATTTATTTTTTCTTCTTTTTTATAATAATAGTTGTAGCTTTTGAGCGGCTAAACGTTGCGAAAGAAACGGATTAGCAAGAATTTCGGCAACCACGATTGTCGGAAGAGGGCGTTTTTTTATTAAAAAAAGGGTTATCCACAGTAGGCTGCGCTTATTGTTAAGTGAAAAGAGATAACGACATGAGTTATGTTTGGTCGTCTTCTGAGTATAATAATAACAATTCTTGGAAACTCAATATGAATGACGGTAACCGGAACAACAACAATAAGTCAAACAACAACAATTACGTGCGGAGTTTTCAGCTTTTTTTATAAAAGAACAAAACCGACGCGGCGGGAGGTCAGGCAAATGCAGACAGATCTTTTTGAAGAGGCGAGCGATGCTTTGCCCGGTCGGATTGCTTTGTAAGATTTGTTTGAGGCTTATTATGAATGTCGTCGGACAAAACGGCGTACGGCCAACGCCTTGGCCTTTGAACTTGATTTTGAGCGGGAATTGATCCGCCTTTGGCGGGAGATTAACGCCGGCACGTACAAAATCGGCCGCTCAATCGCTTTTATTGTGAAATATCCGGTGCAGAGGGAAGTTTTTGCGGCGGATTTCAGAGACAGGGTCGTTCATCATCTGATCATATCCAAACTAAACGATTTGTTTGAAAAGGAATTTCATCCGGACAGTTACAGTTGCCGCAGCGGTAAGGGCACTTTATACGGTGTACGGCGGATTCAGGGCAAAATGGAGGAATGTTCCGACGGTTTTGCCGAAGATTGTTATATTTTAAAATTGGATATCCGCTCTTTTTTTTATGAGCATAGACAAGAATGTTTTGTATCGGATGCTGTATGAGTTTATCAACGAGAAATATCATCAGCCTGACAAATATGTTTTGTTGCGGCTGGTGAAGCAGGTGGTGTATCATAATCCGGAGGACAATTGTGTTATTAAGGGGCGGCGGGCAGATTGGAACGGTTTGCCTTATTATAAGAGTCTGTTTTGGTCCAGTCGTTATTGCGGCCTGCCGATCGGGAATCTGACGTCGCAGATTTTTGCCAATTTTTATCTCAATCCTTTGGACAAGTTTGTTACGGAAGAGTTGCAGCTGTCGTATTATGGGCGGTATGTCGATGATTTTGTGTTGATAGACAGGAGCAAGGAGCGGTTGTTGGAAGCCCGTGACAAGATTTGCGCTTTTTTGCAGCGACAACTGAAGTTGAATCTGCATCCGCAAAAGTTTTATTTGCAGCATTATAAGAAAGGCGTTCGGTTTATCGGAGCGGTTATTAAGCCGAACAGGGTTTATATCGGCAATCGTACCAAAGGGAATTTGTATCGAAAAATATATCAGCAACTGCCTGTTTTGGCGCAAAGTGTCGAACATGTGCTTGAGGGAATTGTCAAATTTGCCTCCAGCATCAATTCTTATATCGGTTTTATGCGGCATTATGATACTTATCGATTGCGGAGCAAGATTTTGAAACTGCTGGACGACACTTTTCTCGGTGAGATTTCCGAATTGCGGCCGCATGCGGAAAAGTTTGCGCTTGACAAGAGGTTTCGTCCTTCGGGACAGAAAAAACGCCAGTTGCGTCGTCAGCGGCAGTATCGGCGTTTTCAACAAAACAAACGACAAAGAGGAGGATAATATGGTTTTATACAGTCAGCTTCCCATCTATCGGGACAGCTATTTGCTTTTGACGGAGATTTACCGGGTGACGGGAAAGTTTCCGCGGGATTATAAATATACGTTGGGACAAGATATGAAACGAGATTCTTTGGCTTTGTTTCGGGATTTGTACGGCGCGAATGTTTCGCGGGAGAATCGCCGGCAGCACTTGGACAATTTTCTTACCTCGTTTGAATTGTTGAAAATCGAATTGCGGTTGTGTGTGGACATGAATGTATTGCCAATCAAAAAACTGGCGCAGTTGAGTTTGATCATGGACAGCATTGCCAAGCAAGCTACTTCTTGGCGGAATTCGTCAAAATCCGGGACTTCCAAGGCAACGGAAGAGAAAAAGTTATGAAGTCTTTTGTCTACAATCCATTATAGAGAGGTGTCCAATTTTGTGTATAATTAGTCTAAAAAATTTTATTTTTGCAAAAAGATGAAGTATTTCTGGAACTATGTTCCATAAGTTGTGTTAATTGAGGAAGAAATGAGTAACAATATCAGTTTAACCGCCTCAATGCGATCAAATTTGCTGAGCCTGCAGAATATTGCGGGACAGGTTGATCTTACTCAAAACCGTCTTTCGACCGGATTGAAAGTCAATTCGGCGATTGATAGTCCTTCGTCATACTATACTGCTGTTTCTTTGAACAACCGCGCCAGTGACTTGTCGGCCTTGTTGGATTCCATGGCACAGGGAATCCAAACGATTAAAGCCGCGACGGAAGGCTTGGAAGCCGGTGCCAACTTGTTGGAACAAGCGGCGGCCATTGCTTCGCAAGCGCTCAATACGTC
>CAKQMD010000020.1 GCA_934254925.1 uncultured Alphaproteobacteria bacterium
GGGTGGAGAGAGTGAGTTGGAGAGAAAAAAGAGAGAGAATTGGTGAAGGGACGAGGAAGAGAGGGGCAAAGAAAGAAGCGGGATCGTGGCAGGGAGAGGAGGCGTGGAGAGTTTTTCCCACCGGCCGGTGGCCGGCGCCCCCCGCGTAGGGGGAAAGAAGCGGCGCAGCCGTGAGGAGGAAGGCAGAGGATCTTGAGGTGGTGGGGAGAAGGGACAGAGAAGAAAAAGAGAGAACTGGTGAAGGGAACGAGGGAGAGAGGGGCAAAGAAAGAAGCGGGATCGTGGCAGAGAGAGGAGGCGTGGAGAGTTTTTCCCACCGGCCGGTGGCCGGCGCTCCCCGCGTAGGGGAAGAAGCGGCGCAGCCGTCAAGAACGTAAACGAAGAAAGGCCGGCAAAAAAAACAGCGCCAGCCGTCAAGAACGGAGGATAATTTTTTTAATAAATAAGTTCGAGCATTTCGTCGACGAGGTTGTGAATACCGCGGCAGACGTCTTTAATGGACTTGGCGCTCATATAGGCGGGCACGGTGACGATTTTGTGTTCGACATCGACGCAGACTTCGGTAACGTCCCGGGTCTGGTGTTTGGCGCCCATTTTTTGAATCCCGGCAGCGACTTTGCTGTCTGTTCCGACAGTGACGGTTATTTTGTGGCGTCCGAGAACGCGGGCCAGGATGACGGGAGCGATGCACATGGCGCCGATGACGAGATTGCGTTCGAAGCTTTCATCAATGGCGCGGCGCACGTCGCTGTTAACGTCACAATCGGGGCCTTTGAGGGCAAAATCGCTGAGGTTGGTAACGGCACCGAAGCCGCCGGGAAAGAGCAAGGCGTCAAACTCGTTGGCTTTAAATTCGGAAAGGTCTTTGATTTCGCCGCGGGCGATACGCGCCGATTCTGCCAAGACATTGCGATTATCTTCGTCGCCGAAGAGGGCGGTAGCGTTTCCTGTAAAATGGTCGATGGTGCGGGCCTGCCAGGTGTTGGGCGCAAAGCATTGATACTCGCAGCCGGATTCGTCGAGGGCAAGCAGGGTGCAAACGGCTTCGTGGATTTCCGAACCGTCGAAGACGCCGCAACCGGATAAAACGACGGCGACGCGGGGAGTTTCCTCATGCATATTTATTTCCTTTCCATTTAACAAATTTGTGATATACAAGATAATTAATCTTTGCGAATTTAACAATAGTTTTTAGGTAAAAATATGCAATCACAATTAACTCGCCTGCCGAACGGCTTAAGAATCGTAACTTCCTCCAGGGAGCAGACGGAAAGCGTTTCCTTGGGGTTATGGGTGAACACGGGGTCGGCTTATGAAAGAGAAGAGGTAAACGGCATTTCTCATTTTTTGGAGCATATGGCGTTTAAGGGAACGGAAAAAAGGACGGCGTTGCAGATTTCGGAAGAAGTCGAGGACGTCGGCGGCCAGCTGAACGCCTATACGTCGCGGGAGTTTACTGCCTTTTATGCCAAAATGCTGAAAGGCGACGCCGAATTGGCGGCAGACGTGCTGTGCGATTTGATCTCGCACCCGACTTTCCCGGAAGAAGAACTGGTCAAGGAGCGGGAGGTCGTGGTTCAGGAGATAAAACAGTCGATCGACACGCCGGACGACGTCGTTTTTGACTATATGCAGGCGACGGCTTTTCCGAATCAAGCTCTCGGCCGGACGATTCTCGGACCGGGGGAGACGGTCAGAAGCTTTGACAAGGAGAAGCTGAAAGCTTATATCGCCACCAATTATGCCGCGGAAAACATCGTGGCTTGCGCCGTGGGAAACATTTGGCACGAAGACTTTGTCCGGATGATCGGCGAACGCTTGTCGATGTTGCAGCCGAAGACGAACTTCAAGAAGGAAAAGCAGGTTTATGTCGGCGGTAACTGCAACGAATCCCGGCCGATCGAACAGGCGCACGTGGTTTTGGCTTTTAAGGGTTTTGACTATTTTGACCAGCAGCATTATTATCCTTCCATCTTGTTTTCGACCTTGTTCGGCGGGGGAATGTCTTCGCGGCTGTTCCAGGAGATTCGCGAGAAGAGGGGACTGGTCTACAGCGTTTACAGCTTTGGCAATTCCCACACGCAAAACGGTTTGTTCGGCATTTATGCCGGAACCACCCGCGAGGAGCTGAAACAGTTACTGCCGGTGGTGGGAGAAGAGATCAGAAAGGTGCGCGGAGATTTGGTGCGGCCGCAGGAGCTGCGTCGGGCCAAAACGCAGCTGAAGGCCAGCCTGCTGATGTCTTTGGAGAGCTCTTCGGCAACGTCGGAGGTTTTGGCGCGTCAGGAACTTTTGTATAACCGCCGGATTCCCATCGAGGAGATGGTGGAAAGAATCGAAAGCGTTAGTTTGGAGGATATTCGCGCCACGGCAGAAGCCGTCTTTGCCAGCCGTCCGACTTATGCTTTGGTGGGGGATATTGCCGGCCATCCCGATTATGAGACGGTTTTGAAGCTTCTGAGAGGCTGAAGATGAAGGAACTGGAGATTTTTCTGGCCGAACCGCGGGGCTTTTGCAGTGGCGTTGTCCGGGCGATTGCTTTGGTGGAAAAGCTGCTGGAGGAAACGGGCGCCCCGGTGTATGTTCGCCATGAAATCGTCCATAACCGCCATGTGGTGGAAGATTTGAAAGCCCGCGGCGTGATTTTTATTGACGACTGGGAAGAGATAACGCAGCCCGATCGTCCGGTAATTTTCTCAGCGCACGGTGTTTCCAAGGCCGTGGAGGCCGAAGCCGCCGCAAGAGGGCTGAAGACTTACGACGCCACTTGTCCTTTGGTGGAAAAGGTGCACCGCAACATTCGCCGCTTTTATGAAGAAGGGATGGAGATTGTTCTCATCGGCCAACCGCATCATGCCGAAGTCGAGGGGACGGCAGGCCAATGCCCCGATCCGAGCCAGGTTCACATCATCAGTTCGGCGGAGGAGGCCGAAGAGTTGGCTCTGCCGGCCGAAAGGGAAATCGGCGTTGTGACGCAAACGACCTTGGCGGTTGACCGAACGGCGGCGATTATCGAGGTTTTGCGACGGCGCTTTCCACGGTTGCATTTGCCCCCGGTCAGCGACATTTGCTATGCCACGACGCATCGTCAGCAGGCGGTGAAGGCTTTGGCGGCGCGTTGTCCGACTGTTGTGATTATCGGTTCCGCCAATTCGTCAAATTCCAGGCATTTGCGCGAAACCGCCTTGGCGGCCGGGGCAAAGACGGCCCTGCTGATTGACGATTACCGGGAACTGGATCTGCAAATGCTGGAAACCCCCGTCGGCGTCAGTGCCGGAGCGTCGGCACCGGAACATCTGGTGGAGGAGTTGCTGGCCTTTTTGCAACGGCATTATGACAATGTTAAGATTCGTCATGTTAAAATCAACTAAAGTTTAATCTCAGAGGACCTTAAAATGTCGCGGGCAGAAGATATTTTTCAGAAGTTGATTTATTTCGGCGAAGATGCCTTGGATGATTTTATCATCAACCAACAGACCGAAGAATTGTTTTTGGATTTCAAACAGGCCGTTTCCACCGGCAAAAACTTTGTAACCCTGCACCGAGACGACCGCAAAAACTTGTCAAAGGCCATTTCCGGCTTCGGCAATTCCGAGGGCGGCGTCATTGTTTGGGGAGTCGAATGCTCGCGTGACAACGAGATCGGTGATGTCGCCAAGGCAAAAGTCAAGGTCAAAAACGTGCACCGCTTCTTGAGCTGGTTGGAAAACGCTATTTCCGGCTGTACCATCCCCAGCCACAACAAAGTGCGCAACCACATCATCAGCACGGATGCCAACGGTGACGGCTACATTGCCACCTATATTCCCAAATCCGAGATCGCACCGCTGATGTCAACGACCAACGGCGCAATTTACATCCGTTCCGGTTCCAACAACGTCCCGGCGCCTTATGCCGTGATTGCCGGAATGTTCGGACGTCGGCCGCAACCGAATATCGAACTGCTGTTCAATGATCGAAAGATGGAAGTTCTGGAGAATATTGACGAAGACATCCTTTATCCCAACAGTATTGACAATCCACCGGAAAAATATGTCAAAATCAGCCTGTCGATCCAAGCGGAAAACGACAGCAACGTCATTGCCCGCGAGATCTATCTCTCTTGCCGGACGCTCAATACCGGCGGCGATTATAACAAAGTGCGCTTTTTGAACTACAATCAGGTTGACTCCATTCCCGGCATCGAAGGTCAGCTGAACCTGATCACCCGGCCGGAGCTGCGTCTGCCGCCGCGGGGAATCCTGAAGTTTACCAATGTTGAATTTATCCTTTCGCCGTATATTGAAGAAGACTTTGAGCTGGAAGGCGTTATCGGCGCCGACCAAAGTCTGCCGCGCGACTTCAAGATCTATATTCCCAAAAACCGCCTGCGTTCCTTTGTCGCCCGGGCGTTGCGCGGGGAGGAGGAGCAGACGCTGCTGCTTAACGAGTTTTTTCATGACTTTTACGTGGGGATGGACTGATGGCCAAGGTTGAAATCTTCACCGACGGCGCTTGCTCGGGCAATCCCGGAGCCGGTGGTTGGGGGGCATTGCTGCGCTATGGCGGCGCGGAAAAGGAACTCTCCGGTGGCGAGGCGGAGACGACCAATAACCGCATGGAACTGACCGCGGTGATCGAATCGCTTAAGGCCTTAAAGCGAATCTGCGATCTGACGATTTATACTGACAGCCGCTATGTCATGGACGGCGTCACCCAATGGCTTCAAAATTGGAAGAAAAACAACTGGAAGACGTCAAATAAGAAATCTCCGGTCAAAAACGTCGATTTATGGCAAGAACTCGACCGACTCTTGAGCAACCATAGGGTTGAGTGGGTTTGGGTCAAGGGACACAACGGGCATCCGGAAAACGAACGCGTCGATAAACTGGCCCGCGACGAAGCACGGAAAAGATTTGTCGATTCCGCCGAAAAGCTTGGACAGCAAGGCTGAACAAGAAAAAATATTTCACAAAATCAAACTGTAATAAAAGTTTAACAATTAAAATTATTGCAAAAATAGACATAATATGCTATTCTTTGTCTAGTTTGTGATTTTTCATTAAACTTTATTATGGTGCAACAATGACTGCAGAAGATAAAAAAAGAATACCTTTTGAAGAAACAGAAGTTTCGTCCAAACAGTACAAAAAAGAAAGTAGTGTTGAAGAATATATTATGGACTACGTCGGCCGGGAGCGCTGCCAAACCTCCGGCGAATATATTGTCATCCAAGGCAAGTTGACAATCGACGGCCGCCGCGTCATCAAAAATCTGGATTGGAGCAAGGTTATTGCCGACAGCGTCTGGATTGTGAACGAAGACGAAAATCACCGTCCTCTGGCGCCGGAAGACCAGGCCGTCGACGACTATGAGCGGCTGCCGCTTTCGCGCTTTGGCATCTCTACCTGCCTTCAGGCGCCGAACGTCGAAAGCTTTCTCACCCACAATGCCCACGGTCGATATGAAAAGAAGGAAAACGCCTATATTGTGAGCGGCTTTCTGCGTATTCCGGAAGGAAACATGGATTACAGTTCGGTTCATGCCGATGCCGTCCTGTGGTATAAAAAAAGCGTTTCCGCGTTTGAAGAACTTCCTCATTGCAAAAGAAACTACGGCATCAACGCCTCCCTGATCAAGCTGGAGGGCAACGTCAGTTCCGGTAAAATGTCCGAACGCGGCTTGGGCAAAAGCGTTCGTCGCGATTTGAGAAAAAATTCGCCGCATGGTTTGCTGCGCCTTTTTTCCGGTTTGGGCAGCAAGGAAGATTAAGTCAGATTTCCTCAATGATGTTTAAAAAACTGTCGGCACTGAGAATTTCCGGCAAAACCATCCCGTCGGGAATCCTCGGGCTGTAGACCACGTAAAACGGCAGTCCTTTGCGGTTGTAGGCCTCCATAAAGGCTAAGATATCCTCGTTATAATGATCCCAATCCAAAGAAATAATGCGGATTCGCGGATCCTCAAGCCTTTCTGCCACATATGGTGCATCAAAGACGACGGCGTCGTTATAATGGCAGGTCAGGCACCAGTCCGCCCCGATCTTGACCAAAACCGTATGTCCGTTGCTGATCTCGCGCCGGATCTCCTCTTGTAAAGCCGTTGCCGTCAGCGCCGTCAAATCCGCGGGATCCTGCTTTTGCCTGAAGTGATAAGTCACGTCGCCGAGCGCAATGGCAAAGACCAGCCCGTTAAGCAAAAAAGCCGCTCTTTTAACCTTTTTAACCAACGCATTGCGGATTTTTCCGTCGCTTTCCTGACGGCACAATTCTTCCTGCAGCGCATGGTTAAAGGCGCAGATTCCCAAAAATAACAGCAGATAAAAGCCAAGCCTGAACGCCGCGGCGCTTCCGCTTTGGCCGCCGATCAGGCTGAGCAGCCAGAAAATCGTCAACAGAAGAAGCGCTTGCAGCAACCTTTCCAGATAAACGTTCCAGCGTCCCGGCGTCGGTACCAGATAGGCCAGTTCGGGGAGAAACGCGACAAGCAGATAAGGCGCCGCCAAGCCCGATGCAACCGCCGCCATGACCGCCGCAATGTCTGCGGGCGTTCCCGCCAAGGCAAAACCGATGGCCGTACCGAGATAAGGTGCCGTACACGGAGTAGCCAGCAAAACCAGAAACAAACCGGTGAGAAAATGTCGCAGTTGCGGAGACGACTTTTGCCTGAGGTCCTTTTCAATCCTGATACCGCCAAAATGAACCCAGCCGCGTATTTCGGCAAAAAACAATGCAATGACGAAACACATGGCGGTCAAAAAAGCCCCGCTTTGAAACTGTATGCCCCAACCCAGCGAATAACCGGCGATTTTGAGAAGAATAAGCAAGAGGGCCAAAATGAAGAAACCGCAAAAGATGCCCAAGGCTGAAAACAAGAAGCTCTGCCGGATTCTTTTGGCATCCCGACCGCCAAAATGCGTCAGAGAGAGCAGTTTTAAGGACAACAGCGGAAACACGCAGGGCATCAGATTGAGCAGCAAACCGCCCGCAAAGGCCAAAAACAGCAATCCGAAAGACAATTGCCGTGCTTGAAAGTCAAAGGCCGATGGTTCTTGCACCGTCGCTTTGGTTCGGATGGCCGTGCCGTTTTTCAGCGCCGCGGTAATGACAAAGTCCTGCCCGACCAAAACGGCGTCGGGATCCTTGACTTCAAATCCGACAACGATTTTACCGTCGTTTACCGCAACATGCGGTCTGTAAAATTCGTGTCCTGCTTCGTCTTGCACAAAAACTCGAAATTGCGCCGGATTTTCCCGGCTCTCAAAAATCAGCCGCAGCACCTGGTTACCGCTTTGAGGATTGGTGTCGACGGAAATTCCCCGGAGTTTCAGGCGGGAGTTTTCGGCTTCCGGCAGATTGAGAAAACTTTGCACAACAAAATTGTTGACCGCACTGCGGTAGGGATCCCCGGCTTCTAAAGACAGATGTGCCGTCATTTCCCGCAGGGAGCAGCTGTTGTTGCCGCAGAGGGTGAAACGGGTGTCAACCTTGAGGACAACGGGCAGGGAAGGGGCGTCGGCTTCCACTTTCAGGGGAATGGCAAAATCGCCGCTGTAGCCGCTCAAGTCTTCCAAAAACCCGCTACCGGAAAACCGCAGCGGCACCGGCCATAAAACCTCAACGTTCTTAACGTTCTGCGAGGCCGAAAAATCAAAGCTGGGAGCAGGATTCTCTGCCAGCTTTCGATCAGGCATCATATATCCCGGCGCCAGGCTGAAATGCAAAGCGGCAGAGAATTCCGGCATCCGACCGGTGGTCGTGTTTTCGGCAATCAGCCGCAGGGAGACTTTCTCCGCATCGTTCCAGGAGCCGATGCCGTTGTTGCCGCTGAGCGGATCGGGCAGGTAATCTCCGTAAAGCATGAATTTTCGGCTGTCAAGCTTAGCCAGGGTTTGTTGCAGGGCTTCCCACTCGCTTTCCGGAACTTTGGCGAGCAACTCCCTTTCATATTTGGCTTTCAGGGCTTTAAACTCGTCAATGTCGTTGCTGTAGGCCAAAACTTTTTTAAAATCAAGCTTAATCAGTGGGGTATCGCTTTCCTGATAAGCAACGGGATTATTGTTGTCATAGGCGCTGTCATCAAAAATCAACGGCGCCTGCTGCGGCATCAGATACTCCGTTTGCAGGTTCAGATATTTAGCATATATCAATCTTGAAAAGAGGACCGTCTTGCGTATATTGTCGGTCCGCTCCGCAACTTCTTCTTCGCTGAGAAAGGGATATTTTTTTTTAACTTCGGCACTGAAGTCTTCTTTTATTTTGTCGCTGGGATAAAGGTTATGAAAATAAACGTACATGCCGATAAAGTCATGGATTCCTTCCAAGACGCTTTTATCGCCGTTTTCGGTAAAAGCCGGGTGAATGTCCTCTTCGACCGTCGGCGCCGCTGCGACCTCTCTGCCGGCCAGAAGGCAGGAAAAAGACCATAAAACTAAAGTTAAAAGTTTGAATAAAGAGCTTTTTTGCATTTATTTTCACATTTTCTTAAATTAATGATTCAAAGTTAACGTATCTTGTGATAGAATACAAGTGTTGTCTATGAAAAGAGGTGGATATTCTATGAATCTCAACGGGAATAATTATTTAACCGGAAAATGCCTGATTTCCATGCCCAATATGGAGGATGAAAGATTCAGCCATTCCCTGGTCTATATTTGTTCTCATAACCAAGACGGTGCCATGGGATTTGTCGTGAACAAAAAAATCAAGGAATTTTCTTTTTCGGACCTGGCTAGCCAATTGCCGATCAAAAACCTCAAGCCGCAGACCCCGATAGACCTCTATCAGGGCGGACCGTTTGAAAAAGTCCGCGGCTTTGTCATTCATTCGACGGATTATGTCAAGAACGACACACTGGTCATCAGTAACGACATCGCCATTTCTTCTTCCATTGACATCATTACCGACATTGCCTTCGGTATGGGACCGAAGGAAAATCTCATTGCTCTGGGCTATGCCAGTTGGGGGCCACGGCAATTGGAACAGGAAATCGTCAACAATACCTGGCTGGTCGGCGAACCGACGCCGGAGCTGATGTTTAGGACGCAAGATACGCTGAAATGGCAAAAGGCCATTGAGGCTTTGGGAATTGACATCGAACGTCTGTCCAATTATGCCGGTCGCGCTTAAGACTGACGTTTACTTTTTATGACAAATTCAAACCCGCCGCGCCGAACGCAGGGCTGCCTCAATGCAGGCGGGAAAATTCGTTTCCGTCCAGTCGCCGATGATTTTCAGATTTTTGAGCGGCAAGCCGGCGGCAGCGCCGCGGTTGCGGTTATTGGCTTCGTCTTGACGGATGGTGGCGCGCTTGTGGCGAATAACCCGATATTTGGGCATAAAAGCCGGAACCATCCCTCGGATTTTTCCGAGTTCAAGCCAGGTCCGACGAGCCAATTCGTCTTTGTCTTTGGGCAGAAAAGCCGAATTTGAGACGGTTACGGAAACAATGTTGCCGTTGACAAAGACCCAGTCGGCCATCCCGCCGCGCAATCCCAAAAATTTGTTGTTTCCCGGCAGGTAAAGCGGTTGAGAGGTCAAATAAAAAATATTGGTAATTTCGTTAAATTCATAAGCCGGCAGGGAGAACAAGCGGGCGGCATTATGCGCGTCAACCGCCGAAATGACTTGATCTTCCTTACCGAGCTCGACGCGCCGGCCGCGGTTAAACACCAAAGCATTGACGCGTTGATTGCTTTGTTCTGCGGCTTTGAGTGTCCAGCCGAAATAGATTTCGTCGGCATAACGCAGCAGGGGCATGATCAGTTTTTGGCTCAGGTCCCCGCGGGAATAATAGATTTTGCGTTTCCCCGGCGTAAAGGGAAAAAGCTTTCTCCATAAAGTGCGTTTGATCGACGGCGCCGTTTGCTGCGGATCGGTATTGGAAGCAGCCTTGACGATCTCCGCGCCGAATTTCCAAACCTGTCGGCTGAGCTTTTGCTTCTCAAGGTCGTAAAAGGTGCATTTTTTGTGAAAATCTTCGGCTTTCAAGCGGCTACAGGCTAAAGGATTGGCACCGAGGATCACATGCGTGGCGTTGTCGATTTCCACGCCCAGTCGCCGATCGTAAAAACTGAAAATCCGTCCGCCGGGATGATTGGCCGCTTCATAGATCACGACCTTGCAGCCGGGATGCTGCAGTTTAAGCCTCTGCGCGGCAGCAAGGCCGGAAATCCCGGCGCCGATAATGTGATAAGTCATCCCCATTAGCTTAAGAAAGCCCTTAATGCTAGCGTTAATTTGGTAAATTTGCTCAGATGCGGCTTAGGCGAAATGATTTCCCAACCGCGTTTTTGCATCAGGTCAAAATATCTTTTGTAAATGTTAAGGATAGCTTTAACCGGGCGCATGGTCTTTTTGTCAAGTCGTTTCATCAATTCACAGGCTTGATCAAAGTTTTCAACGGCCATTCGCGCCAGTTCCTCTCGGGCGATAGCCAAATTTTTATCCACGACGACCGTTTGCGGATCATTGGAGGCAATGTCGGCTTTGTCAAGAAACTCCCGGGGAATGTACAGGCGATTGACGGCCGCGTCCTCCTTGATATCGCGCAAAACATTGGTAATCTGCAAAGCTGTACCGAGGGAAGTCGACAAAGCTTTGATCAGAGCCTCGTCTTCACAGCCGAAAATCCGCAAGGACAAGCTTCCGGGAACGCCGGCCACGCCGCGGCAATATTTTTTGAATTCTTCGAGACTTGGCGCTTGTATCGGATTGGGAATGTCTTTGGCAATGCTTTCGATCAGGTCGATAAACTCTTCTTTGGGCAGTTTGAAACGCATGCAGTTTTTATAAATCTTGCGGCCGATTTCTGTTGCCGGGGTTTTCTTGTCATAAATGTTGTCGATTTCTTCGCGCCAAGCTTGAATCAATTCAATTTTGTCGGCCATGTCTGCGTCGCCGTCAACAATGTCGTCGATGTGGCGGCAAAAGGCATAAATGGTATACATGGCGTTTCGCCTTGCCGGCGGCAGCAAACGCATGCTCCAAAAAAAGGACGTTCCTGATTTTTTGACAATTTTTTTAATACTGTTCATATTGCGTGCTTTCTATAGTCGTCCGTAAGGCAAAGTTTTCCTTCTTGTAAAAATCGCTCGCGCCGTTCCTCTGCAACAGGCCCGGATCCAATCCCAAGCGTTAAGGCGGATCTGCTTACATAAAACATCACCTTTAATAATCTTTTTTAGCATAATATTGGTTAAAGAAAGGATAACGCAAACCTCCGCCCGCAATCCGAAATTGCGGATAATTTGCGGCAGAACGGCTCCGTCTTGCAACAAGCCGCGGATTCTTTCACCGCAGTCGCGAATCAGTGCCTTAAGCGCAGGGGAGGATTTTTTGCCTTTCAGCTCCTGCGATTTGACACCATATTTGCGCAACAGTTCTTCCGGCAGATAAATGCGGTTTTGCACCGTGGCGTCATATCTTAGGTCCTGCAGATGGTTGATGATCTGCAAAGCGACGCAAATGGCCGCTGCCGGTTGATAAGTGGAAGGATTTTCGTCATGCAGCGCCAGCATAAAGCGACCGACCGGCGCCGCGGAATAACGGCAATATTCAACCAATTGCCCCCAGGTTTTGTAATCAAACCCCAGCGCGTCTTGTCGAAAAGCCGCCAGCAGGTCCGTTGCCAGAGAATAGGCCAGGTTTTCACGGATAAAAATTTGCCTCAGCTTTTGAGCGAAGGCGTAATCTTTTCCCTGATAATTTTTGTCTTCTCCGAGAAATATATCCTCGATTTTATGCAAAGCTTCAAGTTTTTCGGCGCTGGTAAGCGTCGGAGCGTCAGCGATGTCGTCGCAACGGCGGGCAAATTGATAATAAGCCGCCACGATCGGACGCAAAGACTTTTTGATGAGCAGAGAACCGACGGGAAAATTTTCCTCGCGGGCGGTTTTAGCGCGAACTTGCATTGTCGCTTTCCTCCAACCAGCGGTCCAAATCCTGCAAAGCGCGGTGACAGTAGAGCTCTTTGCGTTCCATGCCTTTGATCTTGCGAAACTTCCCATTGGCCGTCTGCTCGCCGCTGATGGTCGGAAAAAGGCCGAAATTGACGTTCATCGGCTGAAAGTCTTCCGCATTTGTCGTATCGCGCAAATGCCGAAGCATGGCACCGATGGCCGTCGTTTCCGGCAGAGGAAGGCAAGGGAGTCCTTTAGCTTCGGCTGCGGCGAAATAGCCGGCGGCCCAACCCACCGCAGCTGATTCGACATAACCTTCGCAACCGGTGATTTGGCCCGCAAAACGCAGATGCGGCTGCGTTTTCAGGCGCAAAGAAGCATCCAGCAGCAGCGGACTTTTGATGAACGTGTTTTTATGAATGCCGCCGAGGCGGGCAAACTCGGCCTGTTCCAACCCCGGGATCATTCTGAAAATGCGTTGCTGCTCACCATATTTCATTTTGGTCTGAAAACCCACCATGTTGCGCAAGGTGTCTTCGGCGTTGTCCTGGCGTAGTTGCACCACCGCATAAGGTTTTTTCTCCGGCTGATGCGGATTCGTCAGACCGATCGGTTTCATCGGACCGAAAGCCAGAGTGTCGCGGCCGCGTTCGGCCATGATTTCTATCGGTAGGCAACCGTCAAAATAAGCACTTTTTTCAAAGTCGTGAAAGTCGACCTTTTCGGCTTTGAGCAGTTCGTCGACAAAGCCTTCGTATTCCTCCCGGTCCAACGGACAATTAATGTAGTCGAACTTGTCTCCCTTGTCGTAGCGGGATTGGTACCAGGCTTTGGAAAAGTCAATGCTGTCTTTGTAAACGACCGGCGCAATGGCGTCGTAAAAAGAAAGGGACTGTTGTTCGACTTTGTTCAGAATGTCATCAATCAATGCTTGGGAGGTGAGGGGGCCGGTGGCGATAATCCAGGATCCTTCTTCCGGCAAACGGGTGATTTCTTCTTCCGCAATGCTGATCAGCGGATGCTTCTTCAGTCGGTTTGTAACCAAGGCGGAAAATCCTTCGCGGTCCACGGCCAGGGCTCCTCCGGCGGGAACTCTTGTGGCGTCGGCGCAGGCCATGATCAGCGAACCGGCACGGCGCATTTCTTCATGCAGCAGTCCCACGGCGTTGTGTGCACAGTCGTCGCTGCGCAGAGAGTTGGAACAAACCAGTTCCGCCAGATGGGGCGATTTGTGCGCAGGGGAATATTTTTTCGGCTTCATTTCGTGAATAACCGCCGGGACGCCGCGACGTGCCAGCTGCCAAGCCGCTTCCGATCCTGCCAACCCGCCGCCGGCAATGTGTATTGTCTCAGTCATTTTTGCTTTCCGTTTGTTTCTTTGCTCTCTTTATAAGATTTTCCCCGCAGCTTGTAAACACAAAAGTTATTTGATAAGTTCGCCTAATTATTTGCTATCCGAAAGAGAATGTTATACACTCCAAGCAAGACTAATTGTGCGATTCTTAAGGACAGTCATGAAAAAACTGCTTCTGACATTGATAACCCTGTTTCTTTTGCCGGTCGACGTCCGTTCTGATCAGGAGTTTGATCCTTTCATGTTCAGCGATAATCCGGGGATGGAAAGTGGCGGCGCCTCTTGGGGCAATACTTCCGTTTTATCGGCGGAAGACGGAGCGCAGACCAATATCACGTCTGAAGACATGATCTTTCCCGATCAGGATCCCGAAACCGCGGTCTATGTCCCCGAGGCGGAAAATGCCGCTCCGGCGAGCTCGGAGGCCGTCAGTGCATCTTCGGCGACAGCGAAGGCTTTGCCAGAGGAAAACGCGACGAAAAACGATACCGGCGTTCAGGTGCAAAACGTCGGCGCTCCGACGGAATTACTGACCGATTCTTTCAAGCGGGAGACCCCGCCGCCTCCTCCTTCTGAAAATCCCACTTGGGTCGACAAACTCACGTCAAGCAATCCTTTGGAGGTCATCAAAGAGGTTGTTCCTTCTTCCTCACCTAAAAAAGACGAAACGAATGGAGATGCCGCTTTGGAAAAAATGGTGGAAAACGCCAAAAAAAGCAGCCGGCGCTCCAACGCCTCGGTTTTTGACATCGCCGGCGTCATGCTGCGCATGTCGGTGCCGCAGGTTGAAACCGCGTTAAAAAACCGCGGTTTCAAAAAAATTATGCAAAAATATCAGATTCCCAATTTTATCAAATGGCGCAATGAGGAAAAGTGTCGTACTTCTGGAGTAGTCGGCTATGAAAGAACGGAAGCCTGCGTTGTTGAGATGGCCAAAAAAAATAATCATCAATATATAGACAGTATCAAATTTGCCAAATATGACACGCAGGAAGAAATAGAAATCAGCTTTACCAGCAATTTTACGGAAAACAAAGCCTATAAAATCGTCTATAAGTCTCTGACGCCGCGTATTACCGGAAACAGCCCGAAGGCAGTCTATCTGCGCAATATCAAGATTTATGATTTCTGGAAAGTGGTTAATCAAAAATACGGCACGCCAGACAACAAGACGGACGTCACCTGGGGACTTGGCGGAAACAAGCCTTTCCTTAAGGCGGAAACCGGCTATCTCAAGCTGGAAGACCCTATGTTGCGAGAGTTGGACTATACGCGGATGTCTCGCGAGGACCAGCGTTATATGAATACCAATATGTATAATTTTTAAAGGCAGAATAGGAGTTGATTATGACTTTTGAACTTTCTCCTTCAATCGTAACCGAACTGGTTTGCACCCGCATTAGCCATGACCTGATCGGCAATATCGGCGCCGTGGGCAATGCGGTGGAACTTTTGGAAGAGGGAGACCTGGATTTCATCGATGACATCCGCTCCATTTTGAAAACCAGCTCCGGCGTGCTGGCCGCCAGACTAAAGTTTTTCCGCCTGGCTTTCGGTTTGGAAAATTCGGCTCAAACGGATCTTGGAACGATCAAGGAGATTGCGACGGCTTACCTGTCCACCTTAGGCAACCAAAACTACCCGACAACCTTGTCCATGCAGCTGTTTGATCCTCGCTACGGCCGGGCGGTTCTCTTGGCAGTAATGCTTTTGGCCGATACTTTGGTGCGAGGGGGAGAAATTCTTGTCAGAGAAAGGGACGGACAGGTGCAGGTTTCGCTGCAGACGGCGGTTCCTCCTTCGGCAGATAAGCTGAATACCGTCAAAAACTGGGTAGCCGGGCAGGAGCTGACGCCGACGGCGCAGCTTGCACCGCTTTTTTATTTAAAAATGTATGCAAAGCAGGAAAAAATTAACATTTATATTCTAAATTCGGACGTCTTTGGATTGGGGATTGCTTAAAAAGAGGAAAATTATGGCAACATGTCTCATTGCAGATGATTCAAAAATAATCCGTATGCTGCTGATCAAAATCATGGCAAATCTCGGCTTTGACATCATTGAAGCCGAAGACGGCGAAGAGGTGATGGAGATTTGCGAAGAAAACATGCCGGATCTCATTATCATGGAATGGCGTCTTCCGGTCATGGAGGGAATTGACGTCTTATATAAAATCCGCATGAACAAAAAGGTGGCGCAGCCTAAAATCATGTTCTGCTCCAATTTGATTGACGTGGAGAAAATCCGCCAGGCGTTGGACGGCGGTGCCGACGATTATATCATGAAACCTTTTGACGAGGATATCATTGCCACCAAGTTGGATATTCTCGGCTTATTGGACCTGGAGGCTTAAAATGAAAAAAGCCGATTACCAGTTTTTGTTAGAACTGTTGCAAGAAAATGCCGGATGGAACTTTGGCGAAACCGAATATTTCATGGTCGATAAGAAAATCTCGGGCTTTGTTCGCGAGAAGGGCTATTCCACGGTTGAAGACCTGATTGCCGAGCTCCGTCTCGGATCTCGGGCTTTGGTCGAACAAGTGGTTGAAGCCTTGGCTTTGTCCGATACCTATTTCTTCCGGGATTATCAGGTTTTCAGACGTTTTGAAGACTATTTGCTGCCGGCGTTGCGCGAGGCCAACCGCGGTTCCAAAAAGCTGCGCATCTGGAGCCTGGGCTGTTCGACGGGGCAAGAGGCTTATTCCATTGCCATGGCCGTCAACCGCAAATTGGTCGGGATCAACGATTGGGAAGTGCGGATTATTGCCAACGACTTGTCTTCACAGTCGATTGCCAAAGCGCAAAAAGGCCTCTATTCTATGTTTGAAGTACAAATGGGCCTGACGGCAGCCATGATTATCGACAATTTTACCTTGGTTAAAGACATGTGGCAGATTAATCCGGGAATCCAGAAGATGGTAGATTTTCGCCGCTATAACATTCTGGATGAAGTCACGGCGCCGCACCGTTTTGAGGTTGTGTTCTGCCGCAATCTGCTGCGCTTTTTTACCCCGGAATATCAGCATTTGCTGTTGGAAAAGATTTATCATAAGCAAATCAACGGCGGTTTCCTGTATCTTGGCATTGATGAAAAACTGTTCGGAATAGAAGACTTTTATCAGCCAGTGAAAGGTTTTTCCTGTCTTTATCAGGCCAAAAAAGCGGCGACGGATCCTCGTCCGATTCCCTCTGTACCGTTGAGTTCTGATCGTCAAAACATGCCAAGTTTCCAAAAACCGGATTCTCTGCGTGACAATCATCCCCTGATCAGCGATCTGCTGAAAAACAAATAACTTAAAATAGTCTCAAAATCGATTGTGACGCTTGAGAGGCCAGGGAGAGAGAATTGACCGCCAACTGCTGCCTGGTTTGCAGGGCCAGCATGTTGGCCGATTCCTCGTTCATGTCGGCAAGCGTGAGTTTGTCGGCCCCTTCGGTCAACACATTGATTAGGTTTTGGGTGAAATCCTCACGGGTGGTGACAATTGAGTAGTAATTGCCCAGTTCGGATGATATTTGACGAATTTGATTGAGAGCTTCGGAAAGCTCTGTCAAAGACTGGGCAATGTCTCCCTGATTTTGCCAATCGACTGTCGTCAAGCCCAAAGCTTTGGAGGAGGCATCTTTGCCTTTGACTGCCAACTGTGCCGACCGGTCTTCGTTAAAGATCACCGTCAGGTCTTGCTCCCCGAGTAAATTGATCCCCTTGTAAGAACTGTCCTTTATCAAAGAATCATATTGTCTGATAATTTCCTGATAGCGGGAAGAGTCTGCCTTGGGCTCATATTTTTGTTTTATGGTCAGAGAATCAAGGAAAGAACGATCCGGTTGGACAAAGGTTTCGCCGTCCACTTTTTGGCATTGCGGCGGTGTTCCTGTCACCGTTTGCGTATAATCAACATTTTCGTCCAAGCGATAGACTTGCCCAGCCAAACTGATCTTGCTTCCGGCGACGGCATTTAATGTTGCCGTACCGCTGCTGTAAATAACAAAAAGGCGAGGCTCCGTAACGTTAATTGTCGCTTCGCGGGACGTAATGTTGAGATTCATGTTTTCAAGTCTTGCACAATTATCGACCCGGCTTTGGTCGTTTAGCGTCAAAGATCCGTTGGCCGAACGTCCTCCGTTAACATAGCTCTTGCCGTTGCAGATAACAGATGAGCGAAGAAAATCCCAGTAAGAAGTTTGACTGTTCACCTGAGCATCGTTGATTTCAACATTTGAATAAGCAAACGTCGCTCCCTCCACGCCCGTCAATTTTGCGTTGAGCACCGTTCCCGAATCAATGGTCAAACTTGTCTGCCAAAATCCGGTTATGTTGTCTGTCGTATAGAGGTTGTTCACGCCTTGCAAATGAAACTGACCTGCATCCTTATTCTGAGCTTTAACCAGACTGCTGCCCCAGCCGCCGTTTTTCACCTCAGAATGAAAATCAATGTTTTTTAAAGTGACGTTAAATGATCTTCCGGTAGCTTGGATTAATGTAAAGACTTGTTTATTGGCATCTCCTTCTGCCGAAATACTCAAGTCGGAAATGTTTCCCGTCGAGAGCGTAATCATCTGCATTGAAGCCAGTCCGGTCACATCAAAATTCAATGCCGAAAATTTGCCGCGCTCATTGTCGGCAACGCCATAAGTCCCGATCCCGGTGAAATTTTGCCCTTCTTTTAAAGTAATGGCGGTATTGCCCATGTCGATCTGACCGTAAATCACAATATCGCCTTTCTTGCCGGAATCAATCGCTGCCAGCAGTTCTTCTTTGGTTGAAACCACGGACGCGACGCCTTCTTGCTGCTCAAACCAGGATTTGGCTGGAATATTGGTTGTTTCCAAAACTTGGTTTGCCGTTGCAATGGCTTGTTCCAACAGATTGGCTCCGGCCTCCAAACCTTCCGTTGCCGCTTTAATCGTCTGGATTCCCTGTGCCATGGAATCCAACAAGGCCGACAGGTCGTTAGCTCTGTTGTTTAAAGAGACAGCCGTATAATAAGAAGAAGGATTGTCGATCGCCGAGTTGACTTTCAATCCAGTCGAAAGACGATTTTGAGTAAGATCAACCTGTCCCGCAATATTTTGCAGGCTGAGTAAGTTTGATCGCATCGAGGCGGTTAAACTGATACTGTTGCTCATCTCAAATCTCTCCTGGATTCTAATATATTTATTCTATCATAAAACCCAAGAGCAATCAATGTTTTGTCAACATTAATCATAATATTTTATATTAAAGGTAAAAATTTTTCGTCGAAAACAAAAAAATTAGGAAAGACAGAAGAAACCCGGCAGTTTTGTGCCGGGCAAAAAATTAAATGATTTGTTCACGCGTTTTATTGAGCTTAACTTGCGGAAAATCTTCCTGAGCCTTATTCAAATGCCAAGAATTCCGGGCCAGAAAAACCGTTGCACCGTCATGGTCTTCGGCAATGTTGAGCTTGTTGGCGTCAAGGAACTTTTTCAATTGCTCTTTGTCGGCGCATTCCACCCACCGTGCCGTATAATATTGGGTCGGTTCAAAAGCGACCGGCAAGTTGAATTCCGAACGAATACGGTCTGCCATCACCTCAAATTGCAAGGCTCCCACGACGCCGACAATCCATTCCGCCCCGACGACGGGTTTGAAGACGCTGGCGCCTCCTTCTTCGGCAATTTGCTGCAAGGCGTTGCCTAAATGTTTGGATTTCAGCGGATCCAAAGCCCGTACGGATTTTAAGAGCTCCGGGGCAAAACTGGGAATACCGGTAAAAGTAATATGTTCGCCTTCCGTCAGCGTATCTCCGATTCGGAGCTGCCCATGGTTGGGAATACCGATGATGTCCCCGGCATAAGCGTCTTCGGCGAGCTCACGTTCCTGCGCCAGAAACATCACCGGTGTCGGTACCTTTATTTCTTTGTTGGTTCGAACTTGTTTGAGCTTCATCCCGCGCTTAAAATGCCCGGAACAAAGGCGCATGAAGGCAATGCGGTCCCGATGCTTGGGATCCATATTGGCCTGAATTTTGAAGATAAAGCCGCTGACTTTGTTTTCTTTCGGATCGACCAAGCGTTCGGCCGCAGGCTGCGGCCTGGGGGAAGGGGCCATGCGGTGCAGGCCTTCAAGAATTTCCCGCACGCCGAAATTGTTGATGGCACTGCCGAAAAAGACCGGCGTCATGCTGCCGGAAAGATAAGCCTCTTGGTCAAAAGCCGGACACAATTCTTTAAGCATGGTGACGTCTTCGCGTAGTTTATCCACCATATGCGCCGGCAAAAGACGGTCTATTTTTTCATCGTCCAACCCGCTGCAAGTCTCGATAATGTCGTTGATTTGGCCTTTGTTGCCGGTTTTGTTCATCAAAATCAGACGATCGTTGATCAGATCATAGCAGCCGAGAAAATCTTTTCCCATGCCGATCGGCCAACTTGCGGGGGTCACGTCCAAAGCCAGCGTGCGTTCAATCTCGTCCAGCAGGGCGAAAGGATCCTGTCCCTCACGGTCAAGTTTGTTAATAAAGGTCAAAATCGGCACATCGCGCAGCCGGCAGACTTCAAAAAGCTTTTTGGTCTGGGTTTCAATACCCTTTGCGGAATCAAGCACCATCACCGCCGAGTCGACGGCGGTCAAAACCCGATAGGTGTCTTCTGAAAAATCCTCATGCCCAGGTGTATCAAGCAAATTAAAGGTCACATCGCCGTATTCAAAGGTCATGACGGAAGAAGCTACGGAAATTCCACGTTCCTGTTCCACCTTCATCCAGTCGGAATGGGCACGGCGGTTTTCGCCGCGGGCTTTGACCGCCCCGGCTTGCTGAATGGCACCGCCGAACAGCAGCAGTTTTTCGGTTAAAGTGGTTTTACCCGCATCCGGGTGGGAAATGATCGCAAATGTCTTGCGAAGGTTAAAAGAAGCTTCGGTCATTATTTTTATCTTTATTTTATTATTTGTTGAACGGGCTGCTCACTTCGGGAAGCAAAGGCTGCGGCAAATTTTGCCCTTCGGGGACGGAAACCTCCTCAATCTTCTCAACGCTTATCTCCTCAACCTGAGCTTCTTTAGCGGCGGGAACCGGTTTTTGTTCCGGAGCTTTGGGAGCTTCTTTGACGGCGGGAGCTGACGTTTTGTTAAGACCGAGATAATTTTCGATTGCCTTTTGTTCTTTTTCTTTTTCCTTGGCTGTAATCAGGTTAAGATCATAAAGGACTTCCAGCTTTCTGATGTCTTGAGCCGCTCCGAGAATGTCTTTGGACGGCGCCTTGGGCTGCATTCTGGTCCGTGGGTTGGGCGGCAGCAGCGCCTCGATGATCAAATCCCGTTCGGCGGAAAATTCGCGCGGCGTAATGGCCCGGGCTTCCACGGCGTCTTTCAGAACGTTAATCCGCTCAATGATCAGGTCGGCCGAAGGCACGGACCTGTCAATGCCGGTTCCCGGCGCCTGATGCGTCAAGGGCAGCAGTCCGCCGACATTGGTCATGCGGCGGGTTAAAAACTCTTCTTTGGTGATCAGGTCTTTTTCGGCCAGTTCCTTCAGAATCAAAAAACGGGCGATCACGTTTTGTTCTTGCGCATTGAACAATTTTTGCACCGCGGCGATTTCTTCTTGCGTGCTGGGCTTTTGGTTGGCCAGGGCGTTGTTTTGTTCCCGGGCGATTAAGGCCGCTTCAATGGCGGAACGGGTCTGCTGTTGTCCGTTTTCTTTAGAAATGTTGAAAATCTTTGCCCCATGGTCGTCTTCTACCACCAGTTCCGATTGTCGAACGTTAATCAAACGCAGCCGCTTGCGGGCAATGTCCGACATTTTTTCCGGAACGTTATTGGAGGTTCCGAGAATGGAGGTCTCGTTGCCGTTGATGAGGATCAGGTCTTCATAATATTGTCTGGCGCGGTTGGGACGTCCGGTTTGCTCGTAGGTGAGGGCGCCGACCAGCAAAGCCTGAGGATTACGGGGATTTTCCTTCAAAGAAGCCAAAAAGTATTCTTCCGCCTGCTTAAAATTTCCCTGAGAATAGGCGACGGTGGCCAGTTGGGCGTTTTCAGCGCCGTCTTTTTCAAACTGCCGGACAACCCAGTTCGAAGGCTCGTCGCTGTCTTTCTTGTCAAAGACGGCGCACCCCGAGATCAGCCCGAAGGCGGTTGCCGAACATAAAATAGTAATTGCCGATTTTCTAGAAAACACCAGACCGCTCCTTAATTCTTCGTCGGTTAGACCCTGTTAATTTAACCTCATATTATAGAATCTAAAACAAGAATACAATAATTTTATTAAGACTGTGAATTTCAGGCGAATTTTAATTTTAAGCTTGATTTAAAAATTTTTTTCTGTAGTATGCAGACAACTAATAATGCAAGCAAAAGCGGGCGTGGTGAAATTGGTAGACACGCCAGACTTAGGATCTGGTGCCGTGAGGTTTAAGAGTTCGAGTCTCTTCGCCCGCACCAAATCCTTGCTTCTGTAGTTGGTTTAACAATTTATATAACTCAGGATTAGATGATGAAAATTACCGAATTAAAATCTGCCGGTTTGCAAAGAGAATATCAAGTTGTCGTGCCGGCGGCCGATGTGGAAAATAAGATTGCGACAAAACTTGCCAACATTGCTAAGACGGTCAGACTTCCGGGCTTCCGCGCCGGAAAAGCCCCTCTGAGCATGGTCAGTCAGAAATATCATGACACCGTCATCGGCGAAGTGATCGAAGACGCCGTCCGCAAAGGGACCGACCAACTCATCAAGGATAATAAGCTGCATCCCGCACACATGCCTGATGTCAAAGTCTCTTCTTTCAAAGACGGCAAAGATCTGGAATTTACGGTTAAGTTTGAAGTCTTGCCGGAAATCAAACTCGGTGATTTGACCACCATTTCCCTGGAAAAATATATGGCGGAAGTCCCGGCCGAAGAAGTGGAAAAAGCACTTGGTTACATTGCCCAGTCTCGTAAGAATACCGAAGCCGCTGCAGCTGATCATGCTGCCGCAAAGGGCGACACGACGGTTATCGACTTTGTCGGTTCGGTTGACGGTGTGGAATTCCAGGGCGGCAAAGGCAATAACTATCCGCTCGAATTGGGATCCGGTTCTTTCATTCCCGGTTTTGAAGATCAGCTCATCGGCAAAAAAGCCGGCGATAAGGTTGATGTCAAAGTGACTTTCCCGGAAAGTTACCATGCCAAAGATCTGGCCGGAAAAGCGGCTGTCTTCGCCGTGGAAGTCAAAGAAGTCCGCACGCCGAAAGCTGTTGAAATCAATGACGAGTTTGCCAAGTCCTTGGGCGAAGAGAGTCTGGACAAGCTGAAGGAAAACATCAAAAACCGCATCAGCGGCGATTATGAACAGGCCTCCCGCATGAAGTTGAAGCGAGCCCTGTTGGATGTTTTGGATCAGGAATATAACTTTGAAGTTCCGATGACCTTGGTGGATGCCGAATACAAGAGCATTGTCGACCAATATGAACAGGCCAAGAAGTTTAATCAGCTTGACGAAAGCGAAAAATCCCGTCCTGAGGAAGAATTGCTGCAGGAATATAAGGATATTGCCGTCCGCCGCGTAAAATTGGGTCTCTTGCTGTCGCAAATCGGCGAAGCCGGAAAAGTGACCATCACACCGGAAGACATCAACAAAGCCATCATGGCCGAAGCCAAAAAATACCCCGGCCAGGAAAAGGCGGTGTTTGACTTTTACCTGAAAAACAAACAGGCGATCGAATCTTTGAAGGCGCCGGTGTTTGAAGAAAAAATCATCGACCATATCTTGGATCAGGCAAAAGTGACCACCAAGATTGTTTCGATCGAAGAACTCTACAATTTTGACGAAGGCAAAAAGCCGGCGAAAAAAGCAACGGCCAAAAAGTCGGAAGCCAAAACCGATAAAAAAGCCGACGCCAAGGCTGAAAAAAAGTCTGAAGCGCCCAAAGCCAAAAAGACAACGGCGAAAAAAGCTTCCTAAAGAAAAATACCCCGGTCAAGCCGGGGTTTTTCTTAAATTAAACATCGCCCCTCGTTGAGGGGCTTTTTTCTGTCTATATAGACTGATACGATGTCAATAGATTATATCCAAAACGCCGATTGACTGAGGAAAACTTTGTAAGGTTTTTGAGCCGATTTCTCATTTCTTTTATACTCCTGATATGAAAAAGGAGAAGAAATGAGCAACAGTATCAGTTTAACCGCGTCGATGCGATCAAATTTGTTAAGCCTGCAGAATATTGCGGGACAGGTTGATCTCACTCAAAATCGTCTCTCCACCGGATTGAAAGTCAATTCTGCGATTGACAATCCTTCTTCTTATTATACTGCGGTGTCTTTAAACAACCGCGCCAGCGACCTTTCTTCCCTTCTCGATTCGATGGCGCAAGGGATCCAAACCATTAAAGCGGCCACGGAAGGGTTGGAAGCCGGAGCCAATTTGTTGGAACAAGCCTCGGCCACGGCGAGCCAGGCTTTAATAGCTCCTCTCGTTGCCAGTAAACCAATCGACTATTATGTGGAACGAGGGTAC
>CAKQMD010000021.1 GCA_934254925.1 uncultured Alphaproteobacteria bacterium
TTTCGTGACAATCTATAAACATACTATAAAAGAAACGAGAAACTGCCTCAAAAAACTTACAAAACTTTTCCTCAGCCAATCGGCGTTTTGGATATAATCTATTGGCCGCTTTATTGTCGGATTAGACAAAAATCCTTATCGGAAAAGATAGAGACTGCGACCTTGGTTTTTGAGCCAGAGGCGGCCTTTTTTATAATCGGGACACAGCTCCCGAACGCAGTTCCAAAAAGCGGGGGAATGGTCCTGATGTCGTAAGTGCGCGCATTCATGCGCCATGAGGTAGTCAATGACAAAATCGGGGGCCAGGGCTATGCGCCAATTGTAATTGATATTGCCGCGGTTGGAACAGCTGCCCCAGCGGGATTTGGTGTCTTTTATGGTAACGCCGTTTAAATGACAGTCCAGCCGCTCGGACAAGGTTTTGCTGCGGGAAAGAAATTCGGCGGCGGCTTGTCTTTTGATGAAGTCGCATAAACGTCGGTGTAAAAATTCCTTGCTGCCGGAAACAAAAATGCAGTTTTCTTCCAATCGCACGCCGCAGCGCAAGTCGGGGCGGTGGCGGATAGTGTAGTCGCGTCCGAAGAGGGAGAGGGTTTCACCGTCTTGGAAGGAGCGCTCGGGCGGCAGTTGTTCCAAAGTCTTTTTCAGCCAGACTTCATGGCTTTTGACAAAGGCAACGGCTTTCTTTTCCGAGCAGCGCGGCGGCAAGGTCAGTACGGGCAGGCGTTCTTTGGAATCGACCCGCAGCGTCAGACGTTTGGCCAGAGGCGAGCGAACAACCTTTATCTCAAAGCCCAGTGCGGACTGAATGTCAAAGGTCTTCCCAGTCAATAAGGTAATTTTCATAGTCTTCTATTCCGCTTTCCGAAACTGTTTCTCTATTTTTGAGGGACATACCCGCCCGGTGGACGGAATCGGCTCTTCCGGTGAGCAGCGGGTGCCACTCCGGCAGGTCATAGCCGTTGTCCAAGAGCCAATAGGCGCAGGTTTTGGGAAGCCAGCGCGGTTTTTCCCGTACAGCTTTGAGGTCGATGTCCCGACAATCGGGCACTTTTTCAAAACGATGTTCGTAAATTCGGCAAAGGCAACTTTCGCAATCAAGAAAACGGCAGCGCGTTTTGGTGAATTTTATCTCTCGACGGATTTGGATTTTGTTGAGGCAGCATTTGCCGCAGCCGTCGCACAAGAGTTCCCATTCGGCTTTGCTCAGTTGCTCCAGCGGCTTTTTTTTCCAAAATTCAGGCTCGAAATCGGACAGATGGTCAAAACGGGTCTGCGGGTTGAAATCTGCTTCGATAATGTATGTTTCTTCGCTCATAAGGTTTCGTCTTCAATAATATGATCTTCCCAATCTTGTTCCCGAACGTCGAGTTCGGAAACGCAACGGGCGCAAACGGTGTGTTCCGCCGCCAGAGGCTTTCCGGTTATCAGCGGGTGCCAGTCCGGCAGCGTTCCTGTTTCATAAAAAATGCGGTAGGCGCAGTCTAGCGGCATCCACTGCAATTGTCCGACGTTTTGTGGCGTCAGCTTGAGACATTCGGGGACCAGTTTGCAGCGATCGGCGTATTCTCGGCAGCGACCGCTCGTTTTATCAAAATAACGGCAGACGATATCGGTATAGCAAAGTTGTCCGCTGGCTTCGTCCTCCAGTTTGAATAAGCAACATTTGCCGCAATGGGTGCACAAAGATTCCCATTCCTCTTCGCTCAGGTTGCCAAGACTTTTCTCCTGCCAAAAAGCGTTCATCAGTCACCTATTCTTTCCGGCAAGTATTCTTCCTGCGCCAGGTTGCCGAATTGGGCGTAGTCACCGTTCCAATAAAGTTGGACCGTTCCGGTGGGGCCGTGACGCTGTTTGCCGATGATGACTTCGCAGACATTTTGTGTCGCCCGTTTGCGCGCTTCCCATTCTTCCATGCGCTTTTGCAGGTGTTCCTGGGTTTCGGAGGCTTTTTGTTTGGGCTCCTCATTTTGGAGGTAGTAGTTTTCGCGGTAGACGAACATGACGATGTCGGCGTCTTGCTCGATGGAACCGGATTCACGAAGGTCAGACATGACGGGGCGTTTGTCATCGCGTTGTTCCACGCCACGGTTTAGCTGTGACAAGGCGATGACTGGAACGTTGAGTTCCTTGGCCAAAATTTTGAGACCGCGCGAGATTTCCGAGAGTTCCTGCACGCGGTTGCCTTCGTTTTTCTTAGAACCGGAACCGACAATCAGCTGAATATAGTCGATGATGATGGCGCCTAGTCCTTTGTTGCGTTTGAGGCGTCGGGAACGGGTGCGGATGGTGTTGATGTTGAGGCCCGGTGTATCGTCAATATAAAGAGGAATACGCTCCAACTCGCGGACGGCGGCGGCAATGCGGGTAAATTCGGCGTTGTCAAGCTCGCCGGTACGCATTTTGTGGCCGTTGGTCTGGGTAACGGTGGAGAGAATACGACTGGCCAATTGGTCGGCTGACATTTCAAGGGAGAAAAATGCGACGCCTTTGCTTTTTTCATCTAGGTTTTTAGCCGAAGCCATGTATTCGGCCACGTTGTAAGCGATGTTCGTGGCCAAGGCGGTTTTGCCCATGGCGGGACGTCCGGCGATGATGATCAGGTCAGAATTGTTGAGGCCGCCGGTTTTGTTGTCAAGAGCGTCCAGCGCGGTGGGAAGCCCCGAGATCTTTCCCTCTTTTTGATAAGCTGCTTCAATATGGCTGAGCGAGCTGACAAGGGCTTCGGAAAAATCAACAAAACCGCCTTGATGCTCCCCTTGGTTGGAGAGGTCAAACAGCTTTTTTTCCGCGGTTTCTATTTGTTCCATGGCGTCAGAATCGAGATCTTCCTTCGTGGCGTCATTGACGATTTCAAACCCGGTGTTGATGAGTTCTCGCCGCAGATATTTGTCATAAATGAATTGTGCGTAATATTCGGCGTTGGTCAGCGGCGTGGCACTGTCAGCCAATTTGACCAAATATTGATGCCCGCCGACATCGTTTAAGGTGCCTTCTTGCTCAAAATAATTCTTCAGGGTGATGACGTCGGCAATGTGGCCGCGCTGGATGAGCTTGGAGATGACCTCAAAAACTTTGGCGTGAATCGAGTCGGCAAAGTGAACGGGCTTGAGAAATTCCGAAACTTTTTCAAAGGCTTTGTTGTTGGCCAAAATGGCGCCGAGGAGCGCTTGTTCGGCTTCGAGGTTTTGCGGCAGTAGCGCAGGGTCTAAACGGTCCATGGTTCTCTCTAAAAATTAGTCGTTTTTCTTGAGTTTCCTTATAAACAATATTTTGCAGAAAGACAAAGATATTAGTAAGTGCTTTTGCACAGCCTGTGAATTATGGGGATAAAAAAACCGGCAGATTTTTTTCTGCCGGTCGAAAAGCATGAAAGTGCTTGTATTAGTTGTTTTTATTGCCTTTAGCAATTGCTTTTTTAATTTTTTTGGCTTCATCCGAAAGTTTGGCATTTGAAGTGCTTTCCAAATAAGCATCCAGACCGCCGTTGTGCTCAATCGAACGCAGAGTCTTGGAGCAAACTTTGAGTTTGAAGATCCGGCCAAGTTTTTCACTTAAGAGTGATACAACTTGCAGGTTAGGCAGAAAACGACGCCGAGTGCGGTTGTTAGCGTGGCTGACATTGTTGCCGCTCATAACGCCGGTGCCTGAAATATCACATTTTTTAGCCATTTTTTGATTCCTTTTTTAAACTGTTTGCTTGTTAATAGCGATATTTAGCGGATAAGTCAAGTGGAAAAGTTGACGGAAAGTAAAAATTTATGTAGATCTTTCAAAAAAAATGGTGTAATGATGTGAATCGTCGCATGTACCCGTAGCTCAGTTGGATAGAGTATCAGCCTCCGACGCTGAGGGTCGTGGGTTCGAATCCCTCCGGGTACGCCATAAGCAAATGCCACCTTTTATAAGGTGGCATTTGCTTATGTTGAGTACCGGCGGATTTGAGCTCACGGGGAAGTGGGTTTGACTACCAGCGAGAGGCGGGCGGAAGAACGCCGGAAAGCGAAGCGAACGAGCGCCTGTGCAACTCAAGCGAAGCGCAGGGTAATCCCTCCGGGTACGCTATAAACAAAAAACCACCCTCTTGGGGTGGTTTTTGCGTCTCTTCTGCTCAAATGTTGCAAGGCTCGTTCCCGGGGAGGGATGCAAGTCTTTTAGCTTCGCAGCGGTCGCTGTCGCTTCCTTCGCTCAACTGAACAAGGCTAGAGATGTCGCCAATCGACAGCCGTCGATCAGGACAGCTTTTTATGTTATACAGGGTCATTTGACGTTATTGAGATATGAGCGCAGCATGAAAGCAGGCAGCAATTTGGCTCTTTTTTTTCTATGTTGTCGTTTTTCCAGCGCTTCATCCATTTTTCAAGGGAGCACTTGTGTTCGATCCAACTGCTGAAGCCGCGTTGTTGAGCATGAAAGCGGAGAGCCAATTGTTTATGGTCATTAGTGTTAATGGCACCGGTACAAAGTGCGTAAGTATTTTGTGTGCCGAAATTTTGTATATAAAACCTGTCTAACGCTTCGGCAAAAAGTTTTCCGATCCCTTTCCCCTGCAAAGTCGGGCAGATTGCAATCGTATCATTGTAAATCAGTTTGTTTTCGGTAGGGACGCCTTCTTCTTCCAGTTCCTTCGCTTCCGGGGTGTGAGCTTCGATTAGCTGAAAGGAAGCAAATCCGACCGGTCTGTTGGTGGCGATTTCTTCTAAAACAAAAATGTCGCTTTTTTGGGCATAGGCGGCATAAGATTCTTCCGTTCCGTCAAAATAAATGGGAAAGTTGTTTTCATAACGGCCATATTTATTGTATACGGCCATAAATTCTTTTGGGTTAAAGTTTTGTTCGAAAAACAGATTGTCGGCGTTGGGTTGGGCATCAAGAGGAGCGGTGTTTTGGTTATTGTAAGTTCCTTTTGGGGTGAAGGCGCTGCTTTTTACGATGCGATAGCCTTTGTTCAGCAATTGTACCAAAGTTTTATCAATGCCTTCATATCCTCCTTGTGCGAGTTCTGTTTTCCTTTCATCGGACATCGTGCCGTACCAATAGGCTAATTCTTGCTTTTCATCAGAACCGTATAATTCAAGCATTCTGGTTTTCCAATTAGACATTCTGTATTCTCCTAGTGGTGAAACTTGACAAAATTTTACTATTTTGGACCTGTGTTTGTCAATATCTGCCTTCATCTTGACGATATTCCCTTTTTTCTCTCCTGAAGAAAAAAAGATTGCCGCCAAGAGGAAAAGGCTTTGCTTTCATAACGATTTTTTATAAAAATAAAAGTTGTTTTCGTTTTTTTCGAGAAATTTTAAAAGCGGCGGTTATATAAGAAAGCAAGTGGATTTTAGGTGAAAAGAAATGAAGAAAAGTTTGTTTGCCTTGGCCTGCGGTACTTTTGGCCTGGGAATGGCCGAGTTTTTGATGATGAGCATTTTGTCTCTGATTGCCCGGGACATGCGGGTCAGTATTCCTGAGGCAGGACATTTTATTGCGGCCTATGCCTTGGGGGTTTGCAGCGGTGCTTTGCTGTTGGCTTTTATGTTTCGCAGCAAGCCGCTTAAGACTCTTCTGCTGGGGCTTGTTTTTTTGTTTGCAGTCGGGAATTTTTGCGCGGCGTTGTCTTCGGGGTATTTTATGATGTTGGCCATGCGTTTTGTTTCCGGCTTGCCGCATGGCGCGTTTTTTGGGGTGGGAGCGATCGTGGCCGAGAAAATTGCGCCGAAGGGAAAGCAGACCGAGGCGGTGAGCCTGATGATCGCCGGAATGACGGTTGCCAATTTGCTGGGGATTCCGGCAGGGACGTATCTTTCGCAGGCGTACGGATGGCGGGAGACGTTTATGGCGGTGGCCGGTTGGGGTGTTGTGACTTTGCTGGCAATCAAGCTATGGGTTCCCGTTTTGCCGGGGTTGCCGGACAAGGGTTTGGCCGGGCAGTTTGCTTTTTTGAAGACGCCGGCGCCTTGGCTTTTGCTGGCGGCGATTATGTTTGGCAACGGCAGTATTTTTTGCTGGTACAGCTATATTAATCCGATTATGACCAAAGTTGCCGGTTTTGCGCCTGAGGATTTGACGTTTTTGATGATGGTTTCCGGTGCGGGAATGGTGTTTGGCAATTTGGTGAGCGGTTGGCTTTCGGACGTTTATTCTCCCGCGAAGATCGCTTTGGTGCTGCAGGCTTTGACGGCGGTGGTTTTGCTGTTGATCTTTTTGAAGGCTTCTGATCCGTCGGCGGCCGTGTTTTTGATGTTTGCGGGCATGGCCTGCCTTTTCGGCCTGTCTTCGCCGCAGCAGGTTTTGATCATTAAATATGCGCCGGGAGGAGAAATGCTCGGTGCTTCGGGAGCGCAGGTCTTTTTTAATCTGGGCAATGCGCTCGGCGCTTTCAGCGGCGGATTGCCGATCATTTGGGGATATGCTTACAATTATGCCGCGTTGCCCGGCGCGGCGTTTGCCGTTGCCGGTTTTGGCATTTTGTGGTTTTTCCGGCGAAAATACGTTGCTTCCGCCGTTTAAAACACATATTTTGCGTAAAAATCCTTGTATGTTTATTTTTCTGAGGTATAAACAGAAAATGAATTTAATTTGTCAGATCCGAAAAATAGGGAACATCTACAATGTTAATGAATAAATTATGTGTCAAAAGACAATTCGGCGAAACGGCCGACGCCATGACCAAAGGGCATAAAACGGCGATTAAGGGCGGGTATATCCATCAGACTTTTCAGGGCGGTTACACGTTGTCGCCGCTGGGGTATAAGGTTTGCGCCAAAATCGAAAACATCATTCGCGAGGAAATGAACCGCGAAGACGGTCAGGAAATTTTGATGCCGGTGGTTTCGGGGGCTGACATTTGGAGAGAGAGCGGCCGTTACGACAAGGTTGACGTCTTGGCAAAATTCAAGGGTCGCGGCGGGGCGGATTATGTTTTGAATCCGACGCATGAAGAAGTGGTGGTGGATTTTGTCAAAAGCGTTTTGGACAGCTATAAGCAGATGCCGTTTATGGTGTATCAGATCCAGACGAAATTTCGTGACGAACTGCGGGCCCGAGCCGGTTTGATCCGCACGCGCGAGTTTCGGATGAAGGATGCCTATTCCTTTCATGAAACGGAGGCGGATTTGCAGGCTTATTATCAGCGTCAGCTGGAAGCCTATTATCGCATTTTCAAAAGAATAGGGTTGAAGAAGGTCATTGATGTTAAGTCTGACAACGGCGATATGGGCGGCAGCGTTTCGCATGAGTTTATGCTGATTCACGAGATCGGCGAAGACACGATTTATACCTGCGGCTGCGGTTATCGCGCTAATAAGGAAACGATGCAGGGCGAGACAAAGATTTGCCCGGTCTGCGGCAAAGAGATGGAAGAATGCCGCGGAATTGAGATCGGAAACATTTTCCAATTGGGCGACAAATATTCCAAATCGATGAATCTGTTTTATACAGCAGCAGACGGAAGTCGCCGGAATCCGATTATGGGTTGTTACGGAATCGGGATCGGTCGGGCGATGGCTTCGGTCTTGGAAGAAAGTTCGGACGAAAACGGTCCGGTTTGGAATATGGAAACGGCGCCTTTTCAGGTGGAAATCATTACCATGGCCGACAAAAGCGGGGAAAGCGAACGCTTGGCGCTGGAAATGTATCAGAAATTAAAAGAGCGCAGAGTGGAGGTTTTGCTTGACAATCGCGATGTTCGGGCCGGAGAAAAGTTTGCCGATGCGGACTTGGTGGCCGCGCCGATCCGGGTAATCATCTCGCCGAAGAATATTGAAAAAGGCGTTGCGGAGGTCAAATATCGTGTCAACAACAAAGAGACCTCGGCTTTTCCGACAGAGATTCGCCTGACGGATGCCGTTGCGGCGCTGGAACAGTTGATTGCAGATTTGAAATAAACCTAAACCCCGGTTCAAGCCGGGGTTTTTGCTTAATGGTCGAAGCAGTCGTCGCGGGAAATCCCTTCGCTGCGGCAGGCCATTTCCCGATCACTGTCGGGGAGGTCTTCCATTTCTCCGTAATTGTACATATCATTGCGGAACTGTTGTTCGTCGTCGCCTTCGGGCAGAGTGTCGATCAGCTTTTCCTCTTTGATGGTTTTGACGCTGAAGCTTTTGTCATCTTGAGGTTTGAACTTTTGTTTGCTTTCGTCCTCGGTTTTATGAGGAAAAGAGGTTTGGTCGGGTAGCATGTTTTTTCTCCTTGCTTGTTTGTTTTTAAGATAAGCGTCGGCCAGTCCTTTTTGAACTAGACGATAGTTGAATTTTACAGATTTTTAAAGGGATGAGTATATGCTGAAAAAAAAGGAGAAGAAAATGAAAAAGCCATTGGTTGTCGGAATCGGAGAACTGTTGTGGGATATGTTGCCGGGTGGTAAAAGAGCCGGCGGAGCACCGATTAATTTTGTTTACCACGCTTCGCAGATGGGCGCCGAAGGATATGCGGTCAGCGCCGTCGGCAAGGACGACAACGGGACGGAGATTTTGGCGGAATTGGAACGCAGCCGAATCACCGGTGTGATCGCGCGCAATGATTATCCGACGGGAACGGTGGAAGTGAGGCTGCAAGAGGGTATTCCTTTTTATACGATTGTGGAAAATACGGCATGGGACCATATTCCCTTTCAGGCGGAGGCTCAGGCTTTGGTGCAAAAGGCGGACGCCGTTTGTTTCGGAACGTTGGCATTGCGGCAAGAAGATTCCAGGCGGACGGTGTTGCGTCTGTTGCGTGAAAGCAATCCGAAAGCTTTGAAGTTTTTTGACGTTAATCTGCGGCATGACTATTACAGTCCGGAACTGATCCGGCAAATGCTGGAGATTGCCGATATTTTTAAGCTTAATGATGAAGAACTGCTGCGGTTGCGGGAAATGTTTTCTCTGCAGGGCAGCGACGAAACGGTTTGTCGGGAGATTTTGCGCATTTATGGCTTGCAGTATCTGATCTTTACCGCCGGGGAAAAATACAGTGTCGTTTATACGCCGGAGACTTCTTCTTATCTGGAAACGCCGCGGGTGAAGGTGGTGGATACCGTCGGGGCGGGCGACGCTTTTTCCGGCGCTTTCGTTTATGCTTTGTTGATGGGGAAACCTTTGAGGGAAGCTCATGAAACGGCGACCAAAACCGCGGCCTTTGTTTGCACGAAAGCCGGTGCCTGGCCGGTTTATGACGGTTGGGCCGAGGTTGAGGCTTATTTTTCCGGTCGAGGAAAGGCTTAAAACAGTTTCAAAATCGACTGGCTGGCCTGCGAAGCGAGGGAAAGGGAATTGACCGCCAGCTGCTGTCTGGTTTGTAAAGCCAGCATGTTGGCCGATTCTTCGTTCATGTCGGCAAGGGTTAATTTATCCGCCCCTTCGGTGAGAACGTTGATCAGGTTTTGGGTAAAATCCTCGCGGGTGGTGACCAGAGAATAATAGTTGCCGAAAGCGCCGCTCATCTGGCGGATTTGGTTGAGGGCGTCGGCAATTTCGCTTAAAGAGTGCGCAATGTCTCTTGAATTTTCCCATTGTGACGTGACTAACCCCAAAGATGCGGCCGAGGCTGAATAACCGGGAACTTTTATACCGGCGGTTCGATTTTCGTTGAAGTTGATTTCCAGGTTCTGTTCCCGCAAGAGATTAATACCTTTGTAAGAACTGTCTTTGATGAGAGAATCGTATTGTGAGAGGATTTCCCTATATTGGCGGGAAGAATCGGCAACTTTGTAAAATTCGGTAATTTGGGACGGCGCGTTGACGGTTGAGGCATAATCCAACTGAGACAGGTTGTTTAGGGCGTTGTCCAATTCCTGCATGGCACGATCCCATTCTTCCTGAGGAAAAGAACCGATGACAGGCAAGCCCGCGGCTTGGGGAGAATCGACCTGATCCGTGGCGGTAAAAGTTGTTTCTTTGTCGGCGGAAGCGAGGAAATTTTCCTCCGGGGCAGTTTGCCGCTTCCAGCCGATTTGGCTTCCGGTTTCAAACAAAAAAGAAGAGGTTTGGGAAAGACCGGTGAGGGTAGAGTTAACCGTGAGGGCTTCAGCCCATAAGCGCGCACCGCTTTTTAGCGTGACAGTGTGATTGTCAAAGGCGCGTTGGGGAATACCTTGGCCTCCGCCGCTTAGCAGAATATTCAATTGACCGTAGATTTCGCTGTTGCCGCTTTGAAAAACGCTGTCGTTATGGCCGATGATCCGAATATTGGTTGTACCATAAAAAGAGCTGTTGCAGTCTTGAAAAATTGAGCCGCTTGTCCCGGACATGGATAAATTGACGCGGCCGTTGAAAACAAGGTCCGCCTGTCGAAACATTCCTATATTGCCGCCTGTGTTAGTGATGTTCAAATCGCCGAGAAACAAAGCGTTGCCGCCACGCAGAAAAGCGTTGTAGGCGTGACCGACGTCATTGTTTACGTTCAACGTGGAATTTTGGTTTTGCACAATGCGGGTAGCGGCGGACGATTGAATAAAGGTTATGGTAGGGTGATTGCTTTTTTTCTGGCTGCTGAAATAAAAATTTCCGTTTAGGGTCAGGGAGGCGTTGCCTTCGTTACGGATACCATAGAGGTTAATGTTGTTTGGCGTTTCTTCGCTGTCAATATTGAGGCGCAGGTTGTTGAGAGTCAGCTTGTGACTGTTATTGTTTATGACGGTGTGGGTTCCGGTTGCCTGGCTGTCGAAACGGTAGGAAATTTGGAGATCGGAAAGCAGATTGTCTTCGGCGGTTTGAATGGCGACGGTCTCCGTTTGAGTTCCGGAAAAAGAAAAAGACAGTTTTGCGGCTTTTTGCGAGGCGTCAATATAATTTAAGCCTACAAGCTGCTGTTTGTCTTTCAGCGTCAGGGTGGTTTCTCCCATGTCAATGTCATCGCTCAGGACGATCAACCCGTCGCCTTCTTGCCAGGTGGATACGGCATGCAAAAGTTCTTCTTTGGTGCCGACCAGAGAGTAGATTTTGAGGTTTTGAACGCGGGTCAAAGTGTCTTCGGCTGTGGCGGCGGCATGTTCCAACAGCCCGGCGCCGGCTTGCAGGCCTTCGGTGGCGGCCTTGATGGTTTGAATTCCTTGCGCCATGGAATCCAACAAGGCTGACAAGTCGCTGGCCCTATTATTTAAAGACACCGCGGTGTAATAAGAAGACGGATTGTCAATCGCCGAATTAACTTTCAATCCGGTGGAGAGACGATTTTGTGTCAAGTCAACTTGTCCCGCAATGTTTTGCAGGCTCAGCAAATTTGATCGCATCGAGGCGGTTAAACTGATACTGTTGCTCATTTCAAATCTCTCCTGAGTCTTTAATATATTTATTAAGAATAAATCCCAAGAGGCTTTTCTTTTTTGTCAACAATTAATAATAATGTATCAGTCTATATAGACAAAAAATAATATGATCGAAAAGCTACTTGACTTTTTTTTGCAGGGCGTTTATCTTTTCTTTATACCCTATGGGGGTATGAGAAAGAAAGGATGAAAAAATGAGAAACTGCAATAACCCGAAATGTAAAAATCCCAATTGTCAATGCGGTGACAACTGCAAATGCGACGAGACACATCAGTGCGGCGAAGGTTGCGGCTGCCATGATGATTGTCATTGTGGCGATAATTGCGATTGTACGCCGGAACACAAATGTTCCGACAAATGCGATTGCAAATAAGCGAGGGTACAAATGAACGCCCGATGCGCCTGCCAGTCCCGGCAAAATCCCGACCATCATAAAGAGCTTCCGCGGTTGAACCGGATTTCCGGGCAGTTGGAGGGGGTTAAAAAGATGATTGAAGAACAGCGCTATTGTCCGGAGATTTTGATCCAGATCAAGGCGATCCGCTCGGCTTTACGCGCCGTGGAGGGCAATATTTTAAAAACGCATCTGCAATCCTGCGTCGCGCAGTCTTTTGCTTCGCCGGCCGACCGAGAACAAAAAATCGAAGAGCTCAAAATGCTGTTTGACCGGTTTGAGGAATAGGACGAAAACGACAACCCCGCTAAAGTTGCGGGGTTATTTTTGTCTTGACGGAAAAGTGTCACTCCAATTTGCGCTTGAAGGTCCAGGCGGCCAGACTCAGTGTGACGAGGGCGATGACAAGCAAAGGAAAGACGTTGTGCCACACGTCTTGCGCCGGCATGGCCTTTAGGAACAGGCCTTTGACAATAACCAGATAATAGCGGACGGGATTAAACAGCGTCAGGTTTTGGAAAAAAGGCGGCATGTCGGCGATGGGGGAAACAAATCCGGACAGCAGGATTGCCGGCATGAGGAAGGAAAAGGCTCCGAGAATCGCCTGTTGCTGGGTTTTGGAAACGGAAGAGATAAATAATCCGACTCCGACAATCGACAGCAGGAACACAAATGTCGAACTTAAAAAACAAAGCAGTGAGCCGGTGAATGGAACGTCGAATATCCAGATGCCGCACAGGCCGAGCAAAGAAGCCAAAACCATGGCGATCAGCAAAGGGGGAAGGGTTTTGCCGAGCAAAATCTCAAAAGAGCTCAGCGGCGAGACGATCAGCTGTTCAAAGGTTCCGAGCTCTCTTTCGCGGGCGACGGAAAGAGCCGTGAGCAGCAAGCCGACAATCGACGCGAGGATAGCGATCAGCGAAGTGACGGTATACCAGCGAAAAGAGAGGTTGGGATTGTACCAGTTGCGGATTTCCAGCTGCAAACCTGAAAGCTTTTGCGACGGTTGGGAAAATTGCCGACGGTAAGCATCGATAATCTCGGAAGCGTAACCGGAAATGATGGCGGCGGAATTGGTCTGGCGGCCGTCGACAATAACCTGCAACGTTCCCGGTTCTCCCTTTTTGAGACGGGTGGCAAAGTCTCCGGGAATCAGCAGGCCAAGTTGGATTTTCTGAGCGCTCAACGCTTGGGCAAGCGTTTCTTCCCGGTTTTCTGACTTGACTTCCTTAAACCAGCGGGAATAGGCGAAGGAGGCGATAAGCTCTCGCGATTCCGGGGTTTGCGAATGGTCAACCACGGCCATGGAGATGTTTTTGACCTCCATGGTGGCGGCGTTGGCGAAGATGATCAGCTGTATCAGCGGTGGCACAATGATCAGTATTCGGCTGCGAGGATCTCGCCAGCTGGCTAAAAATTCTTTAATAATCAATGACCAAACGCGTTTTAACATTTTAGGCGATCCTGGTTTGGGTCTGGCGGTAGACCAGAATGAACAAGACAAGGCCGAAGACCAGCATAAACAGGCTGTTGGGCCAAATAATGCTCCATACCGTTCCGGCGAGAAATTCGCTCTGGGCGCAGGGAAGGTAGTATCGGGCGGGAATGAGGTACGTAAAGAAGCGAATCACGGGTGGCATGGATTGAATGGGGAATACCAGGCCGGAAAGAATCAGAGAAGGCATAAATCCGCCGACAAGGGCTGCCTGCGAGGCGGTAAACTGGTTTTTGAAAAAGCTGGAGATCCACAGACCCTGCCCAAGGGCGGCAAAGAGGAACAGGGAAGAGGTCAGGGTCAAAACCCATAGGCTGCCGCGGAAGGGAATCTTGAACCAGAGGATGCAAACGGCAACGTAAAAAGCCACGGAAGCCAAGCCTAAAACGAAATATGCGAGGTATTTGCTTAAAACAAGTTCCAACGGCCGGATTCGGGTGGCCAGAAGCGCTTCCATCGTACCGCGTTCCCATTCGCGGGCAATGACCAGCGCCGTCAACAGCATGCCGACCAGCGTAATGGTGATGGCCAGAGTTCCCGGCAGGATGAAATAATGGCTGTCGAGCGGTTGGTTGTACCAGACCCGGGTTTCTGCCGTCAGTAACGGGGGCGGTGTGTCAAAACGGTGTTTCCCGCTGTTAGCGAGCCAATGAGAAGAAACGGCGGAAGCATAATTGTAAACATAGTTGGCGGTGTTGGTTTCGGACCCGTCGGCAATGACTTGGAGTGTGGCGTTCCCTTTTTCCAGGCGGCGGGAGAAGTCTTGCGGAATGACGACGAATCCGCGGATCCGGCCGGAGGTCAGATCGTCATACATCGTCTGGCGTCTGTCATATAAATGGGTGGCGATAAAAGGGTTGCTTTTGAAGGCGTCGGCCAGGCTTTCGGCTTCGGGCGAGGGGTCTTCAATCTTTAGGCCGAGCTCAAGGCGGGTGGTGTCGAGGTTGATGCCGTACATGTAGATCGGCAGCAGAATGGCCGGCAAGATGAATGCAATCAAAATACTGCTGGGGTCGCGAATGATTTGGTAAAATTCTTTGCGGAGAAGAGCCAGGAGAATCGTCATGCCGCCTCCCGGGAAGAAAATTGCTCAATGAGGCGGATGAAGGCTTCCTCCATGGAAGCTCGCGGCGAAACGCTTTTTTTGAGCTCGTCGGGCGTGCCGGTGGCAATCGTTTCACCGTTGTAGAACAGGCTGATGCGATCGCAGTATTCGGCTTCGTCCATAAAATGCGTGGTGACCAAAACGGTGACGCCTTTGGCCGCCAGGGCGTTAATATGATTCCAAAATTCCCGGCGGGTGAGCGGATCAACGCCGGAAGTCGGTTCATCCAAAAACAAGACTGCCGGGTTGTGCATGACGGCGCAGCTCAGAGCCAGACGCTGTTTGTATCCCAAAGGGAGTTCTCCGGCATTGACGTGAAGATAGGGGGTGAAGGAAAACATGGCAATGATTTGCTCCAGGCGTTCTTCCCTTTTACTGCCGGAAAGACCGTATATTCCGGAGAAAAAGTGTAGGTTTTGCAAAAGAGTCAGGCCGGAATAGAGGGAAAACTTTTGTGCCATATAGCCCAGGCAGGAACGGGCTTTCTCCGGTTTTTTGCCAACGTCGATCCCCATGATGCGGGCCGTGCCGGAAGTGGGGCGAGTGAGGCCGCAGAGCATTTTGAACGACGTAGATTTTCCGGCACCGTTGGGACCGAGAAGACCGAAGATTTCTCCCGGACGAATCTGGAAACTGTTTTTTTTGACGGCATAAAAGGAGCCGTATTTTTTTACCAGATCAACGGCTTCGACGGGATAGGGAATTGGGCTCCTGTTGGCGGAAAAGTTTTTGGCCAGCGGCGAAATCCCGCTTTTGAAACCGCCCAAAACATCAATGACGGCGTCTTCGAATCGCGGTTCTGTCGGCGTGATGACGGCCTTGGCGGCTTCAAGCAGCGGTCGGGCTGCGACCAGGCGCAGCGAATCGCCCTGAATAATGCTGTCGGTTATTTGCGCGGCTTGTTGTTCCCAAAGTCTTTTTTGCAGTTGTCGCGGCGTTTCTTCGGCGCTTTGCAGCAGGAAAACCCTGCCATTGAGGTGATCGGTGAGTTTTTGCGGTGCCCCTTGATACAAGACTTTGCCGTGATCAAGCAGCAGGCAGTCGTCAAAATGCGAGGCTTCGTCCAGATAGGCGGTGGACCACAAAACCGTGGCGCCGTCGCCTTTGAGCTTGGTGATCATTTGCAACAGTTCGCGCCGCGAGAGAGGATCCACCCCGACGGAGGGTTCGTCCAAAATCAGAAGTTGCGGCGTGCCGAGGAGAGCACAGGCCAAGCCGAGCTTTTGCTTCATGCCGCCGGAGAGGCGTCCGGCCAAACGGGTTTGAAAAAGGTTAAGTCCGGTAAACTTCAGCAGGCGCGCAAAGGCTTCGTCCGCTTCGGCGGGGGACAGGCCTTTAAGGTCGGCATAAAGTCGGAGATTTTCTATGACGGTGAGGTCTTCGTAAAGTCCGAATTTTTGCGGCATGTATCCCAGCTTGGGCGTGAGGAGGCTTTTGTTTTTTAGCGGGTCCAGGCCAAGGGTGCGAACGCTGCCCGACGTCGGGGCCATGAGGCCGCCGATGAGACGGAGAAGAGTCGATTTTCCGGCGCCGTCTGGGCCGATAATGCCGGTGATTTTGCCGCGGGTGATGCCCAAAGTCAGCCGTTCAAGCGCGGGAGCTTCCATTCCGGTAAAGGATTGCGTGAGGTCTTTTATGTCGACGGCATTGTCAGTCATGGGCGGTTGCGGTCAAAGGAATGTTGACGGTGACGGGCATGCCTTGTTTGAGGAGGCCGTCCGGGGCGTTGACGTAAACCCTGACCCGATAAACGAGGTCAGTGCGCAGGTCTTCGGTTTGGACGGTTTTGGGCGTAAATTCCGCTACGGGAGAAATGTAGCCGATATAGCCGTCATAGCGTCGCGGTTTGCCGTCATCCGGATTTTTGCCGTCGGTTGTGATTGTGGCCAATTGCCCGTAGCGAACGTTGCCCAAGTCCGGTTCGGCAATATAGGCCCTAACCCACAGAGGTGAAGTTTTGGCCAGCGTGTAAACGATTTGTCCCGGGGTGACGACGGCGCCCGGTTCTTGCACGCGGGTCATGATAATGCCGGGATCCGGTGCATGTAGTTTGGTGTCTTGCAGGTTGTTGGCGGCGTAGCGTTCGGCGGCCTTGGCGGCCTCCAAAGCCGCGGCGGCTTCGTTTTGGGCATTGAGGAGGTCGTCGCAGTCCTGTTTGGAGACGATGGCCTTGTCGCACAACGGTTTGTTGCGGTTATATTTGGTGACGGCGTTATTGTAAGTTGCCTGTTTGAAAGCAATTTCGGCAATCGTCTGATCCAGGGTCGTCCGGTAGGGCGTTTCATCCAGGACGGCCAAGAGGTCTCCTTTTTCAACAATGTCCCCTTCTTCAAAGAACATTTCTTCAATACGGCCTTCAACCCGGAAGCCGAGGTCGGTCTGACGGTTTTCGATATTGCCGTATAAAGTCAGGGAACGTGCGGCGCTTTTTTGTTCTTGCCGTTCATAAAGATAATAGGCGCCGCCGCTTAAAGACGCCAGGAGAAGAATAAGAATCAACTTTTTCATGCCAATCACCTTTCTGGGAAAATAAGTTGCTTCTTATCAAAACACAAAAATATTAATATTTGCCAAAGAAAAACCCTGCCGAAGCAGGGGGTTCTCCTTATTCGACCAGAGGTGCCGGTTCCGATGTTGCCGGTTTGGCCGACTGGCGGGTTTTGCGCGGTGTGGCGAACAAGTTGGGTTCTTCTTTTTTGCCTTCGACTTCCAACTGCGGATTGACAAAGGAGGTAGACCCTTTTTCATAAAAATAAAAATCGCGGCGGATATTGGCCTGGTCTTTGATGGACAAGGCGTTCCATTCTTTGGCGGTCATGCCGTAAGGATAGGTTTCTTTAGGCTCGGAAGCGCAAGCGGCAATTATTGCAATGAGCCCGAGCAACAGTAATTTTTTCATTGGAATGCTCCTAAAAAACGATTATCGACTATTAAAATTATACGCTGATTCGCGGTTTTGTACCATGGGCATCTGAAAGTTTTCTACAATATTTTTTTCTTTGGTAAAAGCTTAATGGATTATTTAGACTCTTTGTTTTAGTATCGTCTCATTAATGGCGGGCAAGCTCTTGTTTTAAGACTCTTTTCCGCGTTAGTGTTCAGTGTTAACAACAAAGGAAATTTTATATGTTGAAACTCAAGAAAATTGGCGCTTTGGCCCTGACGGTTTTGTCGGTTGCCGTGGCGTTGACGGGCCAGGCTCTGGCCAGCGAGATTGACCTCAACATTCCGACCTTGGACGTGCCGTACGAGATTTTCGGCTGTGTCGTTACGGGGGCGCAAATTCTGGCTTATGGAATCGGAATTTGTCTGTTGGGGATGCTTTTTGGTTTGTATGAATTTGTTAAGATCAAAAAAATGCCGGCGCATAAATCCATGTTGGAAGTTTCGGCGCTGATTTATGCCACCTGCAAAACCTATATGAAGCAGCAGGCCAAATTGTTGGTGATTTTGGAATGCTTTATCGCCGCGTGCATTTTTTATTATTTCTTTTATCTGAACGCGACGCCGCTGCCCAAGGTTCTGACGATCCTGGGGTGGTCGATTCTCGGCATTTTGGGTTCCTTCTCGGTGGCTTGGTTTGGAATGAGAATCAATACTTATGCCAATTCGAGAACGGCTTTCCTGTCGCTTAAGGCGAATCCTTATTCCGTCATGAATTTGCCGCTGCGTTCGGGCATGTCTATCGGCGTGTTGCTGATCTGCGTCGAATTGATTATGATGATCATCATTTTGCTTTATGTGCCCAGAGAAAGCGCCGGTGCCTGTTTTATCGGCTTTGCCATCGGTGAATCCCTCGGTGCGGCGGCTTTGCGAATCTGCGGCGGCATTTTCACCAAGATTGCCGATATCGGGGCCGATTTGATGAAAATCATTTTCAAAATTGACGAAGACGATGCCCGCAATCCCGGCGTGATTGCCGATTGTACCGGCGATAATGCCGGCGATTCAGTCGGGCCGACCGCTGATGGTTTCGAGACTTACGGCGTGACCGGCGTGGCTTTGATCAGCTTTATCGTTTTGGCTGCCGGCATGATGTACACGCCGGCAGGCGATTTGGTCCTGATGCCGGGCGGCATTGACATTCAGGCGCGTTTGATCGTTTGGATCTTTGCTATGCGCTTGTTGATGATTGTCACTTCCATGGTGGCTTATTGGATCAACAACGGGGTTTCCAAAGCGATCTTCGGCAACAAGAAGAGCTTTAACTTTGAAACGCCTTTGACCAGCCTGATCTGGCTGACGTCGATTATTTCGATTTTGGTGACCTTCGGCGTTTCTTATGTCATGATCGGAGACATGGGCGACGACCTGTGGTGGAAACTCTCCATTATCATCAGCTGCGGTACTTTGGCGGCGGCGATTATTCCGGAGTTTACCAAGATCTTTACTTCTTCGAAGTCCAAACACGTGAACGAGATCGTGAATGCCAGCCGCGAAGCCGGCGCGTCACTCAACATCATCTCGGGTATTGTTGCGGGCAATTTCTCCGCTTTTTGGCAGGGGCTGGTGATGGTCGCTCTGATGGTGATTGCCTTCTTTACCGCCCGCAGCGGCTTGGATCCCTACATGGTTTATCCGACGGTCTTCGCCTTCGGTCTGGTGGCGTTCGGTATGCTCGGCATGGGACCGGTTACCATTGCCGTGGACAGCTATGGCCCGGTGACCGACAATGCCCAGTCGGTGTTTGAGCTTTCTCAGATTGAAAGCAAGAAGGGAATCGTCAAAGAAATTGAAAAAGACTATGGCTTTACGCCGAATTTCGAGACGGGAAAACACCTGCTTGAAGAAAACGATTCCGCCGGAAACACCTTTAAGGCCACGGCTAAACCGGTGTTGATCGGTACGGCGGTGATCGGCGCGACGACGATGATCTTTTCGATTATTTTGTTACTTAATCTGCAGCTTAACCTTTTGGATCCGTACGTTTTGTTCGGTCTGATCCTTGGCGGAGCAGTGATCTTCTGGTTCTCCGGCGCGTCAATGCAGGCGGTATCGACCGGAGCTTATCGGGCGGTTAACTACATTAAGGAGCATATCAAGCTGGATACGGCTAAAGCCGCTTCAGTGGAAGATTCTCAAAAAGTGGTCAAAATTTGCACAATCTATGCGCAGAAGGGGATGCTGAATATCTTTATCGTCATCTTCTCGTTTACGATTGCTTTTGCCTGCTTTGATGCTAATCTGTTTGCCAGTTATCTGATTTCGATTGCCATTTTCGGTTTGTTCCAGGCGCTTTATATGGCCAATGCCGGCGGTGCTTGGGACAATGCAAAAAAAGTGGTTGAAGTCGATCTGAACGAAAAAGGAACGCCCCTGCATGATGCCGCTGTTGTCGGTGATACGGTCGGTGATCCTTACAAGGACACTTCGTCGGTGGCTTTGAACCCGATTATCAAATTTACGACTTTGTTCGGTCTTTTGGCGGTTGAAATGGCCGTTGCGGCGCCACGTTGCGTATCGTTGGGACTGGGCGCGGTCTTCATGTTAATCGGTCTGATTTTTGTCTGGAGATCTTTCTATCGGATGAGAATCGAAGCTAAAAAGCTTGACTAAGACAAGTCGCTTTCGGAAAGCCCCTCGTTTTGAGGGGCTTTTTTATATGTGCAAATTTGTCTAATCCGACAATAAAGCGGCCAATAGATTATA
>CAKQMD010000022.1 GCA_934254925.1 uncultured Alphaproteobacteria bacterium
ATGAATGAGGAATCGGCCAATATGTTGGCTCTGCAAACCAGACAACAATTGGCTGTCAATTCCCTGTCGCTTGCTTCCCAGGCCAGCCAATCGATTTTAAAGTTGTTCTAAGACAATTCACTGTTCTATTGATTTCTAAATATTTCTGTCCTATATTTGGAGAAGACAATATTTTAAATCACATGGAGAAACGATCTTATGGAAAATAAAAGCTTTGTAAAACCCGCTGCGGCAGCCTTTACGGACGAAGGCCTGCGTCAATACATGATTCGCGTTTACAATTTCATGTGCGGCGGCCTCTGCGTCACGGCTTTCATGGCTTATTTGATCGCCAACACTTCGTTAATCCGCCTGTTTTTCACCGTATCCCCTAACGGACAGGCTCTCGGAATGTCGGGTCTGGGATGGTTGGCTTTGTTGGCGCCTTTCATCATGATCTTTGCCTTCGGTTGGGTTTTAACCAAAGGCACCACCGCTCAGGTACAAGGTGTTTTTTGGGGCTTCGCCGCCATCATGGGCGCATCTTTGGCCCCGATCATCTTGGCTTATACCAGCGCCAGCATTACCCGTATCTTTTTGATCTCTGCCGCCATGTTCGGCGCCATGAGCATCTACGGTTACACCACCAAAAAAGACCTGACCAGCATGGGTTCTTTCATGATCATGGGCGTCTGGGGCATCGTCATCGCTTCCGTTGTCAACCTGTTTTTGAAAAGCCCGGGACTCTATTATGCCTTGTCTTTTCTGGCCGTTATCGCTTTCACAGCCTTAACCGCCTATGATACGCAGAAGATTCGTCAAATGTACTATGAACATGACAATTATGATGCGGCAACCCGCAAGGCCGTTGCTGGCGCCTTGTCCTTGTACATGGATTTCATCAACATCTTCATTGCGCTTTTGAACATGTTTGGTGACCGTCGCTAGACGTTCCCAACGCTCAAGCCGCCGTTTGGCGGCTTTTTTTTATTGACTCTGCCGAAAATAATCGTTATAAGGAAACTGTCCGAGAGCGCTTTTTTGCTTTAAGCGCTTAAAATAAATAATAAAAAAAGGCTGATACAGCCTCAACCGGAGAAAAAGAATGAAACGTACCTATCAACCCAGTAAACTGGTCAGAGCCCGCCGTCACGGTTTCCGTGCCCGCATGGCAACGGCCGGCGGCCGCAAGGTTTTGGCAGCCCGTCGCGCCAGAGGACGTGCAAAACTTTCTGCATAAGCTTCGGCAATGGTAGAAGTTTTAACCTTAAAAAAACGTCAAGATTTTCTCAGAGCCGCCAAAGGGTTCAAGACGGTCGTTCCGTCTTTGGTCCTGCAGGCGGCTCAAAGTTTGTCCCCTTCCCGCAAAAACCCCCAGCCTCTAACCGAAGGCAAGATACGCGTCGGCTTTACCGCAACCAAGAAACTGGGAAAAGCCCATGTGCGCAACCGGACCAAAAGGCGCCTGCGAGCCGTCGCCAGAGAATATTTTCCCCTTTTGGGACGCCCTAATACCGACTATGTCATCATCGGCCGCTACAACACCGCGGACATTGAATTTTCCAAACTCAGACAAGACCTTAAAAATGCCCTGAAGCGCATTAACAAACTCTTTCCCGGAGAAAAGGAACATGAAAAACCTGCTCAGCCAAGCGCTGATATCGTTGGTTAAGTTTTATCGTTTTTTTCTCTCACCTTTATGCCCGGGAGTCTGTCGCTATCGTCCGACCTGCTCGGAATATATGATCGAAGCTCTGCGCCGCCACGGCCTATTCAAAGGTAGCTGGCTCGGCCTTAAAAGAATCTTGCGTTGCCATCCCTGGGGCGGTTCCGGAGACGACCCTGTTCCCCCAGCAAAAGAGGCAAAGCGCCCGGAGTCTGATAAAAGCAGATAATCTCTTGCTTTTGAGCTCTTTTTATACTAAATAGGAAAAAGCATAATTCCGACCGATCGAAAGGTCGTTAAACCGCCTTTGTGGAGATTTAAGAAAGATGAAAGAAGAAGTTAAAGGAATCTATCTGGCCGTCATTTTATCGATTGCCGTTATTTTTGCCACCAACTGGCTTTTCCCGCGGAAACCTGTGTCGCAGTCGCAACCTGCGGCCGTCACGGCAGAAGCGCCGCAGCCGGCGGCGGCAACCCCGATCAAAGAATCCGATCTTCCGCTTTCCACCGCACAAGCCACGGCAAATCAACCACGGGTTGCCATTGCCAACGAAGTATTGCGCGGCAGCCTGCTTTTGCGCGGCGCCCGCCTCGACGAACTTTATCTGACCCGTTATAAGGAAACACTCTCTCCCGAAAGTCCCGACGTGGAACTCCTGTCTCCGGCCGGAACCTCCTCCCCTTATTACGCCGAATTCGGCTGGCTCTCCAACGACAAAAAAATAAAACTGCCCGACAGCGACACGCTGTGGACGCTTAAAGGCGGCAAACTGACTCCGGAAACTCCGCTGATATTGGAATATAATAACGGACAAGGTCTAAAATTCATTCGCAAAATCTCCCTGGACAAGAACTATCTGTTCACCATTGACCAAACCGTGGAAAACAACTCCGGTCAAACCGTCACCTTATACCCCTATGGCCTGATCAGCCGTCAATATAACCAGGAATCCTCTTCCGCCGTCGTACACCAGGGATTGATCGGCGTGTTTAACTCCGATTTGAAGGAGGTCAAATATTCTTCGCTTAAAGAAAACAAAAGCAAAAGCTTTTCTTCCGAAGGCGGCTGGGCCGGTTTTTCGGACCACTATTGGTTTTCGGCGCTGATTTTTAACAACAACCAACAAAACCAGATCAAATTCTCTCATCCCGGCAAAAACCTCTACCAAGCAGACTACCTCGGAGCGCCGATCAGCGTCGCCGACGGTTCCGTCGGCACGGAGAGCATTCGTTTTTATGCCGGCGCCAAAGAAATTAAACTGCTGGACAACTATACCAAAAAACTCGGCATCGACAAGCTTGACCTGGCAGTTGACTTCGGCTGGTATTACTTCCTGACCAAGCCCTTTTTCTATATTCTTGACTTTTTATACAACTTCATCGGCAATATGGGCTGGGCGATCCTGCTGTTTGCCGCCTTGCTGCGTCTGGCCATGTTCCCCATCGCCAATAAATCTTATGAGAGCATGTCCAAGATGAAGAAAGTTCAACCCAAAATCCAAGAACTCCAGGAGAAATATAAAGACGACAGACAAAAGCTGCAGATGGAAATGATGACCCTGTATCGTAAGGAAAAAATCAATCCGGCGTCAGGTTGCCTGCCGATGCTGATCCAGATTCCGGTCTTTTTCTCACTGTACAAAGTGCTCAACATCTCTATTGAAATTCGCCATGCACCCTTCGTCGGTTGGATCAAAGACCTCTCCGCACCTGATCCTTTGACGCTTTCAGTCATCACCCATTTGCCGATTCCCGGCTTCTTAGACATCGGCATCTGGCCGATTCTCATGGGCCTGACCATGTGGATCCAACAAAAATTGAATCCCAAACCGGCCAACAAAGACCAGGCGCGCATGTTTGCCCTTATGCCGCTGATCTTCATGTTTATGCTGGGACATTTTGCATCCGGGCTGGTTATTTACTGGACTTTGAGCAATATTCTTTCCATTGCTCAGCAAAAAGTCATCATGAAAAAAGTAGGAGTGTCCTAAAATGGTTCCCGAGTTCACAAAAGAGCAGCTCAAGGCTGCAGACGACCTGTTCTGCCAGTCCTGTACTTTTGTGCTCGGGGTCGCCCGTTTTGAGCAATTGCCGGAAGACACCCTGCCCGAGGTAGCCTTTGCCGGACGTTCCAACGTCGGAAAATCTACTCTGATCAACGCCGTCACCGGGCGCCGCGGCCTGGCAAAAACCTCCAATACCCCCGGCCGCACCCAACAACTGAATTATTTCAACCTGGCCGGCAAGCTACATATCGTCGACCTTCCCGGTTACGGTTACGCCCAAGCGCCGGAAGCCGTCGTCAAACAATGGCAAAAGCTCATCTTCACCTATCTGCGCGGCCGAGTTAACCTGAAAAGGGTCTTTTTGCTGATCGATTCTCGACACGGTGTCAAAAAAGTAGACGAAGAAATTATGGATCTGTTGGACCAAGCGGCCGTTACCTATCAGCTCATCTTAACCAAATGCGACAAGATTTCAGCCGCCGCCTTGGAAAAAGTCATGCAAGACACCGCCGCAAAAATCAAATTGCGGCCGGCCGCTTATACGGAAATCATCCCAACCAGTTCGGAAAAAAACGTCAATATCGAACTCGTCCGGGCAGAAATCGCTTCTTTTGCATAAATACTCCTTGCCAAAACCGTTTTTACCCGCTACCCTGGCAGACAATAAGTTATTATTAACGTATTACTTTGTTTAACCCTTAAAACCAAATGCCTATGAGAAAAATTTTACTCTTTGGATTGGGAATATTAATGGCGATCACCATTTTGGCATGCCTTTTTCCCAAAGTGTTTTTAATTGTGTTTGGGGCGTTAAGCGCTGTTTCTTTTCCCCTTCTCTGCATCATGCTGAAAAAGGCACCGATGGTTGACGAAGAGGAAATGCTGTCTTCAGCCGCTTAAAAATGGTTAAACTCAGGTCATCCGTCCCAACGGATACCTGAGTTTTTTTATGCTCTTCGCCAGCCGTACATTGAAAAAATCTCCGGCGCTCATATATCTGGGATAACGGCAAGGTTATGCCGTGCAAATCCTAAAAAAACAAGGAGAAAGAAAATGTTGTTCTGGAAAAAACTTGCTTTGATTCTTACCGTTATCGGCGCCCTCAACTGGGGATTGATCGGCCTTTTCGGCCTGGACGTCGTCGCTCTGCTGTTCGGCCCGATGAGCCTGCTCACTCGACTGGTTTACGTCTTGGTCGGCCTTTCTGCAGTCTACCTGATCATCTTGGCCTTCAAACCCGAAACCTTAAAATAAACTTTCTCCCGTCGGCCGGCCGGCGACTTTGCAAAAGTCACCGTGCCAGGCGGGCGGCTGCCGAAGCAATCTGCATCAACGCATAGCTCAACACCTCTTCGGCCGGCATGGTTGTGGTTTTGCAATCGCGTTCACATTTGTACAACAGGTCGAGAACTGAAAAAACCTTTTCCGTTTTCCAAAGCATTACCTGACGTTTAAATGACGATTCGCGAAAGAAAATAATCCGCGGTGTCATCTTAAACAAAGCCTTGTCCAAAGTCTCCCCTTTGGCCAACAATGCCTGACACACCAAAATCTTGTTAAAATGATAAATCAGGCTGCGCACGATGCTGACAGGTTCCGTTCCCTCGTTCAGCAATTTTTGCAGAGCAGCCTGCGCTTTTGCGCTGTATCCGCCGGCCGTGTCATAACAAACGTCGTCACTGTCGGAGGAGGACTGATCGGACACCACCGCCCGAACATCTTCAACGCTGACGGCTTTGCGCTCCCCCATATAAGTAATCAGTTTGTCAATCTCGCCGAGATTGCTCATCCGGTCATTGGACATTCTGGCACACAGCAGCTGCAGCGCCTCGTTGCCGATCGTTAGTCCGTTTTCGATAAACATTTTTTTAGCCGTGGCGAAAATATCTTCGTCGCGATCTTCATAACAAGCAAAAGCCGCGACATAATCGGCGTTTTCCGCCCAAGATACCAAAGAGGATTTTTTGTTGAGGCTGCCGGAAACAATAACGACCAACGTATCGTTATCCGCACCGTCAAACAAGGTTTTCACAATCTTTGTCAGATTGTTGTCGGCGTCTTTCACCACCACCACGCGGCGTCCGCCCATCAACGAACGGCTGGCATATTCCGCCGCCAACAAACCGGGATCGGCGTTCACCTCCGCCCCGTTCAGATAAACTGCCAAAAAAGGATCGTAAGGATCCGGCGTCACGGATTTTACCAAACTCTTGACCGTCTCGGCCGCCAATCCTTCGTTGCTGCCGTAAACCACAAAAGCCTTAATCGCCGGATCAGCCTGCTTCAAATACTTTTCCAGCTGTGCCGCCTTAAAAATCACTGTTTTGCCCCTTGTCGGTAAATACGGTATGGAAATAAGCGCCCAAACGCAGAGAAATGTCATTGGCAATAATGCGTGCGGCGTCTGTTTCCGTTTTTTTCTTCGCCATAGTCGTCGAATAAGGGTTGGCCAAAATATCATAGCTGACATAAGCCACACTGTCCCCTGTCACCAATTCCTTATGATCCTTAGCGTCTTCCAAGCGATAATTCACCACATATTTGACTCTTTCTCGCGTAGCGGTAATGTCTTTGCGCAGAGCCTGCTGCGTAATTTCCTTTTCGCTCAATTCCACATAAAGACGATACTTCGGCCGCTGAGGAACACCCCGCGGCGTTAACAGGTCAAGCAGCTGATTGCGGATTTGTTGCCCGAAACGCTCTCCGATTCTCTCCACTTTGATCTGAGCCATTTCCGAAGTGATGGAAACATCAAAATCGCCGCTGAAATACCACAGGTTATTATTTTTTTTCTGAACATACAGAGGTTCAAAACCGCAAGCCGAAAGCAGCGCTACGGCACAGAGGCACAATCCCGCCCAAAATTTTCCCGCTTTCCGCTGTTTTTCCATCCTGCAGCCTCCTTCTTACACCACGATGTTGACCAAACGATTCGGCACCACGATAATCTTTTTAATCGTCTGACCAGCCGTCTGGCGCGCGACGTTTTCCAAAGAGAGAGCCTGTTTTTCAACCTCTTCTTTAGCTGCGTCTTTGGGCATTTCGATCGTCCCGCGCATTTTTCCGTTCAGCTGTACGGCATAAGTCACCGTTTCATCCTGCGCCAAACTTACGTCACCTTGCGGCCAGCTTTCTGTTACGATCAAGCCTTGGCCGCCCATGCGGGCAAACATTTCTTCGCTCAGATGCGGCGTAAACGGCGCCATCAGCTTCAACAAAGTCAAGTACAGTTCCGCCGGAATCTTCTCCAACCCCGACAAGTAATTGACATAAGTCATCAAAGAAGAAACCGCCGTATTAAACTTCATTTGGTCGATTCTCTCGGTCACTTCCAAAATACACTTGTGCATAGCCCGCAAATCGCCTTTGCTCGGCTCGATTTTAAAGACTTTTTTCATCAAATTAAAAACTTTTCCGACAAAACGATAAACACCCATCAGGCTTTCTTCCGACCACATGGCCACCTGATCAAACGGCCCGATGAACATCTCGTACAAGCGAAACGTATCAGCACCGTAGGCGTCAATAATGTCGTCGGGATTAATGACGTTGCCGCGCGACTTTGACATCTTCTCGCCGTTCTCGGCCAAAATCATGCCGTGAGACGTCCGCTTGTTATAAGGCTCTTTGGTCGGCACCAAACCGCAGTCGTATAAAAACTTGTGCCAAAAACGAGAATACAACAGATGCAGAGTCGTATGCTCCATGCCGCCATTATACCAATCCACGTTCATCCAATAGTCCAAAGCCTCCTTGGAAGCGAATTCCTTGTCGTTGTGCGGATCGCAATAACGCAGAAAATACCATGAAGACCCGGCCCAGTTGGGCATCGTATCCGTTTCGCGTCGTGCCTCGCCGCCGCATTTCGGACATTTGGCTTTCAGCCAATCGCCGGCTTTTGACAAAGGCGATTCGCCCTCGTCATTGGGATGATAATCAGGCACCTCCGGCAACGTCAGCGGCAGTTCGGATTCGGGGATCGGCTGCCAACCGCACTTTTCGCAATAAACCATCGGGATAGGTTCTCCCCAATAGCGCTGGCGGGAGAAGACCCAATCACGCAGTTTGTAATTGACTTTGGAGCGTCCGAAACCGTTTTTCACCGCATAATCGATGGCAGCTTTCATGCCGTCTTCCTTGTTCATGCCGTTCAAAAAACCGGAATTGACATGCGCTCCGTCTTCCTCCCAGGCTTTTTCGGAAATGTCGCCGCCTTCCAAAACCTGAACGATCGGCAAATGAAAAACCTTGGCAAAATCATAATCGCGCTGGTCATGCGCCGGAACAGCCATAATAGCGCCGGTTCCGTACCCCGTCAGCACATAGTCGGAAATAAAGACCGGAATTTCCTCCTGCGTAAAGGGATTGCGGGCTTTCATTCCTTTTAATTCCACGCCGGTTTTGCTGTCGTCCATAGTCCTTTGCAAGTCAGACTTCTTGGCCGTCGCTTCGACATAAGCCTTGATTTCCGACTGATTTTCAAACCGATCCATATACTTCTGCACAAAGGCATGCTCGGGAGCCAACACCATATAAGTCACGCCGAAAGCAGTATCCGGGCGGGTGGTGAAAACCGTCAACTTGTCCTCGCCGAAAGCAAAATCCAACTCGGCACCCTCACTGCGACCGATCCAATTGATCTGTTGCGACTTCACGCGGTCAATAAAGTCAAGGTCCTTCAAATCGTCGATCAGACGATCGGCATATTTGGTAATGGCAATCATCCATTGCTCTTTGTTCCGGCGGACGACTTCGGCGCCGCAGCGTTCGCAATGACCGTTGACAACCTCCTCGTTGGCCAGGCCCACTTTGCAGGAAGGACACCAATTGATGGCAATCTTGTCCTTATAAGCCAACCCCTTTTCAAAAAATTTGATAAACATCCACTGCGTCCACTTGAAATACGCCGGATCGGAAGTGTTGATGCAGCGATCCCAATCAAAGCTGAAACCGATGGACTTCAGCTGCCGGGTAAAATTCTCAATATTGGCTTTGGTAGAAACCGCAGGATGCACGCCGGTCTTAATGGCATAATTCTCGGCCGGCAGGCCAAATGCATCAAAACCCATAGGATACAAGACATTGAATCCCTGCATTCTTTTCTTGCGGGCAATAACGTCCAAAGCCGTATAAGAGCGCGGATGCCCCACATGCAACCCGGCGCCAGACGGATAGGGAAATTCGACCAAGGCGTAAAACTTTTCTTTGTTTTTATCAATCTCCACCTTATAGGCTTTTTCTTTTTCCCAAATATTTTGCCACTTTTTTTCAATGGTCTTAAAATTGTAACGGTCTTCCAAACGCCATTCCTTAGCCCATTCTTCAAATGTTTCTTTTCCGTTATATTTGTCGCTCATTTCAAAATTCCTAGTCTTCGTTAATCTCTAAACTCTTACGGTACAATACCCTGGACCGCTCCAAAATTTCCCTCTCGATCAAGCTCCGCAATCGGGGATCGGGCGTTGCCGTCTCCCACTCGTTACCGCGACGAACTTTTTTCAGGACTTTAACCTGCAGGCAATCGGCCCGCAGCTTGTCGGAACTGACGCGGATTTCCAACTTGAACATTTCTCCCGGAACGCCTTTCATTTCCTGCCAATCGGTCACAAGAAGGCCCTTGGCGCGATTTTCTTCCGCAAGCTTCATAAAAGCCGTCTTGTCAAGCGCCGCCTGCCACAAATAGTCGTTGGGCTGAAAACCCGTGGCGGTTTCTTCTTCACCGTCAAAAGGATTCAGAGGCGAAAAAAAAGAACATCCGTTCAATACAAAAGCAACTGCAAACAAAAAAGCCCGATATTTTTTCATTTTTTAGGATCTCTCTCAAATTAAACATTGCCCCTAAGTTATAATACTTTAATTCAAAACACAATAGCTTTAAGCATTTTTCATATTGTATTTAGCCAAATGTTTCACTATCATAAGCGGGTAAAAAATTTTTAGCCGGAAAAGAGAACAAACCATGAGCGATCCCCGCCTCGCCGCCGCCCGCATTTTAGAAAACGTCCTGACCAAGGCGCAGTTTTACAACGAAGCTAAGATTGCCGAAGCGGCTTCGCCCAAAGACAACGCCTTCATAAACATGCTGGTTCTCACCGTTTTGCGTCAACTGGTTTTTCTGGAACAAAGCCTGGCACCCCTGCTGCGCAAAAAAGTAAAAAGCCGCATCAAAAGCTTGTTGCTCTGCGCCGCAGCCGAACTGTTTTTTCTTGAAACGCCGGATTACGCCGTCATCAACAGCTATGTCAATTTGGCAAAAAAAACCGATAACCCCTTTACCGGCAATTTTGTAAACGCCGTTCTGAGAAACCTCGCCCGCGGCAAAGACAAACTGCAGCAACCGAACGCCGTTTTTCCGCAACCCTTCCGCCGCCTGCTGCAGAAAGATTACGATGCCGAAGAAATTGCGGCTCTTGAAACGGAATTCCTCAACCAACCGCCGTTGGATCTGACTGTAAAAGAAAATCCCGACCTTTGGGCCGAACGCCTGCAGGCGGAACTCTTGCCGGGCGGCTCCTTGCGACTGCAAACCGCCGGCAAAATCCCCGACCTCCCCGGCTATCGGGAAGGCGCCTGGTGGGTACAGGACTTTTCCGCCGCCCTGCCGGTGAAAACCCTGCCGCCGCTGGCCGGAAAAAAAGTGCTGGACCTCTGCGCCGCGCCGGGCGGAAAAACTGCTCAGCTCATCAACGCCGGCGCCAAAGTCACGGCCGTCGACGTTTCCGAACCTCGGCTGCAGACCCTGCGGGAAAACCTGAAACGACTGCATCTGGACGCAGAAGAAATCATCTGCGCCGACGCCCTGACTTACCTCGATTCGGCGCCTTCCGATTTGGACGTAATTCTGTTAGACGCCCCCTGTTCCGCCACAGGCACGATTCGCCGCCATCCCGAACTGATACACATCAAAAGCGCCGACGACGTTGCCAAACAACTTCCCCTGCAGCGGCAACTGCTGCAAAAGGCGGCAAAAATTCTGCCGCCCGACGGCATTCTGCTTTACTGCACCTGTTCTCTTGCCAAAGCCGAAGGGGAAGAACAGGTCCGCGCTCTTCTGTCGGCTGAACCGCAACTCAAACTGCGACCGCTCGCTTTTCCCGAACTCCCGGAGATCGTCTCCCCCGAAGGCTGGATTCGCACATTGCCGCGGCACATGGCGGCACAAGGCGGTTGCGACGCTTTCTTCATTGCCCAATTGCAAAAGGTGACCTAATGTTTTTCAAAAAAAACTCCCCCCATCCCGCCACGGCCAAACCGCTGCCCTTACCAAACTCTTCCGCTGAAGCGCCGATTTACATTCTCGGGACCGATCCGTTGGCCCGGTTTCTCGGAGCGCGGCTGACAGCGGCCGAATATCGTGTCGTTTTCCTTTCTGCGACACACAATACCAAATATACGCTAAACGTTCAGGTCAAGGAGGACCACAACCTCAATCGCCACAAATACGCCCTGCCGACAGATTTTCGTCTGCGCGAAACACCGCTGTTCTTACTGATAACCGAACCCGTGTACCGTTTGAACGCCGCCTTGACGACCTTATCTCCCTCACGCTTAAACGACAGCCCGATTCTATGTTTCACGCCGCTGCTTTCTGCAGCTTTGCCTCAAGCCATCGCCGGACATCCGATCATCAATGCCGGATTTGACGGTTTTCTGACACAAGACGGCGAAACCGTCCTGCTGCAGGGCCGCGCCCCAAGCGTCGAAATCGGCGACGACGGTACCGAAAGCGCATTGACGCTAATCAAAAAAGTCTTTGAAAATGCCAAATTGTCCAATCTGTCTTTCCTTCCGCCGGAACGCGTTTTTTGGAACTTCTTTGCCGCATACGCCCTCGGCGCCTTAAGCGCCGGCGCCGCAGACACCAACCTTTTCCAACTGCTCAAAGACAAGACCTGGCGGCAACGCTTGGAAAACGGCGCCCGAGAGCTCGCCGCTTTGGCCAATGCGGAAAAAACGCCGCTGACAACTGACGACATCATGAAAAAGATCCATGCCGTTCCGCTGAATTATCAATATGATCTCCAAGCAGAATTTCGGCGCGGAAACCCCGGTCCTCTGGATTTCATCGCCTCAACTATCACCGGCACCGCCCGCCGCCACGGACTGAAAACACCGGAACTGCGAAACTTGCTCAACAACCTTTACAACATTATCTTAGCATAACCCTGCAAAGTTGCTTGAAGACAAAAGCGAAACCTTTTATAAATAACATATGGAAAGCTGCCGTCGGCAGAAGTTAACCATATGACAGGGATTAAGATGATGGAGATTTCCGCACTGACCTTTTTGACAACCGGCGCCGCTGTTTTTGCTGTCGCTTTCGGCCTTTTTGCCTTTTTGGCATCAATAAACCGCCCGCTGTTGCTCCCTATCTGCCTGTTGTTTCTGACCGGCGTCTGGGCTTTGTCTTTTTACTTCTTTCCGACTTCCGACTTCGTTCAAACACCGCTTTTTACCGATTACGCGATTCCCCTTTGCCTAAGTTTGCTGGTCTGGCTGGGAGGAGAAAGCCGCTTTTCGCCGCGGATCTCAACTCTGGTCACTCTTGGCGCCGTCATTGCCGGCTGTTTCTTTTTGCCTCAAGGTTCCGAGGCTGTTCTTCCGTCTTTGCCTCCGGTATTAAATTTCGCGCTGATCGGCCTTTTCTGGTCGGTTTTCAGCTTCGGTTATCCCCTATTCAACAAACTGCCGACCCTGCCTGCCGTACAGTCGGCGGCACTGACGCTGTCCATGGCATTGCTTGCCCTTCTCGGCGGAGCGCCGTTGATCCTCGGACTCGGCTGTTTTAACTTGTTTGCGGTCTTGTGCGCCTTTTTAATCTTCAATTGGCCGCCGGCGCGGTTGGAACTCTCTGACGCCCAGGCCCGAAGCCTCGGTTTCCTGAGCGCCTGGCTTATCTTTCTCTATGCGACCGAACTCTCGGGAACGGCGGTTTTGATCGTTGCATTGCCTTTCTTATATCAGGTGGTGATGGCCGTCGCTAAAAAATTGACTCGTCTGCCGCGCTTTGCCGACGTCAGCAACAACAACGTCTTTGCCGAAACGGTGGCCGAAGGTCTGTCGCTCAACGACGCCTGTGCCTACTTTGTCCGCATTTGCTTGGTTCTTGTCATCATGAGTTGTCTGCAGCTTTATGCACCAAATCCCTATTCTCTTCCGCTTCTCTGCTTGGCCATTCTCATATGGAACCTTTCGCGCCTGCGCCACTTTCAGCAACCGATCGCCAGCTTCAAGGAACTGAACCGCCAACTGGTTACCGACTTCAAAACCGGCCTCGCCAAACTGAAACAAGACTTCAACCGTTACAAGGACAAAGACCGCTGATGTTTGCGTTTGACTGGTTCAAAAAAACATTTTTTTCTCCGTTGCCGGCACCGCAAGTCGAAGCGCCGACGGCATTGTCCTTCCGCTTCAAAATCGTTGTCATCGAATTTGCCGACAATGTCGAAAGCAGCGGCGGCGAAATCATTGCCCGCCTGCTGCAAAGCAAGCCTTACCTTGAAGTCAGCTATTTCTCAGAACCTTTTTCCAAAAGCTTCCTGACCTTAGACAGCCGGAGCTTGTTTGACTTCATTGACAAAGGCCAAAGCTTGCTTGAAAAGTTGCGGGCCGACGTTTTGCTTTGGGGCTACCGCGAAGGCGAGCGTATCCGCCTCAACTTCCAAACTGCCCGACAATACGATAACGCCGACGGTTCCGTCATCTCCATGTTGGACAGCCTGTACATCCCGGCAGCCCTGCTGCAGGAAGATGCCCTTTTCCCTCAGGCTGTCGGCAATCTGATCTACGGAGCTTTGATCAGCGCCGTGAATGTCATGACGCCGGAAAGCCGAATTCAAAGACGCTACCTCCTGAAAAAAATCATCGACAGCCTGTCTTCTGACAATTCGGCTAAAACATTGTCGATTGAATATATGCCCTATATCATGAATTTCCTCGGCATCATTTACCTCAGTTACAGTCGGGACAACAGCGACGAAAAGGACTTCAAAATCGTCAAAAACCTGTTCGAAACCGCCATCAAACATCAGGACCTGATCAAAGCGCCCATCCATCTTGGCTGCATTTATTATCACCTGGGACAATTATACGACTTTGCCACGCAAACAATGCTCAAGCGGCCGCAGTCCTACTTCAAGGGAGCGATCGGTAATTACCGCCAGGCACAAAAATACTTAAGCAAATACAACTACCCCTATGACTACGGCTACATTTCCTACAAACTGTCGCGTCTGTTTTTCAACTACTGGCGCCAAAAGGAAGACCTGCAGGCCCTGCGCGACGTCGTGGCCCAACTGCGGGAAGCCGAAAAAATCTTCACTTACGCCCTGTTTCCCGATTTTTGGGCGGAAATCGAAGGCCTTCTCGGCAGCAACCTGGCCCTGCTCGGCAGCCTGACCAAAAGCGAAGACATCTGCGAATTGGCCGTCGCCAGCTACAAAAACCAACAAAAAGTCATTACCGAAAAAAGAGACCCTCTTGCCTGGGCGCAAATTCAACAATCCATCGGCGACATTTATTACCGCCTGGGCAAAAACAACGCGGAAAAAAACCTCCTGGAAGAAGCTCTCGAATATTTCCACGACGCCTTATATATTTTTGAGAATATGGAGCGCCGCGAGGAGGCCGAAAAAATCACCGCCTCCATCGCCAAAACCAGCCGTTTGTTAAACGCCCCCATTTAAAAACCCGTTTGACGGTCTTATCTAATGCTCAAACATGCGGAGATAAGAAAGATGCCCGATCCGATTTTCACGTCCAAACAATGGTTTTCGCTTGACGAACGCCTTCGCTTCATAACCGTCGGATTGGTTAACACCCTGATCCGCTACATGATTTTCGTCGTCATTGGCCTGATAAGCGGAATAACGCGCTATCAGCTGATTCTTCTGGCCTCTTGGTTGCTTTCTTCGGTAACGGCTTTTTTGGCTTATAAATACCTGGTTTTCAAATCCGACGGCAGCCACTGGCAGGAATATCTGAAATCCCTGTTAATCTGGACTTTGAGTTACTTCATTAACGCTTTTTTCCTCGCCGTCCTTGTCACCCGCTGGGGATGGAACGCCTACCTGGCGCAAGCCCTTGCCGTCACGGCTGTCACCGTCGTCAACTATCTGCTGTTCAAGCATTTCGCTTTCAAAATCAAGAAGACCGGGATCCTCGACCGTTTTTACGATTTTTTCAGCAACTGAGCATGCAAACGACGGGAACTTCCTTGGGCAGATTCCGGCGACCGTTCAAATCCGCAAGTTCAATCACAAAAGCGCAGGCCGCGATTTCTCCGCCCAGCTTCTGCACCAACCGGCAAGAGGCCGCCACCGTACCGCCCGTCGCCAACAAATCGTCAATCAACAGCACCTTTTTGCCTTTTTCAATGGCATCCTTGTGAATCTCCAGCGCATCCACACCATATTCCAAGGAATATTCCTCTCTTTCGACCTCGGCAGGGAGCTTCCCCGGTTTCCTGATGATCACCAAACCGGCACCGAGCTTATAGGCCAGAGGCGCCCCGAAGAGATACCCGCGCGATTCGACGGCAGCGACATAATTAATTCCCGCATCTTTAAACGTTTCATAGAAAAAATCGATCACCCGTCGAAAAGCTTCGCCGTCTTTGATCAGTGTCGTGATGTCTTTAAACATAATCCCCGGCTTGGGAAAATCCGAAACGTTCCGAATTTTTTGCGCAATATCTTCAAACATGTCAAATCCTAACAAAAGCAAACCAACTTTTTCACTATAAATTCATCATATATATTTGCAAGTTGAAAATGATAAACAACCGTGAAAAAACATCTTGACTTAAAGTTAACTCTAATAATTATACTGCCAAACCGAAAACAAACGATTATGATTCCAAGGAGAAAAAAATGGCTTATTTGGACAGTCTTAATACCCCTGAAGACTTAAAGAACTTAAAAACAAACGAACTCAAAGACCTTGCCGAAGAAATTCGCCAAGCAATTTTAAACCGCGACGCCAAAGTCGGCGGCCATGTCGGCCCCAATTTGGGAATTGTCGAAACCGCAATCGCCCTGCATTACGTCTTTTCTTCCCCACGCGACAAGATCATTTATGACGTCTCTCACCAAAGCTACCCGCACAAAATTCTCACCGGGCGTAAACGCGGCTTTTTAACCGATGCCGGAATGAAGGAAATCTCCGGCTACACCAACCCGACCGAAAGCGAACATGACTTCTTCACCGTCGGCCACACCTCAACCTCCGTTAGTTTAGCCTGCGGCATGGCCAAAGCCCGCGATCTTAAAGGCGAAAAATACAACGTTATTGCCGTCATCGGCGACGGTTCGCTGAGCGGCGGCGAAGCCATGGAAGGCTTTAACAACGCTGCCATCCTAAACAGCAACATGATTATCATTGTCAACGACAACGAAATGTCGATTGCCGAGAACCACGGCGGCCTTTACGCCAACCTCCGCCTGCTCCGCGAAACCAAAGGAACGGCAGAATGCAACATGTTTAAAGCCTTGGGCTTTGCCTACCGCTATGTTGAAGACGGCAACTCGATCGAACAACTGCTCAACGTCCTGCAACAAGTCAAAGATACCGACAAACCCACCGTTTTGCACATCCATACCCAAAAAGGCAAAGGCTACAAATTTGCCGAAGAAAACCGCGAAAAATGGCACTGGAACTTGCCCTTCGACTTGGCCACCGGAGAAAACACCGTCACTTTTCCCGCAGGAGAAAACTACAATGACATCACCTATGAATTTCTCAAAAACAAAATTCGGCAAGACAACCGCGTCGTCGTTCTCACTGCCGGAACGCCGGGGGCTTTTGGACTGACGCCGGAAAGACGGCAAACTTTGGGAAAAAACTACATCGACGTCGGCATTGCCGAAGAACACGCCGTCGCCATGAGTTCGGCTTTGGCCAAAGGCGGCTGCAAACCGGTCTTTCAGGTTTGGAGCTCCTTTGTGCAAAGGACTTATGACCAACTGTCGCAAGATCTGGCTATCAACAACAATCCCGCCGTCATTTTGGTCTTTTCCGCCGGCATATCGGGCATGGACGTCACTCACCTCGGCTGCTTCGACATTCCGCTGATCGCCAACATTCCCAACATCGTTTATTTGGCCCCGACCAACAAACAGGAATATTTGGCCATGTTGAACTGGGGTTTGGAACAAGAACGTCACCCCGTCGTCATCCGTGTTCCGCTGGCAGTTCAGGAAGCCTCTGTCCCGGTCAAGACCGACTACGACCGTTTGAATACTTTTGAAACCGTCAAGACCGGCAGCGACGTCGCAATTTTGGCACTCGGCAGCTTTTTTGCCTTAGGTCAAAAAGTCGTGGAAAAATTACGGGAAAAAAGCATTGACGCCACCTTGATCAATCCGCGCTTCATCACCGGTCTGGATCAAGACTTGTTGGAAAGCTTAAAACAAAACCACTCACTGGTCGTCACTCTGGAAGACGGCATCTTGGACGGCGGCTTCGGCGAAAAGGTGGCTCGTTTTTACGGAACGGATTCCATGAAAGTCTTGACTTGCGGCGCTCCGAAAGTCTTCACCGACAGAATCCCCGTGCAAGAATTGTATGAACGCTATCGTCTGACGCCGGAACAGATCACTGCCGACGTCTTGGCTGCCCTAAAGCACTAAATTTTCAAAGGCCTGCCCTGCCGCCGACAGGGCAGGTTTTTTATTACAAAGCCGTTCCTTTCGTCGGGCGGAAAAAAGACGACATGTCAACGCCTTCGTGCTTCAACAACTTGATTTTCACATCCAGTCCGCCGGCATATCCGGTCAAACTGCCGTTACTCCCGACAACTCTGTGGCAAGGAATGATGACCGAAATCGGATTATGCCCCACCGCACCGCCGACAGCCTGCGCCGACATGGCTTTTCGTCCCTTTTTTCGCGCCAGCAACGCGGCAATTCCGCCATAGGTCATGACTTCTCCTTTAGGAATCTTGCACAAAATTTCCCACACTTCCTGACGAAAAGCGCTGCCCTTGGGCGCCAAATGCAAATCCGAGATTGCCGGATTCTCTCCGCGAAAATAAGCGTCCAGCCATTTTCTTACCGTCGCAAACACCGGCAGGTCCGCTTTTTCGCAAAGCTCTCCGTCCACCGTCGCCGCATAATACTTTTGGTTTTCCAACCACAAACCGATCAAACTATTTCCGTCGCTCACCAGCGTCAATTTCCCGATCGGCGCTTGATAATAGGCTGCATAAAACATCTTCAAACTCCTTGTTTCCAGACTCCGTCACTTCTTTGATTATGACCGAATTTTCAAAAGAAATCCAGAGTTCAAATCCGCTTCTCTTCAAAAATTGCCCCTTTGCCGGAAAAGGACCAAAAGCCTTTATTTCCTCAAGTTAAAAAGCAGAAAATTCGATCGCTTGTCGATTCCCCGGATGAAAATCGTCACATTTTCATCGCTGATGGCCAAACCGTCTCCGGCAACCATAATGCGACCGTTGACGGAAATGGAGCCTTCCGCCGCCTGAATCCAAACCTTTCTGTCGTCTGAAATGCTGAAGCTGACCTCCTTGTCCACATTCAACAGACATTGATAAATCTCGGCGTCTTGGCGAATAATGATCGATTCCTCTCGACCGTCGGGAGAAACAATCAGCGCCAACTGATCCGTCATCTGTTCCGGCGCAAACCTTTTTTGCTGATAATCAGGTTGAGTATCCCGGATGTTCGGAATCAGCCAAATTTGCAAAAAATGGACGGCTTGCGAGGCGGAGGGATTCATCTCACTGTGAAGAATGCCGCTGCCGGCCGACATTTTCTGAACGTCCCCGGCCCTGATCACCGAACCGTTACCCATGCTGTCCCGATGCTGCAACCGTCCGCTTAAGGGAATTGTAACAATCTCCATATTTTTGTGCGAATGCGGTGCAAATCCCTGTTTTGCGCTAACAACATCGTCATTGATAACCCGCAGGTCGCTAAATCCCATAAACGCCGGATCATAATAGTCGCCGAACGAAAAACTGTGCCGACTGTCAAGCCAATCGAGAAGCGTTTGTCCGCGCTGATTTGCCGAGCGTAACTGATACATGTTTTTTCTCCTAAAATAAATTGTCCTACTTGAAAAATAAGCTCCGTTGCGCCGTTTTCAACAGGAGCTTATAATGCTCCGATATTACCACAGCATGACATCTCATATGGACAAAACCTAGAAAAAAGCATATCATAAAACAATAAAACAAAACTGGAGCGTCGACAAATGCCTCACACGCCGGAAGAACAAAACATGCTGCGGGAAAAAATTGCCGAAATGAAAAACCGTATTGCCCGAACGACGAACAATCCGGAATATCAGGAGCGTTTGTTTAGCCTGGAAAAGCATCTTCTTGAATTGGCCGGTGACTATTGCGAAAACGCTCAGGAAAAAGCGTAGCTTCTCGACAGAATAAGACAGGGGGCAAACAAAAACCCCAGAAAAGAATATCCCGTCGAATGGTTTCACAACATTGACGACGCTTACCCGCCGGAAAGCGACGGACAACAAAAAAACGAACCGACCGTGAAAGCGCTGTTGGATCAATTCACAAACGGAAAGTTTAAGGCCAATAAAGACTTGAAAAAACTGCTTGCCGACAGCAAAGTCAAAATCGTCATCCGCAACAATAACAGAGTCAATGCCAACGCTCTTTTGGAAAAATGTCCTGGACAACCAAACCAAGTAACAATAGCCGTTTGCACAGCCTTGTTTGAAGATGCCAACAAGGAAATTCTGCCCGGTCTTCTGGCACATGAAATGGAACATCTCTTAGACTACCACAAACGTCCTCAAGGCCATGAAGCCGATCAGGAGCATGCCTGCGAAACTTTTGCTGACATCACCGGAACACACATCGCTGTCGGTGCCGGATTGGATCCACGACCGTTCGGCCGTTACATGGGAAATCATTACCGCCGAACTCTCTTAGAATTTGACGACAGCCCGAGAGGCAATTACAGAGAGGAGACCTTTGAAAAAACCTACAATGTTTTGCGACAAGAGGAAAATACCAAAACGCAAAACGACACGACAAAAAATTTCTCCCTAATTCGTGAAAAACAAATGAAATTGCACAGTTAAGGGCCGGCATCCGCCGTCATAGAAACCCTTCTTCTGCGCCTCTCCGCCCGCCTCTCGCTGGTAGTCGAACCCTTCCTCTAGGG
>CAKQMD010000023.1 GCA_934254925.1 uncultured Alphaproteobacteria bacterium
TCAGTATGACATCAGAGGCTGACGCCCGCAATTTTTTTTAGCTCTTAAAAGTTGTTTATTTTAAATTTTGTCTACTTATCATGATAAAAGAATTGTCCAAAATCGAAGTTTCGGACGCTTGAAACCTGTCGGGAGCGAATTATGTATGAAAGGAAGTCTTATTAAAACATGGAGGATATGATGGGAACATTTTTGAAATATTTGTTTTATTTAGTGTTAATCGTGGTTATTTATCTGGTCGGTCGAGGCATTTACGAGGGGCAGATTACGGAAACGACGACGGTCGGCGAAGTAGTCGACAATGTGGAAAGCGGTGCCAAAACCTTGGCAAAAGATACGGACAAGGCTGTTCGCAACAGCATTGACAATTATAAAAAAGAACCGAAAAAAGAAATCGTTGTTAATTAGATCAATTCATCAACTTCTTCAATGACTTCATTTTTTTCATAAAAATGCTTCAGATAGGAGTGGCCTTTTTGTTCGGCCTCTTCGTCCTTGATAATGGACTGGTTGTTGCCGTAGATGTTGACCTTGTGCGTCGAGTTAGGGACGTTTTCGTTTTCCTGACTGTTATAGACGCCGCTGGCGGCCAAGGCTTCAATCGCGCTGGGAATATATGATGACTTTACCGAAAGATCCGTGCTCTGATCTTCAGATTCGGGTTTCTCATATTCCCGGCGGTTTGAGCCGCGTTGCTCCTGCGTTTCATCGCGCACGGCAATATTGTTGTTGGTATCGATGATTTCAACAAAAGACTTGCCCGTCCCTGACGCGCCGTAATTACGGGAAACCGGGGCGGAAGTATTACTTACCTTTCTAGTAGAGCTGATACTCATGGGGCCTCCTGACAGTAACCGTTTCTGGTTCTTATTTCCTTATCATAACATTATTTTTTGAAAAATTCCATAGTTATTTGATATTACATTAAAAAAGCCGCAATCTTATGAAAATTGCGGCAAAAAGGGCGAAAAAAGCGGAAATTTATTTTTCAGAATCCGGTTTATGACCGATTTCTTTGATTTTTTCGGCTGCTTTGGCGGCAACGGGTTTCAGCTTTTCGCGCAGAAGACGGTATTTTTCAATCGCGGTTTGGCGCCAGGCGGGCAGTCGGTCGGCACCGAAAATCATGATTAAGGCAGCAATGATGAGGATCCAAATTAAAAAATTAAGCATTTTATTCTCCGAAGGTTTCGTTATTGATCATTTGTTGCAATACCATGGTTGAATCGTATTCTTCCCGGTAAGGTTCAATGGTTCCGGTCAGGGATTGATATTCCTTTTCCAGGGCCGGGACGTCAAGTTCTTGAAATGGATTGCGAAAGATACGGCGGATCTTTTCAAACCGCTCTAAAGATTGGTCCGAAAGGGGACGGCAATTATCAGCGATGTCATGCAAATCGGCAATATCGGCGCCGTAAAAGCAAACAGCGTCGCATCCGGCTTCCAGGCAACGGCGGGTTTTTTCGCCGTAAGTGCCGCGGAGTGCTTTCATATCAATTGCATCAGAAACCAGGAGGCCTTCAAAACCGATGCGACCGCGGATGAGCTCCTTGATTGCCATGGGGCTTTGGGTAATCGGATTGTGGGCGTCGATTTCGGGGATGATGACGTGAGCGCTCATGCCCATCGGTGCTCGGCGCAGCCGGCGAAAAGGATAAAAATCCGCTTCAAGTTCATCCAAAGAGGCTTTGATCACCGGAAGGCCAAGATGCGGATCCGTGGCGGCGCGGCCGTGACCGGGCATATGCTTTAAGCAAGGGCAAATGCCGTTTCTGACATAGGTTTCCAGCATAATCTCGGCAGCGGCGGCCGTTTCCTCGGGGACGCTTCCGATCAGGCGGCTTTTTAAGGCCGGCGTGGTTTGCGGATACAGCAGGTCAAGCGTCGGGGCGTAATTGCAGTTGATGCCGCAGTCTTGCAGATCTTGGGCGATTAGGGCGGCATGAAGATAAAAAATGCGGCCGCGATTTTTCGACGGTTGGAGCCGGTCTATTTTGCCAAGGTCTGCGGCAGCGGCATAGTTTCTGAATTCAGGTTCGGTCAAGCGACGTACCCGGCCGCCTTCCTGATCGACGGCGATGACAAGGTCTTTACGTTCGGTTATCTCGCGAAGTTCACGGATGAGAGCCTGCACCTGTTTCCGACTGCGAATATTGCGCGCAAAAAGGGTGAAACCAAGCGGATTGATACGGGCAAAAAGGCGTTTTTCTTCGTCTGACAGACGGTCGGAAGAACAAGTGAAAAGGCCGGCGACAATCGGTTTTTCCATGATGCCTTCCTTACATCAGCAAGTTGTTGAAGTAGTAGATGGCGTTGATCAGTCCGCGGCTGAAAAAGTTGAGCTCATAGCCCAGACGATGTCCGATTACCGGCAGGATGAAAACCAGCAAAATGATAATCCATAGACCATAGCGTTCAGCATTGACATATTTGATCGCCAGAGGGTTTTTCATCCAACCGAAAAGGATTTTTGATCCGTCCAGAGGCGGGATGGGAATGGCGTTGAAAAGCGCCAGGATGATGTTGAAGGCCACCATGTTGGTAAAAAAGCTGACAAAAAGCGTCTGTAAGCAAGGCATGGCGATCAGCGGCGCGACCTTGAGCGCCACGGCTGAGAAGACTGCCAGCAGGATGTTGGCTACAATGCCGGCAGCCGCCACCAAAACCGTGCCGAGGCGGCGGTTTTTCAACTCGTAAAAGTCAATCGGCACCGGTTTGGCCCAGCCGAAGATAAAGCCGATTTGGGAGAAATAGAGAATCAGCGGCAGAATGACCGTACCGAAAACGTCAATATGATGCAACGGGTTGAGCGATAGGCGGCCGTATCTTTTGGCGGTATCGTCTCCCAGCAGATAGGCGGCGTAGCCATGGGCAATTTCATGGCAGATGATGGCGATCAGAATCGGCAGGCCGTTTACAAAAATGCTGGTCAGAATGCTTAAGGTCATTTATTTTTTCTTTACAATACAAGTTCCACCCATGTTTTTGATTTCTTTGCACAAGGCGTCCGCTTCGGTCTTGTCAGCGTAAGCACCGGCCTTGAGGCGATAGAAGATTCCCTTGGCTCCGAGGTCCGCCGTTTCAATCTCATAACTGACGCCGGAAAGGACGTTATATTTATTTGACAGGGTGCTCCAAGATTTTTCAATGGCTTTTTTGTTGGGCGAAGACATCAGTTGAACTTGCCAGACGCCGTTTGGTGCCGCTTTCGGTGCCGCAACAGCAGTTTTCACTTCCGTTTTGGCGGGGATTTTGACTTCGTCTGCCGGGGTTTTGGCCGCCGCTTCGGCGATGCTGGGCAAGGTCGTTTCGACGGGTTCGCTTTTGACGGCGACGGGCTCGGGCGCTTTTTCAACGACTTTGACGATTTGTTCGGCACGGGCGATCACTTCTTCTTGGGGCGGTTGAGGCGCATTTGAGGAAACCGGCGCAGGCATTTCGGGTGCCGGCACTTCCGGCGTGATTACCGGGAGTTGCGGCGTTTCGGGAGGCGGCAACAGGTTTTCCACCACTTTTTGGCCGCCATCGGCCTTTTTGTCTATGATGTCGTAGACGGTTTTATCTTGGTTGAGGATTTCCATGCCGCCGGGTTCGCTGGGCTGGATTTTGACGGCGGTTTGCGGCCGGCGGATGACTGGAATTTCCGGTGCGGTGCCGCTGCCGTATTGCGGAGAGAGGACAAACCAGCCGACGATGCCGGCCAGAACGACACCGGAAACCGCACCGACGAAAACGTTTTTGGATCTGTTCAGTTCATTTTTCTTTTCTTCAAACCCGTTGGGCGACTGATCGGCCAGTTTTTGGCGGAATTCGTTTAAAAAATCCTCATTTTTGTTATCATCGGGAAATTCTTGAAACATGCGGTTTCTCCTTAACGCTAAAAATCCTTTGCGACTTATCTTAGAAGATAAATCTTTATAAGCTCTTAAAATCGGGTATGAATATCAAATAATTTTTGGTGTTCTTCCAAAGCCGCCATATCTGTCATGCTGGCGATGTATTCGCAGACGACTTCCGCCGTTTCGGCTTCTTTGCCGCGGGGATCGATTCTGGCACGCTGTTCAGCCGGCAGCAGTTTCCAGTCGTTCATGAAAACATTGAACAACTCTTCGACCAGGCGGGTGGATTTCATGTCCATGCGAACGATGCTGGTGGCGGTGTAAAAGCGGTTAACCAGAAAAAGATGCAGCTCGGCGATTTGTTTTTTCATCTCCGAGGAAAATCCGGCAATAAATTCGGGAGCGCGGCGAATTTCTTCATTGGTGGAAATGCAGTGCTTTTTCAGGTTGGCGCGGGTGTTGTCCAGCAGGTCATAAACCATGGCGGCGATCAGACTGCGGGTGACGGCATAAATGCAGACGTCATCGGAGGCGGTGGGGTATTGTCGGCGGCAGTCGTCAAGGATTTTGGCGACAAACGGCAGGGAAGACAATTCTTCCAACGAAAAAAATCCGGCGCGGAAACCGTCGTCGACGTCGTGATTGTTATAGGCGATGTCGTCGGCGCAGGACGCAATTTGCGCTTCCAGCGAGGGAAAATGCTTAAGGTCCAGATTGAAGCTTTTGTTGAAACCTTTTAAAAAAGAATTGCTGATTTTGGCCAGCGGGCCGTTGTGTTTGACAGTTCCTTCCAAAGTTTCCCAAGTGAGGTTGAGGCCGTCGAATGCCGGATAGTGACGTTCAAGCTTAGTCATGATTTTTAAGGACTGGACATTGTGGTCAAAACCGCCGAAGCGCCGCATGGCGTTGTTGAGGCCGCGTTCTCCGGCATGGCCGAACGGGGAGTGACCGAGGTCGTGCGCCAGGGCGATGGCCTCGCCGAGGTCTTCGTTGAGGTTTAGGGCTTTGCACAAAGTGCGGGTGATTTGAGCAACCTCAATGCTGTGCGTCAGGCGGGTACGGTAGTTCTTGCCTTCGTGATAGGCGAAAACCTGGGTCTTGCCATCAAGGCGCCGAAAGGCGGCGGAATGAATCAACCGGTCGCGGTCACGCTGGTAAGGAGAACGCATGATGTTGGGAAAATCGGGATAAAGGCGGCCGCGGCTGTTTTCCGGCAGAGAAGCATAAGTTGCCAAAGTCATGTTTTTTCACTTTCAATACAGAAATTTTTAATATAATATAACAATAGTCAGATAAATAAAGGGTTAAAAATGCTTATAGCGACTTATAACGTTAATTCGATCAACGCCAGGTTGGAAAACCTCGGCGCCTTTTTGCAAAAGAACGGGCCAGATATCATGCTGTTGCAGGAGATTAAGTGCACATTTGAGAGTTTTCCTTTTTTTGAACTGCGCAGCCTGGGGTACGATGCCAGGATCTTGGGACAAAAAAGTTACAACGGCGTGGCGGTTTTGAGTCGGACGCCGATTAAGGTCGTCTGCGAGGGATTGCCCGGTTTTGCTGATGATAATGCGCGTTATCTGGAGACGGAAATAAAAGTCGAAGAAGAGGTTTATCGCGTGGCTTCGCTGTATCTGCCAAACGGCAACCCCCCTTATAACGATCCTGACGACAAGACAAAGTTCGACTATAAGCTGCGCTGGATGGAAGCTTTGTATGAACGGGCGAAGGCTTTGCTCACCTTGCGGCAAAAAGTGATTCTCGGCGGAGATTTTAATGTGATTATGACGCCGCATGACGTTTATGATCCGACCTTGTTTTTAAATAACGCCCTGTATCGCGAGGAGGTCAAGCAACGGTTTAAAGCCATTGAGTATTTGGGATATTATGACGCTTTCCGCAATCTGCATCCGCAGGAGAACGGCTATACCTTCTGGGATTATGCCGGAAGTTCCTTGGCTGCGGATTTTGGCATGAGGATCGATTATCTGCTGCTTTCGCCCGATGCCGCCGACCGTCTGGAAAGCTGCATGGTGGACAAGGAGCCGCGGCAGGGCGTCAAACCTTCGGACCACACTGTTTTGAAAGCGGTTTTAAGATAATGCAAAGTAATAAATTTCCATTTCCGGAGTTTTGCCTGCTGCGAGTTAAGGCTTTTTATTCTTCGGGCGAGATTGGAGCAGTGGCCGCCGATCCCAACAGCCGGTTGGGAAATAAAGAGGTGAGCGTCCGTGGTTACGGAAATGCTTGTCCGCCATTGGCAAAGGGCGATTTGTTCATGGCCCGTCTGAGCCTGAGGAAAGGCATTTTGACGGGAAAGGTTCTGGCGCGCGTTTTGAGAGACGAGAATGACGGTGAAAAGGCTTATGGAATCATTTATTGCCGAGACGGCCGGTATTTTTTGAAGAGCGCGGAAAAAGCCGACAGAAGCGTGTATTTTCTCGACAATGGAATCGGTGCTAAAAACGGCGACTTTGTAAAAATTGCGGTCAGCGACGGCCGGGATTACAAGATGGCGAAAGTTATCAAGACATATGGTCCGTTTGACCTTAAAAAAGCCATTCGGCCGCTGGTTTTGGAAAAATATGACATTCCCGAAAGGTTTTCCGAGAAAGTTTGGGCGGAAACCAGGAATTTGCCAAAGTTTAATCCGGCGCTTCGCGTCGATTATACCGGTGTGCCACTGGTGACGATAGACGGCGATGACGCCAAGGATTTTGATGATGCCGTTTATGCCGAAAAAACGACGTCGGGTTTTAAGCTGCTGGTGGCGATTGCCGACGTGGCTTTTTATGTGCCGAACGGCAGCGCTTTGGATCGGGAGGCCTATCAACGGGGAAATTCGGTATATTTGCCGGGCATGGTGATTCCTATGCTGCCCGAGGTTTTGTCTAACGATTTGTGTTCGCTTAACCCCGGTCGGGAGCGGGCGGCTATTGTTTGCGAAATGGAAATTGACAAGAGCGGAAAGCTACAGAATTTCGCTTTTCGGCGCGGCGTCATCAGATCGGCGGCCAGGTTGACTTATCGCGAGGTTCAGGATGCTTTGGAAGGTCGGTATAACGATAAGACGAAACCGTTGTTTCGCCGGGTGATTCAGCCGTTGCTGGAAGCTTATGGGCTTTTGGATCGGCAGCGGCGAAAGCGCGGCGCCTTGGAACTTGACGTGCCGGAAACCAGAATAAAAGTCGGCAAGAACGGACAGGTTTTGGCGGTTGAAAGACGCGAGGTTATGACGGCCAACAAGATTATCGAGGAGTTTATGATTGCGGCCAATGTATCGGCGGCTTTGGCTTTGAAAGAAAGCGGCTTGCCGGTGATGTATCGGATTCACGACAAACCCAGTGAGGAAAAATTGCGCAACGTCAAGCCGCTTCTTTCGAACCTGGGATTTTTTGTTCCGGACAGGACGTTGCTGCAGCCGGCGCATTTTAACGCTTTTATTCAAGAAAACCTTAAAAAAGGGAGCGGTCCCGGCGTTTATTATCACGTGTTGCGTTTGCAGTCTCCGGCTTGTTACAGTCCGTTTAATATCGGGCATTTCGGCCTGGCTTTGAAAGATTATGTGCATTTTACCTCGCCGATCCGCCGTTACTCCGACCTTTTGATTCACCGGGCATTGATTCGGGCTTTGGAGCTGCCGGAAGGCGGCGGTTTGGACAGGCGGGAAGACTTCGAAAGCTTTAAGGAGACGGGAGTGCATCTTACCGATACGGAAAAAAGGGCGGTTTTTGCCGAAAGGGATGCCAACGAGAAATATCTGGCTTTTTATTTGCAAGCTTCAATCGGTATGGATTTTGAGGTGAGAGTGAGCGGCGTCGCCAATGCCGGCGTCTTTGTGCAAATTGAGAGTTTGGGCGCCGAAGGGCTGATTCCGATGTCAGATTTGCCGTTTGACCATTATGTTTTGGATGAAGCGCGAAACGAGTTAAAAGGATACAGAGGTTTGCGTTTTCGCTTGGGGGACATTCTTTATGTCCGTTTGATTGAGGCTTGCGCCCTGAACGGGAATCTCGTCTTTCGGTACCTGGCGTTTAAAGAGCCGAATAAGCAAAAGCAGGCAAAGAAAAATACAAAGCAAAAAAAGACTGCGGCGAAAAAGAAAGCAAACAAAGTTTCAAAAAGGGACAATGCCAAAGGAAAGAAAAAGTCATGAAAGCGACGGCAGGAATATTTTTGGGGGCGATGTGTTGGGTTTCGGCCGTTATGGCGGCGGACATTTCCATCTTGGAAGAAGCCTATATTGCAGTGCCGCAGCAATATGTGGAAAAAATCAGCACAGCGGATTTTGCGGTTTTGGTTTTGAAAGGGTTGCATGCCGTTGACGAGAATTTGCAGGTGGCGGACGACGGGCGTCGCGTGAGCCTGTATTATAAGGCAAGGGTGATCAAGAGCTTTTTGAAGCCGGAAGCGGAAGATGATACCGCCGCTTGGGCTTCTCTCAGCGGCAAGATCATTGACCAGGCGATTGAAGTTTCTCCGCGAGCGCAGGCGAAAGAATTTGAGGTCAATGATCTGATTTTAAAAGATGCCGTCGCGCATCTTGACGGTGATTCAAAATATTATGCGGAAGGCGAGGAAAATCAGCGGCGGCTTAGGAACAAACGGCCGTTTGCGGCAAGGGAGGAGGATGGTATTTTGCTGCTAAAAGTGAGAGCGTTCAATGCTCATACCGCACGTCTGATCAGCGAAGCGGTGAAAGAACATGAAGATTTTCAGGCCGTTATTTTGGATTTGCGCGGTTGTCCCGGGGGCATGACAGCCGAAGCGATTGCCGTTGCCGATTTGTTTCTGGATGAGGGCATTATTGCTTCGACTCGCGGTCGGCGCGCAGATAGCAACGTTTATTACCAGGCGGAAAGCGGCGATATTGTAAATGGCAAGCCGATGGCAGTGCTGATTGACGGAAAAACGGCGTCTTCGGCGGAAGTCGTGGCGGTGGCGTTGCAGGAACAAAGCCGGGCGAAAGTGTTAGGAAGCCGCAGTTTCGGCAAAGGGAGCTTGCAGGATTTGATTTTGCTCGGCGACGGTGCCACCGTCGCTTTGACCGGCGCTTACTTTTATTCGCCGTCGGAGCACCCTTTACATCAAAACGGTGTTTTGCCTGATATCTGCACCAGCGGAATTGACGATGTCGCCAATTTGGAAAAATTCGTCAGCGCAGCTCCGGCGGAAGGGTGTCCGCCCGAAGACCGAGGGGAAAATGATTTTGACGTCGAGGCGGCAAAAGCCCTTTTGAAGCAAAATTTGTGAAAAATGTTATTGACAGCGCCGCAAAAAACTGTATATTACCGCTAAATGTTGTGAAATTTAATTTGTAAAGAGTATGAAACATGGCAAAAGCAATTAAAGTTAAAGTTAAATTGGAGAGTACGGCCGGTACCGGTACTTTTTATCTGGCAGAAAAAAATCCGAGAACGCATCCGGAAAAGCTGACTTTGAAAAAATATGATAAAAAGACCAAAAAGCATGAAGAATTTGTTGAGAAAAAATTGAAGTAATTTTCTTTAAACAAGATCTGACGAAACCGGTTCCTTTGCGGATCGGTTTTTTTTGTCTTTCAGCAGGCCGGCTTTTTCATATTCTTTTTTCAAGGTTTCGATCTCAACGTCGGTATAGCGCTGGGTTGTGCTCAGCGAGGCATGACCGAGGAGTTCCTGAATGGAACGGAGATCAGTTCCTTCAGCCAGCAGATGGGTGGCAAAAGAGTGCCGCAGGGCATGGGGCGTCAAATTGTCAGGAAAGCCCAAGTCTTCTCGGATTTTTGCCATTCGTCGCTGGATGATGCGGGGGGACAGGCGCTCGCCCCGCGCCCCGACGAACAAAGGTTCGCCGTTTTTCAAACGATAAGGGCAAGCTTGTAAATAAGCGTCTGTTTTTGTTATGACAGCCGGAAGGAGAGGAACGATTCTTTCTTTATTTCCTTTGCCCCGGATTCGGAGAAATTCGGACCGGGCGGTTAAGTCTCCGACATTGAGCGACAGGGCTTCGGATATACGCAAACCACATCCGTATAATATTGTAAAAATGGCGGAATCGCGCAGTCCCTGCCACTCTTTGTTTTTTTTGGTGACTTTGGTTGCCTCGTTGATAACGTCAAAGGTATCTTTGACGTCCAACGCCCTGGGCAGAACTTTGTTGCGCCGCGGTGTGCTGAGGATGCTGAGGGCGGAGTTGTCCAGCCGGTGTTGATTTTTGAGCCATTTAAAAAAGTTTTTCAGTGTCGAAACCTCGCGGGCAATGGAACTTTTTTCCAAATTGAGGGCGGCTCGGCTGCTGAGATAATTGCGAAAATCGCGGATTTCCAAGGCGGCAAGGTCAGAGACGTCCGGCGCATGTTCGAGTTTGAGGTTTAAAAATTTTGTGAAAAAAGCCAAGTCGCGAGCATAACCGTCCAGCGTATGCTCGGAATAGCGACGCTCTTTTAGAAGCCAATTTTCCCAGTCGTGAATCAGAGTGGTCAGTTCCGGGGCGGCGGCATAGTCAATATGAAGTTTCATCAGGATAAGATAGCTCCGTTAAGGTTAATATTTGGTTATTGACAAAAAATTGACAGAGGCGTATACTAAGATCGTTTTTCTGATTATTAATCTGATTATTAAAATATAAATGTTATGAATAACGAATTTTCTTTAGCCTTTTATATCATATACGGTATAATGGTTTTGGTGTTTTTTCTAAGCTATTTGGTTTGGAAAAAGAAAAGCCAGAGAGATCTTTTGTTGACGATTGGGCTCTTCTTGGGCGTTGCAAGCGAGTTTACGCTTCATCCCCAGAACGTTTTTCCGCTGTGGTACATGCTTCATGCCGCCATGGCCGGAGGGATGTTTATCTTGTTAGTCTTGATGGTCAAATGGTTTATCGAAACCTGTAGAGATCTGAAAGGCCGAGACACCTTCTGGGACAGCAGTCGGGAAGAAAAATAGCGAAAAAAGCTTTCGGTTCTTTGTGAACCGGGAGCTTTTTTGCTTTTTTGGGGATTATGCGGCAATCGGGGTTTTCATTTTTCGAGGCAGGCTTTATGATAACGGCAATAACGGATTGAAAGGACGAAAATGGCAATTGTCGGGGTTTTGCTGCCTCTGCCTTTTAACGAGGTTTTTGATTATCAGGCTGATGAAAGCGTCGAGCTGGGAGACCTGGTGCGGGTCAGTTTCGGGCATCCGAAATCCGGCGGCGGGGAAATCGTCGGTGCGGTTTGGAAAAAAGGACGCAGTTCCAATTTGCCGGAAAACAAGATCAAGCCGATTTTGGAAAAGTTGCCTTTGCCGCCGTTGTCCGCCGACTTGCGGAAGTTTGTCACTTTTGTTGCCGATTATAATATGGCATTCAAAGGTTTGGTATTGAAAATGGTTTTGAGCGTGCGCGAGGTTTTCGGGGATCCGAAAATGCAGAGCCTGTATCAGTGGTCGGGAAAGACGCTGGCCGAAGCCAAGCTTAAAAATTCAGATGCTCGTTGGCGGGTGATCGATTTGGTCAAGCATTTTCCTTATAACCGCCAGGAGATCGCCAAGGGTGCCGGTGTCGGCCAAGCCATGATCAAAACCCTGATCGACGCGGGAATTTTGGAAGCAGTGCAGGTTGAAGTCCGTCGGGATTTTGCCGTGCCGGATCCTGATTACGGCCGGGTAAAGCTGACGCGGGAGCAACAAGCCGCTGCTGACGTTTTGAGCGCTAAAGTCGGGAACGGTTTTGCCGTGACGCTGCTGGATGGGGTTACCGGGTCGGGCAAGACGGAAGTTTATTTTGAGGCCGCTGCCGAAGCTTTGCGTCGCGGCGAACAGGTTTTGGTGATGGTTCCCGAGATTGCGCTGACGACCCAGTGGTTGGAACGTTTCGAGCGTCGTTTCGGTGTTAAGCCGGCCAAGTGGCATTCGGCCCTGGGCAACAAAGAACGCGCCGAAACCTGGAAGGCTATCGCCGAAGGTCGTGCCAAGGTTATCGTCGGGGCGCGTTCCGCCTTGTTTTTGCCATATCAAAAATTGGGACTGGTTGTTGTGGATGAAAGCCATGACAGTTCCTATAAGCAGGAAGACATCGTCAATTATCAGGGGCGTGATATGGCGGTGGTTCGCGCCAAACTGGAAGCTTTTCCTCTGATTTTGGCGACGGCGACCCCGGATTTGGAAACTTTGGTCAATGTGGAGGAAGGCAAATATGAGCGGGTGGTTTTGGCATCGCGTTTTGCCGCGGCACGGCTTCCTGAAATCAAAATTATCGACCTTAAAAAAGACAAGCCGCAAAAACGCCTTTTAGCAATGGCAGACGGCAAAGAGAAAAAAGAACCGTCCTGGTTGTCGCCGACGTTGATCGACGCATTACGCGAAAATCTTGAACGCGGAGAGCAATCGATGCTGTTTTTGAATCGCCGCGGCTATGCACCGTTGGTGATTTGCCGCGACTGCGGTTATCGAATCGCCTGTCCGCATTGTACGGCTTGGCTGACGGAGCATAAGGCTTCTCATTCGCTGGTTTGTCATCATTGCGGTTATACGGCATCCATGCCCAAGATGTGTCCGGATTGCGGGTCGGAAGACGGGTTGACGGCTTGCGGTCCCGGTGTGGAGAGAATCGCCGAAGAAGTGCGGGCGCGTTTTCCCGAGGCGCGAATTAGGCTGTTGTCCAGTGATTTGACGGCGACGACGGCGGAGATTTCGGAGGTGATTGCCGCGACCGAACGCGGAGAAGTGGACATTTTGATCGGGACGCAGATTTTGGCGAAGGGACACCATTTTCCGAGCCTGACCGCGGTAGGAATCGTCGACGCCGATCTGGGACTTTTGGGCAGTGATCTGCGGGGAGCGGAGCGGACTTATCAATTGTTGTCGCAGGTGGCGGGGCGAGCCGGTCGAGCCGAGAAAAAAGGCACGGTTTTTGTTCAGACGCTTTATCCGGAGAATCCGGTTTTGCAGGCTTTGGCCGACCATGACCGCAGTCGGTTTGAGGCCTTGGAAAAACAAAGTCGGCGGATTTTGAAAATGCCGCCTTACGGCAAATTGGCGGCTTTGATCGTCAGCGGGCCGCATCAGAGCGAGACGGAAAAAGTTGCCGCTTGGTTGGGGCATACCGCGCCGAACAACGATTTTGTCGCCACCTTGGGACCGGCACCGGCGCCGATTTTTATGTTGCGCAATAAATATCGTTATCGCCTGTTGCTGAAAACAGCCAAAAACATTAAGATCCAGGCTTTGATCCGCGAATGGCTGTCTAAGGTCAAGCGGCCGGCAAACGTAAGGATTACGGTGGATATTGATCCTTATTCCTTTATGTGAAACGCCGCAACCGGTTTTTGTTGATAAAACGGAAGGTTAAATTGTAAAAAGACAAAGATCTTAATAAATTAGAAACTAATTGGCGGCTATGATAAGCGCAAGTTTTAAAAACAGGATTTTTAGAATTGAAGAAGACATCAAAAAGTAAACTCGCCGCAACTTATGCCCTGGCTTTGTACGAAGCTGCTGCAGACGAAAAAGCGACGGCCAAGGTGGCGGCCGACGTGGAGAAGCTGCAAAAGGTTTTTGCCGTTGAGGTTGAGACGCTCAAGCAGTTGGCAAACCCCTTGTGGCCGAGCGAAGATAAGCAAAAAGCCTGGGATCTGATCGCCAAAAAAGCAAAATTGGCTCCGGCGACGCTCAATTGCATGAAGTTGTTGGCTTTGAACAATCGCTTTGCCGAGCTTCCGGCTATTTTGGAAGCGTTTGTCGCCGTTTATCGCCAGCGCAACAATATTGAAAAGGTCGAAGTCTTTAGCGCCGTGGCTTTGAGCAATGCGCAGAGCCGCAAGTTGGAAAAGACTTTGGAAGAAAAGCTGAAAAAGAAAATCTTGTTGGTTAATGTCGTAGATCCGCAAGTTTTGGGCGGTCTGCGGATCAAATACGGGTCGTCGATGATTGACGACAGTTTGGAATCTAAGTTATATCGTTTGGAATCTGTGATGAAAGGTGGACAATAATGTCGGTACTTGCCAGTGAAATATCTTCGATAATCAAGGACAGAATCGAACATTCGGATATTGACGTCGATGTGGCCGAAGTCGGCAAAGTCTTGTCGGTCGGTGACGGCATCGCCCGCATTTACGGGTTGGACAAAGTTCAGGCCGGTGAGTTGGTGGAATTTGCCAGCGGCGTTAAAGGAATGGCTCTTAACCTTGAAGAAGACAACGTCGGCGTGGTGATTTTCGGCTCCGACCAAGATATTCACGAAGGGGACACCGTTCGCCGGACGGATAAAATTGTGAGCGTGCCGGTCGGCAAAGAGCTGTTGGGCCGCGTGGTGGACGCTTTGGGAGAGCCGATAGACGGCTTGGGCCCGGTCAAAGCCAAAGAGTTCAGCCGCTCGGAGGTGAAGGCACCGGGAATTATTCCGCGGCGGTCGGTGCATGAGCCGATGCAAACCGGCTTGAAGATTATCGACGCTTTAATCCCGATCGGGCGCGGTCAGCGTGAATTGATCATCGGCGACCGCCAGACCGGCAAGACCGCGATCATTCTCGACACCATTATCAATCAAAAGAAAATCAATGATGCCGCCAAATCGGAAAAGGACAAGCTTTACTGCATTTATGTGGCCGTCGGGCAAAAGCGTTCGACGGTGGCCCAGGTGGTCAAGACCTTGAAAGACGCCGGCGCGATGGAATATACCACCGTGGTGGCGGCAACGGCTTCTGATCCGGCGCCGATGCAGTATATCGCCCCTTATTCGGGTTGTGCGATGGGTGAATATTTCCGTGATCGCGGCATGCATGCGGTTATTTTCTATGACGACCTTTCCAAACAGGCGACGGCTTATCGTCAGATGTCTTTGTTGCTCCGTCGTCCGCCAGGGCGTGAGGCTTATCCCGGCGACGTGTTTTATCTGCACTCCCGCTTGCTGGAGCGTGCCGCGAAAATGAACGATGAGGAAGGCGGCGGTTCGCTGACGGCTTTGCCGGTCATTGAAACGCAGGCAGGTGACGTTTCCGCCTACATTCCGACAAATGTGATTTCCATTACCGACGGACAGATCTTTTTGGAAACCAGTCTGTTTTACCAAGGCGTTCGTCCGGCGGTCAATGTCGGTATTTCCGTCAGCCGTGTGGGGTCCGCAGCGCAGATCAAGGCCATGAAGCAAGTGGCCGGAAAAATCAAGCTGGAATTGGCCCAATATCGCGAGATGGCTTCTTTTGCCCAGTTCTCTTCCGATCTGGACGCTTCAACTCAGGCTTTGCTGGCCCGTGGCCAACGCTTGACCGAGTTGTTGAAGCAGCGCCAATATCACCCGATGAGCGTGGCGGAAGAAGTGGCGGCGATCTTTGCCGGAGTCCGCGGCTTTTTGGATAAAATTCCGGTTTCCGACGTGCAGGATTTTGAAGAAAAGGCCCTGCGGGCGCTTAAAGCCAATCATGCCGGTTATCTGCAGGAGATTATGGATAAGAAAGTCATCTCCGACGAACTGGACGCAAAACTGACGAAGTTTTACGAGGACTTTACCGCCGAATATGTCGGAGAGGAAAAAGCAGCTTAAGGAACCGAAATGGCAGGCTTGAAAGAATTACGAAATCGGATTGAGGCAATCAAATCGACCCAGAAAATCACTTCAGCGATGAAGATGGTGGCGGCTTCCGGGCTGCGACGGGCTCAGAGCCTGATTGCCAAATCCGAGTTCTATAACCATAACCTTTGGTCAGTGGCGCGGCGCGCGCTTTCCGAACTTGAGGAAAAGGCTCGTATTCGCGGCAAAGAGGCGGTATTACCGCATCTGCTTTCAGGCAACGGCAAAGATCAGAAGTATCTTTTGGTGGTTTTGACCTCAGACCGCGGCCTGTGCGGCAGTTTCAATGCCAACGTTGCCAAAGTCGCCGCGGCAAGGATCGAGGAATTGCAGGCTGCTGGCAAGGATGTTCAGATTTTTTGCATCGGCAAGAAAGGCAAGGATATCTTGAAGCGCAAATATGGTTCCCTGATTGTGCAGACTTTGGAAGGCGTGGCCAAAAAAGGCGCAAAATATGCCGAAACCGAAGCAATCGGCGAGCCGATTTTGGATGCTTTTCTGCGTGGTGATATTGACGTGTGCGAGGTGGTAGTCAGCCATTTTAAATCGGCGCTGAATCACCCGGTGCAAGTGGGCAGGCTGTTGCCGCTTGAGTTGGAAAAAACGGCGGAAAGCGAGACGGAGGAAGAACCGCGGCATCAGGTGGCGGGCGCTTTTTATGACTATGAGCCGGCTAAGCCGGAATTGCTGGAAGGCTTGTTGCCTCTGATCTTTCGTGGCAGCGTTTTTCAGGCGATTGTCAATTCCCAAGCTTCGGAACAGGCGGCGCGCATGACCTCAATGGAAAACGCCACCAGCAATGCCAAAGACATGATCTCGCGTTTGACTTTGCGGTATAATCGCATTCGGCAGACGGCGATTACCACGGAATTAATCGAAATTATTGCCGGAGCGGAAGCTATTTAGCGGCATCTTATTGTAGTTGGAAAGTTTTGTAAGGAGAATGACAGATGGCTGTTGTTAAAGAAAAAGAAGCGAAAACCGCGCCGGTGAAGAAAACGGCGACGAAGAAGACAACGGAGAAAAAAGCTGCGCCCAAAAAGCCGGTGGTTAAAAAGGCTGCCGTCAAAGAAACGCCGGCAAAGGTTTCTGCCAAAGTCATTAACGCCGGGGACAAGGCTTATGCCAAGGCCGATGTGAAGCTTGAGAAAAAAGAAATTGCCGAGATCAATGCCGAAAACGCCGCGGCGGTGAAAAAAATTCACGAGACGATCAAAAAACTCGCCGGCAGCGGCAAACTCGGCCATGTCTCCCAGGTGATGGGCGCGGTGGTCGACGTTAAGTTTGACAGTCTGGAAGCTCTGCCGCCGATTTTGACGGCTTTGAAATGTGACAACAACGGTCGGGAATTGGTTTTGGAAGTTGCCCAGCAGTTGGGCGAAAGCGTGGTCAGAACCATTGCGATGGATGCAACGGAAGGTCTGGTGCGCGGCTTGGAAGTCGTTAATACCGAAAAACCGATTGAAGTTCCGGTCGGAAAAGAAATGCTCGGTCGCATCATTAACGTGATCGGCGAACCGGTTGACGGTCGCGGTCCGGTCAAAACGAAAAAATACTATCCTATTCACCGTCCGGCACCGGCTTTTGTCGATCAATCGACGGATACGGAAGTTCTGACGACCGGTATTAAAGTGATTGACCTTTTGGAACCTTATGCCAAGGGCGGCAAGATCGGCTTGTTCGGTGGTGCCGGTGTGGGCAAGACGGTGTTGATTATGGAACTGATCAACAATATTGCCAAAGGACACGGCGGGTATTCGGTTTTTGCCGGCGTAGGCGAAAGAACCCGCGAAGGGAATGACCTTTATCATGAAATGATCGAGTCCGGGGTTATTGACCTTAAGGGCGACAATTCCAAGACCGTGCTGGTTTACGGCCAAATGAACGAACCTCCCGGAGCTCGTGCACGCGTGGCTTTGTCGGGGTTAACCCAAGCTGAATATTTCCGCGACGAGGAGCATCAGGACGTGTTGTTCTTTGTTGACAATATTTTCCGCTTTACTCAGGCAGGATCCGAGGTTTCGGCCTTGCTCGGCCGCATTCCTTCAGCCGTGGGGTATCAACCGACGTTGGGAACGGACATGGGTGCCATGCAGGAACGCATTACCTCGACCAAAGACGGGTCCATTACCTCGGTACAGGCGGTTTATGTGCCTGCCGACGACTTGACCGACCCGGCGCCGGCAACGACTTTTGCGCATTTGGACGCGACAACGGTGTTGTCTCGTTCAATTGCCGAGCTTGGCATTTTCCCGGCGGTTGATCCTTTGGATTCTACCTCGCGTATTTTGGACCCGCAGATTATCGGCGACGAACATTACGAGATTGCCCGTCAGGTGCAGGAAATTCTCCAGAAATATAAATCGCTGCAAGATATTATCGCCATTTTGGGTATGGACGAGTTGTCTGAGGAAGACAAATTGACAGTGGCCCGCGCCCGCAAGGTGCAGCGTTTTCTGTCGCAACCTTTCCATGTGGCGGAAGTCTTTACCGGTGTCAAAGGAGTGTTTGTCAAACTGGAAGACACCATCAAAGGCTTTAAAGGCATTATTGAAGGAAAATACGATCATATTCCCGAACAGGCTTTCTATATGGTGGGAACAATTGAAGAAGCTTTGGAAAAAGCCAAGACCCTGGAAGCCGCTTAACTTTAAGCCAAGAGAGAAGAGCACGCCCCTTCTCTCTTGATTTGCCGCAGAAAAGGAATCTGTTATGAAAGATGGGATCTTATTGACAATCGCGTTACCATATGACGTGATTTATCGTGAAAAAGCCGGAAAAGTTTTGTTGCCGGCCGCGGTAGCCGACGTTTTGATTCTGGAAGAGCGTGCTCCCAGCGTGTTTTTGCTGCGGGACGGCGTTTTGCGGCTGTTTTCGGCTGACGACAAAGAGATCGGCGCCTTTTTTGTCAAAGGCGGGGTGGCTGACGTTGCTGCCGACCAATGCGCCGTTTCGACCGAAGCAGCCATCGCGATTAAGGACATAACGGCGGAGGCGGCAGCCAAACAAGCCGAAGATGCCGAAAGAGAAGACGACAAACGCTTTTATCAAATGATTGCCGGTTATCTTACCCATCGTTGATTTGAAGTTCTTTCAACCAGCAATCCGGACTGAGTTTTCAGTCCGGATTGTTTTTGTTGTAAGATGATGTTTCTTCTGTTTTATTTGTAGTTTCGGGTGACACCGCTGCAAGAGATGCCTTGGTATCCGACATTAGAGCTTGTTCCGCCGTCGTCTCTGTAAATGCAGCTGCTCGAACCGGTATGGATTAATCCGCCGTAGCAAGCCGGATCGCTGTTGGAAGGATGGTAGCAGTAATCGTTGTTTTCCGGGCAACAGTAGTCATTGTTTCCGGCACAGCAGTAGGGTAAATCTTGAGGCGGAAAAGGAGTGGTGGATTTGATTATTGCATAGCCGGCACCGTCAACCGAACAGATTCCTCCCTGCGGGTAGCCAGAAGCTTGCAAACAAGCATCATTACCGCCCAATGAGACCAAAAACCTCGGCATGTTATCCCAACCATTGTAGACAACACGACTTTTTGAGCCAATTTGGAATTCAATATCATTGGCATTAACCCCGCTGCTGTTTTTGAAACTGCTGGCGATAATCAATTCAGCAGGGCTTCCTGAAGTATAATTGGTCATGCCTTCAAGAGAAGTCAGTAGATTTGTTGTTCCATATGTTCCGTATGTCCCTTTTTTGCAAACGAAGCTTGTCGTGTTTAACGTAGCGTCATAAATATTTAGAAACTCAGAACCGGAACAGTCAAATTGGAAAACGTCGACATCGGCTATCGTATCCTTGATTATCAATTGTGCCTTGTCTTCCAAGGTTAAAGTCTGACTGTAAGCTTCTTCCAGTCCTCCGTCAGAGCTGGAGATGGTCAGTAAGTCTTCAACAATAAGATTCTGAGTGATATTGTAATTTGTGGCAATTATGGATTGCGATGCAGCAACCGGTCTTTTAATGATCATTTCCCCGGCGTTGATTGATGGGACGGTATTAGCGAAAGTTGTGCCGTAAGCAACTATTTTCGAGGCGTCAAGTTTGATGTCGGAAACAGCCAAATTCGAGAGCGTATCATTGCGGAAAGTGATCGTGTT
>CAKQMD010000024.1 GCA_934254925.1 uncultured Alphaproteobacteria bacterium
CATACATAACATTTTATAGTTTCGTGACAATCTATAAACATACTATAAAAGAAATGAGAATTCTCCTCAAAAGCCTTACAAGCTTTTTCCTCAGCCTATCTCACTTTTTGGATATAATTTATTGACCTCAGATCCGTCTATATAGACAGAAAAAGAAACAAAAACCCCGGCAGTTTCATGCCGGGGCATTCCCAAACTCAAAAGCAACTAAGACAAAACGGCGTCGTCCTTAAAACTGAAGCCGCGTAAAAGCTCTTCCGTCGGCATGGCCTTTTTTCCTTGCCGCTGAATTTCCGTCACCAGAAGCATACCTTTGCCGCAGGCAATCAGCAAACCGCTGTCATTGGGCACCAAAGCCCCCGGAATCATGCCGGATTCCGCATTTAAAGCCTCTGCCCGCAGCACCTTAAAACGCTCACCTTCATATTCAAAATACATAGCCGGATAAGGATTGAAAGCGCGGATTTTTCGTTCCAAAACCGCCGCCGGCTTTGTAAAGTCAAGCCGACACTCGCTCTTGTCAATTTTGGGAGCATAGCAGCTTTTCCCTTCGTCTTGCACTTGCGGACTTATCCGCTCATAATCGGCCAAAACCTTAAGCATCAACTCGGCACCGATTTCCGCCAAAAGATCATGCAGCGCACCTCCTGTCATTTCAGGCATCAAAGCCACCTCGCCTTTCAAAAACATGGCGCCGGTATCAAGACCTTCTTCCACCTGCATAATTGTCACCCCCGACTTTTCGTCTCCGGCTTCTATCGCCCTTTGAATCGGCGCCGCTCCCCGCCAACGCGGCAGCAAAGAAGCATGAACGTTAAGACATCCTTTGGGAAAAGCCCGTAAAACCGACGGCGGCAAAATCAACCCGTAAGCGGCTACGACCGCCGCATCGGCATTAAGAGACGCAAAACGAGCCTGCTCTTCAGGCGAGCGCAATGATTTTGGCGTCCGCACCTCAAGACCGTGTTCTTCTGCAAAAACCTGCACCGGCGATTTGAGGATTTTATGTCCTCTGCCAGCCTCCTTCGGCGCCTGGGTATAAACGCAGACGACCTCGTGTTCCGCCACAAGTTTCGCCAAAGTCGGCACCGCAAAGTCCGGCGTTCCCATAAACACGATTCTCACTTTGCATCTCCGTTTTGGTTTTTGCGATAATTGGCCAATTTTTTCAGCAGCATCTGACGCTTTAAGCGGCTGATCCGATCAATATACAAAATCCCGTCCAAATGATCCAACTCATGCTGGACCGCAATCGCCAAAAAGCCTTCGGCCAAAAGTTCCTGCTCCTGATTGTGATAATCAATAAAGCGTACGCGCACACTGGCATGTCGTTCGACTTCCGCCCTTTGCTCAGGCACGGAAAGACACCCTTCCTCATTACAGACCATTTCATCAGAACGCCAGACAATCTCGGGATTAACCATATAAATAGGCTGTGGTTCCTCGTCATCACGCACAGCCACGTCAATCACCACAACCCTTTTGGAAACCCCGACCTGGGGTGCCGCCAATCCGACGCCGGCATCCGCATACATCGTTTCCAACATATCGTCCAAAAATCGGCGCAGCTCATCGTCCACCGGTCCGACTTTCTCCGCCTTTTGCTTCAAAATCGGGTGAGGATATTCATATAACTTCAATACGGCCATGTTTCCCCTCTTAACGATTATTCAAACGCACTTCTTTGGCAATCTGGTCCAAAAGGGCATTAACCATTTTCGGTTCATTCTTGGCAAAAAAGGCATAAGCCAGGTCGACATATTCCTGAATTAAAACTTTAACGTCAACATCCAAGGTATTGATAATTTCATAAACGGCACACAACAACAAAGCCCGATAAGTACCGTCCAGCCGTTCAAAAGACCACCCTTCGCGCAAAAAAGCCGCCAAGGATTTTTCCAATTGTTCTTTCTTCTCGTGCACACCGCGGGTCAGCGTGGCAAAATAATTCGTATCCAAATCGGCCACTTCCACCATAATCTCGTGAGCGGCATGCCCCTCGTCGTCAATCACATAACGTCCGACTTCTCCGTTAATGAAATCCTTAATCACTTCGTCAACCGGCAACTGACCGTATTCGATCATATAAGTCGCCTGTACGGCTGCCAAACGCGCTGCCGATTTCATTTTGATCTTTTCCGAAACAAATTTGCTCATTCTTCTCCATCCTCTCCGCCGGCTTTGGGCTTGGCCAGCTGATCAATCGTATCCACAAAATCTTCAAAATCTTTCACTTCCCGAAAATCCTTATACACCGAGGCAAAACGAATATAAGCGATGTGATCGAGCTTTGACAGGGCTTCCATGGCATATTCGCCGATCGTTTGCGAAGCGATCTCGCTTTCGCCGGAACTCTCCAGCCGCCGCTGAATGGAGTTGACGACCTTTTCCACCCTTTCGGGATTAACCGGACGCTTACGCACCGCAATCTGGATTGAACGTGCCAACTTGTCGCGGTCAAACATCGTCTTTTCACCGTTTTTCTTCACCACAATCAAATCGCGCAACTGCACGCGTTCAAAAGTCGTAAAACGGGAACCACACTCCACACACTCGCGCCGACGGCGAATGGCCGACCCATCGTCAGTGTCTCGGGAATCTTTCACCTGAGTGTCGTCTGATCCGCAAAACGGACAACGCATTAACTTTCACTCCCTTTTTTGATCAGAGATTCGGTCACCTGATAAAGTTTTGAAGAATATCTGGCTCCCTTTATAAGGACAATATCATTATTTTGCAATAACTTATTTACTAAAAAATCGTCCAAACCGTCTTTATTTTCAAAATAATGCTGTTCGACTCCATCCGGAAGCTGTTTCAAAATGTCCTTAGTCTCCGGACAAACCCCGATCACCACGTCAAGATGAGAGGCGGCAGCCACTTTTCCGACATCAACATGCTGCGCCTGAGAAGTGTCACCCAACTCGGCCATTTTGCCCAAAACGGCAATTTTGCGTCCTTTTGTCTTCATGGCGGCCAAAGCCTTCAACCCCAACTTCATAGCTTCAGGTTGTCCGGAATAACTGTCGTCAATCAAGGTATAAGTACCACCGGAAGGCAGTCTGAGCACGTTTTTCTTTCCCCTGCCCGGCAAAGCGCCGAAACTTTTCAATGCCGCCGCCGCTTTCGTCAGATCCAGACCGAGAACTTCCGCCACACTCAAAGCACACCAGGCGTTATAAAGGTAATGTTCGCCTTCTTCCGGCAATTGAAGCACCGCCTCGGGATGATGATTTTTTCCGAAGCACACAACCCGGGCATGATGCTCTTCCGCCCGTCTCATGAGCAAATCGGCAAAAAGAGTGTCTTCGTTAATGACGGCAACGCCGCCGTTTGCAGGCAGGCCCTCGAAAATTTCCGCTTTCGCTTCGGCAATGCCCTCGACGTTTTTAAAAAACTCAATATGCATCGGATAAACATTGGTCACCACGGCGATATCCGGCTTAACATAAGAAGTCAAACGAGAAATCTCGCCCTTGGCGCTCATTCCCATTTCGATAACCGCATAAGGGGCCTCCATGTCTAAATCCAGAAGGCTCCGTGGCACACCGACGAAATTATTGTGATTACCGCTTGTGGCATAAGTTTTGGCAAACTGCGACAAAACGCACTTTATCTCTTCTTTGGTTGTGGTTTTTCCGGCGCTTCCGGTCAAGCCGATCACCTTTCCCCGATAAAGGGAACGGTTATAAGCGCCCAGTTTACCGAAAGCTTCCAATGTGTCATGCACCACCAACTGACGGTTATGCGGCACACCCTCGACCACATGATCCACCACGGCCAAAGCGATGCCACGGTTGATCAACTCGCTGACAAAGTCATGACCGTCAAATTTTTCGCCGCGAAGCGCGACAAACAAATCTCCTGCCTGTGCCTGCCGACTGTCTGTTACGACTTTTTCAATGTCAACGTCCAAAACCTGAGAGGTCGAACCGACCACTTCGGCAATTTTTTGAGAATTCGTCTTTTGCATCATAAAAACCCCATTGTTCCTGAAAATGTATTAATTATACATAAGAAAATAAAATATTTGTTAAAATCCGTTTGTTTTTTGATTTGTCATTTTGTCTATTGACGCTTTGCATTTAAGATGCTACTGTAAAAGGGCAAATTATAATTAACATATTTTTCTAACTCTTAAAATTTTTTGCCTTATGAAAAAAATTGTTCTGACAGCTTGCGCGGCTGTTTTGCTTTCGGCTTTCGTCAGTTGCGGTTATGAATCCAAAAAACAGGAAATCGGCGACGGCGTCTTTAGTTTTTCCGCCCAAACGGAAGACAAAAGCGGTGAAGTCTACGGCATCATGATCGGTGAAGAAATCATCGTTCCCGCCAAATATGACAACGACTTCCAAGTAACCGACAAACTCATCCTGGCCAAAAAAGGTGGTAACTGCGATCTGTACGGCAAAGACAAATCCCTGCTCGCTTCGGGAAGCCCGATTGTCTATGATGACAATTTGAAAGGTTTTGTTGCTTATAAAGATTCGACAAAATCCCTGGTTCTAGACAACGGAAGCATCATTTCCGACTATACGGAAATTTTGCCCGTCAGCACTTTGGACTATTATGTCATCGTTAAAAACGATCTTTGCGGAATTGCCGACGGACAAGCCCAAATCTTGGTTCCCGCAGACTATGACCGCATAACGGTCGTCAAAGATCAAAAAAGCGAAAACTATTATTTTGCTGCAGAAAAAGGGAAACAGGCTTTTCTGTTCTACAACGGAAAACTGACCAAAAAAATGACCTCCTCCCGTCTGAACACCCTCAAACGGATCAAAGCCGCTTGGAGTTCGGAAGACGGTCGGGCAAAACTCGTCGAATATAATGCCAAAAGGCTGTGACGAGATTTTCCCCTCAAAAAAGCCCCGGCAACCCCGGGGCTTTTTTATCTGAACAATGTGACCTCACAAAAAAAGCACCGCTCTCACGCAGTGCTTTCCCAAAAAATCTTCGCTTAAATCTCGCGAATGCCGATCTGCCACCAAAAGGCTCTCAAATTGCTGTCGTGCAGCCATTCCGTCACAAAGGAATGCCATTCGCTTTTTTTCATCTCTTCGGGACACTCCGCCTGCAAAACGAACTCGTTTTCCCCTGTCTGATAAACGCCACAATAGCTCACGCGACCGCATTTCTCGTCAACACCTTTTTTCCAAGAACACAACAGCGTCGTCATATCGTCCAAATGACTCAGACACACCGTCAGCCCCCAGGTGCGGGGATAGGTCTGCAAATGCGGGATAATCAACTTTTCAAGATCAAAGATCTGCTTCAGTTCGTCAGCCATAGCCTTCAAACACAGCCAATTCCAATCTTGGGAAATTTCCACCGCAATCGCTTTACTGTTTCCTTTTTCTGAGGAAATCCAAGCTTTATAAACGCTAACTTGATATTTGACAATAACTTTGTCAATGGCTTCGTTCCAGTCTGCGACCGGAATAAAGAAACAGGCATTATTTCTACGCATGTTTTTGGTTTTAGATTAAACAATAATATAATTAACTCAATATAGGCATATCTATAAAAAATGAGTTTTCAGATTAGCACAAAATTTGCCAAAAGCAAGCTTTAATCCACAAAAAAAGCCGCATGATGCGGCTTTTGTAAAGAAAAACGAAGACTATTCCAACCAATATTCAATGGTTGAAACCACCCTCACCTTTTTGTTAATCTGATTGATTTCTGCAGAATTCATCGTCTGAACCCGCGGCAAAATGGAAAACACGCCCTGACTGGCCCGGCGGATTTTACCCACTCGGCTGTTGGAGCTTTTGGCAAATTCCGCAGCAGCCAATTCAGCATTTTTAGTCGCTTCTTCAAGCATTTGCGGTTTGATCTCATTGAGTTTGGTGAAGATATAAGAGACTGGACTACCATAAGACTGACTGTCAAAAACCACGCCTTCGGCCACCAGCTCTCCCGTTTCGGACAAGGCTTTTTCCACCGTGTCCACATTTGCCGAACGCACGGTTACCGTTTGGCTCAGAATATAACGAGAAGCAAAGTTTCTGTCACGATAAGGATTGGTCATCAGGTCATTCGTCTCCAAACGCCCCTCAAAAATCTCGCTTTCGCTCAATCCCTGTTTTTTCAAAAAATTCTTGATCTTCTGCAGGTTAGACAACATATTTTGCTGCGCTGTCTGAAGATTGTCATGTGTTGCCACAAACTTAATATCCCATACCGCCAGGTCAGCCTTGACGTCCATTTCCGCCAGCCCTTTGACGGAAACGAAATTCGCATCCATCTTGGCTTTGTAATAGTAGTACCCCGGGAAAAACCCACCGGCCAGAAGCCCCAGCGCAATCAACAACGCCGCCGCAGTCCGACATCCGTTCTTACACTCTTTAATTTCCATCATTTTGCTCCTTGTTTTTTCCAATACTTTATAAAAATAACCCTCCAAGGCCTATCTTCCAATCCCCGAACAAGCAAAACCTTTGGTCTTCAGCAACGCCGGATCCAGCATATTGCGCAAATCCATAATCTGATGCTGCCGCATTTTAGACTTGATCTTGTCGAGATCCAGCTGCCGAAACTCTTCCCATTCGGTCAAAACCACCAAAATATCGGCATTTTCGGCAGCCTGGTAAGCGTCCGCCGCATAATGCACCTTTTCTCCGATGATTTTACGGGCATTTTCCATGGCCTTGGGATCATAAACAACGATATTGTCGTTATGCTTAACCAATTCCTGCAAAATCTCCATGGCGGGAGACTCCCTGCAGTCATCGGTACCGCCTTTAAACGCCAAACCCAAGACGGCGATCCTTGCCTGGCGGTTTCCTTCAACCTGTTTCACCACACGGGCGGCCATAGCCTTCTTGCGGGCGTCGTTTTTGGCAATCGTGGTCTCAATTAGGCTCAGTTCGGCACCGAATTTTCTGCCCATCTGTGCCATGGCGTTCGTATCCTTGGGAAAACAGGACCCACCGTATCCCGGCCCGGGATTCAAAAACTTCTTTCCGATTCGGCTGTCCAGCCCCATCCCCTTGGCCACCTCGCGAATATCCGCACCGGCTTTTTCGCAAAAGTCGGCCATCTCGTTGATGTAATGGATCTTCATGGCCAAAAAGGCGTTTGAAGCATATTTGATTGTTTCCGAAGACTTGCGGTTAACAAACAAAAACTCCGTTTTTCCTTCAAAAGGCTTATAAAGCTCGCGCATCACTTGCCGTGCCCTTTCTGAAGAAGTACCGATCACGATCCGATCCGGATTAAAAAAGTCGTGAACAGCAAAACCTTCCCGCAAAAATTCCGGCAGGGAAATCACTTCAAAATCGGCCTGAGGATTGTGCCGACGGATAATCGCCTCAACTTCGTCTCCGGTCCCCACCGGCACGGTCGACTTCGTCGCCACCACCGTAAAACCGTTCAAGCAACCGGCCAACTCTTCCGCCGCGGCGTAAATATACTTCAGATCAGCCTCTTTGGTAACCGGATGCGGTGGCGTTCCCACGGCAATAATCACCACGTCGGCGTCAAAAGCGGCTTCTTTCAAATCCGTCGTAAAACGCAAATGCCCGCTTTTAAGCTGCCTTTGGTAAAGCTCTTCCATCCCGGCTTCGTAAATGGTAGCCCGACCGGCCCTCAAACTGGCAATTTTTTCTTCGATCTTATCGACGCAAACGACGTTATTACCCAATTCCGCCAAGCCGATACCTGTTGGCAAACCGACGTAGCCGGTCCCGATAATTGCTATTTTCATCAAAGCGAGTCCTCAAGTCTGTTAAAACTAAAACCAAGCTATAACAAACTCGATAGGAAAGCAAGCCCGCTCCCTTACTTATCATCATCCTCGACGTCATCGGTCCCGTTTTGAAAAAATATTTCAAACAGCTGCTTACGATACATCCACAAATTGATGACTCCCAGAACCACGGACATGGATCCGAACAAATACAGCAGATAATACCAATTCAATTCATTGGCAGACATCATAACATCCTGACTGCTCACCTTCAAAAAGCCGATTGACAAAGCCGTCAGAGCAAAAGCGACGACAAAAGCCAAGGTCCAAACCTTGCGCTGCACGTTTTTGCTGACGAAAAAAGCCATCAGAATATACAAGATAATAAAAGCCAAAAACAAATAAATTTCCATTAGACCACTCCTTAGCGCATCATTGTCTTTATTTGCATATATAATTAAGTTTTATAAATTCAAGTTCAAAATTTTTGACAATTCTCGTGTCAATACAAGTAGACAAAACTTAAAATAGACAACTTTTGAGGGTTAAAAAAAAATTGCGGCCGTCTATGCTCCGCGCTACAATAAAGAAGATAGGTTTCAGGTCTTGTTCTTTAAGGAGATGGACAATGTTGCGTTTTAGCACCGTTCTTTTGACTGCAGTTATAATCCTCGGGTTATCTGCCCCGAAACTGACGGAAAACGCACAGGCCTCAACGGGAACGCCTTACCTTAATGACAAAGTTTTATATACACAATCTGACTTTGCAGATCTGAAACCTGTCCCCGATTCTTACCAAATTGCCAAGGCCTATTTCCTGCCCGACTATCAGGAAGACATGGGCGGGGTTGAGGCCGACCCGGTCGACCAATGCGCGTCCCTGTGCTCGGGCTATTCCAAAGGTATAACTTCCTGTCCCGAAGGATATACTCTGGAAACCTGCCCGCAAACCGGCTGCGGGACCTATGGACGCTGTGTCAACAATTGTCCCGCCACCGTCACTTTAAGTTCGGCCGAGATCTGCCTTGAGACCTGCGGCGGAAACTGCGTCAAAAAGGAAGCCTGTCCCACTTCTTCATTATCCGTTCCAAACGCCGACAAAACCGCCTGCATCTGCCCAGAACAATATCAAAAGTCTTGTCCCACCAACTCCATCAAAGGAACCTCAACCTGCTCCGTCAACGGCGAGACCTATTACCAATGTTTCTGCGAGGCTGGCTACAAATGTTCCCAAACCGTCACCTATTCAACCGGATGTACCGGAACTTGCGTCAAGGAGACCGCTTCTTGCAGCCAGGGCGATTATTATGAAAATTCAACCGCGCGCGCTACAATCTACAAACAATGTAACAGCAACAACGGTACCTGGGTGCAAACTTCTCTGAATTCAAACAGCTTCTGCGGTTATTGCCGTCTCAAAACTTGTCAGGAACTCAACAGTAGCTACCTGGAACAAGAAGCCCTTCAAGACGAATGGAGCAAAAACAAAACATGCAACATGATCTCCCCTGCAGGAACATCAAATGGTCTCATCATTACCTGTTGGCAATGCCAATGTCCAAGCACCGTAAGCATCCCGTCCAACGGATACTGCACAAAAGAATGTGAAGGAAACTGCATTGAGATAAAAACCTGTAAAGAAGGAACAAAGCTCTCCTCCGACGGCAAAAGCTGCATTTGTGACGAAAAACAGTTGGGCGACAACCAATTATGTTTAATCTGGTGCAACCTCGGCCCCTCTCCCGTTTGCAGCAAGACAGAAGACTGTCCCGTAGGAAAAACGGCCAACGCCAGCCACTCCAGATGCCTGTCCGGTTGTCCGGAAGGAACTTATACCTACGGCAATTGTCCTGCCGGACAATCCATGGACAGCAGTGTCGAAATCAAAGCAGAAAACGGCGATTCCTGCTTCAAATGCTATAGCAATGACGGAGGGTTCGAACAGTTTGATCCCTGCATAAACGATCCTACCCTTGCCGGCTGTATTAACAATCCAGAAGATTTGGTTCCCAGCCTGTGATCAAATAAACACCGCGCGACGGAATCCAAATTTCAACAACCCCGCAACCAAGCGGCAATAGCATCCGTCTCCGCGTAGGAAAAACTTTTTATCTTTCAAGCTTGGGCCAACGGCCGGCCGCCAAATCTTCCAAGCTGCGGTCTTCATTGCCGAACCTGGTGCAATAAATCCAATAATTCGCCATAACCCGTTCAATGTAAATTCTCGTCTGCCTGGCCGGAATGACTTCAATAAACAACAACGGATCATCATTGTCCCGAATGGTCTTCTTCCATTTCAACAAATTTCCCGGCCCGGCATTATAAGCCGTCATCATGTAAAACAAATTGCCGTTGATAAACTCTTTGTCCATCAGATAAGCCATATATTTCTGCCCCAGTTCCAAATTCAGTTCGGCTTCAAACAACTTTTGCTTATTTGCCAGCAAGGATTTGTCCTTGGTCACGTGAGCCGCCGTACTCGGCAACAGCTGCATCAACCCTCGTGCTCCGGCAGAACTCACCGCTTCCGGCATAAAGGAAGATTCCTGCCGCGTCAAAGCCAAAACCAGCGCTTTGTCAATCTGCCAACCGTTTCGAGGCTTCCACTGCGGCACCGGATAGGCAATATTGTCATAGAACCACTCCTGTTCACCATTTTTGAGCTGATTGGAGACCAAAATGGCAAAACTGTGCATTTGAAACTGATCGGCAATAAACAATGTTGTTTCCTTTTGTTTGTCCGACATATTGTTGTAGTCCCCTCGCAGCTCTTTTTCCGCCAAGTCTTTCTGTCCGGCATGCAACAAAACGATGGCGCGACGAATAGCCGGAGAACTCAGCAACTCTTTGATATAGTCGTCTTTGGAATAATCATTGAGAAAAGCTTTACTCTCCCAATTGCAGCGCAACGATTCCCCCGTCTGATAAGCCGCCAAAATCCCGTAAAATGTTCGTTTGTAGCGGGCGGCAAAGCGCAGCATCAACTCGGCTTTGACCTTATCTTGCAACTTGTCGTAGGCCCGAAAAGCCCAATAAGCCCCGGCCGACACCAACCATTCGTCATCATTGCCGGATTTTGCCAAACGGCTGAAATAAAGCGCCGCCTGACGATAGTTTTGCAAGCGCCAGCTGGCTAAACCCGCCACCCAATAAGCCATAGCGATCTGACTGCGCCGCATGGGTTTCAACGTCCATTCCAAAGCACGCTTGTCTTCGTTGTCCAAAAGATATTTCAAGGCAAGATTGGTTGACAAAACGTCATATTGCGCATTGGGAATAATCTTGCGCAACCGCACGTTTTCCAAAATCAGACGCGCCTTTTTTGTCTTGCCCTGATTAATCGCCCGATTGAAATCGCGCACACGCGCCGCCAGCCAAAGTTTATCTTTAGCCTTAAGCGTCAATTCTTCGATCCACGGCAGCATCTGCGCGTTTTTAACACCCGAAAGCGGTCCCGTCAAACCTTCGGCACCGCCTTTGCGTACGGCCAAGTTGTAAATCCGCACCGCCTGAGGATGGTCGGAATAGGCCTCCAACCAGTCTTTAAGCTCCTGATAACTGCTTTTATAGCTCTTTGACAAATATTTTTCCGCCATCACATGGCCGCGCAACAAATCATTGTCAATCCGCTGCATCAGCTTGTCCGCGGTTTTAAAATCCTCTTTCTCCAACGCGGAAAAAACCTTTTCATAAAGCCGGATGTCGCTTTTTTCAATCAGTAACTCGTCAAAAATCTTGTTATAGTCCCTTTTGCTCAAAACAGCGTTTTGCTCAAAAGCCCAAGCTCCGGAAAGGCCCATTGCCAACCCAACCCAAAGTCCCCAAAGAATAAGAAACCTTTTCAGCAATTTTTCACACTCAGTTAGACGCTTTAATCCAGCGGATTTTGGCGGCACATTCCTGGGAGCTCATTCCCTTTGCCCGACAACGGTTCACGACGATGTTGGGAATCTTGTCCATAGAATAACATCCGTCTCCCATCAAGGTATAATCGACATAAGTCGGCTCGTTGGGATTAACCCCCGAGAACATGACCGCCGTCGATATCTGCGGCCACACCAGCTTAATGCCCAGTTCGTTCAACTTGCGATCCAGGGTCGTCAGAACATAAAAACGCACTTCGCAGGTCGTCCGTCCCGTCACGTCGCGTACGATACGAAAATCGTCATAATACAGAAAAATGTTTTCATCACTTTCATTCGGATCATTGCTGTCGCTCTCAATGGAAACCCGCCCGCGCACCGAACCGTCATAAGTCGGCCGCAAAAGAGGCGGCAAAGCACTCTTGGGAATAAAAACGTCCTGCCCGTTCTCGTCCTTGACAATGATGTTATTGCCGTCGTTTCGCACTTCGCCGTTTACAAATTTGCGGATTTCCGTCAGCTGATCTTCTTCAGACATTTTTTTCAATGAATCGATTTTTTCTTTTGTCCAATAATCCGTATTGGTCTTGAGTTTGACCTCTGTGGCCGGCTTCGCCTGCCCCTGCCCGTTTGCAACGGCCGCTTCGGGGGTTTGCTTTTCTTCTGCCGTGGGAGAAACCGGCTTTTGCGCTTCAGACGACGTAACCACAACAGTCCTTCCACCTTTGAACGGCAGATTTTGCGCAGCGGCAACGCCCGGCCAAATTCCGACCGCCACCGTCAGCATAAAAAGGACAAACTTCCCGGCTTTCATTTTGGCCTCCCGGCTGTTACTGCGTCACTTTAACCGTTTCAGACAGCGTTTTCAAAGCCGTTGCCGCATTCTCAAACTTGGCGTTGATTTCGCGTCTTTCCTTTTCCTGTTCCGACATTTCCTGTTCCCGTTGTTCCTCCAGGGAAAGCGACTGAAATTCGGTATAATACTGCGGATCAGTTACCGACACGAATTGAAACATTCCTTTGCAATTTCCTTCTTTGCTGCCGTTCATCGAGCAATTGTTCACTCGGGCTTCGGCATCCCCCAGCAGCAGGAAACACTTGTCCGTGCGGATCTTGGAATTCAGGGTAATCTGTTTATTATTGCCAAGCATCGGCAAATTCAACGATAACGTCAGATTTTTTGAATCCAGCTTTTCGGTTGCGGAGGCTATTCTTTCACGCAAAGACAACCGCGCCGGCCGCTCGACTTTCTTCTCAGTCTCTATGGCATCGGCAACCACCTCGTCCTGCCAGACGATGTCCAAATTGGCATTGGCGATGTCAGCTCCGGTACGGTTGTAAAAGGTTGCACTCAAATCACAGGCGACGATCAGCCCATCGGCGTTCGTCACCGGTTTGATGTCATGCACCTTGTATAAAACGGCGTTTGTTTCCGCCGCCCAAACAGCGGATGCCGCCGTCATTCCCAAACCGAAGGCCGCGAGAAAAAATTTGTTCTTTTTGCTCATTTTGTTTTCCTTGAACATCTGGTTATGCCTAAAATTGTTTTTATATTAGCGATTATATTCCCAATTTACCAATAAATTATGAATAATTAACAGATAAAAAACAAAAAACGCCGTCTAGCCGTTGTCCAGTTCTTTTTTCAGGCGCAGAAAATCCGCCCAGGCCTTTGCCTTCTGCCCGGAATTTCGCAACAAATACGCCGGATGAAAACTCGCCAAGACCTGCACGTTTTTCCCTGAAGCCGTTTTATAGTCCATCCATCTGCCGCGCAGCCTGGAAATCGATTCTCCTGTTTCCAACAAAGCGTTGGCCGCACTTCCGCCGAGGATGAAGATAAAGTCCGGCGCAATCAGGTCAATCTGTCGGCGCAAAAACGGCAGACACACAGCAATTTCGGATTCCAGAGGCGTTCTGTTCCCGGGCGGACGCCAAGGCAAAACGTTGGTAATAAAACAGTCTTCACGCTTCAGCGCAATCGCCGCCAGCATTTTTTCCAACAAACGACCGCTGCGGCCGACAAACGGCACCCCGGCCCTGTCTTCGTCGGCGCCAGGCGCCTCACCGACAAACACCACGCGCGCTGTCGGACTCCCGTGTCCGAAAACCGTATTCGTCGCCGTCAGCTTCAAAGCGCAGCCGTCAAACGCAGCCACCGCCTGCTTCAAGCTTTCCAAATCCATTGCCGCCTCGCAGATCTCCCGCGAACTTTTGACAGCGCTTTGCGTCTCCTGCGCCAAATCGGTCGTCGCCTGACGCAAAACCGGCACCGCCGGCGCGGCTTTAATACCAATCGAAGCCTTGACCTCAGGTTTATAAGGCTCTTCGCCGCAGGTCTCGTCCACCCCGGCTTCCAGATACCATTCCAAAATTTGTTTTGCGTCCGTCATCTCTGTCATAATGAAATAAATTAGCCCACTTACTATATATTGCAAGTACAATACAATAATTTACACACTTTTTAATAAATATTTTAAATTGCTGTTGTATGATTGTAAAATATGGGTAGAATGTTAGAGTCTAACGAAGGTATGATGAGGACATGAAAAAACTGGGTTATTTTGGCATAATTTCGTTGCTGTGCATAACGATCTTTGCCTCCTGTTCCAACAATTTCGAGCTGAGCCGGCGCCAAGCGGAATCTCCGACGGCCCCTGCCGCCCGCAGCAACACCCCGTACGGCAGTTATCTTGCCGGCCGGGTCGCTCATTTGCGCAGAGACTTCAACACCGCCTCCGACTATTATATCAAAAGCCTAAAGGCCGACCCTTCCAACAAAGGCCTCATGACCAGCGTTTATCTCCTCCTTGTTTCCAAAGGCCGCGTCGCCGAAGCTGCCGAATACGCGCGCCTGGCCCTGGCAAACGGCGACACCAACAACTTCGTTTACATTATCATCAGCACCGAACAGATGAAGCAGCAAGATTATCAAGGCGTTATCCAAACCCTCTCGCAAATGAACGCGCCCATATATAAAGACTTCATCAATCCGCTGGTCGGCGCCTGGGCCTATGCCGGTCTCAACGATCAAGAAAAAGCCTTCCGTACCCTGAACAAAATTTCTCATGATCCGAGCTTCAAAGCTTTGTACTATTTTCACGCCGGCATGCTGAACGACTATTTCGGCAACACCGCGGAAGCCGAAAAAAACTATAACTATATTGCCGGGGAAGAAAGCGTCGAAATGTCTTTTCGCGCCCTGCAGATCATTGCCAATTTTTACCTGCGCAACAATCAGAAGGAAAAAGCCGAGGAATTGGTACAACGCTACAGCCAGGAAAAACTCCTGAGCGATATGCTCAACCAACTGGAACAAAACATCGCCAAAGCAGATCCCAAAAAGACCAAACCCATTGTCGACAACCCCAATATCGGAATGTCGGAAGCCTTGTTCAGCATCGCGGCCACATTGCGCCAAGGCGTCGCCAGCATAGACCTGGCCCATATGTTCATCAGCCTGTCCATTTATGCCAATCCGCATTATGACCTGGCCAAAATGTTGCTTGCCGATATTTTGGAAAGCCGGGAAATGTATGCCGACGCCAACGAAATCTACGAAACGATTGACAAATCTTCCGAAACCTATAACACTATCCAACTGCGTCTTGCCAACAACTATGTGATGATGGAAGATTACGCCTCCGCAGAGCTTCTCTTAAAATCCCTGGCGCTTGACAACCCGGACAACTTCCAGCTCTATCTGGATCTTGGCGATATCCTGCGCCTGAAAAACGAACAAAACGAAGCCATCAAATATTATGAGGAAGCCATCGAAAAACTCCCGCAAGTGGAAAACCAACATTGGGTTTTGTTCTATGCCCTGGGCATTTCTTATGAACGTAGCGAACAATGGGACAAAGCCGAAAAAGCCTTCATCAAGGCTCTGGAACTCAGCCAAAATCACTATTTGGTCCTCAACTACCTCGGCTACAGCTGGCTGAAAAGCGGCAAAAACGTTGAACAGGCCTTCGGCATGATCGTTGACGCCTACAACCAGGCACCGCAGGACGGCAACATTGCCGACAGCCTCGGCTGGGCTTTATACCGCCTCGGATATTATAACGAGGCCGTCACTTATCTTGAAAAAGCCGCCGAACTGGAACCGGCCAACGCCGTCATCAACGAACATCTCGGCGACGCCTATTGGTTTGCCGGCCGCCGCAACGAAGCCGGTTTTCAGTGGAAACACGCCCTGACGATGAAAGACGACAGCGGCGAAATGAGCATCAAAAACGTCAAAAACAAAATTGCGTCGGGCATTGCCGAACACCCAACCTTGTCTTTTGATAAAAAAGTCATTGATGAAAAAATCAGCGAAATCTCGCAGGAAACCCCGCAAGATTAATTTTCGCCGCCCTTTGCTTAAACAAAAAAACGCAATGCCGAAAAGACATTGCGTTTTTTTACAACCCAAACAAACCTAAACCGGCATGTTCATAATGGTCTGATAAGCCTTAATCGCGGTGTCACGCACGGCCACAACGGTTTCAAGGGCAATCTCGGCATTGGACACGGCCATGACCACGTCATGAATGTCGGCTTTTCCCTGAATATTGGCCAAAGTCGTCGCTTCGCTGGTTTTCACCGCATCGGCAACGTTTTCCACGGCATTGCCGACCAAATCGGCAAAGGAAGACGTCTGCGCCGCCGGACTTGCCTCAGCCGCCGGAGCAGAAGCCCCTATTCTCGTCAAAGCCTGCTGATAAGCGTTCAATGCGCTTGAAATATTGCTGACCATATCCTATCTCCCCTTACTTCAACACATCCAAAATTTTAGAATTCATGTTTCTGGCCGTCTGCATCATGTTCAAATTCGCCTCATAACTGCGTTGCGCCTCTTTCATGTCCATCATCTCAATCAGCGGATTCACATTCGGCAGAGAAACATACCCCTGCGCATCCGCCGCCGGATGATTGGGCTCATATTTTTTGGGAAAAGGAGATTCGTCTTTGAGAATCTTGTCCACCTTCACCATCTCGGCGCCGGTCTGCGGATCGACATAATCCTTGAAAGCAACCACCTGCCGGCGATAAGGCTGCCCGCCGGGAACATCGCTGATAGAGTCGGCATTGGCCATATTCTGAGCAATAACCTTCAGACGTTCGGCTTGAGCCTTCATCCCCGAAACGGCAATATCAGCGCTGACAGACAAATTTCCCGACATTCATTTTCCCCTTATGAACTGATCTTGGTATTGGCAACGTTCAACATTTCCTTATATTTGGTATAGATGGAAATCATCCGGTTATATTCGCTGCTGGTCTTGCTGGCTTCGTTCATCTGCTCTTCCAGTACCACGCCGTTGCCGTCAATCGTCAGCGCCGTTGCCGGTTTTGGCGTATAAACCTTTCCGGCCGCATTATAAGCGATGCCGTTCATATGCTTCGGATTCGTGGTTTTCATGGCCAGGCCAGCAACCAGTTCAGACCCGAAATCGGGCTTTTTCACGTCCTGAGGAAGATAACCCGGCGTATTGGCATTGGCGATGTTGGTCGCCAAAACCTTCTGACGTTCGGTCAGATATTTCATGTTCTTATTTGCCAGACTAAAAACGGAAAGATTGCTCAAATCCATCAAATTTCCCCTTAAACCGGTTAAAAGGTTCCCCAACTTTTTAACCAAACATGCAAAAATCATGCCAAACAAAGCGCTTGCTAAAGCCGGGAAAGACGGCTATAATAAACCCCGAGCCAACGCCTTATCGGACAGACAATGCCTGAAACTGATAATAAAACAAAAATAATCAAAAACAACGACGATTTGGATTTTTCCCCAGATTATGCGGTCGCTCTCGGCTATGAGCCCGACAAGCGCAACGCACCGACCGTCTTGGCCAAGGGCCAGGGTCATGTGGCGGAAAAAATCGTCCAAATCGCCCTCGCGGAAGGGATCGAAATCCGCCGCGACGAAGACTTGGTGCAAATTTTGAAAGCCGTCGACATTGACGCCGAAATCCCCATTGAGGCCTTTGCCGCCGTCGCGGAAATCATTTCCTACATCTATCAACAAAACGGCAAGGAACTCTAAGCCGCTTTTTTCAGCCTTTTTGCGCAATCGCGACAAAAAAGCCGTCAGTCCCGCTGGTCAACGGAGACAAGCGCAGATGAAAATCATCCGCATGCGGATAAGGCGTCGGCAAAATTTTCTCCCACAAGCAACGAATATTCAGCGGCCTAAGCTCGGCATGGCGCGCCGCAAAAGCGTCAAACACGGCCTCGTTTTCTTCCCGCAAAACCGAACAGGTCATATAAATGATTCTGCCGCCACTCTTGGTCTTTTGCCAAGCCGTTTCCAAAATCTCATCCTGCACGCGGTTCAACTCGCTCAACTTTTGGGGCGTCAGGCGAAACTTGGCGTCCGGACTGCGCCGCCAGGTTCCGGTTCCCGAACAGGGCGCATCAATCACAAAACGGTCAAAATCCTTGTCCGTCGTCGCCACAAATTCGGTCAGTTCAATATTCTTAACCCCTAAGCGCTCCATACGCGACCGCAAAGCCTGCAACCGTCGGGCATCGGCGTCATGCGCCAAGATCCGCCCTTTACCGCCCAACAGATATGCCATCGTCAGACTTTTGCCACCGGCCCCGGCGCAATAGTCGACAATCTTGTGTTCGGGCCGCACTTCCGTCAACAAAGCCGCCAATTGCGAGGCCTCGTCCTGAACGTCAAACCACCCTTCCTGATAAGCGGCACAATTGTTCAGATTCACCCGCTCCGTCGCCCGCAATCCCAAAGGCGAATGGGGCGTCGGCTCCACATAAATCCCCTCCTCTGCCAAGCGGGCCGCCACTGCCTCGCGACTGGCCCTGTTAATGCGAAAATCAGCGCTGGCCGGCTGATTCAAAGCCTTCAAAAAAGCCATATCGCCGATTTTTTCATAAAGCCATTGCGGCGTCTCCGCCTCGACATAAGGCGGATAAGGCGCTTCGGACAAATCCGTCAGCCAACGTCTTTCTTCGTCGCTCAAGGCCGCTGGCGCATAAGCGCCTCCGGTAAAAACCTTCTCGGGCTGATTGTCTTTCAAATAAACCAGCAACAGCCGCCGAGGATCCTCGCTTCCCGCTTCAAAAGCCAACCGCAGGCGCCGCCGAATCAGCTTCCAGACTTCTTCGACAATAAAACGCCGATCGCCGGAACCGATGTATCGGCGATGACGCAAATAATCGTTGATAATGTTGTCTGCCGGCTGACGGTCCTGAAAGACCTCGCCGAGAATTTCCAATACGGCCTGATAACGGGCTGCTTCCTGCATATAACACCTCTTTTTTGCTCCATCATATAACAAAATTCCTTAAAAGCAATGCCTGCTTTTAAGGAATTTCGTCGTCTAGCGAATCACGTTTCTGTCACGGCTGAAAGGATGAACTTCAGTCGTCAGTTCATAGCGCGGCGCGGCAGCCTTGTCAATGCTCCAGTCGCGTTGCAGGCGAATGTCCCGGATTTGTTTGCCGAGAGACAGGTAAAAG
>CAKQMD010000025.1 GCA_934254925.1 uncultured Alphaproteobacteria bacterium
CCGATCGTGTCCTGCTGCAGGGTCGTTGCCACGGTGTCTCCGGGCAAAGTGTCCTGCGGCAGCGTCATCCCGATCGTATCCCGCGGCAGCGTCGCTGCCACGGTATCTCCGGGCAAAGTGTCTTGCGGCAGGGCAACATTATCGGGAGTAACCGCGCTCAAATTGGTTTGCGGAGCAGAGCCAAAATCAGCGGCGGCCGCACCGCGGATACCCAAGCCAAGCGTCGAGAACAAAGCTGTCGCATAAGCCAAATTCTTTTGGTTCTTTTTGGCTCCCATGAAATTCTGCAGCTTATACCACGTCTTGCGCAGGCCTTTGGCTTCTTTGATTTTTTCGCTGTTAGAATCACCATACAGCGCCACACGATATTTCTCATCGCCGGTTTTTTCATACAGTTCTTTCATTCGGCGGTATTCGCGCTTTCTGACAATGGCGTTGCCGACAGAAACACAGGCAGCAACAGCGATACGAGAGCCGATCGGCCCGGCAAACGTGCTTCCGATACCCCAGGCAGCAGCGGCAACGGCCCCGGTTGCCAGATGAATATTCATATCCGGGTTATTTTTAAAAGCCGCTTTCCGCACCTGGTTAAACTTTTCGAAAAAGTTTGCTTTTTTAAATGCAGGATCCTGCGCGCGTTTCAAATTTCTCCACTCGGTCACCAGCGGATAAACGGCTCCTTTGGCCAAAGTATGAGCCACCATGGCACCTGCCAAAACCCCACCAAAAGCACTGCCGGCCAAAGCGCCGTCCGTCAATCCCAGATTTTGTCCGATGGAAGCGCCGGCCAAAGACAAGGAGCCGATGCCGATGACGGCGGTATTGGCCAATTCCAAAGCTTTTCCGGGATTGCCGCGGGCAAAGTCCGCCATTGCCACCATTACGGGGTAGGCCTTTTTATAGGTATTGGTTCCGAGTTGGTTCAGGCGGTTGGTCAGGCGCTGCGTTAAAATGACACCTTGTTTGCCGACTTTAGCTTTTGTTTTCTTGAATTTTTCACGCAAACGGCGGCCAAACTGCTTTAATTCGGCTTCTCTGTCGGCATGAAGCGCCAAGAAGCGAATCGGTTTAATTGTCAGTTTGTTTTTCTGATCCGAGTCCCCCAAAATCGTACTTTTAAAGTTCTCCAGGAGTTCTTTTTGTTTGCTCGGGTCAGCCAAGGCTTTACTAATTTTGCCGGCCGCTTTTTCATTATATGCTTCTTGTTTTTTTAGAAAATCTTCTCCCCTCTTTTCTTCCGGCTTGTCTTCTGTAAGGCCTATGATCTCCTTGACTTTCTCATTCATAAATGTATCGACATTTTCCGCCGTAAGAGCCGTTAACAAATCCGTCTGGATCTGAGTCGAGAATTCTTCTTTTATGTACTTTTCTTTCTCTGCAAGCGAAAGCGCCGCAAAGTAAGGATCATTAATGAGACGACGGTAAATTTCCGCTTTGGCAGAAAGAGTTAGAGAAGCCCAATATTCGTCTCTCTTTTCCTTTGACGCTTCCTCAGGGGCCTTCTCCGTCTTTCCCTGTTCCTCTGCTACTTGGGCCAATTCAAGATTATAGTTTTCATCAACCGCAGGAATAAAAATATTGTTCCAAAGTTCTTCCGTCTCCTTATCAGCTTCAACTTCGTTCAAAATTTTATCCACTAAGAAGGCATTGCCGTTAACACGCTCGGCATCAAAAGAATCCAGGCCGTTGAGAATATCGTCTTCTTTTTGAATGCGTTGTGCCGTTTCCTTCAAAATTTGCTCAAAGCCTTTTCCTTCTTTTGTCGGCAACTGAATATTGAGACGTTCTAATTGCCGGGCAAGCGCCATGGCCGCCGGAAACACCTCCCAGTCGTTACCCAATATCTTCGGATTATCAATAATCTCTTGCAAACTCTCCTTAGCAGCATTTTGAGCAAAGGACAAGAAATCTTCCGTCTCACCGCTACCAAACTCGGTTATAAACCGGCTTGAGGAGAGTATGTCGGCCAGTTCATTCAGCTTATAAGATATTAGCCTCTCCTTTGTCAGCTCTTCTTTCAGCTTTCCTTCATTCCACTCTTCCATATAGGCAAACAGCCTCTGTTTCATTTTTTCATCTAAGTAGTCTTTATAGCCCAATTCTATATATTCCCGGTTTTTGTCGTCTGTGATACTCCTTATTGGCTTATTATTCAACAAGATATATTTTCCCCCTATATCTTCCCAAACATTAAACTCATTACCCTCTGGTCCAACAACCCTTTCGCCGTTCTTATTTGCTTCAATATATACTTTTCTGTACCAGCCATCAAGCTCAACAAATTCTGACAGAGCATCATAATCGCGCGGAGAAAAGTTGGAAAAGATTTCTTTCCAATCTAACTTTTTTGTCGCTTCTATGTAAGATTCTTCTTTACCATTCGCATACAATGTCTCCCTGACCTCCAACAAGATCTTAAAATCAACATTGTGGCTATTAAGCGTTTTCAAATATTCTAATGCCGTATCAACATTCATCAGTGTCACTCCTCACGAACACAAAAACCTTTTATTTGCCTTTACTATATCCTAAATTTTAGATGATTTCAACAACTTTTTGTCTAAAATGGCAAATTTTATGATGTAAAATAAATATTTTAGCAAGAATAGCATAAATTCATTAAAGATTATTTAGCTTTTTGCCCTTTGTCTAAAGTCTGACCAAAAATTTTAAACAGCCATTGAGGCGTTTTTTAAATTGTGTCCTATCGCCATAGAGGGCCGGCTGCGAGAAAAAGGCCAAAGGGCACAAAAAAACCGCCTCAACTTTGAGGCGGCACAAAGATTTGAGCCTTATTCCCCTTCGGCAAGGATACCCTTGGTCAGAATAAAATTGGGAACGCGGCCGTTGAAGGATTTGTATTTTTGGCAAAGCTCCATCGATTCCGGATCAAAAGACGCAGCGGCGCGAGAAGCATTATGCCGCACCGGAGCTTCCGGCTTTTGACGGCTGGCGCTTTGGGCGGCTTCCTGTTCCTTGTTCTTGTCAATCTTGATCTCCTCGGGCGTTTTGAGGATTTTTTCCAAAACTTCGCCGGTTTCCTTGGAGCGGCGGTTGGTATAGACGATGTTTTGCTTGTCTCCCGGCAGCAAAAGCAAGATTTTCTCAAGATTTTCCAGCTGCTTGTTTTTCTTGATCAAATTAATGTCGTCCACCACCAAAATATTGGTCTTTGAAAAATCGGCACGGCCGTTTTCCGCCAAGTCCAACAAAAGATCCGGCGACCCGATGACAACGTTGGCCTCGTTATCAATATCTTCATCAGAATCTTTAACCGTGGCCTCGTTGATCTCATGATATTTGTTAAACACCGACAAACGGTCCGAAACAACAACCGACTGCTCTGAATCCGGCGTAATGATCAGGATATTCTGCCCGCCCTTGGCACTGATGATATCCAGCAGCGGAAAAACATAAGACGTGGTTTTGCCGCAGCCGCGCGGCGCGATCGTAAAAACGTCACGGCCTTGCAAGATGGAAGGGATGACGTCATTTTGCACCGTCGTCGGTTCCTTAATGCCGTATTCTTCAATTGCCTGGACAGTGTTGGCGCTGAGGCCGAGATCTGAAAAATTCATGGTATTTCTTCTATTATCTTCTGGTTTAATTTGTTTTAGGGCAGTATTATGTATTTTAGAAGCTTAGTCAACACCCTATTTGAAAAAAGAGGCGCAAGATGTTAATGAATAAGGAACGCAGTCTGCTGATGATCTTGGACGTTCAGGAGCGCTCGACCCCGGCAACGGAAAATCCGCGCGAGGTCATTACCGGTTGCAGCCGCCTGCTGGCCGTGGCCAAGGAATTGGGCATTCCCTATTTTCTGACCCGGCAGACCCCGGACGCCCTGGGAGACACGATTATCGACCTGCGGCAAGCGGCCGGCACCGAGGCCTTGGTTTTTGACAAGGCGAGCTTTTCGGCTTATCGGAACGAAGAGATCCGCCGGCACCTGGAAAAAAGCGGTCGAAAGCAAATTATCCTGGCCGGAATCGAAACGCATATCGGCGTCACTCAGACGGCTCTTGATCTTAAAGCCGCGGGTTATGAGACTTTTATGGTTTCCAACGCCTGTTCCTCCCGCGATCCGATCCAAAACATTTTGGCGCTGCAGCGGCTAATCTCAAACGGCGTGGATGCCGTCACCTCGGAAATGGTCTTTTTCGAATGGTTGGAAAAAGCCGAAGGCGAAGCTTTTCAAAAAATTGCGGATCAATACGCCTTTTAATAAAAAATCCCGGAATATCCGGGATTTTTTATTGACCTCACTTGCTGCGACCGTATTTGTCCTCGTAGCGAACAATGTCGTTTTCATCCAACTTTTCGCCGGTCTGGACTTCGATAAAGCACATGTCCTCCTTCCCGTCGTTGGCAATGCGGTGTTTGGTGCCGGCTGGAATATATACGGCCTCGTCCGCCCGACGCAGCAAAACCCGATCGCCCAGCGTGACGGTCGCTTCGCCGCTGACAATGATCCAATGTTCGTTGCGGTGATCATGCGACTGCAGCGACAAAATGTTGCCCGGGGTGACGACGATCTTTTTGACGCAATAGGTTTCTCCGCAGTCGACAACCTCCCAAGTGCCCCAGGGACGGGTGTCTTTTTGGCCGCGTGCATAAGAATTTGACATTTTTTAACCTCTTTAAATTAATTTATACTTGATGAAAACGAATATAGGCAATATAACTAAGAACGCAATATCCATTTATTCAGGGTGTGGGAAATTATGAAAGTGACTGCCGTCAACCAGGCGATGGAAATTTTGAAACAGCTCCGTCATGTAACGGAAGGCAAAGACCCGCTGCCCGCAAAACTCCAAAACATCGTGACCATGATCGTACAGCAGATGAAAGCCGATGCCGGCGCCTGCTACATCGCCGTCGATGACAGTTATCTTGAGCTGTTTGCCGCCTTTGGCTTCAAGGAAGAAGCCATGCACAAGATCTCCCTGCGTTTCGGCGAAGGGTTGGTCGGCGACGTGGCCAAAAACAGCCGCTCGCTTTCCGCCGCTGATGCCTGGAAACATCCGCAATTTTCTTACAAACCGGAAATGGGCGAAGAAAATTACAAATCTTTTCTCGGCGTCCCGCTGATCCGCTGGAATCGTTCCATCGGGGTTTTAACGATTCAACACAAAGAACGTTACGAATATTCGCCGCTGGAAGTCGAAATCATGGAAACCGTGGCCATGGTTCTGACTGAGATCGTGTCTTCAGAAGAAATGGCCGAGTATAAAAAAAATCTGATCAAAGAACGAGGATTGTCGGAAAGAGACAAGGTCAAAGGCATTTCCTTAAGCAAAGGATACGGCCTGGGCAACGCTGTGGTGCATCGGCGTCGGCAAGCCGTTACCAAGATTTTTGCCGAAGACAAAGAAAAAGAGCTGCAAAAGTTGGAATTCGCCCATACGCAGATGAACAAGGACCTGGACGAAAAGTTTACCTCGACCAAGCTCGGAATCGGCGAACATGTGGAAATTCTTGACGCTTATCGGATGTTTGCCAAAGATAAGGGCTGGTACAAAAAAATTGCCGACAATGTGCAAAGCGGCCTGACAGCCGAGGCCGCCGTCGAACGCGCTTACGAAGACATGTGGAATCGCCTTTCGGGCACCAACGACACTTATCTCAGGGAGCGTCTGCACGACCTGCGCGACGTGGCTGACCGCCTGCAGTCCTACCTGAACGGCGATTACGGCGCCGTTCACCAGATCGACAGCAGCAACATCATCGTCGTGGCCCAAACCATGGGGCCGGCGGACTTGATGGATTATGACTATACGAAAATAAAAGGCCTGATTATTGAAGACGGAACGCCGACCATGCATGTGGCCATTGTGGCCAAAGCTTTGGGTATTCCCGTTATTGCCAAGATCAAGGGCATTTTCGACGAAATCAAAACCGGGCAAATGTTGGCCGTTGACGGCAACGAAGGTTACGTTTACATCAAACCCGGAAAACCGGTGCAAGAACGCTTCTTGGCAAAAATCGCCGAAAAAGAAGAACTGCAAAAACGTCTTGACACCTTGAAGAAACTGCCGTCCAAAACCAAAGACGGCGTCAAAATCAATTTATACATCAACGTCGGACTGGCTTTTGACCTGGACTATATCGACAGCACCAACTGCGACGGCGTGGGCCTTTACCGGACGGAGATTCCCTTTATGGCCTCCGAGGTAATGCCAAACGTCGAAAGGCAGATGAGTTATTATAAGGAGTTGATGGAAAAAGCCGGAAACCGCAAGGTCATCTTTCGCAGCCTGGACGTGGGATCCGACAAGCTTTTGCCTTATTGGAGCAACAGCGGCGAGGAGAATCCTGCCATCGGTTGGCGCTCCATCCGCATCACGCTGGACCGTCGCGCCATTTTGCGCAAACAAGTGCGCGCCTTCCTGAGGGCGGCCGCGGGAAAAGAGCTCAATGTGATGTTTCCGATGATTTCCAACTTGTCGGAATTTGAAGAAGCCAAAGAAACCTTGATGATCGAACTCGAAAAAGAAAAAAGAAAATCGGGGGAAGTTCCGGCAAAGGTCAACGTCGGCCTGATGATTGAAGTGCCGGCCGTGGTTTTTCAGTTGGAAGCCATTTTAAAACAGGCGGACTTTATTTCCATCGGAACAAACGACCTGGCACAGTTTGTTTTTGCCTGCGATCGCGGCAACCCTCGTCTGACGGAACGTTATGACGTTTTGTCGGCGCCGTTTTTGACCATGATGCACGAGATCATCAGCAAAGCCAACGAGGCCGGGGTCTATTGTTCGGTCTGCGGCGAAATGGCGGGAAACCCGATTGAGGCAATGGCCCTGATCGGCTTGGGATTCCGCAATTTGTCAATGTCCGGTTCTTCTTTCGGACGCGTCAAAAGTATGGTGCGTTCGCTTAATCTGGAAGACGTGGAAGACTATGTCAAAACCCTGTTGAAATCTCCCAAAAAAACGCTGCGGCCGCAATTAATTTCATATGCTTATGATCATGGTATTGAAATCTATTAAATTTTGTGCAACAATCGGCCAAATTCTAAAACAAAAGAGGATCGAATCGTGAAAAAAGAAACGACAAAAGCTGAAGAAAAGGTTGAAGACAAAGCGGAAGCCCCCGCAAAAGCCGTCGAAAAAAAAGTTGAGGCGCCGGCCAAAACCCCCGTTCAGGAAAGCGGAAAAATCGGCGGTCTGCTGAAAGAAAAACGCTTGGCCAAAGGACAGAGCCTAAACGACGCGGCTCAGGTTTTGTGCATTCGCAAAAGCTATTTGGAAGCCATCGAAAACAGCGACTACGCCAAAATTCCCCCCTTCCCTTACGGCAACGGCTTTATTCGCTCTTACGCCGATTATCTGGGGCTCAACAGTGCCAACATCGTGCAAATGTTCAAAGAAGAAACCGAAGCCGATGCCAAAAACAACAACTATTTTGTTTTGGAACCGCAAACGGAGGCAACCGTCCCCAATAAAAGATATTTGATGACAAGCCTGCTGGCTTTGGTCGTGGTTTATTTCGGTTGGTTCTTGTATAACGAATCGCAAACTCCGAACATCGTCCCCGAAACGACTGATCCGGCAGCCGCCGAAGCGGAAAACGAAGCCGTGGACATGCCTTTGGTGGTTGAAGACTTTGCCGTCAGCAGCGGCGAAAACGCCGCAACGACGCTTAATGACAACGGCGAACTGCCCCTTGTCGACACCACGGCGGAAACGACGGCAACGCCGCAGGTCACCGTAACCGAAGCCTCTTTTGAAGAACCTGCGGCAGAAACCGCTCCTGCCACGGAAATGCCAATGCAGGAAACGGTGAAGTCCGAGGTGACGCAAGAAGCAGTGCCCGCGGCAGACAAAATCGTTATTCCGCCCTCAAAGGGAAACGCCCGAGTGGTGGTGAAGGTCTTGAAAGAAACGTGGATTGAGGTCAAAGACGCCGAGAAACTCTATATCAGCAAGGTTTTGCAACCGGGTGATGTCTATGTTATTCCCGAGGGGGAAGGCATGATTTTTTCCGCAGGAAAAGCTGACGGCGTTGAAGTCTTGATTGACGGAAAAGTTACCGAAGTCGTGCGTCCCGGCAAGAAAACGGGAATCGCCTTGGATACCTTTTTAACTTCTGCCAACCATTAGCGCAGGAAACATTTATGGGAAAATAGTAAGCATGCGCTTACTATTTTCTTTTTGTTTTTTAACAGGACGAAAGAGATGGGAAAAATTATACGCAGAAAAAGTCGGAAAATTATGGTCGGCTCCGTTGCCGTCGGCGGCGATGCGCCGATCAGTGTGCAATCGATGACCAATACCCCGACGGCAGACGTTCAGGCGACGGTTGCGCAGATCAAAAGACAGGAACAAGCCGGGTGCGACATCACCCGTTGCTCCTGCCCCGACGAAGAATCGGCCAAAGCGCTGCGCCTAATCACGCGACAAGTTTCCATTCCCGTGGTTGCAGATATTCATTTTGACTATCGTCTGGGAATTCTGGCGGCGGAAAATGGTGCGGCCTGTCTAAGAATCAACCCCGGAAACATCGGCGGCAAAGATCGGGTCAGCGAAGTGGTAAAAGCGGCAAAAGCCAACAATTGTTCCATTCGTATCGGCGTCAACGGCGGGTCTTTGGACAAGCGCCTGCTGGAAAAATATGGCGAGCCGACGGCGGAAGCTTTGGTAGAAAGCGCCTTGGAACAAGCCGGAATGCTGAAAGACAACGACTTTGACAATTTCAAAATTTCGGTCAAATCTTCCGACACGTTGATGATGATCGACGCTTATCGGCAGCTGGCCGAAAAATGCGACTGTCCCTTACATCTCGGCGTGACGGAAGCCGGCGGCCTGCGGGCGGGAACAGTAAAATCCGCCATGGGGATCGGTTATCTTTTGATGCAGGGAATCGGCGACACGCTGCGAGTTTCGCTGACGGCAGACGTGGAAGAGGAAGTCAAAGCCGGTTTTGAAATTCTTAAAGCGCTGGACCTGCGACATCGCGGCGTCAGAATCATTTCCTGTCCGACCTGCGCCCGCCGCGGCTATGACGTGCAGAAAACCGTCGAAACATTGGAACAGCGTCTGGCGCATCTGGCCCAGCCGATTTCGATTGCGGTGATGGGTTGTGTGGTCAACGGCCCGGGAGAAGCCGCACATGCCGATTTTGGCGTCTGCGGCGGCCGCAACGGAGAGAACATGCTTTATATCGGCGGCAAGCCGGCCCATAAAGTCAAAAGTGAACAAATTGTCGATGCTTTAGTTGAATTAGTTGAAAGTAAAGTCCATGAGTAAAATACAAAACGTGAGAGGAACTTATGACCTCTATGGCGAAGCCAAAAGAAAAAACAAAAAAGTCATTGCCGTCGGCAGCCAGATTGTCGAAAAGTATGGTTTTGAGGAAATCGAAACGCCGATTTTCGAGTTTACCGAAGTTTTTGCCCGCAACCTGGGTGACACCTCGGACATTGTTACCAAAGAAATGTATTCCTTTGAAGACCGCGGCGGCGAAAGTCTGACCCTTCGGCCGGAGGGAACCGCCGGCGTGGTACGTTCCTTCATCTCAGAGGGAATGCAACAGAACCTGCCGGTAAAAATGTATTATGCCGGCCCGATGTTTCGTTACGAACGCCCGCAAAAGGGACGGCAGCGCCAATTTACGCAGTTTGGCGTCGAATTGCTCGGCGTCGAATCTCCGCAAGCGGACATCGAAGTCATCGCCATGGCCTATGAATTTATCGAAAGCCTCGGCCTGACCGGCAGTGTAACGGTTGAAATCAACTCCTTGGGAGACGCCGAAAGCCGCGACGCTTATCGCGACAAACTGGTAGCCTATCTTAAGGAAAACATTTCCTCCTTGTCCGAAGACAGCCGGATTCGACTGGAAAAGAATCCGCTGCGCGTTCTTGACTCCAAAGAAGAATGTGATAAAGAAGTAATCGCCGGCGCTCCCTTGTATCAAGACAGCCTTAACGAAGCGTCCAAAGACTTTTTCAATGACGTTTTGCGGGGGCTGGACCTTCTGGGCATCAAATACCGGGTGAACAACCGCCTGGTGCGCGGTCTGGACTATTATTCCCACACCGTTTTCGAGCTGGTGACCGACAAACTCGGCGCTCAGGGAACGGTTTTGGCCGGCGGACGCTATGACGGCCTGGTGGCACAAATGGGCGGAACGGACGTACCCGGAATCGGCTGGGCCTGCGGTGTTGAACGGCTGGCAATGCTTTTGACGGAAGACGTTTCCCTGCCGCGGCCGATCGCGGTTATTCCGGTCGGAGACGATACGGCGGCGGAAGCTATGGTTTTGGCCTATCGGCTGCGCAAGGCCGGTTTTGCCGTCGAGCAGAGCTACAGCGGCAACCTGAAAAAAAGAATGGTTAAAGCCAACAAGGCAAACGCCCGCAAAGCGGTGATCATCGGATCAGACGAATTGTCCCGCGGCGAGGCGACGGTTAAAGATTTGGACAACGGCGAGCAGAAAACAGTCAAGCTGGCCGAGATTATCGAAGGATTAAAATAATGGCCTCTTTTGCAGAAAAACTCAGCAGCGTGGTTGATCGCTACAGCGAGCTGGAAGCCCTGATTTCCAGCCCCAACATTTCCTCCGACGAGCTGATTAAAATGAACAAGGAAATGGCGGCGCTGGGCCCGGTGGTGGAAGCGGTCAACGCTTTTCGCAAAATGGAAAAAGACATGAACGACGCCAAAGCCATGACGGAAGACCCCGACATGGACAAAGAAATCAAAGACATGGCCGCGGCGGAATATTATGAACTCAAAGACCAGTTGCAGGAGAAGGAAAAAGAAATCAAAATCCTTCTGCTGCCCAAAGACGAAGAAGACGAGAAAAACGCCATTTTGGAAGTGCGAGCCGGAACGGGCGGTGACGAAGCCGCGCTGTTTGCCGCGGTTTTGTTTGAGATGTATCAGCGTTACGCCGCCACGCAGGGATGGCGCTTTGAGCCTTTTGACGTGACGGAAAACGAGCTTGGCGGCTATAAGGAGGCTTCGGCCAAAATCACCGGCACCAATGTTTTTGCCAAACTTAAATTCGAATCCGGCGCCCATCGCGTGCAGCGCGTTCCGGTAACCGAATCGCAGGGGCGCGTCCATACTTCGGCGGCAACGGTGGCGGTGTTGCCTGAAATTGAAGAAGTGGACCTATACATCAACCCGGCCGATTTGAAGATTGACGTTTATCGGGCTTCGGGCGCCGGCGGACAGCACGTTAACCGAACCGAATCGGCAGTGCGCATTACGCATATTCCCACGGGAACCGTCGTTCAATGCCAAGACGACCGCTCCCAGTTCAAAAACAAGGAAAAAGCCATGAACCACCTGCGGGCCAAACTTTATGACCTGCAGAAGTCCAGCATTGATTCGGCTTACTCGGAAAAACGCAAGTTGCAGATCGGATCCGGCGACCGCAGCGAACGTATCCGCACCTACAATTATCCGCAGGGCCGCGTGACCGACCACCGCATCAACCTGACCTTATACAAGCTCAACGAAGTGGTTTCGGGAGACGCGCTGGAAGAAATCATCGAAGCGTTGATTACCGAAGATCAGGCGCAGAAGCTCGCCGAATTGGATTAAGCTTAAAAGCCCGCCGCAAAGCGGGCTTTTAAGCATTTTGCCGGCTTAGCCGAAATGATAATTTGATATCTGGCATTTTTTGGTTGTATGCCTTTGTTTTTGCCTTTATGATGTCGACAAAGGATAAAAAAATGGCCGAACCGAAATTTGTACATCTGCGGGTCCATACCGCCTATTCCCTTTCCGAAGGAGCCATGAAGGTTGAAGAACTCCTGCCCCGCGCCAAGAGCATGGGCTTTGGCGCCATTGCCATTTCCGATACGGCTAATTTGTTCGGGGCCAAGAAGTTTTGCAAGGTTTGCAAGGACAACGGCGTCAAGCCGCTGATCGGGTCGCAGTTTTACATTCGCAATCCCGATACACTGGATCCGCTCAAATGCAAAGGGCGGACGTTGGAACCGGACAAAATCGTTTTGCTGGTGCAAAACGACCTTGGTTACCGCAATATGATGAAGCTGATGAAAATCGCTTATCTCAGCGACGAAAACGAACCGCAGGAAAAACCGCAGATCAAACTGGAAGACCTGGAAAATCTCAACGGCGGGCTGATTGCCCTGACCGGCGGTCCGGAAGGGCCGATCGGCCGTTTGCTGCTTGAGAACAGGGCGGCGGAAGCGGAAGCGTTTTTGCTCAAATGGAAAAGCTATTTCGGCGACCGCCTTTATATGGAAATTTCCCGCATCGGCACGGAGATTGAGAAAAAGACCGAAGACGCCTTTATTGATCTGGCTTATAAACACAACATTCCCCTGACAGCCACCAACGAAGCTTTCTTTTTTGACACGGACATGTACGAAGCGCACGACGCTTTGGTTTGCATTGCCGCCGGCGAATATGTGGCCAATGACAATCGGCGAAAGTTTTCACCCAACAACCGTCTGAAAACCGCCGAAGAAATGATCGAGTTGTTCAAGGATTTGCCGGAAGCCGTGCAAAACACCGTCAACATCGCCAAGCGCTGCAGCTACATTATCGAGTTTGTGCCGCCGTTGCTGCCGAAATTTGATTGCGGCGATCTGACCGACGACGAATATATTCGCAAGCATGCCTTGGAAGGATTGGCCAAGCGCATGGAAGTCCACGTTTATAAACCGGGCATGAGCGAAGAAGAGAAAAAAGCCATTGACGAACGTTATTACGGCCGTTTGGAATACGAACTCAGCGTGATTAAAAAGATGGGGTTTGCCAGTTACTTTCTCATCGTGTCGGACTTTATCCAATGGTCAAAGGACCACGGCGTCCCGGTCGGTCCGGGACGAGGTTCCGGTGCCGGTTCCATCGTGGCCTGGTCCTTGCGGATTACGGATTTGGATCCGCTGCGTTTTGATCTGCTGTTTGAACGTTTCTTAAACCCCGAACGCGTCAATATGCCCGACTTTGACGTCGACTTCTGTCAGGAAAACCGCTACAAAACCATCGACTACGTACAGAAAAAATATGGCTACGACTGCGTGGCGCAGATCATCACTTATGGTAAGCTGCAGTCCAAGGCAGTGATTCGCGACGTGGCGCGGGTTTTGCAAATGCCCTATTCTCAGGCGGACCGAATTTCCAAAATGATTCCGGCCGGGGTACAAGGCAAAAACCCGACCTTGCAGGAGGCTTTGGACCAAGTGCCGGAACTGGAGGAAATGCGCCGCGAAGACCCGCAGGTCAATAAACTTTTTGACATTGCCATGAAGCTTGAGGGACTGTATCGCCATACCGGCGTTCATGCGGCGGGCGTGGTGATCGGGGACCGGCCGCTGGAACAGTTGGCACCGTTATACAAAGATCCCAAAGCCGACATGCCGGTGACGCAGTATGACATGAAGTTTGTGGAAGAGACCGGGCTGATTAAATATGACTTTCTCGGCCTTAAAACCCTGACAGTCATCAAACGGGCAGTCGATTGGATCAAAAAAGTCCGCGGCATTGACATTGATATTGACGCCATTCCTTTGGACGACAAAGAAACTTACGAACTTTTGCAACGCGGTGACACCGTCGCCGTCTTCCAATTTGAATCTCCGGGTATGCGCGACGTGCACAAGCAAATCAAACCCGACCGTTTTGAAGACTTGGTGGCAATCGTGTCGCTTTATCGTCCGGGACCGATGGATAATATTCCGACCTATATCAAACGCAAGCACGGCGAAGAAGAGATTACTTATCTGCATCCCAAGCTGGCGCCGATTTTAGACGAGACCTACGGCATCATGGTCTATCAGGAACAGGTGATGAAAATCGCCCAGGAACTTGCCGGCTATACGCTCGGCGGCGCAGATAAGCTGCGCAAGGCCATGGGTAAGAAAATCCACGAGGAAATGGTCAAGCACCGGGTTATCTTTACAGAAGGCGCGGTGAAAAACGGCATCGCCGAAGCGACAGCAACGCAGATTTTCGACCAAATGGAAAAATTTGCCTCCTATGGCTTCAATAAGTCGCATGCCGCGGCTTATTCGCTGATTTCGTACCAAACGGCTTATCTTAAAGCGCATTATCCGGTAGAATTTATGACGGCAGTGATGTCCTTGGATATTACCAATCCCGACAAGCTTTTGATGTTTAAAGAAGAATGCAAGCGCATGGGCTTTAAGGTGCTTAAGCCCGACATCAACAAATCTGGCGCCGATTTTGCCGTCGAGGACGGAAACATTCGTTATGCCCTGGCCGCGGTCAAAGGCGTGGGTGCCGCCAATATGCAAGTGATTGAAGAGGTGCGGCAAAAAGGCGGCGCATTTAAGGACATTTCGGACTTTATTCACCGGATTCCGGCAAACAGTAACAACCGGCGGCAGCTGGAACAACTGATCAAAGCCGGGGTGTTTGACAGCCTGGAGAAAAATCGCGGCAAGCTGTTTGCCAATGCCGAGACAATCCTGCAGCATATGGCCGCGGCCACCGAGCTTAAAAACAGTTCGCAGGCTTCCCTGTTCGGCACCGAGGAACTGCAGGCGCCAGTGCGGCTGGCCGACAAGCCCGATTGGCCGGAACTGGAAAAGCTCAAATACGAGGCGGAAGCCATCGGCTTTTATCTTTCGGCGCATCCGCTTGACAGCTACGGTCGAGGGATGGAGCGTTTGGGGGTTAAATCCGCCAGCGAGGTTTTCCGCAACATTCGTACCGGAGACACCATTCGCGCCAAGCTGGCCGGTTGCGTCAACGGTTTTCAGAAAAGAATCAGCAAGTCCGGCAACAAGTACGCTTTTGTCGAGATCGCCGATGCCAGTTCCGGTTTTGAGGGGCTGCTGTTCTCGGAAGGGCTTGCCCGTTATGAAGAGGTTCTGACTTCCGGCGTGCCGGTCTTGGTGAACGTGACCATCGACAAACAAAACGAAGAAGGGTCGCCGCGCGTCATGATCAACACGGCAGAAACGCTTGACAAGGCTATTTCCGAAGTGGCAAATGGCCTGGTTATCGAGATCAACAGCACGGAGGCGGTTACCGGTCTTAAAAAAATTCTCAGCGGCGACAAATTCGGCAAAAACAAGATCTATATTATTCCCGACAACGCTTTGTGGGACGTCAGGATTGTTTTGAACGGCGGCTTTGCCTTCAGCAACGACATTTTGTCGGCAATCCGCAGCTTATCGGGTGTCAGTGCAGTAAAGGAAATTTGACCATGGAAAATTCTGAAAAAAAGAGGAGCTTTTGTTTTTTGTGTACGCCGGAGGAAACCGGTGCCGTTCAAATGCCTTTTTTTCAAACGCTCATCGGCCCTTACGGTTTGCTGATTGACAAGATTCGCCCCTTTTTGGCGGCCGGGCTGCTTTACAGTTTGTTGCTGACGCTTTTGTCCGGAATTTTCGGACGCTTTTACAGCTGTCTGCTGACGATGGACCCCCTGTGGTTTTGCAGCGGCGATCAGAGCAACCTCCTCTACCTGTTGTTAAAGCTTTTGGTTTTGACTGCCTTCATGACAAAGTATTATCAGGCGGCTTTTGCTCACGGCGACAGCAGCCTCAAGGGCTTGTTGCAATGGAACAAGACTTTGGCCAAGCCATTGGTGGTCACTCTTGTCATGATCATTTCCCTGCTGATTCCGCTGTTATCTTTTTATTTGCTGCTTTCCAGAGTGCCGACGCCGGACTGGCGCCTTGAACTGGCTTATTTTACCGTCGTTTCCCTCGGCTTTTTTGTGCCTTTCATCGTCTTGGGATTTGGCGCTTTGGCTGCGGAAGTCTGGGGAGGAGAGACGTTGACACCGTGGCACGAAATCCGGCGACGCAACCGTGGTAACTTCCTGCGGCTTTTGCTGGCGGCTTTTTTGATCTTTTTGCTGATGTCGTTCGGCTTTATGTTTTTGCAATATCAGATCGTGGCTTTTTCCGCGGCCATTGATTTTGTTCCTGCTGTCATTGTCGAGTTTGCTTACAATTTTTGGCTGTTGTTTACACTGGCGCTACTGGTTAATCTGGCGCGGCTGCAGCAATATTATTTTGTAGAACAATTTAAGGAGTAACAAAAAGACTAAGGTAGTAATCATCATGATTAATTTTAAGAGAACTTATGTTAACTTGATTTGTCTGTTTCTACCCTCTGCAAAACTAAGAACAAAATTTAAATCTTCCTTGGAAAAGGTCAACAACCAAAAATATGACTTTGTTGTTTCTTTTGGTGAAAACTGCCTTTCGGCCATCCTCTTGAACCGCACGAAATTGCGCAAATTTTCCGGCCCTTTTGACTGGGTTTTGGGCCCTGATTTTGCGGAAAGGACAAAACTGTTTTGTAACGGCTTTGAAGATTATTTTAACAAAGAAGACCTGGTCTTTATGGGCAATTATGTCCAGAATCAAATAAAACACGACGTTTATTTAAATCGCAAAACGGGCATAAAATTTTTGCATGACTTTCAATATGAAGGCGATTTTGAAGCCGAATATCCCGCTCTGAAGGCTAAGTATGAGCGCCGCATCAAAAGGTTGCAAGAACTTGTCACAAACACGGGGGGCAAAACAAACGTTTTTTGGTGTTGTTTGTTGAGCAAAAAGTACCGGCTTCCCCGCTTTCCGTCGAGCAAATTGACAAGGCGATACAACAGGCCAACGAAAAATTCGGCGGCAGGATGGACGTTTTGTATCTGCGGCATAACCCGGAATTGGCGTTTGGCCAGTATCGAAGCCTATGCGAGAAAAAGCATTTGCATATGTTTGAGCTGAAGACGATTAAATTTGAAGTTCCGGAAACTCCCAAAAAAGAGAAAAAAGAGGTTTTTGATCTCATCAGAAGTTTGTTGCAAAAGCTCATTAATGCTAAAGATTGAGAGGTTACTTCAAAGTATCCTGAATGACGGTTGAGGTAAATTGTTTGCAATCCGTCACGGTGGCAATGATTTCGCCGGTTGAGGCAATGACGATCAGCCCGATGATGATCGCTCCCAGCCACTTCCAATTCAAATTTCCGAAAAAGCCGCCGACGGCAACGCCGATGATGCCGAAACCGGCGACCACATAAATCAAGTCTCTCAGGCCTAAGAAGATCTCGCTGCCGGTTTTGACCAAGCCGCTGAACAAGCCCGATCCCTCCCCGCAGCCGTTCAAGACCAGATTGCCCGTTGTTTTGTTTGAGCTGCCGGGGGATGGCGTTTTTGTATTTTTATTTTCTTTTATCTTAGTGGGGATTTCTCCTTGAATGGCCCCTTTGTCAGGCAGGACGACATTTGTGTTGTCTCTGACGCCGCCTTGTAAGATATTTTCCTGAGTATATGCATTGGGATCAAAATCATCCCTCAAAGGCGGAAGTTTCTGAGCGTATGCATGACCGGAAAACAGCATAGCTGTCAACAAACAAAACATCAATGTCAGACAGATGCGGCCCATTCTCTCCTCCTTCTTGTCTTGTTTTTATTATACTCTCAAGCAATTTATTTGACAATATTTTGTTTGGGCATACAGAAAAGTTAACAATTTTGTAACATAAATTTGTCCATATCGTCTTATACGTTGCCATTAAATGTTGACAAAATGTTGTTTGGTCTTGGGAATTGTGATATACTTAGTATATTAAGATCCAGGAGAGATTTTTGATGAGCAACAGTATCAGTTTAACCGCCTCGATGCGATCAAACTTACTCAGCCTGCAGAATATTGCGGGACAGGTTGATCTTACTCAAAATCGTCTTTCGACCGGATTGAAAGTCAATTCGGCAATCGATAATCCGTCTTCTTATTACACCGCGGTGTCTTTAAATAATAGGGCCAGTGATTTGTCGGCTTTGTTGGACTCGATGGCACAAGGAATCCAAACGATTAAAGCGGCAACGGAAGGTTTGGAAGCCGGGGCCAAATTGTTGGAA
>CAKQMD010000026.1 GCA_934254925.1 uncultured Alphaproteobacteria bacterium
ATAGTAAGAGGACGGATTGTCAATAGCCGAGTTGACTTTTTTACCCGTAGACAGACGCTCTTGCGTCACATCCATCAAGGACTGTGTATTTTGCAAAGACAAGAGGTTTGAACGCATACTTGCGGTTAATGAGATATCAGACATGACTTTTCTCCAATTCTGTGGATGTTTGTTGTTATAAAGTTATTATAATATAAATAAGTTATTTTTTCAATTACTTTTTATGACACCAAGTTTAGAAGAAAAAAGGTTAATATAAGATTAATTTTTTATTTTATTGACAAGTCATCTTCCTCTTTTTCCACAAAAAAAGACGCCCAATGAAGGGCGCCTTTTTGTTTATTTTTATTGGAAACTAGAACAGTTTCAAAACCGACTGGGCAGCTTGAGAAGCCAAGCTCAGAGAGTTAATGGCCAACTGCTGTCTGGTCTGCAGAGCCAGCATGTTTGCGGACTCTTCGTTCATGTCGGCCAAGGTCAACTTATCGGCACCTTCGGTCAGAACGTTTACCAGATTTTCGGTAAAATCTTCGCGGTTCTGCACGATCGAGTAGTTGTTACCCAAATCGGAAGCCATGGTACGCAAGGTGCTGATGGCGTCTTCAGCCTTGGTAATGGCCGCATTGATGTTGTTACGAGACGTATCGGTGGCCGCTTTTTCAGCCGTGGTGACGGCTTCTTCAAGTCCCGGCAATTTGGCTGTCTCTTGATCCAGCGTCGTTTTGGCATCATCCATGGCATCTTTCAAAGTATTACCAGCATCACCGCCGCCTCCGGGAGCCACAGCTGCATCATAAGCGGCTTTGGCCGTATCATAGGCTTCTTGTTTTTCGGCAATGGTCGCTTCCTGCGTGGTTACGGCCTCTTTTGCCGTGGTAACGGCTTCAGCACCGGCATTCCAGCTGGAATCATCACCATCACCGATTTTGGTAATACCCAGGCTTGCCGAGTCGGCATTTTCACCCTGAATAGTCAATGAAGATGAACGGTCTTCGTTGAAAGTTACAGTCAAGCTGTCACCGGCCAACAAGTTAACACCCTTGTAGCCCGAGTCTTTCGCCAGAGAGTCGATCTGTTCCAAAATGCTGTTAAACTGTGCCTGGTATTTGGCGCGTTCGGCACCATCAGAGCTATCCATCGCCGAGTTGGCCACACCTTTGGCCTGCTCAACGAAAGCTGTGATCGCTTCAATACCTTCGTCCGCGGCCTTAATGGTCTGGATGCCCTGGCCCATCGAGTCTAACAGCGCGCTCAAGTCCGAGGCGCGGTTGGTCAATGATTGGGCGGTATAGTAAGAGGACGGATTGTCAATAGCCGAGTTGACTTTTTTACCCGTAGACAGACGCTCTTGCGTCACATCCATCAGGGATTGCGTATTTTGCAGCGACAAAAGGTTTGAACGCATGCTGGCTGTTAATGAGATATCAGACATTTTCTTTCTCCATTACTGTGGACACGAATTCTGTGTATGTTGTACTAACATTACAGAATTTATCATATCATAAAATATATACTTTATCAATACTATTTTATAGCCCCCCTTTTTATACAAAAAAGGTTAAGTTCCGGTTAAGTTTTGATTTTCAAAACAAATTCGTTTTCTGAAGGAGACAAAAAAATTCTGTTAACAATATAGAGAGTAAAAAAAGACGCCCCGAAGGGCGTCACGATGGAGAAAGCTTGTCTTTTTTATTAAAAGAGCTTCAAAACCGACTGGGCAGCCTGAGAAGCCAAGCTCAGAGAGTTAATAGCCAACTGCTGTCTGGTCTGCAGAGCCAGCATATTGGCAGACTCTTCGTTCATGTCGGCCAAGGTCAGTTTGTCTGAACCTTCGGTCAAGACATTGACTAAACTCTCAGTAAAGTCCTCACGGTTTTGTACGATCGAGTAGTTGTTACCCAAGTCAGAAGCCATGGTACGCAAGGTATTGATAGCATCTTCGACTTGAGTGATGGTATTGTTAATATTCGTACGCGATGCATTGGTGGCAGCCTTTTCTGCCGCGGTCACAGCTTCTTGCAACGGAGTCAACGCCTCGTTCAAGGTATCCAGCTCACCGGTTGCCGTGTCCAACTCACCTTTGGCATCATCCATAGCATTTTTCAAAGTACCGTCATCGTCGCCGGCACCACCGGGAGCCATAGCCTCATCATAAGCGGCTTTGGCCGTATCATAGGCTTCTTGCTTAGTGGCGACTTCTTCCTCTTTGGTTTTGATTTCGCCTTGTTTGGTCGTCACGGCTTCCTCTGCCGTGGTAACGGCTTCAGCACCGGCGTTCCAGGTACTGGCTTCGTCATCGGTCAGAGCTGAAATATTCAAACTTTTTGAGTCGGCATATTTTCCCTCAATTTCCAATTTGGACGAACGATCCTCGTTGAAGGTCACGGTCAAGCTGTCGCCGGCCAGAAGGTTAATCCCCTTATAGCCCGAGTCTTTGGCCAGAGCGTCAATCTGCTTCAAAATATTGTTAAACTGTTCCTGATATTTGGCGCGATCTTCGCCTTTAGAAGTATCCACCGCCGAGTTGGCCACACCTTTGGCTTGCTCGACAAACGCAGTAATCGCCTCAATACCTTCGTTGGCGGCCTTGATGGTCTGGATTCCCTGGCCCATCGAGTCCAGCAAAGCGTTCAAGTCGTTGGCACGGTTGGTCAACGATTGGGCGGTGTAATAAGAAGACGGGTTGTCAATTGCCGAGTTGACCTTCTTACCGGTGGACAGGCGTTCCTGAGTCAAGTCCATCAACGACTGAGTATTCTGCAAAGATAACAAGTTGGAACGCATACTTGCTGTTAACGAAATATCGGCCATCTGCTTTCTCCTGAGTTTATAAAACCGAATTTACATATAATTGTTTGTTTTAAGATTAAAATACTTTGACAAAAACATTAATCTCTAATAGCAGTTATCCACAATATTTCCACAAAATCGTCCGTTTTTTCGGTCAATTTAAGCAAAAAAGCGTTTTTGCATCCCCATTTTTTTTGCAAAACAAAAAAAGACGCCCAACAGGGGCGCCTTTTCATTGCGTTTATCAGAAACTAGAAGAGCTTCAGAACCGACTGGGCAGCCTGAGAAGCCAAACTCAGAGAGTTAATGGCCAGTTGCTGTCTGGTTTGCAGAGCCAGCATGTTTGCGGACTCTTCGTTCATGTCGGCCAGAGTCAACTTGTCCGAACCTTCGGTCAAGACATTGACCAAGCTCTCGGTGAAGTCTTCGCGGTTTTGCACGATCGAGTAATTGTTACCCAAATCGGACGCCATGGTACGCAGATTGTTTATCGCATTTTCAACCTCGGTAACCGACTTGTTAATATTGTCGCGAGAAGCGGTAACCGCCGCTTTTTCCGCCGTCGTAACAGCTTCTTCCAAAGCGGGAACTTCATCTTCCAAACCACTCAGAGCCGTTTGCAGCGGCGTTAACTTATCCACTTCACCGTCCAAGGCCGTTTTGGCAGCATCCATGGCATCTTTCAAAGTATTACCAGCATCACCGCCGCCTCCGGGAGCCACAGCTGCATCATAAGCGGCTTTGGCCGTATCATAGGCTTCTTGTTTTTCGGCAACCACTTCTTCCTGAGCGGTCACTTCCGCCTTTTTGGCGGTGATTTCGTCCTGCTTAGCGGTCAAGGCATCCTCTGCCGTCGTAATACCGTCAGCGGCAGCATTCCAGGTGCTGTCTTCCTCTTCGGTCAGAGCCGTAATATTGAGGCTCTTGGAGTCGGCATATTTTCCTTCAATCTCCAATTTGGACGAACGGTCCTCGTTGAAGGTGACAGTCAGGCTGTCACCGTTTAACAGGTTAATTCCCTTATAGCCCGAGTCTTTGGCCAGAGAGTCGATCTGCTTCAAAATATTGTTAAATTGTTCCTGATATTTGGCGCGATCTTCGCCTTTGGAGGTATCCAACGCCGAATTGGCCACACCTTTGGCTTGTTCGACGAAAGCGGTAATCGCCTCAATACCTTCGTTGGCAGCCTTGATAGTTTGAATACCTTGACCCATCGAGTCCAACAAAGCGTTCAGGTCATTAGCACGGTTGGTCAGCGACTGAGCCGTATAATAAGAAGACGGATTATCGATTGCCGAGTTGACTTTTTTACCGGTGGACAGGCGCTCCTGGGTCAGGTCCATCAGAGACTGGGTATTTTGCAAAGATAACAAGTTTGAGCGCATACTTGCTGTTAATGAAATGTCGGCCATATTTTCTTTCTCCATGTTAAAATTTATAAAACCCCGGCGACCGGACACCTTGGTTCTTATTAAACTTTGGTTGAAAGTATAGAGAAAAAAATATAAAAAAACAGCCTTTTTACGAGGTTGTTAACAAATAATTAACCTACATAAAAAAGGCTGCTCAAAATTGCCCCAAAGGCGGAAAAGCAAGGGATCAGATGCTTTCCTTCAGGGTTTCGCCGAAAAACTCCTCTTCTTTTTGCAAAAGCTTGGAGGCGTTTTTGATCGCGGCATAGTAGTCGCAATTGATGATGTTTTCATTCACCACCGACAAATAAGGAATGAGACTCGGCGCCGCTTCCTGCAAATCCCGCACATATTCCAGATAGAGGTTCTGCAAGGCTTCAGCCCCGCGGGACAAATACATCTGCTGGACCACGAAATAGATGCGCTTGCAAGGGGTATTGGCGTCTTTTTCCCGCAAAATGAATTTTTCGCGCAAAATGGGGACGTTGCCTTCAATGTAAAAACGCGTCCGCTCACCGTCATTGGTGATTAAAGACTCGCCGATGATAATGCTTTCATGAGGTTTGAGTTCGATTTTTAAGGGCATTAATAAAGTCTCCTGATTAAAGTTTTGTTTGGCCCATTATATAATTATTTTATTTTTTTTTGCAAATCTTTATTTTCTCATGTATATTAACGGCAGAAAAACAAAAGACAAGAGTGGAAAAAATGAGCAACTACCGTCAAGACATGAGTGAAGAAGAAAAAGTCTCTTACCTCAAAGCCCTGGCTTTTATTTTGAACGTGCAGAAAAACCCCAGTCAGGAAAAAAAGGACTATCTTAACCGGCAGGCCGAAGAGATCGGCTTTCCCAAAAGACAGCTGCGCAGCGTTAAGAAAAAGCAAAAGGCCGCAGAACTTATCGCAGAGCTCAAAGGCATTAAAAACATCCGTCTGAAGCGGTTTATTCTGCGGGAAATGATCATGCTGGCGGTTTCAGACCACGAGTTGACCGATGCCGAGATCGCCACGATCTACAAAATCGGCATGGAAATCGGCCTTAAGGAAGAAAAGATCAACGACTTCTTCTTATGGACTGCAAAAGGAATTGAATGGCAGATTGAAGGCATGCAACTGATAGAAGAAGATATTTGACATGCCGCAAGAACCTCCCATTTACGCGCTGAAGGGCGTGAGTCTGGCTTTTGGCTCCAATCAGCTGTTTTCCAACCTTGACCTTTACATCAACCGCGGCGACAAGATTTCCTTGGTCGGGCGCAACGGTTCGGGCAAGTCAACCCTGATGAAAGTGATTTCCGGCAAAATTGAGGCCGACAGCGGCGAAATCTTCATCCAACCGGGCATACGCATCGCTTATATGCCTCAGGAACCGACGTTTGACGGTTGTCAAAGCCTCAAGGAAGTCATCCTCAAAGGTTTGTCTCATTATGACCCTTCGCAGGATTACAAGGCTGACGTCTTGATTGAAAAACTGGGTATTCGCGGCAGTCAGCACCCGGAGGAATCTTCCGGCGGAGAAAGGCGCAAAGCTGCCTTGGCCCAAGCTTTGATCGATGATCCCGACATTTTGCTGTTGGACGAACCGACCAACCATCTCGACATGCCGACAATCGAAACCCTGGAACAAGTCATTCGCGATTTTCGCGGTGCGGTCATGGTGATTTCTCATGACCGGATGTTTCTTGCCAATGTTTCACAGACGACCTTCTGGCTTGACCGCGGCATTATGCGCCGCAACAACAAGGGCTTTAAGTTCTTTGAAGAATGGCAGGACCAAGTCATTGAGCAAGAGATTATCGAACAAAAGCATCTTAACCAAAAAATCGCCGAAGAAACGGAGTGGCTGCACAAAGGCGTAACCGCACGGCGCAAACGCAACATGGGCCGCCTCAGGCGCCTGCAACAGCTGAGGATTGAGCGTAAAGAACAGTTAAAGCAAATCGGCAACATCAAGCTCAACATCGACGAAGGCGATTTTCGCTCCAAGCTGGTCATCGAGGCCAAACACGTGTTTAAGAGCCTCGGAGGACGGCCGTTGGTCAATGATTTTTCAACCCGGGTCATTCGCGGCAACCGAATCGGCATTGTCGGACCAAACGGCGCCGGCAAGACAACTTTGCTCAAACTTCTGACCAAAAGGCTGGCACCTGATAGCGGTTTCGTGCGCATCGGCAAAAATCTGGAAGAAGCCTATTTCGACCAAAACCGCATCACTCTCGATCCTAAGAAAACCTTATGGCAAACTCTGTGCGACAAAGGCGACCACATCATGGTGCAGGGACAATATCGCCATGTCGTGGCTTATCTTAAGGATTTTCTGTTTAAGCCTGATCAGGCGCATTGCCCTGTCGCCGCTTTGTCCGGCGGGGAGAAAAACCGCTTGATGCTGGCCGTCACCTTGGCACAAGCTTCAAACTTTTTGGTCCTGGACGAACCGACAAACGATCTGGACATGGATACGCTGGATCTGCTTCAGGAAGTTTTGGATGATTATCAAGGTACGATCCTGCTGGTCAGTCATGACCGAGATTTCATCGACAGAGTCGTGACTTCAGTGATTTATATGCCGGGAGACGGACGCATTTTCGAACATGCCGGCAGCTACAGCGAGCTTGCGGCCAAGCTGCAAAAAACGTCGACGGCGGCTCCCGTCAAAAAAAGCGCACCTCCCGCAACGGCACCGCAAGCGACCAAAAACAACAATCGGCCAACAAAACTCAGTTATAAAGAGCAGCGTTTAAGAGAGGTTTTGCCGCACGAAATCGCCACGCTGGAAGAACAGATTGCCGGTTTGTGCGAAGCTTTGGGCGACGCCGAGCTTTATACCCGGGATCCGGAAAAGTTCGACAAGTTGAGCAAAGAACTGGAGCAAGCGCAAGAAGAAAAGGCGCAAAAGGAAAACCTGTGGCTGGAAATTGAACTGCAGGCCGAAGCGTTAGCCGGAGCTTAGGGCTTATAAACCGCCTGCCCTTTCAAAATTTCATCAATCGTATCCAAATTGGGCATCACCATGGCGATTTCTTCTGGAGTGGCTTGAATGCCTTCCAAACGGCGCTCCTGATCAGCAATAATGCCAGCTAAATTGCCGTAACTGCCAGAACTCTTGCCGCCGAGGGAAGCCAGCATTTGCCGGTTGGCTTCCAGGTGTCTTTTAAGCAATGCGGCATCTACCACGCTCTTGAGCCGTTGTTCGACGTAAAAAAAGCGACCGGGCGTCCAGCCGCGGCCGGCAAGCCAACGTTTGATACCGGGAGAAATGCTTTCGTCAGCGGTTTTGGTGCTCAGAGACAAAGAGACGGCGTTTTTGGCGGCATCAGACTGAAGATACTGCGACCAAGTTTCCAGAAACGAGGTCATTTCCTCAAACGTCACTTCTTCCGAACTGCGCTGAGGATTCAGCTTTTCAACGTCTACGGGTTTGATGCGCCCGACCGGCCAGGTTATGACCCAGAACAGTACGGCAAAGGCAATAATCAAAATCAAACGCCGGATTCCGGGAGTCAATTGCATTTTACCACCTCAAGTTAGAAATGACATAATCGGGATAAGCGTCAAAGTTAATCGACAGCTCCCGGGTTTTGGCCACATCGGGGATATACCCCTCTCCCAAATAGTTAACATGAATCCCTTTAGAAATCAAGGCCGAAGGCGCATTTATAAGATTTGCCCCTTTGATGTCGGTATTCAGATTGTCGCCGATGACGAGAATCTGCCGGGGATCCGTTTCCAGCATGCCGTCCAGAGCATAAGAAAAGATCTCGGCCGCCGGCTTGCCGACGGTGACGATTCTGCCGCCCAAAACCGCATATTGCTCGGCCAAGGCGCCGGGAGCAACCGAGATCTTGCCTTTGATATGGCAGGAAGTGTCATTGCCGGCCACCAACAAAGGCAGCCCAAGCGCGGCGGCATGTTCCAACTCCGGCAAATAGTTGTCAAGGTAGTCGTCGCTGGACTTGACCGAACTCATATATAAAAATTCGGCGTTTTCCAGCTTGTCGACCGGCGTAAAGTCAAGACCGTCAAAAACGCCGCGTTCCGAACGGTCGCCCAGATGACAGTAGCGGCGGCCCAAGGCACCGTAAACACCGTCGGCCGTCTTTAACTTATAATGGAGGATTTCCCCGGCGGAGACAACGGCATCAAACAACGCCACGGGCACTTTGTTGGCATGCAGGAAGCGGACGATCTTTGCCACCCGCCACGGCGAATTGCTGAGGACGACAATTTTTTTGCCGTTTTTTTTCATGTTTACCAGCGCCGTAATGGCCTCAGACTTCACCCCTGCCCCATCGGTCAACACACCGTCAAACCCACAGACAATGACATTGTAATTGTCGATTATTTTTGAGACGTTTACAATGGGCTTAATCATTCTCATTTGCACAAAATCCCTCTTTTTTTAAATTTAGTTGGATTTTATTTGATTTTGTCAGCAATAGCAAGCAGATATAAAAGTTTTGCCCAATGGCTTTAAAACAGTTTGAGGATGGATTGGCTGGCCTGAGAAGCCAAAGACAGCGAATTGACCGCCAATTGTTGCCTGGTTTGCAAAGCCAACATATTGGCCGATTCTTCGTTCATATCGGCAAGCGTGAGTTTGTCGGCGCCTTCGGTGAGGACATTGATTAAGTTTTGGGTGAAATTCTCCCTGGTTGTTACGATTGAGTAGTAATTGCCGAGTTCTGATGACATCTGGCGGATTTGATTAAGCGCGCCGGAAATCTCTGCCAAGGATTGGGCGATGTCGCCTTGGTTTTGCCAATCCGTCAGATTTAGCCCCAAAGCTTGGGCCGAGGCGTCCTTGCCTTTGACGGCCAACTGTGCGGAACGGTCTTCGTTAAAGGTTACGGTCAGGTCCTGTTCGCGCAACAAATTAATCCCCTTGTAAGAGCTGTCTTTGATCAGCGAATCATATTGCCTGACGATCTCATTGTATTGGGCGGCATATTTTGGCGTTTCCTTTTCCCGCTCTTTAGACGTCTCATGCTCAGGAAGCGTCGCCTTCGGCGGGGTAATCTTGCCGATTTCATAAAATTCATCAGGGAAATAAGTCTGATTGGCGCTGATATTTTGGCTAATCTCATTGTCCGTCAGGTATTTTGTTCCGTTAAACCCCAACTGTAATCCGGCGGCAGCATAAAATTCGACCGGCTGGGCGGTATAGACAAACCTGTCGGCAGACACATTGATTTCGCTGTTTGCCGAATTAAAACGAATATTGTCTCCATAAAAAGCAAATCCGACCCGATCTACATTCAAGCGACTCTCGTCGTTTAAGGTCAAATCACTGGCGTAAACAGCCAGATCCTGTGCGTCGCCCGTCCCCTCTATGTTCAGCGTCGAGCGGCCGTTTAGTTCAAACTTTCCGTCCGTATTCATCCATTCCCTTCCCGTCATCGTGACTTCCGCTTGGTCATCCAGCTTTAAAGAAAGCTTCCAGCTATTGCGGCCGATCGTCAGGCTGTCCAATTTGGCCGTTCCGGCAAGATGAAGATCAACATCCACAAAGTTCCACATAAACTTTGAATCAAAAGAATCAAGCAAACAATATCCGCTGATCTCCAAACTTCCACCATTGACAACGGATATTTTTTCTCTGCTGTCTTCAACGTTCCGGCCATCCGAACGAATATCGACATTATGCAAATAAGCCTTATCGTTTCGAGACGCCGAAGAAAGAGCGCTGCTGGGAAATTCGCCCGGAGTGAACTCTATGGAAAAGTCTGAAAAGACATGCGTTCCCCGATTGACAATCGCCGAAACCCCGGAAGTCCCCGACATGTCAAAAACCAATTTTGAAAATTTATCCTTTAAACCGTCCGCAATGCCGTAAGCGCCGATGCCGGTTAAGTTTTGTCCGTCTTTAAGAGTGATGCTTGTATTGCCCATGTCGATTTGACCGTAAATCACAATATCTCCGCTCTTGCCACTGTCGATCGCGGTCAACAGTTCGTCTTTGGTCGAAACCACGGCCGCTACGCCTTCTTGCTGTTCAAACCAGGACTTGGCGGGAATATGATTGGTCTCCAAAGCCTGGGTTGCCGTGGCGGCAGCTTGTTCCAATAGTCCGGCCCCGGCCTCCAAACCTTCCGTCGCCGCTTTAATCGTCTGGATTCCCTGTGCCATCGAGTCTAACAAGGATGACAGGTCACTGGCACGGTTGTTTAAAGAGACAGCCGTATAATAAGAAGAAGGATTGTCAATCGCCGAATTGACTTTTAAGCCGGTCGAAAGACGATTTTGAGTCAAGTCAACTTGGCCGGCAATCTTCTGCAGGCTCAACAAATTCGATCGCATCGAGGCGGTTAAACTGATACTGTTACTCATTTCTTCTCCTTTTTAATATCAGGAGTATAAAAGAAATGAGAAAACGGCTCAAAAAACTTGCAAAACTTTTCCTCAGGCAATCGGCGTTTTGGATATAATCTATTGACCCCGTTATTGTGGAATTAGACACAAAAAACCGATCAGCCTAACGCTGATCGGTTTTTTTACTATTTAGAAAAAGAGATCCCTCTGGCCATCAATAATTTGATCGATTTTTTCCAGAATGCGTTGTTTGAACGCGTTTTCCGGCATGGCCGCCAATTCTCGATTGATGGCTTGCACGGCCTTGACTTTAGTTTCTGTCCCTGCATAATCCATCAGATATTCCAACAGAGTCAGAATGCCGTTCGGTACGCAAAACTCTTTGACAAAGCCGGGACGGGCATATTCCATAAAATGCTCTCCCGTTCTGCCCAAACGATAACAGCCGGTACAAAAAGACGGCAGGTATCCTGCTTCGCAAAGTTCACCTACGACCTGATCCAAGCTGCGATTATCGCTCAAGACAAACTGGCTCTTTTTATCCGAGCTGACATTGTCCTGACCGGAATAAGCACCGACGCCGATATCCGATCCGGCATCAATTTGGCTGATGCCGTAACCGATGGCCTCGTTTCGCAGCGCCACCGGTTCCCGTGCCGTCAAGATCATGCCGGTATAAGGCACTGTCAAGCGAATCACCGCGATCATCTTCATAAACTCGGCATCCGTCGGAGCATAAGGCGGATGATCGGCATAGGCGGTGCCTATGGCCGGTTCAATACGCGGAAAAGAAATCGTATGCGGACCGACACCAAATTTTTCTTCCAGATGGATCGTGTGATACAGCATGGACAAAGCCTCAAACTTGTGATGATACAAGCCAATCAGCGCACCCATGCCGACATCGTCGATTCCGGCTTCCATTGCGCGGTCAAAAGCATAGAGCCGCCACAAATAATCGGCCTTCAATCCTGAAGGATGAACCGTGCGATAGGTTGCCTGATGGTAGGTTTCCTGGAAAATCTGATAAGTGCCGATCCCCGCGGATTTAACGCGGCGAAAACCTTCAACGTCCAGCGGCGCCGCGTTAATATTAACGCGGCGGATTTCTCCTTTGCCTTCCTTTGTGTCGTAGACTTTACGCACCGTCTCATAAATAAACTCCGGATCATAGGACGGATGTTCGCCGTAAACCATAATCAGCCGTTTATGACCGAGACGTTCCAAACTGCGGACTTCCTGCTCCAATTCCTCCAAACTCAGCGTGCGGCGGACAAGATCTTTGTTGTCTTTGCGAAAACCGCAATAAACGCAATTGTTGATGCATTTGTTGCCGACATAAAGCGGCGCAAACAACACGATCCGCTCGCCATAGATTTCTACCTTCAACCGGCGGGCGGCCGCTTCGATTTCTGCAACAAGATCAGGATCTTGCGTATTCAAAAGCAGGGCCATTTCCTCGGGATCAAGACGATTTTTGTCAAGCGACTTGGCAATAACCGCTCTTATCCGACCTTTGTCATTGCTCTTAAGCTTCAGCAGTTCCAAGATCTTTTGCTCGGGAATGAAGCTGGTCAATCCCTCAACATTGATTTTGGGAAGTTTGTTTTTCTCATTTTCCATAAGTCTATAAATTTAAATAATAAACATCAAAATTTGTCTTTATCGTCAATATAGACCTTTTGCAAAATGAGTCAATCCTTACCTTGCGTCAATTTTTTCCACCGCCAGGTTTGCAGCGCCTGCGGAAAAGGCTCCAAAATGCGCTCCAAAACGCCTTTGAGCTCCGAAATGCAAATACCGTAATTGGTGATCGGCACGCCGGCCGCGGCGCAGATATTGATACGAGACAGAATCTCCCGGCGGCCGACCATGCAGCCGCCACACTGGATCACCAGTTTAAAGCTTGCCAAATCGGCAGGAAAATCCCGGCCAGAAACAAAGCGTATATCCAATTTTTTTCCGGTTTTATTTTGCAACCAACGGGGAATTTTCACCCGGCCGATGTCGTCTTCCGCCGCATGATGCGTGCAAGACTCGGCAACCAGCACCTTATCACCGTCCTGCAGGGCGCCGATGGCGGCCGCGCCTTCGACAAAGTGTTCCAAGTCTCCTTTCAGACGGGCAAAAAGCGTTGAAAAAGTCGTACATTTGATTTCTTTCGGTGTGGAGGCCACCATTTGATCCACTACCTGAGAATCACAAACGACCAAAGCCGGCGGCGTTTTCAGGTTATCCAGCACGCGCAGGTAATCGTTCTCTTTGACGACGATTGCAGTCTGTTCATGGTCCAGGCAATCACGCAACGCCTGAACCTGGGGCATAATCAGACGGCCTTTCGGCGCCTCAAAATCTATCGGAATGATCATCACTACCGTCTCATGCGGCAACAGCAAATCGCCCAGCAAAGGCGGCGGGGTGATGAAGTCTTCGGGACAAATGCCGATCAAAGCCGCTTTCAGGGCATTCAAAACTTGATCCCGGCTGCCTTTATCCAGCGCATTGACGGCAATTCCGTCAGCCGGAGCAGCGTACAAATCAGCCTTGTTATAAATCTTGAGCAAAGGAAGACCGCGTTTTTCCGCCTCTTGAACAATCAGCTTTTCCGTTTCCAAGAGTTCGGGGGAATCCAAAACCAGCAGCACGACATCGGCACGCTCAAAAACCTTAAGCGTTTTGGCCAGGCGTTTATCCCCCAATTCCGTCGAGTCGCCAAAGCCGGCGGTATCCAGCCAAGTGACCGGCCCCAAAGGCTGCAGTTCCTGATTTTTTTCGACAACGTCCGTCGTTGTCCCGGCTATCGGACTGGTAACGGCAATTTCCTGCCCCGTCACCAGATTTAAAAAACTCGATTTTCCGACATTGACCCGGCCCATTAAAGCCAGCTGCAAACGCAGCGATTTTGGTGCAGACGACATTTTTTCTTCCTTGCCTTATTTTGTATTTTCAGGTTTTAAGATATGCCTTTTGGCGTTTTATTGCAATCTTTTATCGTGGTCGCAAGGCGGCAAATGACCTCATTGGCAATCATCAGGCCAAAAATGGCGGTAATCGTCGGCAATGATCCCAAGGGCCTTCGTTCCCGTTCATCTTGCGGTTTTGCATCCGGCACAGGCCGCGGGAGCTCTCGCGAAGAAACACACAGAACCTGCTGCAGATCAACCCCGCGACGGCGCAGCCTTTGCCTGACCATACGGGCCAGAGAACAATTTTCCGTCTGGGCTAAGCTGCCGAGCCGAATTTGCGACGGATCCGTCTTTAAGGCGGCGCCCATGGAAGAGACAAAAGGAATCCCCGCCTGTTGCAGCGCTTCAATTAGACAACATTTGGCATTGAGAGAATCGATGGCGTCAACGACAAAATCTACTGGCATCCGCAGCAATTGCGGAATTGTCTCCCGGTTTACGAACAAATCGCAAACCTCAATCCGACAGTCGGGATTGATCTCCCAAACCCGTTCCCGGGCGACTTCGGTCTTGCGGCGGCCGACAGTCGAACTGAGCGCCAAAATCTGCCGATTGATATTGGTTTCGTCAAAGACGTCAAAATCTACCAAAATCAGTCGGCCGATGCCGGCGCGGGCCAGAGCCTCCAGCGCATAACCGCCGACGGCGCCCAAACCGACCACCATAACCGATGCATGTTGCAGTTTTTCCACGCCTTCGGCACCGATAAGCGCTTCCGTACGCATAAAACGCCGATTAGTCTCCACCACATAACTCCTTACCATTTTTATAAATTTGCGCGGCTAGGGCTTCTTCGTCTTCGCCGCGGCATTGAGCCAAAAAGCCAAGCAAAGCCCGCAAGTCTTCCGGTCGGCCCTGATAGGGAGCGTCGCTTTCCAAAAGCAGACGTTCGGCCGGTACGGCTTTGACTGTTTCTTGAGGATTTTTTATTTTGCGAATCGAGGGCGAAAAAGAAACGAAACCGCCGGCAGACAAAATCTTTTTCAGCAGTTCTGGACGGCCGGCATAAGAATGAAAAACGAATTTCGGCGGCAGTTTTGACCAAAAGCCTTCCAGCCAATCCTGCGCTTTGACGGCGTGAATCAGCAGCGGACGACGGTATTTTTCTGCCAAAGCGATTTGTAGGGCAAAGGCTTCCTTTTGCTTTTCTTGTTCCGGATTCTTCAGACGGTCAAGCCCGCATTCGCCGATCAACGCCCGGGAAAAACAGCGCAAAAAGTTTTCCAGCCGTGCCGGCCAATCGGCTTTTGCCGCGGCGGCCTGCCAAGGATGCAACCCAAAAGCCGGAACGACAAAATCAGGAAAACGCTCGGCAAGAAGCGCCACCGCTTCCCAGTCTTCCGGGCCGGTGCTGACGCAGATGCAGCGCATGATCCCCAAAGGAGCAAAATCCGCTGGTGCAAATCCTGATTTAAGGTCTTGCAAATGGATGTGGGTGTCGATAAACTGCATGCCATGTGACTTTCAATGTTTCTTTAGGGAATGTAGAGAAAAATGAGCATTTTGACAAGACCTATCTTAGAAATCAGGCTAAACAAACTCGGTAGCAATTTTGACATGCTTAAAAAAATTGCCGCCGGCGCAACCCCGGCCGCCGTGGTAAAAGATGACGCCTACGGGCTTTCTGCCCCCGTCGTCGTCGACTATTTGTTCAAAAACTGCGGTTGCAAAAATTTTTTTGTCGCCCATGCCGTCGAGGGAGAAAGAATCCGCGACAAGGCGCCCGGCGCCAATATTATGGTTTTGCAGGGCATCGGCGAAGACTGCCTGGAGCTGTTTCAAAAATATAAACTGATCCCGGTTATCAGTTCGCCGGAAATGTTTGCTTTTTGGAAAGAACATCAAATTCCCGGCATCAAACCGGTTATTCATATCGAAACGGGGCTGAACCGCCTCGGTTTTCGGGAAGAGGAACTGGAACGTCTCTCAGACGAAGACCGCGACGCTTTCTCCCTGGTCATGTCTCATCTGGCTTGCGGCGACGAGGCCGGCCATTTCATGAACGCCCGGCAGCTGGAAAATTTTAATCGTCTGAAAAACCTGTATTTTCCGCATCTTCCGGCTTCTTTGTCAGCTTCCGACGGCGTTTTTCTCGGCAAAGACTTTCAACAAAACATGGTGCGCCTCGGGGCGGCGATGTATGGTATCAACACCGCACCGTATCGGGAAAACCAGATGGCGGAAGTGGTAAAAATTCAGGCGCCGGTTTTGCAGATCGAACCGCTGAGCCCCGGAGACTTTGTCGGCTATTCGGCGACTTATCGAGCCAATTCGCCGCGGAAGGTCGCCATCATCTCCATCGGTTACGGCGACGGGATTCCGCGCTCTTTGTCCAATGTCGGCAAAGTCTTTTTCACTGTTCACAACAAAATCAGCGAGGCGCGGATGATCGGGCGGATTTCCATGGACAACATCATTTGCGACGTTACGGGCATCGACGGTCTGGAAGTCGGCGACCTTGCCACCCTGGCCGATGATTTTTATACCTTGGACGACATGGGACGGGACGCCGGTACCATCTCTTACGAGATTTTGTCTCGAATCGGAAAGAACACGCGTTTCATCCGCCGTTATTTGGAAGAATAAAGACGTCACTGCATAAAAAAACCGGGAAAACCCCGGTTTTTTTATGTTTTTATCTTAGCGAGAATTGCCGCCGTTGTAAAAAGCTCCGGTTACGGAAATTTGAGAAGCTTTTTTGTTACCGCCGCTCGTTTTCTCCGGCAAAGCTTCCGTCTGATCCGCAACGCCATGGTCGGTCAGGCCCATTTTTTCGGCCGCGGAAGCAGGAAAGACCTTTTCCACAACACCACCCTTACGATTCAGATATTGCAGGCGAACAGAATCGACCTTTGCGACCTTGCCGTTTTCCAGTTCGGTACCGGCCGGGATTCTCTCTATGGCGCCCTGAACTTCCATACGGCCGTCCCTGCCCTCAAAAGTGATGCGATGGTTGAGGCTTTCCGTATCAAAATGCGGCGCTTCAAAATGATCGGTACTGATGCGGAAATCGCTATTGAGCTGGCGGGTGCCGTAGCTTTGCTCGCTGCCGGGCGCTCCGTCCGCCTGAACATATTGCGCTTGAGCAGACTTAACCACCTCGGTGTCGATGACATAATGCGCCTTGTTGCCTTTGCCTTCAACCACGAAAGAGCCGTCTTCGTTTCGCAAAAAGACTTTTTCCATGGGTACGGTTTTGCCTTCTGCATCAAGGAACTCGACATTTGTGGCATTCATCCAACCGTCACGGCCTTCAGCAATATAGCTGAAATCCTCGGGAAGCGTCGGAACCTCGGGTTTTTCAACGGTTACCGTCGGGGTTTCAAACGGATCGGGAATTTCCGGTGCACTGTTGTCAACGGTCACACCGCCCACCTGACCGGGAAGTTTATCCATATCAGGACGCGGCGTAGCTTTTTCCTGCGGCAGAGTTGTCGGTTCGTCGCAACCGCAATCAACTTCCTGAGTGTAATAAGTCGTGCTGATTTTTACCTTGCCTTCGTCGCAGTCAACTTCGGCATCTAATCCCGTGGTGACGTTTGGCGTCCGCAGCGGATAGGATTTTCCGTCCAAGACGGCCATTTGCTGCGGGCCGGTGTATTGACCGAAATTAGAAACCTCTTTCAGGCAAAGGTTGCCGTCGGCATCGGGAACAATTACCTTCATGGCGCCGCTGCCGTAAACAATGTCTTTCAAGGCATCATTGACGCTTTTGACTTCTTCGGCACTCGGCTTAAACTCCGGACACAACAGCTCTTTGAGCATGACGTCGATCGCTTCCTTGCGCGCTTCGGGAGCTAGTTGCATCAGACGTGTGAGCTTGTCGACGTAAACTTCGGGAGACATTCCCTCAGGCAAAGATTCAACTTGGCCGTCGCGAATCATCTGGTAGAACCCATTGACAATGCCCTTGCCGGTCGCATTGCCCGACAAAGCCTGCTTCAACTCTGCAGAAACCTGCAGTCCGTCTTTTTCCATTTGGGCAAGACGACGAGCCAAAGCATTGTTGTCCCATTTTGCCGCCGAATTTTCAAACATTCTTTTCAGGCTGTGTTCGCTGAAATTCGAATCATTTGACGGCGTGTAGGTTTCGCTGCTTCCAGACGTGAGGTCGGTTTTGACATCTTTTCCCGTATCGGCAGCAAAATCAGACGCGTCATTGTGGTTGCCGTCCAGCGAAACGACGGTTTTGGCGGTATCGTTGGGAAGGGTTCCGATCGTGTCCTGCTGCAGGGTCGTTGCCACGGTGTCTCCGGGCAAAGTGTCCTGCGGCAGCGTCATCCCGATCGT
>CAKQMD010000027.1 GCA_934254925.1 uncultured Alphaproteobacteria bacterium
GATTTGTCGGCTTTGTTAGATTCCATGGCGCAAGGGATCCAGACGATTAAAGCGGCAACGGAAGGCTTGGAAGCCGGAGCCAAATTGCTGGAACAAGCTTCGGCCACGGCAACGCAGGCTTTGGAGACGGTAAACATTCCTGCCAAGTCTTGGTTTGAGGAACAAGAAGGTGTGGCGGCAGTAGTCAGCAGCAAAGAGGAACTGTTGGCGGCGATAGACAGCGGCAGAAAAGGCGACATTGTTATTTATGGTCAAATCGACATGGGTAATACTGCCATTACCTTGAAAGAAGGGCAGAACTTGACTGGGATCGGGACTTACGGCGTGGCGGACAACGAGCGCGGCAAATTCTCGGCGCTTAATTTTGAAATTGAGGGAGGAGCGTTAACTTCTGTCATTACAACATCGGGTAATGTTTCCGACTTAAGCATTTATACCACCGGAAAAGCAGATGGACAAAGACTTTTCTTGATCAAAAAGGGGGATAAGCATCCCCAAATGTTCATGCAAAATCTGGACGTTTATTTTGATGTTGAAAATGCCGCCACAAATAACATATTGATTATGGGGAATGGTAAGCAAGAAGAAGCCACTCTTCTGCAGGGAAAAAATAATTTTTATATTGCGGCTAATGCTTCTTTTGTCGGAAACAGTTATTTGAAAACCGCATCGGGAACGGTCATCAATGTGCAGGGCAGTAGAAATTCTTTTGAATCGTCCAAATGTGAGTTTAATGATACATTGGTTAATATCTCTGCCACGACAAGCGGAACATTTTATAGTAGTGACATAATATGCAACGGGACAACGCAAATTAACAATTATTATGGAGTTTATGGCTCGTTGATTTTAAATGATCAGAGCCGAGTGACAATGCCAGATCTCCATCGACAATAGATATTGCTATTACTTCTTCTGAGGCAACGATTAATTTAATCGGCAGTTATTTTGTCAGAACCTGGGGAGACATGTCTTCTTCCACCATTACGGCTGTGGCCGGTGGAAAAATCAGTTTGGCCGGGCAGGTATATCAAACGCAAGAAGACATTGATTTTAAAATTACCGGACATGATCTACAAGAAACCCCGCCGGAGTATCAAAAGGTTGAAGGAGAGACCTATACCCAGCCGCCTTTGCCTGATTTAAACCATTTGGCTATAAAACAGACTTATCAGAAGAAAAATGACGGCAAGCAATATGGCGAAATTATCAAACAATATGACTCTTTGATTAAGGACAGCTCTTACAAAGGGATTAATCTCTTACGGGAACAAGATTTGACCGTAACTTTCAATGAAAACCGTTCGGCACAACTGGCGGTGCAGGGCAAAGATGCCTCAGCCAAAGCCTTGGGACTGGTGACGACCGATTGGCAAAACCAAGGTGATGTGGTGAAATCGATCCAAGAACTGACCAAGGCCCTGAATCAAATCCGGCAGATGAGCTCAGAACTGGGTAACTATTACTCAATCGTCACCACTCGTGAGAACTTTACGCAAAATCTGATCAATGTATTGACCGAAGGGGCGGACAAACTCACGCTTGCCGATATGAATGAGGAATCCGCCAATATGCTGGCCCTGCAAACCCGGCAGCAATTGGCGGTCAATTCGCTGTCTTTAGCTTCTCAGGCCAGCCAGTCCATCCTCAAACTGTTTTAAATCACCTGGTGATGAGTTCAAGAAGAATGTTGATTTCTTAACGACTTCCCGTTAAGATAAAGACAGTTTTTTTATAATTTATCGGAAAAAATCAATGTTTACTTCTGGCTTAGTTAATTTTTTGCGCAAACAGGGAATTCCGCTGGTTAAGTTTGTTTCCCGGCTTGGCGAATTGTTTTTGTTTATCACCCAAGCGCTTTACCATAGTGTAACGCCGCCGTTTTATCTGCGTCTTCTCGGCAAACAGATGATAGACATCGGCTTTTATTCTCTACCGGTTGTCGGCCTGACGACGATTTTTGCCGGAATGGTGATTGCCTTGCAGAGTTATACCGGTTTTGCCAGCTATGGCGCGGAGAGCATGGTTGCTTCCGTTGTTTTGATTTCTGTTACCCGTGAATTGGCGCCGGTTTTGTCTGCCCTGATGGTTGCCGGAAGAATAGGTGCCGCCATGGCTGCTGAGATCGGTACCATGCGCGTGACCGAGCAAATCGACGCGCTGACCACTTTGTCGACCAATCCTTTTAAGTATCTGGTGGCACCGCGGGTTATTGCCGCCATCCTGGTTTTGCCGCTTTTGGTACTGATCGGCGATGTGATAGGCGTTTTTGGCGGTTATGTTGTCTGCATTTACAAATTAGGCTTCAATCCGGCAAACTACGTCAATGCCACGCTGCAAAATCTGGTGGCTCTTGATATTACCACCGGTGTAGTGAAAGCGGCAGTTTTCGGTTTTATCATTTCGGTCATGGGCTGCTATAACGGCTATAAATCCCGTGGCGGTGCTCAGGGCGTTGGCGAAGCGACAACCAATGCCGTGGTTTCTGCCTCGATTTTGATTCTGATTTTCAACTATATCATTACCGAACTGTTTTTTGCCAAATAGGCTGCGGAGAAAAGAGAAATGAGCGATACCAAGATAAAAATTACCAATCTGCATAAAGCCTTTGGCAAAAAAGTCGTTTTAAACGGCGTCGATCTGGATATAACCAAAGGAGAATCTTTGGTCGTTATCGGTGGTTCCGGAACGGGAAAATCGGTGTTGATCAAATGCATTCAGGGGATCCTGACGCCGGATAACGGTTCGATTCTCATTGATGACCGCGAAGTTGTCGGCGTCAGCGAAAAAGACAAAGAGCATCTGCATTCCAAAATGGGTATGTTGTTTCAGGGCGGTGCGCTGTTTGACAGTCTGAGCGTGTGGGAGAATGTGGCTTTTGGCCTGATAGAAAATCAGAAAATGCCCAAAAAACAAGCCAAGGCGAAAGCTGTCAAAGTGTTGCGTCAGGTTGGTTTGGCACCGGACGTGGCGGATTTATCGCCTTCGGAACTTTCCGGCGGCATGCAAAAACGCGTCGGTTTGGCGCGGGCGATTGCCACCAGACCAGAAATTATCTTTTTTGACGAGCCCACAACCGGGTTGGACCCGATTATGGCCGACGTCATCAATGATCTGATTATTCAATCGGTCAAGGAGCTGGGCGCCACGGCGTTGACCATTACGCACGACATGGCTTCGGCGCGCAAAATCGCTGATAAAATTGCCATGCTGTATCAAGGCAAAATCATCTGGCAGGGAACTGTCAAAGAGATGGATAAAACCGATAATCCCTATGTCCGCCAGTTTATCAACGGCTGTTCCCAAGGACCGATCAAAGTGGAGGTTTAGCTTTGGCTAAGAAAAACAGCGAATTCGTTTGTCAGAACTGCGGTGCCGTTTATCCCAAATGGCAGGGAAAATGCGACGCCTGCGGGGAATGGAACACCATTAGCGAAGAAAAAATCGGCGGCGAAGGCTTTTCAAACTTCAATCCCAAAAAATCCAAGGGAAAATTTCTGGATTTCGTTCCCTTAAGCGGAGAACAACAGCCTCAAGAGCGTCTGACCACCGGAATTAAAGAATTGGATCGCGTTTGCGGCGGCGGCCTTGTTCCAGGATCGGTTATTTTAGTCGGCGGCGATCCCGGCATCGGCAAGTCAACGCTGCTGCTGCAGGTCAGTGCCCGCATTGCCGATCTTCCGGCACGTCCCGAATGCTATTATATCTCGGGAGAAGAGGCGATAGACCAGGTGCGGATTCGCGCCAAACGTCTGGGTTTGGAGCAGGCTCCGGTTAATCTGGCTTCTGCCACCGATGTGAAAGACATTTTGGCATCCCTGGAAAAATCGGAAGCCGCGGTGGTGATTATCGATTCGATTCAAACCATGTATCTGGATGAGGTTGAATCCACTCCCGGCAGCGTTGCGCAGGTGAGGGCTTGTTCTTATGAACTGATAAAACTGGCCAAGAAAAAAGGTTTTGTGCTGTTTTTGGTCGGACACGTCACCAAGCAGGGGGCAATCGCCGGTCCCCGCGTTTTGGAACATATGGTCGATACCGTGCTTTATTTTGAAGGCGAGCGCGGGCATCATTTCCGCATTTTGCGCGCCGTCAAAAACCGCTTCGGCGCGACGGATGAAATCGGCGTTTTTGAAATGCAGGACCAGGGGCTTACCGAAGTCGAAAATCCTTCGGCTCTGTTTTTGGCCGAACGCCAGGGTAATATCTCCGGTTCTTGTGTTTTTGCCGGTATTGAAGGATCTCGTCCCGTGCTGGTGGAAATCCAGGCTTTGGTCAGTCCCACCGGCTATTCCAGTCCCAAAAGGGCCGTCGTCGGATGGGATTCAAACCGTTTGGCCATGGTTTTGGCTGTTTTGGAAGCCCGCTGCGGCATGAACTTGAGTTCTCAGGATGTTTATCTGAACATTGCCGGCGGCTTGCGCATTTCCGAGCCGGCCGCAGATTTGGCCGTTGCTATGGCGGTGATTTCTTCTTTAACCAACAAGCCCCTGCCGGCTGATGCGGTTATTTTTGGAGAAATTGGCTTATCGGGAGAAATTCGTGCCGTTACGCAGCCCGGACTTCGTCTGAAAGAAGCCCGTAAATTGGGGTTTGCCAGCGCGATTATTCCGCCGCGTCGCCATAAAGATAAAAAGAATAACAACGATGACTTGGCCGTACACGAAATCGGCAACGTGCAACGTCTGATTAACTGGTTTAATTAAGGATTTTTCGTCATGCAGCAATTAAACAACCTCGATATTATCATTCTGATCGTCGTCGCCATTTCGGCGCTGATTGCCTTAAGCCGCGGTTTGGTCAAAGAGGTTTTGTCGATTGTCGGTTGGGTTTTGGCCACGGCCGCGGTAATTTACCTGCTGCCCTTGTTAAATCCCATCACCTCGCATTATATTGAAACCGGCTGGTTGGCCGGCGCCGTAACGGCCATCTTTATTTTGGTGACTTTTTTGGTCTTTTGGATTTTGCTGACTTCTAGCCTCATCGGAAAAATTCGCAACAGCAAACTCGGTGGTTTGGATCGTGTTTTGGGGCTGTTTTTTGGCATTTTGCGTGCTTTTTTACTGGTTATCCTCTTCTATATCCTCATCAATTGGATGATCCCCAGAGAGCGCCAGGCCGACGTTTTGACCCAGTCGAAATATTTTAACATTGCCGGTTCTTTTGCCAAACCGATAGAAGAGCTGATTCCCGAAAGCACTCTGAAAGTGATCAAGGAAAAGGCCCGCTCGATTGATGATGATGCGCCGCGTGACGCCAAAATGAAGGAAGACAAGGAACTCAAGGAGAAAAAGGCCCGCCAGGCCTCGGATGACCTGTTTGAAAAATTGGCCCAGCCGCAGATTGAAAAAGCCAAGGAAAAAACCAAAGCCAAAATCAAAGAAACTTTTGAAGGCTATAATCAGTCGGAACGCGGCAGCCTGGACCGTTTGATTGAAAATACGGTAGAATAGCCGAAACTTCAGGAATCACCGCTGCAGCGCTTCTTAAAACCGCTGAGGCAGGCCATGCCCCAAGCCATAAGCAACTCTTTTTCCTGCGTTTGCGGATCGACTTGCTCGTTGACGATTTTAAAGCCCGATTTCTGATAAAAGCGCAAAGCCCGTCGATTGGCGGCATAAACGTTCAGACAAAGATGCGGCAAATGTCTCTGAACATAACGCAACAGCTTGCTTCCGACCTTTTGACCCTGAAAAGAAGGGGCCACGAACAAGGCACCGATATAATTCTTGTCAACCAAGCTGATGAAGCCTTTCAGACGGTGCTTGTCTTCAAAAACGAAAGTCTCGGCTGCCGGCAAATAGGTTTCCGCCACCAGATCGTAGGATTCATACCAAAAATCTGCGGCAATGAAAGAATGCGCAACCAAATTTCCCTGCAGCCACAGGTCCATGATTTTTTTCTTGTCACTGGGGCGGGCGGCACGAATCATCAGATGTCCAGATCATCGACAAATTTGGCCCGTTCGATAATGAATTTGAAGCGGGTTTCAGGATTTTTGCCCATCAGGCGCTCAACCATGCGCCGAGTTTCAAAAGCCTCTTCTTTGCCTTCTTCCGTATTGGTGGAAGGAATCAAAACCTTAATCAGCGTGCGGTTTTTCTTGTCCATGGTCGTTTCTTTGAGCTGATTGGGATTCATCTCTCCCAAACCTTTGAAGCGGCTGATGTCGGGCTTGACGTTTCCTTTAAATTCTTTGGCGATAATCCGGTCTTTGTCCTCGTCGTCCAAAGCATAGAAAATCTTGCCGTTGTGATTGATTTTATACAACGGCGGCGTAGCGATGTAAAGGTGCCCGTTTTCAATCAGCTTCGGCATTTGCTGGTAAAAGAAGGTCATAAGCAATGAAGCGATATGCGCGCCGTCGACGTCGGCATCGGTCATGATGATGATTTTCTCATAACGCAGGTTTTCTTCCTTATAGTTTTCCTTGACGCCGCAACCCAGCGCTTCGCACATGTCCTTGATTTCTTGGTTTTGCAAAATCTTGTCCAAAGAAGCGCTGGCAACGTTGAGGATTTTTCCTCTCAACGGCAAGATGGCTTGGGTTACGCGGTCTCTGCCTTGTTTGGCGGAACCGCCGGCGGAATCTCCCTCGACAATGAAAATTTCGGTATTTTCTGCCGCAGCCTGCGAACAATCCGCCAATTTTCCGGGCAAACGCAACTTCTTGGTCGGCGTTTTGCGGATCTGAACTTTTTCTTCTTTTTTCTTGCGGCGAAAATCTGCGCGCTCAATGACGTATTCCAGCAAAGCGGCAGCGTTTTCCACATCCTGGGTTAACCAGTGGTCGAATGAATCTTTAACGGCCTGCTCCACCAAACGCACGGCTTTGGCCGAAGTCAGCTTGTCTTTGGTTTGGCCCTGAAACTGCGGATCACGAATAAACACCGAAAGCATCAAACAAGCGTCGCTTAAGAAGTCTTCGGCGGTAATCGTTGCCGCTTTTTTGACATTGGCCATTTCGCCGTATTCTTTAAGGCTGCGAACCAGCGCCGATTTAAAGCCCATCTCGTGCGTTCCGCCTTGCGGCGTTATCACGGTGTTGCAGTAGGAATAACAAAAGCCGTTTTGGTCTTCCGGCCAAGTAATGGCCCATTCCACCTTGCCTTCATCATTGGCCAGCTCTGCGTCTCCGGCAAAAGGCGTGCGGTTGACCGTTGCCCTGCTGCCGATTTGATAATTGAGAAAATCTTTCAAACCGTTGGGGAAGTGCAATTCCGCTTCGGCCGGAGTTTGGTCGCCGTCGCTTAAAACCTCGGGAGCGCATTTCCACAGGATTCTGATGCCTTTGAACAAAAAAGCCTTTGAACGCGCCATGCGATATATTTTGTTGGGCGAAAATTGCGAATGTGCGCCGAAAATTTCGGGATCAGCCTTAAAAGTGATAGAGGTACCGCGACGGTTTGGCGCATTGCCGACCAGTTCCAAAGCTGTCAGAGGGCGTCCGCGGGAATATTCCTGCCGATAAAGTTTTTTGTCTCGGGCGATTTCAACGGTCAGAGATTCGGACAAAGCATTGACAACAGACAACCCCACGCCGTGCAGACCGCCGGAAACTTTATAGGCGCCGCCGCCGAATTTTCCGCCGGAGTGCAACATGGTCATAATGACTTCCAAAGCCGATTTTCCCGGATATTTCGGATGCGGGTCGACGGGAATGCCGCGGCCGTTGTCGGTAATTGTTACCGAATAATCGGCATTCAGCCGGACTTCGATATGGTTGGCATAACCGGCGACGGCCTCGTCCATGGAATTGTCGAGAATTTCCGCCACCAGATGATGCAGCGCCTGCTCGTCCACCCCGCCGATGTACATGCCGGGACGATGGCGAACCGGTTCCAGTCCTTCCAAAACCTCAATGCTTTCCGCGCTGTATTCGTTGTTGACGGCGGCTACCGCCGAAGTCTCAAATAAATCTGTCATTTCGTCCTCAATCGATTCTTTTCGGACTCAAAATATACCAAAAACCAGGCTGACACAAGCAAAAAGGCCAATCATGAACAACAAAATCTTTTCGTTTCCCTTGGTTGTGGCGGTTTTGATTTTTTATCGCGCTTTTCTAAAAAAGACTTGCAAAAAGAATGTTTTGAGTGTAAAAGGAGTCCGAAAGTCGCAATGGGGCGGCTTTTTAATTTCACACGCAAATAGGCGGGACTGCACGGATAGTCTCGCTCCGGTGCCGGTTTTCCGGCCGAAAATTTGCGGAGGTTTAACCGGAAAAAGGATATTAAAATATGACACTTCCTACTTTTACGTTACGCCAGATGATTGAAGCCGGCGTCCATTTCGGACACCATGCTCGTCGCTGGAACCCGAAAATGGCTCCCTATATTTACGGGAAAAAAGACAACATTCACATTATCGACCTACAGAAGACTTATCCGATGCTTTACACAGCTTTGGCCACGGCTCAGGAAGTTGCTGCTCAGGGCGGTAAGGTGCTGTTTGTCGGAACCAAACGCCAGGCTCAGGACATCATTAAGGAAAATGCTGAAAGATGCGGTCAGTATTATGTCAACCATCGTTGGCTGGGCGGCATGCTCACCAACTGGAAAACCGTGTACAAATCAATTTCCCGCCTGATCAAACTCAATGAAATGGCTGAAAAGAACGATTATACCGGCTATACAAAAAAAGAAATCCTCAACCTCAAAAAGGAACAGGAAAAACTGCAACAGGCTTTGGGCGGAATCATGAACATGGGTGGTCAGCCGGATTTGTTATTCGTGATCGATACGCCGAAAGAAAGCCTCGCCATCAAGGAAGCCCGCAAACTGGGTATCCCGGTGATCGGCATCTGCGATACCAATGCCGACCCTGATGAAGTTGATCTGCCGGTTCCCGGCAATGACGATGCCATCCGCGCCATCCAATTCTATTCCGAATTGGTTTCCTCCGCCGTTTTGGACGGTATCTCGGCGCAGATTGCCGCTCAAGGGGTTAAGGTTGAAGAAATGGTTGAAGGCGAAATCAAGGCTAAACCGGCCAAGAAGAAAGCCGCAACCAAAAAAACCGCTGAAACGACTGTCGCTGCCGAAGAGTAATTTTTCGCTGACGACAGCTTAAAACCTTGACTGCGGCGATATTTTCCTTTGACGAATATCGCCGCAGTCATCTGATTTTTCAAAAAATTAAGGGGATTATTTTAATGACAGAAATTACTGCCGCTATGGTTAAAGAATTGAGAGAAACGACTTCCGCCGGCATGCTTGATTGCAAAAAAGCGTTGGTGGAAGCCAACGGCAATATGGAAGCTGCCGTTGACTGGTTGCGCAAAAAAGGCTTGGCTTCCGCTGCGAAAAAAGCCAGCCGCATCGCTGCCGAAGGTTTGGTCTCGGTTGCCGTTGACGGAAACAAAGGCGCCATTGCCGAAGTCAACTCGGAAACGGATTTTGTTGCCAAAAACGATATTTTCCAAGAATATGTGACCGACGCTGCCATCGTTGCTTTGCGCAGCTCCGGTGATGTCTGCGAAATGAAAAAGTTCAACTGCCCGAAATGCGGTAAAACTTTTGAAGAACGCTTGACGGATATGATTGCCAAAATCGGTGAAAACATGAACCTGCGCCGCGCCCAGATGGTAGAAGTTTCGGACGGCGTCGTTGCCTCTTACATTCATAACGCCGCTACCAAAAACACCGGTAAAATCGGCGTTTTGGTTGCTTTGGAATCAACCGGAGACAAAGAAAAACTGGCCGAACTCGGCAAACATATCGCCATGCATATTGCCGCTTCTGCACCTTTGTTCAAAACGATTGCCGATGTTGATCCGGCGGCCGTCGAACACGAAAAATCTATTTTTGCCGAACAAGCCAAAGCTTCCGGCAAACCTGAAAACATTATTGAAAAAATGGTTGAAGGCCGTGTCCGCAAATATTATGACGAAGTTGTCCTTGAAGAACAGGCTTACATTATGGATCCTGACAAAAAGGTCAAACAGGTAATTGCCGATGCCGCCAAAGAACTCGGCACCGACATCAAACTGAAAGACTATGTCTGCTTCCGTTTGGGTGAAGGTCTGCAGAAAAAAGAAGAGGATTTTGCCGCGGAAGTTGCCGCGCAATTAGGCAAATAAGTCTTTTTGAAACAGATAGAAAACCCCGTCATTTTTTGACGGGGTTTTTTCTTTGCCGTCAAAACACCGCTTTACTTGTGAACCCTACAACTCAAGATAGAAAATTCTCCGTAACAACAAATTGAAAAAATAATACTTTACAACTAAAATTAATTTAATTAGAATATTCTTATGAAAGAGGGGAGCAGACCGAATAAGGTTTCTTCAGAAAAGCCCAATAAGTCTTTTATGCACGTGTGTAGCGGCAGCTCCCCTTTCCGTCTTTTATTTTTCCTGGTTTTTAAGATATTGCGCAAAGTCAAATTTTCCGATCTTGCGACGAATTAGCAGGCTGCTGCCAAGTAGCATCAGCCCGAGAACGATGAAGGCCGTTTCAATGCCGAGTTTTTGCGCCAAGTAACCGCCAAACAAATTACCGAAGGGAATAGTTCCGGTAAAAGCCAGGGTATAGAAGCTCATAACCCGGCCACGTTTGTCATTGTCAACGATTTCCTGTAACAACGTATTGCAGGAGATCAGGCCGATAACCATGCCAAAACCCAGGCAAAACAAAAATCCCCAGGCCAAATATTGATGATGAATAAAGCCCAAAGCCACGAAAGACAGCCCAAAACAAAGGGACCCGATGTAAATCCACTGCGGCAGCCGCTGCAGATCTTTTCCCGAAGCCAAAACCAGAGAAGCGACCAAAGCGCCGATTCCCGAAAAACTCATCAAAATACCCAGCGTTTTGGCATTGCCGAGCAATGTCTGGTGCGCATAAATCGGCATCAGCAGCGGATAAGAAACCCCGATGAAGCTGACAAAAGCCAAGTAGAACAAAATGAGCTTGATCGGCGGACAATTACGTACATAAGACAATCCTTCCACAAAGCCTTTTTTGAAATTTCTGACTGCAGAGCTGCTTTTGTCCGGCAGATCAAGATGCATTAACAGCAAGGCCCATATCACGGCCAGATAGCTGACGGCGTTAATCAAAAAGCAAATTCCTTCGCCGAATTGGCCGATCAAAATGCCAGCGATGGCCGGTCCCAACAACCGCGCCAGATTAAAATTGGAAGAATTGAGCGAAATGGCGTTACTGAGATCTTTGGGATTATTAACCAGGTTTATGACCAATGATTGCCGCAAAGGCATGTCAAAAGAAGCCACGACGTTGGTTAAGACACCGACAATCACGATTTGCCAGACCACAATGATCTTAAGCAGCGTCAAAGTTGCCAAAATCAAAGCCAGCAAAAGAAAGAAGCTTTGCAGCCAGATTAACATTTTATACTTGTTGACCCTGTCGATGATGACCCCGGCCAAAGGAGAGACGACCAGGGAGGGCAGGGCGTTAATAAAGGTGATTGTTCCCATCATCAGGGCAGAATTGGTTAAACGGTAAACCAGCCAGCTCATGGCGATGTTTTGGATCCAACTGCCGATCAGGGAAATGCTCTGACCGGTAAAGAACAGACGATAGTTTCGCTGTTTAAGAGCGCGAAAGGTGAGGGATATTTTGGCTTTGAAGCGTTTGTTCATTGTCTTGTTCCGAATTTTCCCGTTTAATCATTTATCTCAAGGCTTAAAATATAATTAATAAAAGCCATTTTAAAAGACGAAAAAAATATCCCGCCATAAATGACGGGATATTTCGATCAGCTTTGTCTTTAATTGCTAAAGATTAAGCGTTTTTCTTCAGGGCCTCGCCCAGAACGTCGCCGAGGGTCGAACCGTTGGAAGAAGAAGAATACTCTTCCAAAGCTTTTTTCTCTTCGTCGATTTCCAAAGCTTTGATGGAAAGGCCGATTTTGTTGTTTTTCTTGTCAACGGAAGTGATCTTGGCTTCAACCACATCGCCGGCGTTGAACGCATCGGGATTCTGGCTGGCCTTGTCGCGTGACAAGTCGGCTTTTTTGATGTAAGCGGCAGCGCCGTTTACTTCAACGTTAACGCCTTTGTCGTCGTTTCCGGTAACGGTAGCTTTGACGACGTCGCCTTTTTTCAGGCCTTCGAGCGCGGTGGCCAGGGTATTTTCGCTTAACTGCTTAATGCCCAGGCTGATGCGTTCTTTTTCAACGTCAACGTCAATGATCTTTGCCTGAATGTCCTGACCTTTGGCATAATCTTTGACCGCTTCTTCGCCGGGTTTGTCCCAGGAGATGTCGGACAAGTGAATCATGCCGTCGATTTCATCGGACAGGCCGACAAACAAACCGAACTCGGTGATGTTTTTAATCTTGCCTTCGATGATCGAACCGACGGGGTGCTCTTCAACGTAAGCCGCCCAAGGATTCGGGGTGCATTGTTTGATGCCGAGGCTGATTCTTCTCTTTTCCGGATCGACTTCCAAAACTTTGACCTCAACTTCCTGCGAGGTGGAAACGATCTTGCCCGGATGGACGTTCTTGCGGGTCCAACTCATTTCGGAAACGTGGACCAAACCTTCGATACCGTCCTCGAGTTCGACGAATGCGCCGTAATCGGTAATGTTGGTGACCTTACCGGTATAAACTTCACCGACTTTGAATTTGTCGGCGACTTCGGCCCAAGGATCGGATTCAAGCTGCTTCATGCCCAGGGAAATTCTCTGATTGTCTTCGTTGAATTTGATCACCTGAACTTTAACCGTCTGACCGACGCTCAAAACCTCGGCCGGATGATTGATCCGTTTCCAAGAGATGTCGGTAACGTGCAGCAAGCCGTCAACGCCGCCAAGGTCAATAAAGGCGCCGTAATCGGTGATGTTTTTGACCACGCCCTCAAGGATGGAACCTTCTTTCAGGGTGTCGATCAGTTCGGCACGGGCTTCGGCGCGGGTTTCTTCCAGAACCACACGGCGAGAAACCACGATATTGCCGCGCAGCTTGTCCATCTTCAAAATCTGGAACGGTTGGGTAATGCCCATCAGCGGCGTAATGTCGCGGATCGGACGAATATCGATTTGCGAACCCGGCAAGAAAGCAATAGCACCGTTAAGATCAACGGTGAAGCCGCCTTTGACGCGTCCGAAAATAACGCCGTTGACTCTTTCGCCGGAGTTGAGGCATTTCTCAAGATCCTGCCAGGCTTCTTCACGGCGGGCTTTTTCGCGAGACAAGACAATGTTGCCGTCTTTGTCTTCATAACGGTCGACGTAAACTTCAATCTTATCGCCGACTTTCAGCTCCGGATTAATGCCGAATTCGCGCAGCGGCACCCGGCCTTCTGATTTGAGGCCGACGTCAACGACTGCAAAATCCGGGGTCAATTTGATGATTGTTCCCTTAACGACGGAACCGGTAATGCCTTTGTCGCCGAACTGTTCGTTCAACAGTTCTTCAAAGTTTTCGGTCATTTCGGGAATTTTAAATTCTGTATTGGTCATATAGTAAAATATTTCAATAACCTGCCAACCCGAAAAGCGGGCGGACTTGTGCGGGGTTAAAACGACCGCGGGCCAGCGCACCCTGATCCCTTGGCGTGATGTCTTTATACACTTAATTTCTGATTTTTCAAGCTTTTTATTGCTTGGCGGCGATAATTTCTTCGGCCTTGGCCAAAACTTCGGCGATGCTGAGCGTCGACGTGTCGAAAACAACCGCATCTTCCGCCGGTTTCAGAGGTGCGGTCGCTCTTTTGGAATCCCTTTCGTCACGGGCGATCATGTCGGCCAAAACCTGATTGTAGTCGGCCTGCCGTCCTTTGGCGACAAACTCGTCGTAACGTCTCTTGGCGCGAACTTCGCTGGAAGCGGTAATAAACAGTTTGACGTCGGCCTGCGGGCAAACCACCGTGCCGGTGTCGCGACCGTCATAAATAACACCTTTGGCCGCGCTGCCGTCGGCAAAAACCGGATTCTCAGCAAAATCCTGCTGCATTTTCAGCAAAGTGCTGCGGACGCCCGGATAAGCCGAAACGATTGAGGCGGCTTGTCCGCCTTTGTCGGAACGAAAATCGGGATGCTTAGACAAGTTCATCATTTGCGGAAAAGTCAGCTCCCGGGCAAATTTCTCTGCCGCGGTCTGGTCATCCAAATCCTTTCCCTCCAGCAACATTTGCAATCCCACGGCGCGATAAACCATTCCGGTATCAAAATAGGCCAATCTATATTTTTCGGCCAGTTTCTGCGCGAGGGTTCCTTTTCCGGCGGCAGCCGGTCCGTCAATCGTGATAATCATGTCAAAAAGTCCGTTTGTTGTAACGAAAAGTTTACTTTATTTATCTTAAAATAGCCGATATAATTTAGAAAAGGAAATATTTTTCAGGTTATGCAGAAGTTTTGGCAGGGAGCGCCGATGAAAATTTCTTTGATGATATTGTTTTTGGCTGTAGGAACCGCCGCCGCTGTTGAGGCGATGGTTGTTCAAAAACGGGGCACAGCCTTGTCTTTCAACAATGTCATCACGCCGGATCAAGACGTGATCGTCAAAAAGAAAAAAACGCCCAAACCGGTCATAGCCGTCGGTAACGGCGACGGAAAAAACAATAATCCCGCCATCGCACAAAAGCTGTTTGCCGACAGTGCGGCAGACAAGCCCTTTGTGGTTGACTTGAAAAACGTTGTTCGCCAACGGGTAATTTTAAATGGCGGCGGTTATGTGGCTTTTGAAATGGATGAACTGGGAACCGCCCGTTGGCATGCCGACGCCGATCCTCTGTTTTTTGAATATGTCAAAACCCAAAAACAAGGCAATATCCGGATCTTTGTCTATAAGACGCTTAAAGAAGGAATGACGACGCTTTATTTTGACTATCTTGATGAAAATAACGGCAAAGTTGTTGTTTTGGGGTCTAAAGTCGTCAATGCGGAGGTCAAATAGCCATGGCCGAAGTTCGTTTATACGCGGATCTTCCGCTTGTTCCCGGAACGGAATATGAGCTTTCCGAAGCGGCCTCCCGCTACCTGATCAGCGTCATGCGCTTAAAAAGCGGCGATTCTTTCAAAACTTTTAACGGTCGGGACGGAGAATTTGTCGCCGTGATAACTGCGGCGGATAAAAAACGATGCCGGGCCATCGTCGAAAAACAAAGCCGTACTTTCAGCCTCTCTCCTGATTTATGGTTGTTGTTTGCGCCGTTGAAAAAAGACGCGACGGATTTTTTGGTTGAAAAAGCGGTTGAATTGGGCGTACGGCGCCTGCAGCCGGTCATTACCCGCTATACCAACAGCGAAAAAGTTCGTCTCGAACGTTTTGAGGCTCAAATTATTGAAGCTGCCGAACAATGTCGAAGGGTTGATCTCGCCGAGATAAGCACCCCTTGTCGGCTGGAGGAGCTGCTGATGCGTTGGGAGAAGGAACGCCCGCTGTTTTTTATGGATGAAAGCGGTGCCGGCAAAGACGTTGCAACGGTTTTTCGGGCTAATCCTCAAAAATCGGCCGCGGTTTTGATCGGTCCCGAAGGCGGTTTCAGCCAAGAAGAGTCAATGTTTCTGCGCCGTTGTGATTTTGTTCGTCCCGTTTCTTTGGGACCGCGGATTTTGCGTGCCGAAACCGCAGCTGCCGCGGCTTTGTCCTGCTGGCAGTCGATGAACGGAGATTGGCTTCAAGCAAAAGGAGAAAAAGAATGAGAATTTTAGTAGCCGACGACCATGAATTGTTTTTAAAAGGCTTGGAGCTGGTTTTAAGAGACCTGGAACCGGGTGTGGAATTGGTGTTTGCCAAAAACTACACGGAGATTTTCAGCATTTTGGATCATGACAAAAACTTCAACCTGATTTTGACGGATCTGGCCATGCCGGGCGCCAATTGGTTGGAGGCCGTAAAAAAAATGCACGAAATCATGCCCGAAACCCCGATTATTATTTTGTCGGCGGTTTTTGACCGAGAGATCGTGCAAAAAACCATGGATCTCGGCGCAGCCGGTTATATTCCGAAAACCTCATCCAATGCCGTGATCATCAGCGCGGTAAACCTGGTGCTTTCCGGCGGCATGTACATCCCGCCCGAATTGCTGAATCACACGGAAAAAACCGAAGCTTTTGATCTTTTGAAGCAAGTGGAAAATATTTCTTCTGATGAAAATATTGATGAGAAAATAAAGATTCTCACGCCGCGGCAAATTGACGTCATCAAACAGATTTCCGAAGGAAAATCCAACAAACAAATTGCATATGAACTGGGCCTGACGGAAGGCACGGTCAAATTGCACGTTACCGCGATTTTGAAGCTGCTTAACGTCTATAATCGTACCGGTGCGGTCATGGAGGCCCGACGCCTCGGGTTGATTCGCTGATGCTGATAAATTCGGAAAACCTCAACCGTTATCAAATGCTTTTCGGCCGGGAAAAAATGGTGTCTTTATGGCAGGAATATCGACGGCAGGCAGAGCAGGATCTGGCAAAACTGCCGGCATTGTCGCCGGAAGAAATCCGCGGCCTGTTTCACCGGCTGCATGCTTCCAGCCAAGTTTTTGGTCTTGAAGAATTCGCCGATCTCTGCGGCCAAATAGAAGATAATCTGGTACAAAAACGCCCGGCAGATGCCATGATTGCTTCTGTCGTTGCGCTTTTCAACCGCAGCGTAAATGCTGCCGATTCACTTTTAACAGGAAAAAAACATGACTGACAAAACATCTCTGCCCCTATATGCCGAAAAAATATACGGCTGGCTTTATAATCATCCCGAACGCTGCGCTTGGTTTGAAAAAGGCTGGGTACAAAGGCTTCTGACCTTTGGCTGCAACCGCCGTCTGAGAGAATCTTTGCTGCGCGAAATCGAGGCGCATGGCAAGGTTTTGCAAATGGGCGTCACTTTTGGCGAGGAGATTTCAGACGTCGCCGCCCGCGTCGGCAACTATGGACAGTTTGATATCATGGACGTCAATCCGCTGCAGTTGACGCTTTGCCGTCAAAAATACGGTCGCCGGTTTCCTACGGTTAACTTTATTGAGCATGATGCCGCCGAACTTTTCCAAAGCGGCGGTTATGATGTGGTGATCTGCTATAATCTGTTGCATGAAGTGCCGATTGTCACCAAAAGCAAAATCGTCAACAATGCTTTACTCAATGTCAAAGACGGCGGCAAAGTCGTTTTCATTGACTATCACAATCCCAAATATCTTCATCCTTTGCGTTATTTTGTCCGCATGTTCAATCGCCTGTATCAGCCTTTTGCCGAAAAACTGTGGGATCGTGAAATTCACAGCTATGCGGAAAACAAAACGGCGTTCTCCTGGCGGAAAAGCACATATTTTGGCCGTATGTACCAAAAAGTTGTCGCGGTTAAGAAAATAACCCCGCTGAACTGAAATAAAATTTTTGTCTATTCCGAGGTCAATAGATAGTATCCAAAACGCTGATTGCCTGAGGAAAAACTTTGTAAGGTTTTTGAGCCGGATTCTCATTTCTTTTATACTCCTGATATGAAAAAGGAGAAGAAATGAGCAACAGTATCAGTTTAACCGCGTCAATGCGATCGAATTTGTTAAGCCTGCAAAACATTGCCGGCCAAGTTGACTTAACCCAAAATCGTCTTTCGACCGGTTTGAAAGTTAATTCGGCGATTGACAATCCTTCTTCTTATTATACTGCGGTGTCTTTAAACAACCGCGCCAGCGACCTTTCTTCCCTTCTCGATTCGATGGCGCAAGGGATACAAACCATCAAAGCGGCGACGGAAGGCTTGGAAGCCGGTGCCAACTTGTTGGAACAAGCGGCGGCCATTGCTTCGCAAGCGCTCAATACGTC
>CAKQMD010000028.1 GCA_934254925.1 uncultured Alphaproteobacteria bacterium
AATCCCTCTTCTTATTATACGGCAGTTTCCTTAAACAACCGCGCCAGCGACCTTTCTTCCCTCCTCGATTCCATGGCGCAAGGGATTCAAACCATCAAAGCGGCCACGGAAGGTTTAGAAGCCGGCTCCGGACTGTTGGAACAAGCCGCCGCTACGGCAACCCAAGCTTTGGAGACCAATCATATTCCCGCCAAGTCCTGGTTTGAAGAGCAGGAAGGCGTAGCGGCCGTGGTTTCGACCAAAGAAGAACTACTGGCGGCGCTTAATTCTGATTTAACCGGAGACATTGTTATTTACGGCACCATTCAACTGGACCAAGGTTTCACCGTCAAACAGGGACAAAACCTGGTCGGCGTCGGCTATTATGGCGTGGAAGATCAGGAAGTGAACAAATTTTCGCGCTTGGAAATCAACGCCGATCAAATTTCACCCGACATCAACGGCACAGTCATTACAAACAACGGAAACCACAACAGTTTTGCTGATCTCAGCATTAAAGTCACCAATCAAACCAACCGAAGCCTTTGGGTCATTGGCAATAAGCTGCAAGACAATAACGTCACCTATAGAAACATCGACATCCAGTTGGAAACGCAATATGACGGTTTAGACTTTTGGGGCGGTAATGCCTGTATCAGATACGGTACGATAGAGTTCGTCGGAACCAACAATTTATATGTTAACGGACCTCATAACAAAAACGAAATCCTCAACGCTGACATAACCATGAAAGGCGACAGTAAACTAAACTGCGGAAGTATTCGTTTTGGAAGTCTTACTTTGCAGGATCATGCCGAAGTCAATCTTCAGGCAAAAAATTTTAGCTTGATGCAAATGGATATTTTTTTGCATGACAATTCGGTTTTGAATGCCCAGGCTGAAGAAAACGCTTTGACTTATACGCGTGTTCATGCCTATGGAAGATCATCTATAAATATTGACGCAAAAAAGATTTTCTATATCGGCAATGACAATTCGGGATTAAGTATTTATTCAAAACAAACTCGGATTAATTTGAAATATGAGGATTTTGCTTCCATTGCAGGAGATAAAAATTTTCTATTTAATGCTGTTGCTGGCAGTCAAATCATTGGCAACGGCAAAGTTTATCTTGCTGAAGAAAAAATTAGCGAAACTTTGGGTAAAGGAGATAAGTTTCCCGCTTCCTTAACCGAAAGCGGCGTCGGATCCCTGCCTCAGCTTGATTTTTCCGATTGGGATGACAAATATCGCCGACAGGAAGACCAAACCACGCAAAAAAATGCTTCCCGATATCACCAGATCATCGGTCAATACGATTCATTGATCAAAGACAGTTCTTACAAGGGGATCAACTTGCTAAGAGAGCAGGATCTGACGGTAACGTTCAATGAAGACCGTTCGGCGCAGCTCTCCGTACAAGGTAAGGACGCTTCGGCTCAAGCTTTGGGCTTGATGACAACTGATTGGCAAAACCAAGGCGACATTGCCCAATCTTTGGCTGAGATTGCCGACGCACTGAATCAGATCCGCCAGATGTCATCAGAACTCGGCAATTATTATTCAATCGTCACCACGCGGGAGAACTTTACGCAAAATCTGATCAACGTTTTGACCGAAGGCGCCGACAAGCTCACGCTTGCCGACATGAACGAGGAATCGGCCAATATGCTGGCTTTGCAAACCCGGCAACAGTTGGCGGTCAATTCCCTGTCTTTGGCTTCGCAGGCCTCGCAGTCGATTTTGAAACTGTTTTAAACGGCCTTTTTTCTTTGGCAACTTTCTTTGGCGCTCCGGGGCGAAATTCTTTCTTCGGCGCTTTGGAGGGGTTCTTTTGCACCGAAAAGCCAAATTTGCCGAGGAAACGTCCCAAAGTATAGTACTCACCATGCAGATAAGCCACCAGGCCCGACTTTTCCAACTCCAGACGCCCGTTGGCGTCAATGTAACGAGAATCGACGTTTACATTGACGATCTCGCCCAAAAACATGTCATGCGTCGGAAAAGAGGTGACACTTTTAACCTTGCATTCCAGAGCAACCGGCGCCGCTTTGAGCATCGGCGCCCGCACTTTCAGGCAAGGTTCGACCTCAAGTCCGCAAGCGGCAAATTTATCCAAGTCCCGGCCGGATTTTACGCCGCAAAAATCAGCGGCTTTCACCAAGGACAAGGTCGTCAGATTAATGACAAATTCCCCCTGCTCGCGAATCAGCACATGAGAATAACGCGACGGACGCACCGAAATATAGGTCAAGGGCGGTTCGGTGTTGACGATCCCGGTCCAGGCGATCGTCAAAACATTGGGGCGCTCCATCGTGCCGCAGGTCACCATGACCGGCGGAACGGGCGCTAACATCGTTCCGGGTTTCCATGCTATTTTTGCCATTTCTTTTCCTTTCTGTTTTTTCTCATCATAGTCGCAAATTTTTAATTGGCAACTTTTTATAAAGACTGGACAAAAAAATTTATCATGTTATAGTTAAGTATATTTCCTTATTAGATTGTTTAATTAAAAAAATATATAATTATGGTGAACTGTATTTACGCCGCCATTTTATTCGGCATCTTAATCGCGGGAATCATCTTTTACCTGCGGGGTTCTTACAAGCTCATGAAATATGCGGATTTTGACAAAGAGGCCTTGGTCAACCGCTTTGAAAAGGCTATGGAGTATCCGTCGCTTTACAAAAAAGCAAGCTTTGGACAACTGGAGTTGGAATATCTTTGTTCTTACTATCAGGAACGGGTCAGCGACGACTATTGGAAGAGCATTTGCGGTGACAAATTCATTGAAGACGATTCCGTAAAGGCAGAGAAAATCCGTTGCCAAAAAATGGCGACGGAAGCACAAAACAGACTCAAAAATTTATAAAAAGAGGAGACTTTGAAGTCTCCTCTTTTTTGCATCTATGCTTTATTTTCTGACCTCAAATTCGACAAACCAGCTTTTCAGCTCCGCCAGCAGCCCCTTGTCGGCAAAGAAGTCTTCGCACTGGTCTTCGCTGGTTTCCTTATCGCTTTCCACCGGGCGGTATTTTTGCAGAAAATATTTTTTAACGCCTTTGTCTTTCAACATCCGTGCCATCTCGCGGATATCATGCGGCGTCAGAAGCCGCGGGTCGCAAGTGGTTCGGCACTCAAAGTCAATGCCCGAAGCCAAAAGCAGATCCAAACTCTCGGCGACCTCCCGCAAATGATTCGTTTGCGTCACCGCCTGATAGCGTTCGGTTTCAAACGGCGCCTTAATGTCAAATCCGACCCAGTCCAATTGCGGCAAGATCTTCTGCAGATGAGACGGGCGATAACCGCCGGTATGCAAGCCAATCTTATAACCCAGGGCTTTTACCTCGCTTATCGCCTCCCCGAGGGAATCCTGCACCAAAGGTTCGCCGCCGCTGAAAACAACGGCATCCAGCTTGCCCCGCCTTTCATTTAAAAACGCCAAAAACTTGGGCCATAAAAAATTGGTTTGGGCGCCGATCTTTTGAATATGGGCATTATAGCAAAAAGGACAACGCCAAGGACAACCCTGCATAAAAACGACAGCGGCCAGTTGTCCGGGATAATCAACGACGGAAAAGGTTTCCACGCCGCCGACAAGAATGTTCGCACTCATGATTTCTTCCGTTTAAACAAAATCCCGGACGGCACACCGCCCGGGATTTTTTGATTACTGCATAAAAATTATTCGGCGGCGATATCCAAAGCATCCATGCAAACGGCTTTGCTCTCGCAGAAACATTTTCTTGAGTAAAATTCAGACTTCTTGCCGACATTGAACTCGGAAACCGGACGGAAATACCCCATCACTCTGGTCCATACCTCGCAAGGCTGTCTTTCTTCATCTCTTAACTTGATTTCTTCGATATTAATTGTTGTCATAATTTTCTGTCTCCAAATACAAAATTTTACTCATTAGGCAACTTCTTTTCTGGAAGCTGCGGCTCTTTTCTCTGCCTTTTTCTCCTCATCGCAGATCGGGCAGAATTTGTGTTCTCCGGAAATGTATCCATGCTTGGGGCAAATGGAAAAAGTCGGAGTAATCGTCACATAAGGCAAACGATAGTTTGTCAGGACGCGTCTGACAATGTCGCGGCAAACTTTGGCAGACGATATTCTTTGACCCATATAAAGGTGGAGAACCGTTCCACCGGTATATTTGGTTTGCAGCGTAGACTGAAGGTCCAGGGCTTCAAACGGGTCATCAGTGTAACCAACCGGCAATTGCGAAGAGTTGGTATAGAAAGGATTTTCGGGCGTCCCGGCTTGAATGATGTCTTTGAAGCGTTTTTTATCTTCGCGGGCAAAACGGGTCGTCGCCCCTTCCGCCGGCGTTGCTTCCAGATTATACATATGGCCGGTTTCTTCTTGGATTTTCACCATCTTGGCACGGATGTAATCCAAGAACTTGATGGCAAACTCCTGCCCCCAGCTGTCGGCAATGTTGTGTTCGTCATTAGTGAAGTTGCGGATCATTTCGTTAATGCCGTTGACACCAATGGTCGAGAAGTGATTGCGCAGCGTTCCCAAATAACGTTTGGTGAAGGGGAACAAGCCGCTGTCAATCAGTCTTTGGATGACTTTGCGCTTGATTTCCAAAGAGGTGCGGGCAATATCCATCAACTCGTCAACCCGGGCAAAGAGGCCGGCTTCGTCACCTTTGTAAACATAGCCGAGACGGGCGCAGTTAAAGGTTACGACACCGACGGAACCGGTTTGCTCGGCCGAACCGAAGAGACCGTTGCCTCGGGCCAACAGCTCGCGCAGATCCAACTGCAGACGGCAGCACATGGAGCGAATCTGTCCCGGTTTCAAAACCGAATTGATGAAATTCTGGAAATAAGGCAAGCCGTATTTTGCCGTCATCTCAAACAAAAGTTCGGTATTTTCATCTTCCCAGGGGAAGTCCGGCGTCATGTTATAGGTCGGGATCGGGAAAGTGAAGGGACGACCTTTGATGTCGCCTTTCATCATCACTTCCATATAGGCCTTGTTGATCATATGCATTTCTTCCTGCAGATCACCATAGGTATATTCCTGTTCCACGCCGGCAATCAGCGGATGTTTGTCGCGCAAATCCTCAGGGCAGACCCAGTCAAAAGTAAAGTTGGTAAACGGCGTCTGAGAGCCCCAACGCGACGGAACGTTCAGGTTATAGACCAACTCCTGCATGCATTGATAAACCTGCTTATAAGACAGCTTGTCGGAACGAACATAAGGCGCCAGATAAGTATCAACAGAAGAAAATGCCTGAGCACCGGCCCATTCGTTTTGCAATGTGCCCATAAAGTTGACCATTTGGCCGACGGCAGCCGACAAATGTTTAGGAGCGCCGGCTTCGGCCTTGCCGGGAACGCCGTTAAAACCTTCATGCAACAGATTTTTCAGAGACCAACCGGCGCAATAGGCAGCCAACATGCTCAAATCATGAATATGAATGTCGCCGTTGCGGTGCGCTTCGCCGACGTTAGCGGGATAGACGTGGCTCAGCCAATAATTGGCCGTCACTTTTCCCGAAACGTTCAGAATCAAGCCGCCGTTGGAATATCCCTGATTGGCGTTTTCGTTAATGCGCCAGTCCAGTCTTTCCAGATATTCGTTGATTGAACTTTCAACATCAACCATGACTTTATGATCACTGCGGGCGCGGTTGCGTTGGTCGCGGTACAAAATATAGGATTTGGCCGTAGCAAAATAGTTGGCCGAAATCAAAACCTGCTCGACAATATCTTGAATATTTTCAATGGAAGGAAGAGTTTCCGTATATTTATGCTTTAATACCTTTAATACCTGAGCCGTCAGAAGCCAGGATTCCTGTTCGCCAAACTCACCGGTAGTGTTACCCGCTTTATTGATGGCATTAAAAATTTTGGTGCTGTCAAAAGGAGCCAGAGTACCGTCGCGTTTGGTCACGCTGTCAATAGGGATCTGCTCGTTGGCTACAGCAGGCATATCATAACTGGTGTGTGACATATCTTTCATTCTTCCTTATTCTTGATCTTAAAGTCTCAGTGGATCATCGCTGATCTTTATATACAATATATAGTATTAATTTTTTGTAAAGAAACTAGATATTGTATTCACAACTTTTTTAGCTTTTGTTTTTCAGGGGTGATTCCTTGCCTTTTATATTGCGAAATATTGAGGGTAATAACAATACCCTAAAAATCTTTTTTTAGGGTTGACACTTCTATCCCCTTATAAATCAATCATAAAAAAAATTACGCTTAGTGGATAATTTCGTTAAGATTTTCGATTCCCCGCTTTCCGGCGGAAAATAAGCAATTTTTGCGGGTTTTTATCCACATATTATCCACAGAATCAATTTGCCCTGCCGCGACTCGTTGCCTGTTTTCAGATACAAAAAAGACACCCCGACAGGGTGTCTTTTTCAATGCGGCCGTCATGTCGCAAAAACGGTTTTAGCTTCCGGGCTGTGTGACGACTTCTTCACCGATCACTTCTTGCTCAATATATTTATCCGAGCATTGCGTGCCGACGCAGCGTTTTAGCACTGTCGCCTTGCGCCCCGGCGTCAACCCCGTCACCCGCAGCGAAGGCACATAGACCTCCACAATCCGTATGGTGAAGATGACATAGCCGGTGTTGCCTTTCTCATCACTTATGTAGAGCTTGATTTTGTTTTCTCCGGCATTCGAGGGCATGGCCGTTCCACTGAAAGTGCGACTGGCTTCGTCAAAATGCAGCCATTGCGGCAGCGGCGAATCATCAATCAGACCGGCTTTCATGGTAACTTTGCCTTCAAAGTCCATTCGGTTCAGAATCGCCTGCGGAATTTGCACCTCAATCCGCTGGCCGGTTTCCACCGTCAGATCCGGCACCAGCGACGAAGACAAGTTCACTGGCGGCCGCTTGGTCGGAACATCCAAAAGATAGGGGCGATTGTCCGGCAAAAATTCACCCTGACGCCATTTTTCCAAAACATTACGCAGATAAACCGCAATCTTGGACGGCTTTTCGTTCAGCATGTAATAAGGAATTGCGTCCAGCCCGAGAGTCGCATACAGATTGCCCAAGGCATCCTGCAGATCAACATAAGCGATCATTGCCTTGACCTCGTCTTCAATGGCACGAGCCGCTTCCAGCTGACTCTTTTCGGCTTTGGCACCGTCAACCATGGTGGTGTCTTCGGCAATATCTTCCGAAGTATTGGCGATTTCATGCGAGATTTGGTAATCTTCCATGGCCGACATATAACGTGCCCAAGCAACGTAAACTTGAGACAAGACCAACGTGGTCATCCGCTGACGACGCAGCGACTCCAATTCCTGTTCACTTGGATTTTTGACGTTTTCAAAAATATTGATACCGATCTCGCGCGCTTTTTTGGACCACATACGGTTGTAATAATTCGGATCGTTTTTATATTTGTCGCGGCCGGGATCCTTAAACTCCTTGAAAGAAATCTTGATCTCCTCGGCATCGGCGGCCATATCCCGCACGCGGAGTTCGGGACGGTTGGTCAGAGCGATCCACTCCATGTCTGCCAAAGAGCTTTTGATGTCCGGCAGTTTGAAATTGCCGTATTCCGCGCCGACCAACTTGTAGCTGGTGGAAGGATGGAAACCCATCAGACTAGCCAAGCGGACTTCGGCCGTTTCCAAATCGCGTTTCAGAGCGGCCAGTTTTTTCACGGCTTCCATGTATTTGCGTTTTTTGACTAGATCGGGCATCGTCAGGCTTTGACCGGCAGCCGCCAACTCTTTGGCACGGGCGTTAAGATCGTCGACCTCAAGCGTCATGTATTCAATCATATCGTCAATCGTCGGCAGGAGCTTCTGCGCGGTCAGGGTTTTCCAGTACAGCGTCCGGGTTTCCTGCAAAAGGTTATGAATAACCTTACGGCTTTGCTCAATCGCCAGATTGGCGACGTATTGAGTATCCATGGTTTGGTAATACACCGTTGAGACGTCCAAAATATTCCAAGCCAGCTTCAACTCCGAATCCATCGGCGAGTGGCCGCCGTTGTTGACATAACCGGCGGAAGCAAATATCTCGGGCAATCGGTTGGAAGGATTTTTGCCAACCTCGGCCAGGCTTTGTTCATAGCTGACAACCCGCCGCGTGTAATTGTATTTCAAGGCCAAAGCCATCGCCATGTACATATCGATCGGCTTTTCAATTTTCCGCGGCGTTGAGGCATACATATTCTGCATGTCAACATCCACGCGAATGGCTCGGTCCCAATCCGTGTAGGCAACAGGAGCCGGCGCCGTCCCAGTATTGTAAACGGCATTGTCGGAAGGGGTAACGCTGCAGGCCACCGCGGCAAACACCCCGAGGACAAGAGATAATGCTATTTTCTTCATTTAAAAACCCTTTGAGATGCATCTTATATTAATATCATTATATCAATATTTTTGATAAGCATAGTATTTATTTGCTTTTATTCAACTTTGATGTATAAATTAATAAACGACCCTAGAAACGGAGCGCCGATGTTTGACATTTTTCATACCATTTTCAAATACCGCGAGAAAGAAAGTCCCGATCGGCTCGGCCTTTATCCGGAACGCGTGCATGTCAACGCCATGCCGGAGCGCCGTTATTTGTGGACGTCGCGGATTTTGGTGGTGATTTCCTGCCTGTCCATCAGCTTTAACATTTTGCTGTCGAGTACGATTTACCTGTTGTTGCCGCAACGCAGTGCCAGCCCGCGGCTGCTGCAGGTCAACAAGTACTTTTCGGTGCTGGAACATACCGAGCCGCAGGAGACCGGGGTCTCCGTCGTCGACTTGATCGCCGAACAGTATATTGAAGAATACATTAATCTACGGCATGTGATTACGACGGATTACGATGAACTGCTGAGCCGTTGGAGCGAAGGCTCGGCTTTGTATTGGCTGTCTTCGCGACAGGTGTTTCAAAATTTCAGCTCCAACGACGTGGAAAAGAACCTGATGGATTTTCGGGCCAATCCGCTAACGCGGCTGGTGGAAGTGGAATGGGTCAAACCGCTGACCCAGGGATTATGGCAGGCGCAGTTTGTTACCATGGACTATTATCCCGACGAACAGACGCCGGTGGTCAACATTTGGCGCGCCTATGTGCGAATCGTTTTTACCAACATCAATTTTCCGTCGCGGGAAGCCATGGCTTATAATCCTTTCGGCTTTTTGGTCATCAATTATTCGCTGGCTTACGTCGGCACCCCGGACCAGCCCCTGAATTATCTGGCGACGGCCAAGGAAGTGCGAGAACAGCGTTATCGCTCTTTTGGAAATTGATCAGCATTCAGGCTAAAACGAAAACATCCCGGTTAACGGCCGGGATGTTTTTTGTTCTTTATCGGGAAGGAAAGAGCTGTTTGTCAAGCCTTTCCAGTTCGTCAATATATTCGGAGATCAGGCTGAGGCCTTTGTTCCAAAAATCGGGCGCCGATGCGTCGAGTCCGAAAGGCTGCAACAGCCGGTCATATTTTTTAACACCGGTTTCCGACAACAGATGCAGATATTTTTCCTCAAAATCGGGAACAGACTTTTCCCGATAGACCTGGTAAAGAGAATTGACCAGGCAATCGGCAAAAGAATAAGCGTAAACGTAAAACGGCGAGAAAAAGAAATGTCCGACCTGCGACCAAATGTTGGCGCTGTTTTCGTCAACGTTGACCGACGGCCCCAAACTGCGGCGCATTTCTTCCAACCAGATTTCGCAAAGCCTTTGAGAAGAAAGCTCCCCTTTCCGCCGCTCGTTATGCACCCGGGTTTCAAAAAAGTGGAAAGCAATCTGCCGAACAGCGGTGTTGATCATGTCATTGACTTTGGAGGCGATCAGGCTGAGACGATCCTTGGGATCTTTGGTCTGCTCCAATAAACTCTGGAAAGTGATCATTTCGCCAAAGACCGACGCGACTTCAGCCAAAGTCAGCGGCGTATTGTCGTTCAATTCTCCCTGCGTCTGGCTGAGAAGGAAGTGACAGCCGTGACCGAGCTCATGCGCCAAAGTCAGAACATCATTCTGCCGGCCGGTAAAATTCAGCATCAGGTACGGATGATATTTCTGCGGCAAGGGCATGGCAAAAGCGCCGCTGCGTTTGCCGTCGCGCGGGGGAACGTCAATCCAATCGTTTTTGAAAAAGCCGTCGGCCAATTGCCGCAGCCGCGGAGAAAAACGCTGATAAGCCTGCAAAACGATTTCGACACTTTCGTCCCAAGAATAAAGGCGTTCCCGCGTAAAAGGCAACGGCGCGTTTCGGTCCCAATACTGGATTTTTTCCACTCCCAGCCATTTGGCTTTCAGTTTATAAAAACGGTGCGCAATGGCGGCATAGTTTTCTCGAACGGCATCGGCCAAAGCCTTGACGGCGGAATCGTCCACGCCGTTGACCAGATTCTTGGCCGCGACCGGGCTTTTGAAACCGCGGCGCAGATCAGAAATGGACTTATCTTTGACGATCATGTTATAAACAAAAGAAAACAACTCGGCATTTTCGCCGCTGACGCGATTAATCTCCTTGCCGGCCTTGGCACGCAAATCAGCGTCCGGATCCAGCAACAATTTGCTGATTTCGGCGTCATTGTAGGTTTTGCCGTCAACATGATACTGCAAACGGGACGAGGTTTCCTCATAAAGGCGTACCCAAGCGGCGGAAGAGGTGAGGTTTTTTTCATGAAAGACCTCTTCTTCTTTTTCACTCAGCTCATATTCCTTAAAGCGGCGGGTTACTTCCAAAAACGGCGCGTATTTCGCCACTTGCGGCGAGGCCAGCAGCTGCGCCATTTTTTCCTGCGACAACTGGTTGATCTCCAGGCTGAAGAAAATCGCCGGTTTGGCATAATCGTTCAACTTTTCGGAAACGTTTTGATAAAAGCCAACGGCTTCCGCATCCTTCATCCGCGTGACCATGTTCAGATAAGCGAAATTACCCAAAGCGCTGCCGACGACCGAAAGTTCCTCACATAGCTGCAAAGCCTCGACAAAAGTTTCCGGCGACGCGTCATGCAGGCGTCCTTTAAACCTTTCGGCCAGCTGCAGGTTGAGGCGGCGGTACTTTTCCAAATCCTCCTCAATGCGCGGATCTTGCGTGCCGTTATACAGATCCTTCAGATTCCATGCCGGCAGGCTGTTCTGTTCCGGGGATGCCGGGGTCTTCGATGTTTGTGTCGTCATTTTCCAATTCCTCGTTTAACTTTTTTAATTTCCGCATCTGCTTCTGCAAATCGGGATTTTTGCGATAAAACTCTTCCAGGCCGGGATCTTGTTCTTCCAGACGCGGCGTAAACCAATAATTGCTCCAAGGCGCCGCCTGAGCACCGGTCAACCACAATTTGACCCCGCGGCCGACAACCTTGATATCGCACCAGCTGTTGGCAACCACGGCTTTCAGCATGCAGCCGAGGCTCTTGTTGCAGGCCAACATATCATCGGCCATGGTTTCGGTACAGGGAATAAAGCCCCGTCGGTCCAAATCTTGCCGCGGGGAAAAAAGAACCGCCGCCGCCAAAAAGACTGCCGACAAAATCATCAACCACATTAGAGCACCGAACCAATGGTTTTTCAAAAAATGCATTTTCTTCCCTTTATTTAGGCAACCCGACCGCGTTTGCTCAGAAAGCTTTCCAGCAACGCCAGCTCTTCACGGGTATTGGCGCTGGCCACTTCCTCCGCCGCACCTTCAACGACGGTGCATTTGAGCCCCTTTTGACGGGCAATGGCCACCGCATCAGTAAGATAATACTCATGAGCGGCATTTTCATTACTGATCTGTTCCAAAATTTCAAACATTGTTCGGCCGTCAAAGCACATAAAGCCGGAATTGCAAAGGTTAATAGCCCGTTCTTCTTCCGTGGCATCCTTATATTCGACGATTTTTTCCAGTTCATTGCCCTGCATTTTCAAACGGCCGTAGCGTGCGGGATCTTCGGGACGGAATCCGAGAACAACCAGAGCATAGCCTTCGCGACGCTTATCAATGACTCTTTGATAGGTTTCTTTGGTAATCAGCGGGGTATCGCCGAAAATCACCATAACGTCGCCTTCATATTTATCCAGAAGCACCTTGGCGCTGAGCACGGCATGTCCCGTTCCGAGCTGACGTTCCTGAACGCAGGTGGGATAAGGGGAGACCTCTTCTTTGACCAGATCCCCGTCGGGAGCGACGACCGTCACGATATCATCCGCACCTAAAGCTTCCAAAGTGTCGATAACGCGGCGGATCATCGGTTTGCCGCAGACCGGCATCATTACTTTGGGCAGATCCGAATTCATGCGGGTGCCTTTTCCGGCGCCTAAAATCACGGCGGCAATTTTCGCTTTTGTCATAGGGTCGTCTCCTTTTTATTATAAGCTTTTTTTAATAAGTTGGAGTTTATACTAACAAATATATAATTTTTGTTAACAGCAGGTGCCTTTTTATGAATAAACTTTTTCTTGCGATTTGTTTCATCTTCGCCGACTGTGCCGTCGCCGCCGCCCGCACGGCGACAATCACGGACGTCGGACAAATTCCCCAAAAGCAGGAAACCCGGCAGGAAACCGCTCCCGAAGTCAAGGAAGTGACGGCCGAATATATGGAAAATTTTTTGATCAACCGCCTCAAAAACGCCGTGATCATGCCGCAGGAAAAAGCCTTGGGCGACGCCAACAACAGCGGTATGCACGTGGAACCGAGCGACGAAGCCAAAGCCATGATGGCCGAACAGGAAAAAGGAACGTTTCAGCGCATTTACGAAAGGGCGATCAACCGAGCCGACGCCGAAGCGGCGCAATATCGCGGTGATCTTGCCCGTCAAGACGAAAACTGGCAACAAAACATCGAAGCGCAGCGACAGGCTTGGGAGAATCCCGATTTTCCGGTCATCAACGTTTTTTTGCCGCCCAAAGGCGAAAAGGTCGTTGTTCCGGCACAAGAGCATATTCCCTATCTGTTTAACCAAATCGAGATCCTGCCCAACGGTATGGTCAGCTTTAATCAGACCATCATTGTCGTGGCCAACGGCGAAAAACTCAAAAAAGGCCTGACACTTCCTTTGCCCAAATATTCGACCGACCGTTTCGGAAAACGCCAAAAAGCGGAATATTCGTTGCTCAGCGTCACTATCAACGGTCAGGCCGCCGATTATAAGATCAGCGAATCCGGCGACAAGATCCTTTTGGTTCCGGCCGTCAATTACGAGATTGAACCCGGCGTTTACCAGTATAACTTTCAATATGTCAGCGACCGCCTGATTCGCAGTTACGATACGTTTGACGAGTTTTACTGGGACGTTTCCGGCAGTGCTTGGAATCTGGTCGTTGCCCGGGCCGGTGCCATCATCATTTTGCCGCCGGGTATTCAGAGCTTGGGGCAAAACGTCTTTATCGGCTATCCCGGTGCCTTGCGTGACGACATTACCTTGATTACCAAAGAAGCCGACAACATCATCGGTTTCGCCTCCCAAAGCCCGCTGTTTATCGGCGAGGGCATGCATCTTATCTTGTCTTTGCCCCAAGGTACCGGAGGCATGACCTCCTGGGGGCAAAAGTTCACCTGGCTTCTGAGTGATTGGGGGGACATCCTGCTCAGCGGCGGCGCCTTGCTGTTTATTATGTTTTCTTATCTGATTTCCTGGAAATACATTCGCAGCAACCGCAGCCAACCCAAAATCCGCCTGCGCAAGAACGCCGAGATTCTGCGGTTTTTGCGTTCCGGCAGTTTTGACAAGCGTTCGTTCATCGCTTTTTTGTTGGAATTGTATCGCAAAAACATCATTGACATCGAATCGGCAGACGAAACGATCCTGCTGATCAAAAAGACCGATCATCTCAAGTCTTTGGACAAAGCCGAGCAAAAAGCCGTGGCGGCCATTTTTCCGGGAGGCGAATCGGTCGTCAACGTCAATGCGCAAAATGCCCTGCGCTTCCGCCGCGCCTATAAGCTGATTGAAAAACTGACAAGGCGGAAAATCCAGCGTTTTGTGCTGATGCTCAACAGCGGATATCTGTTTTTCAGCGTCGGCATGCTGCTGATTGCCGAAATTGCCATTGCCTGGCTGCAGATCGACCGTCTTTTCAGTTTCGGCGTTTTGTTGTGCGGCAGTTTGATCTGCGGTTCCGGACTTTTGTTGTGGCGCCTCCGGCCAATGAAAAAATATCAGATCTGGCTGGTCCGCCTGGCGGCGGTTTTGATCTGCATTCCGGGTCTTGCGCTTTTGACGGCGATCGTTTCTCCGGCCGCGGCGATCATGATTTTGCTGGCCATTTATACCATCCGCGACTATACCGGAATCTATGCTCAGCGCAACGGTCTGCTGAAACGGCAAATTGCGGAAAGTAACGACGTTTACGCCTATCTGGAGAAAAACGCGGCGAATCTGGTTTTGGGGCGTGATTTTTCCAGTCAGCAGGCCAATATTTGGGCTTTTGAGCTGGAGAAGTTCTACCCGTCGACGCCTAAAATCGCCGACAGCTACAAACTGGACGCCGCAGCCAAACTTCTCTCCAGATTTTAGGCCAAAGACAAGCGCAGACGACAGCCATCAAGCTCGGCATGACCGCCGATCGGCAAGGTCAGCATCGGTGTGGTGTGGCCGAAGTCGACATTGGCCAATACCGGCAGGTTTTTCAGCTGCGGTTTGGAGGCAATTATCGCAGCCAGTGCATCGCGGCTGACTTCCGAAGCTTTTTGGAAACGACCGATCACCACCCCTTTTACATGGGAAAAGTCCGGCTGATACAACAAAGCCTGGAGCTGACGCTCAAAATAGCCCAAATCGGCGGCGCCAGCCGTGGCACAATCTTCGACAAACAAAATCGTATCCGACGGAAAAGCCGGACGATAAGGCGAGCCCAACAGCAAATCAAAGGTTCCGAGGTTGCCTCCGATGACTGTTCCCGTCGCTTTGCCGTCCTGCAGCAGCCAGTAACCCTCATTGACAATAAACTCCCTTTTGTCTTGGTCAATAAACCAAAGATCGTCGCTCCATTGCGACGACGACTCCACCGTCAAGTCGCGCGGACCGGACAACATGTTTTGAGCTGCCGCCAACGTATAGTCAAAACCTAAGCGCATGCCGAAAGAACTGAAATGCGGGCCGGAAAAAGTCACCAGACCGGTTTGGGCATAAATGCCGTTCAGTAAAGCGGTGATGTCGGAGAAACCACAAAAAACCTTGGGATTTCGGCGTATCAGATCATAATCCAAAAACGGCAGCAGTTGGTTGGAATTGGTTCCGCCGATGACCGTAAAAATTCCTTTGACTTCCGGCGCGGCAAAAGCTTCGTGCAGATCCGACACCCGATCCTCAATTGACGAAGAACCGAAGCGATCCCAGTTCTCCCGCGTGGTATGCGTCGCAAAACTGACTTTTAGTCCCCAAGTCCGAAAACGTTCCAACGCCTGGTTAAAACTGTCTTCGCCGATCAGTTTAAGCCCGCGGGCCGGAGCGACGACCCTAATTTCATCCCCGGGACGCAGCGGGGCCGGAATAATTTTACTCATTTTTGTTCTCCTTTGTCATCGATTATGACGTCATTTTATTCTTTTTTCCCAAAATTTCTACACCTAATTTTTTACTTGTCTTTTTTAAACCCGACGTCTAGAATAAGAACAAAATAAGAACAAAAGGACTAAAAGATGGCATTTAACTCTCACGCGGCAGACTATGCCGAAAATGCTTTGGACTTGAACAAACTGTTGATCTCCCATCGCGCGGCCACTTATTTTATGCGCATGAACGGTAACGCATGGGAAGAAGACGGCATCCGCAACGGCGATATTTTGGTCGTGGACCGTGCCGCCCTTCCCGCGCCGCAACGCCCGGTCGTGATCAGTACGGAAAACGGTCTAAAGCTGCAGCGGAGGATTTTGCCTCGGCAAACGCTTTGGGGAATCGTCACCGCCGTTATTCGGAAGTTATAAGATGTTTATGCTGGTGGACTGCGACAATTTTTTCGTTTCCTGTGAAAAACTTTTCCAACCCGGTCTCAACGGTCGGCCGATCGTGGTGCTTTCCAACAACGACGGTTGCGTCGTCTCTCGCTCTTATGAGGCAAAAGGCATGGGAATCCCCATGGGCGCACCTTATTTTAAAATCGAAAAACAGCTGCACGCGGCCGGCGGCGAGGCTCTTTCTTCCAATTATGAACTTTATGCCGACATGTCGCGTCGCTTGATGGGGCATTTACGCAACGGTTTTTCTTCCGTTGACGTCTATTCAATCGACGAAGCCTTTATTGACATCGGAACGGTGGCCGATTATCAAAAGCTCGGACAACAACTGCAACAAAATATCGTTCGTGAGATCGGCATTCCGGTTTCCATTGGAATCGCCGCTACAAAAACTTTGTGCAAAATTGCCGGTGACAAGGCCAAAAAGCAAGACAAGGTCGCCGTTCTCACTCGAGACGAAGAAATCGACCGTGAACTGGCGCAGACTGAGGTGATCGACGTTTGGGGCGTCGGCCGGCATTTGTGCCGCAAATTAAATTTTCGGGGCATTTTCACCGCTCTTGAGCTGAAAAATTATGACCTTGGGCGGCTGAGGCAGGTTTTTGGCCTCAATTTGGAAAGGACGGCTCAGGAATTGCGGCAAATTTCCTGCCTTGACGACCATGCGGAAGACGCAACGCAGCAATCCATCATTTCTTCCCGCAGTTTTGATGTTGAGGTTTGCCATTATGAACGGCTGAAAGCCATCTTGGCGGAATTTGTCGACAATGCCTGCCTGCGGTTGCGAGAACAACAGGCAACGGCACGCGGTATTGCCGTTTTTATTGAGACGAATCGCTTCGACCGGCAACCGTTGTATCAAAAGCAAATCTTGGTTCCTTTGGAACATCCCTCCGCCCTGACCTCTCGTTTTGTACAAGCCATGGCTGCGGGTTTGGCACAGATTTTTCAACCGGGACGACGCTACAAAAGAGCGGGAATCATGCTGAGCGGCGTTCGGCCGGCAACCGATCCGCAAGAAGACTTTTGGGAAAACCGCAACGCCGTCGACAAAGAACAAAAACTTATGGCGGCGGTTGATGCCATTAATCATAAAATGGGCAGAAAAACGTTATTTTTGGGCAGTCAGGCGCCGGGGCTCCAGCATTATATCCGGCGCAACCACAAAAGCCCTTCTTACACGACAGACTGGCAGGCTTTGCCTCTGGTTTCATGATCAAAACAATTTGAGGATGGATTGACTGGCCTGGGAGGCTAAGGAGAGAGAATTGACTGCCAGTTGCTGCCTGGTTTGCAGAGCCAGCATGTTGGCGGATTCCTCATTCATATCGGCCAAAGTCAACTTGTCGGCGCCTTCGGTCAAAACGTTAATCAGATTTTGCGTGAAGTTTTCTCGCGTGGTAACAATTGAATAGTAATTGCCCAATTCCGAACTCATTTGACGGATTTGATTAAGCGCGTCAGTCAGTTCTTGGATTGATTTCACCACATCACCTTGGTTTTGCCAATCGGTGGTTACTAAGCCCAAGGCTTGGGCCGAAGCGTCTTTGCCTTGCACCGCCAGTTTTGAAGAACGGTTTTCATTAAAAGTCACCGTCAAATCCTGCTCCCGCAACAGATTAATCCCTTTGTAAGAACTATCCTTGATTAAAGAATCATATTGCTTAATAATCTCAGCATACTGCTTGCCGTCGGTCTTTTTCTCATAAACCTGCGACGTCGCCAAATATGTCAGATTCGGCAAAGGCGGTTGGATATAGGTCTCTCCTTCGACTTTTTGATACTCCGGCGGCG
>CAKQMD010000029.1 GCA_934254925.1 uncultured Alphaproteobacteria bacterium
CCGGACAAACAAGCCTAAAACAGCTTAAGAATCGATTGGCTGGCCTGAGAAGCCAAAGACAGCGAATTGACCGCTAATTGTTGCCTGGTTTGTAGGGCCAATATGGTGTTTATCCATTTCTTTTCTCCATAATCTATGCTATGGCTTCTTTTTTATGATATGCATGCCTTTTACCTCTATATTTAACTATCCTTATGCCTTATCCTCATCTGTATAATAATTGTGAAATATTGTATAACCTGTGGAAGAAGATTGCTAAAGAAAAATAAATGGGCGGAGATAGATGCTATGCGTTAAAAAATGGTACGCCGGAGCATGAAACTTCAACGAGAGAAAGGGAATAATGAGGGAATATTAAAGACTTATCCCAGTTTTTAGAAAAATTTTTCTTTGAAAAAATTTGTCAACGCAAATATTTTATTTGTATTTTTTATATTATCGGTTATTATTGATTGTGGATTTTGACTATGGGGATAATCGATTATGACGAAAATTTCTTTTTCCCAGCAAGAGCCGGAAGTTGTTTTGCAAAAGCGGCTGACATTCAGTAAAGGCAAAATAGGACAAAAGTTTTTGCAATGGTTGGGAGACAACCATTATTTGGACGCTTATTGTCATCGTGTGGACATGACGGCTATTCGTGAAGGGAGAATACCGACGGGGATGTCCATTCACCATATATGGCCGTTATCCGGCGGCGGGGACAACGGATTTGAAAATTTGGTTTTGATTGAAAACCGTTTGCATCAATTTATTCATCAGCATTATTACAATCCCAAGCTGCTTCGGTTGCAATATGAAAGCAGCGTGGTTATTAATGTTCCGGATTTTAAAGACAAAATAGCTTTGTTTGCCGATTATCAACAGATGGTGTTGGGCAAGGTTGAGGCACGGCGACGTCAAGATGTCGAAAGGCGAAAAGTGCGCGAAGAACGACAACAAAAATTTGCGCAAAAAGTTGAAGCAAAAAACAAGCTTATTCAGCAAAAGCAACAAACGGTCGTGGCACGGTTGGCGGCTTTGTTGAGTGAGGCTAATGTGGACATGAGCTATTTGCAAGCGTTGCGCGAGCCCCTTTTGCCGCCAACGCAACGAGATTGTGAGATTATGAAACTATTGGCCAAACTGGCAGAATATAAGCTCCAAAAATAGATCCATATTTTAAGATTGCCAAGCCGGAATAATTAGATTATAGTCTTGTCTGCCGACGGAAGGCTTGGTTTGGTCGGCAAAACAGTCGGTATCAATAACGAGACGGAATATCCATGACTTATACGGAACTTCTTTTTTTGGCGTTGGCTTTGGCCGTGGACGCATTTGTTGTGGCCTTTTCTTACGGCTTGGTCATCAAAAAGCGGAAATTCGAAAATGTGTTAAAGCTGAGTTTGGCAACCGGTGGCGGTCAGTTTTTGATGCCGGTGATCGGTTGGTACGGAGCCAATTTAGTTCACGGTTACGTTGAAGCCGTTGACCATTGGATTGCTTTTTTTGTTTTTGCGGCTTTGGGCGTAAACATTATTTATCATGCTTTTGACAATCGTTCCGAGGCGGCGCTGCAAGCGAAGGTTTTGAGTTTTAAGGTCTTGGCAATGATCGGGGTGGCAACCAGCATTGATGCCATGGTCAGTGGTTTAACGCTTTATTTTATGCGGGTAGACGTTTGGCAGGCGGCTTCTTTGATTGGGTTTGTCAGTTTTGTGATGACGATTTTCGGTTTTCATCTGGCGAGGCATTTGAAGCGGCTTCCGACCAAATATTTGGAGATTGCCTCAGGTGTTATTCTGATTGCCCTGGGCATCAAGGTTTTATGCGAGCATTTGAGCGAATGACGGTTTATTAGGTGATCGTGATATTCGATACCTGACTCCGAAAAATACTGAATTGACGGAAGGCGATTTTGCTATAAACTCTTTACTGTATTTGATCCCGGACTTGATTGCAAGTCTTAACAATTCTCGGAGGTAGGTTTAAATGAAGCAAGGTACGGTAAAATGGTTTAACAGCAAAAAAGGATACGGCTTTATTGAGCCGGACGGCGACAACAAAGATATTTTTGTGCATGTTACGCAGTTGGAAAAAATCGGCATTAACCGTCTTTTGGACGGGCAACGCGTTTCCTTTGAACCTTATGATGACAGAGGGCGTCGTGCAGCGGGAAACATTGTTCTGTTGTAAACGGTCTCGTTATAAGTCAAAAAAACTCCGGTTCCCCACCCGGAGTTTTTTTGTGGAAATTTGTGCGTCGGCATAAAAAAACAGTCCCTGAGGACTGTTTTTTTATTTGGGCCGAATTTCCTAGCTCAAAGCGACGGTGTCACGAGCAATGGCCAGTTCTTCGTTAGTCGGAATAACGAAAACGCGAATTTTGGAATCTGCGGCTGAGATTTCGGCAAAATCGCCGCGGACTTGGTTGGCTTCCTCATTGACGGTAAGGCCGAGGTAGCTTAATTTTTCCATAACCAACTGGCGAACGATCGGCGAGTTTTCTCCGACACCGGCGGTAAAGACAATGGCGTCGACGCCGCCCATGGCTGCAATGTAAGCACCGATATATTTGACTATGCTGTAAATGTAGGTTTTCATGGCGTCGATGACTTGGGGATTGCCTTCGCGATAGGCTTTTTCAAAATCGCGGGAATCGCTGTAGCCGGTCAGGCCACATTTGCCGCTTTGGCGGTTGAGGATGTCGTTTACCTGATCAGGCGTCAGATTTTGGGTTTTCATCATGTACAATGGAATATAGGGGTCAATGTCGCCGCAGCGAGTGTCCATGACAATGCCGGCAAGCGGGGTCATGCCCATTGAGGTGTCAATGCAAACGCCGTTTTTCACCGCAGTGATGGAAGCACCGCTGCCAATGTGACAGGTGATGACTTTTTTATCGTTGCCGATGATTTTGGTGACTTCTTCGGAAACATATTTGTGCGATGTGCCGTGGGCACCGTAACGACGGATTTTATATTTAACGCGTTGTTCTTCCGGCAAGGCGTAAGTATAGGCTTCTACCGGCATCGTCTGATGGAAGGCCGTGTCAAAAACCGCTACCTGACGCATTTTCGGCAGTTCCTTTTCTACGGCGCGGATTACCAAAGCCGCCGCCGGGTTGTGCAACGGAGCCAGCGTTGAAAGTTCTTCAATGTCGGCGATCACTTTGCTGTCGATGATAACGGATTTTTTGAAAATGGAACCGCCCTGCACAATGCGGTGACCGATGGCGTGAATCTCGCCGAGATTGGAAATGACGCCGTCCAGCAGCAAAGCCATGACTTGGTTGAAAGCGGCGTTGTGATCGGGTAGGTCTACTTTGACTTCTTTTTTGCTGCCGTCGGCAAATTTGATGCCGACAAAGGAAGCGTCACGGCCGATGCGTTCGGCATTTCCCTTGGCGATGACTTCATAAGTGTTGCCGTTGACGTTGAACAGCTGGTATTTGAGGGTGGAGGACCCGGCGTTGAGTACGAGAATTTTCATAATTTTGGTTATCCTTCAATCAGTTTTTTTGAGTTTGTAAAACGGTGATGGCTACCAAACCGACGATATCATCGACAGTGCAGCCGCGGGAAAGGTCGTTGATCGGCGCGTTTAAGCCTTGCAGCATGGGGCCGTAGGCTTCGACGCCGCCGAGGCGTTGCAGAATCTTATAGCTGATGTTTCCGGCATTGATGTCGGGGAAAATCAGACCGTTAGCATGGCCGGCAACGGGGCTTCCCGGCGCTTTGAAAGTGCCGACGGCGGCGCTCAAAGCGGCATCGGCTTGGAGTTCACCGTCAATGAGAATGTTTTTGCCTGCATATTCCGGCGTTTTGAGAGCGGCAACAGCAAGTTCTTTGGCGGCACGGACTTTGTCTACGCTTTCGCCTTTTCCGGAACCGTAAGTCGAGTATGACAAGAATGCAATTCGAGGGGTTTCGCCGAACTGCAGCATTGAGTCTGCGGTTTGCAGAGCGATGTCGGCCAGTTCTTTTTCGTTGGGATTAATGGTGATGGCGCAGTCGGAAAAGAAATAAGGTTTGCCGTTTGCCACCATGATGAAGACGGAAGAAACGCTACGGTCCTTGCGGGCGGATTTGATGATTTGCAATGCCGGACGGACGGTGTCAGCCGTTGAGTGGCAGGCGCCGGAAACCATACCGTCGGCCATTTGGGACTTCATCATCAGCGTTCCGAAATAATTGCCGGTTTGGGCCAGTTTTTCGGCTTCTTCGCGGCTGAGCCCTTTTTCTTTGCGGAGGTTATAGAGGAGCTCGGTCAGTTCGGGGAGCTTTTCCGAGGTCAACGGATTGATGACTTCGATGCCGGCAAACGACCAACCGTTGGCGTCAAAATGTTTTTTTATTTCGTTCAGATCGCCGAGTAGTATGATTTTGGCAATGCCGGCTTCGGCAATCTGATGAGCGGCTTCCCGCACGCGGGGGTCTTCGCCTTCTGGCAGGACGATGGTTTTGTTTAACTGACGGGCTTTGGCAATCAGTCCGTTGATATATTGACTTTCCGACATATTTACCTCTTTGACGTTTTGTTAAAATTTATTCAAACTTTTACTCTCATCTCTGCTAAAAGTCAAAATATCTTTTGATTATTTGCAGAAACTATAATAACATGTGGCTAATTTAGAAAACTTTAGGAGGATATCATGACGGTTGAAAGAACTTTGTCGATCATTAAACCAGACGCTTTGAAAAGAAACATCACCGGCAAGGTGAATGCCATGATTGAGGAAAACGGTTTGAAAATCGTGGCGCAAAAGTTGATTAAGCTGACCAAGGCCCAAGCGGAAGAATTTTACGGTGAACACAAGGACAAGGTCTTTTTTCCCGATATGATCAATTTTATGACTTCCGGTCCGGTGATTGTGCAGGTGTTGGAAGGCGAAGATGCGGTTGCCCATTATCGGACGATTATGGGTGCGACCAATCCGGCTGTGGCGGAAGAGGGAAGCATTCGCAAAACTTTTGCACTGTCGATTGACCAGAATACGGTGCACGGTTCTGACTCTCAAGCGGCCGCGCAAAGGGAGATCAGTTTCTTTTTCAGCGCCATTGAAATCGTAGAATAAGAGGAAGACGGCATGATAAAGCGATTTTTTGCCGTTGTTTGGGGCTTGGCGTTTTTGGCGGCGGCGGCTGCCCAGGCCGAAGATGGCCGTTATGAAGTGGAAGTGGCGGTTGACGTGACGGATCAGAACGCCTCTCTGGCTCGGGAAAGAGCCATGGCCGAGGCCAATCGCAGCGCTTTGATGGAAGTTGCCAATCGCGTGACCACCAGTGAGGGGGCTGCCGTTTTGACCCAGTTGAACGATAATCAGTTGCTCAATTTCATCAAAGAAGTGGCGGTGGTTTCGGAAAAGGCTTCCGGCGTGCGTTATTTGGCAACGCTGAGAATCAAGTTCAACGAAGGAATCCTCAAGCAATATCTGAGCGAGAAGGGGATGCCGATTTTGGTGATGAACACCAGTCGGGTGTTGATTCTTCCGGTTTTTCGCGACAGCAGCGCGGGACAGCCGCAGCTGTGGGAAGATACCAATGTTTGGAAAAAAGTATGGGAAGAAAAAGCGCCGCGCAATCGCAGCGTGAAATATGCGGTGGCGGAGGCTGACGGTACCAATGACGCGGTGATTGATGCGGAACGCGCTCTCAGTTTGGACGGCGTGGCTTTGGATAAGCTTTATCGTTTGAACGGCGTCGACGACATTTATATTGTCGAAGGCTATTACGACGGCGTGGACGGAGCCGTCGTCAACATGCATTCCTACAAATCGGGAAGCAATGCCTTTGAGAAGATCAGGGTGCCGGGGGACCGTGACAGCGGCGAAGCCTTGTGGGAAAAGGCCATGTCTTTGGTGACGGCTAAAATTGAAAATCGGCTGAAGCAGCAGTCGGTGATGGAAAGTTCCGTCGAATCTTCTGCCGCTGTGATGTACAGTTTTGATTCAATGAGCGATTGGTTGGCTACCGAACGGCGTTTGAAAGACATTGCCGCGGTGAAAGAGGTGACGATTGAAGCCTTGGGCAGCGGTCGGGTCCAATTTCGCCTGGTTTATCGTGGATCTGACGAAAAATTGTTGCAGGGGTTGCGTTCCAAGAATTTTGACCTGATCAACCACGGCAATTTCTTTATTTTGGAAAAGTATTAGGGAGAGCTTTTATGGTTTCTCATAAAAAAGTTAATCGCAACTGGATGTTCTGGCTGTCTTTATTCGCGGTTTTTTGTTTTGCGGTTTATGTCTTGCGTTCGGTTTTGCTGCCCTTTGTGGCCGGTATTATCATCGGTTACCTTTTGGATCCGTTCACTTCCAAATTTGAAAAGGCCGGAATGAGCCGGACATTGGCTACAATCTTGGTTTTGTTTCTGGTGGTGATCTTTTTGGTGCCGGCTTTGTTGCTGCTGATCGGGATTATCGACGAGCAACTGGGGCAGTTTATTACGGCTGTTCCGGGATATCTGAGCGCGCTTCTTAGGAAGGTCGAGCCGGTGTTTAAGGAACTGCAGGAGCGCTTTCCCGGTTTGGAAGCCGACAAGATCCGAGACTATATCCGCGAAAACATGGCAAACGGCCTGAAGTTGTTCGGCGGCGTGTTGCGGAGCGTGATTACCAGCGGTTTTGCCTTGTTTAACCTGTTGTCGTTGTTGTTGATTACGCCGGTGGTTGCCTTCTATATGTTGCGTGACTGGGACAGCTTTATTGAAAAGGTGGACAGTCTGTTGCCGCAACAATATAAAGAATCAATCGAAGAACAGGCGCGGGAGATCAATCGGACCATGGCCGGCTTTATTCGCGGTCAGCTGAGCGTTTGCGTGTTGCTTGGGTTGTTTTATTCCGTCGGGTTGTATCTGGTTGGGTTGGATCTCGGCGTTTTGGTCGGATTTATGGCCGGTCTGATCTCATTTATTCCTTACGTCGGAACGATCTCGGGCTTTGTGGTCAGTTTGGGGATTGCCTTTGCACAGTTTGACAGCATGATGCCGGTGCTGCAGGTTGTGGGGGTTTTTGTGGTCGGACAGTTTCTGGAAGGAAACTTCCTGACGCCGAAACTGGTCGGGGAATCGGTAGGCTTGCATCCGGTTTGGGTTATGTTTGCTTTGTTGGCCGGCGGCGTTTTGCTGGGGTTCCTCGGGTTGATGATTGCTGTGCCGGTGGCGGCAATTATCGGCGTTTTGCTGCGCCATGCGATTGAAAATTATAAAAAATCTTCCTTATATCTGGATTGATCGAAAACCCCGCAGTTATCGGCGGGGTTTTTTACCTCCGGAAAATATTTTTGCCGCAGCGGCTGATCTTAAGGTTTATTTTAGATTTGCCGGAATAAAATAAAGCTAACTGTAACTTTGAGGTGTGGGATGCTTTATTATCTTTGGGAAAATTCAATCTCCTTGCCGTATCGCGCTTTTGCGGCTTTTGCCGTTGCTTTGCTGCTGGCTTTGGCTTTCGGTAACCGCTTGATTGCCGTTTTGAAAGAACATCAGGCCAAAGGCCAGCCAATTCGGTTGGACGGTCCGCAAAGCCATCTGCTGACCAAGCAAGGAACGCCGACAATGGGAGGGTTGTTGATTTTGGGCAGCGCCATTGCGGCCATGTTGCTGTGTTGCCGACTGACGAATCCTTTTGTGTGGATTGCGATTTTGGTGTTGGTGGTTTATGGGGTGACCGGTTTTGTGGACGATTATGTTAAAGTGACCAAACAGACGGCGAATGCTATGACGGCTAAGACCAAGCTGGTTTTGCAGTTTTCGACAGCTTTGATCGCTGTCTTGGTAATTACTTATATGACGCCGGAGGCGGATCGCTATTTGTTGACTTTTCCTTATTTTAAACAATTGGCGCTGAATTTGTGGTTGTTTTATGTGCCTTTTGCCATGGTGGTGATTGCCGGGGCTTCCAATGCCGTGAATTTGAGCGACGGATTAGACGGGCTAGCTGCCGGGCTGTTGATGGCGGCTTTTGGCGTTTTTACCGTCGTGGCTTTGGTCTGCGGAACAGAGATCAGCGCTTATTTTTACATTATGCCGTTGGCGAATGCCGGAGAAGTGGCGGTGGTTTGCGCTGCGGTGATCGGCGGCTGCATGGGATTTTTATGGTTTAATGCTCCGAAAGCCAAAGTCTTTATGGGCGATACCGGATCTTTGGCACTTGGCGCTTTGCTCGGTACCGTGGCGGTGATGACCAAACATGAAATTCTGTTGGCCGTCGTCGGCGGAATTTTTGTTTTGGAAGCCGTTTCGGTGATGATTCAGGTTTTTTATTATCGTCACAGCGGCGGAAAACGCTTTTTTAAGATGGCGCCGATTCATCATCATTTTGAACAATGCGGTTGGTCGGAAACGACAGTGGTTATTCGCTTTTGGATTATTGCGGCAGTTTTAGCCCTGGTCGGCTTATTGTCGCTGACGGTGAGGTAGGAAACTGATGGGGACTTTTTCACGACATAGCCGCAGCATTATTGCCAACTGGTGGTGGACGGTGGACAAAGTCCTGCTGACGTTGATTGCCCTGCTGATCATTATCGGCATTTTTCTGAATTTTTCGGCCAGTCCGGCGGTGGCCAACCGCATCGGTTTCGGCAGTTTCCACTTTATCAAGCGGCAGCTGGTGTTTTTGCCTTTGGCCGTGGGTCTGATGTTGTTTTTATCAATGCAGAATCTTAAGACGATCCGCCGGACCGCCATTGTCGGTTATGTTCTGACCGTGGGTTTGATGATTTTGACCTTGTTTTGGGGCGAAGAGACCAAGGGTGCTTCGCGTTGGATCCGTCTCGGCGGCTTTTCCCTGCAGCCTTCCGAATTCATTAAGCCGTGCTTTGCCGTTGTGGCGGCCTGGTTGTTTGAGGGACAAAAAAAATATCAGGATTTTCCGGGCAATTTGCTGTCCGTCGGCTTGTTTTTGTTTACTGCCGCCTTGTTGATTGCACAGCCGGATTTCGGCATGACGGTTGTGGTGACGCTGATTTGGGGATTCCAGTTCTTTTTGGCCGGACTGCCGTTGTTGTGGGTCGGGATTTTTGGGATCGGTGCGGTTATTATGGGAATCGGGGCTTATTGGATGCTGCCACACGTGCAGGTGCGTTTTCAGCAGTTTTTGGATTCCGAAAACAACCTCAGTTATCAAGTGAAAAAATCCCTTGAGGCTTTTCAGAGCGGCCATTGGTTTGGGCGCGGTCCCGGCGAAGGTATCGTCAAAAACCATATTCCCGATGCGCATACGGATTTTATTTTTGCGGTAGCGGCGGAAGAATACGGCTTGTTTTTATGCCTATTTATTGTGGGCGTTTATGCCGCCATTGTGATTCGGGCGATGATGATCTCTTTGAAAGACAACAATTTGTTTATTATTTTGTCGGCGGCGGCTTTGTCGGCTTCTTTCGGCTTGCAGGCGATCATTAATATGGCTTCGACTCTGCATTTGATGCCGACCAAAGGAATGACGCTGCCTTTTGTTTCTTACGGCGGGTCTTCTCTTTTGGCTACGGCGCTGGGGATGGGGATGCTGCTGGCGATTACGCGCAAAAACGTGCATGCGGAGGATAAAGATGAAACGGACTAGAAAAAAACAGCAGCCTTTGATTATTCTGGCGGCGGGAGGAACCGGCGGCCATGTTTATCCGGCCGAAGCACTGGCGGAGGAATTGGAAAAACGCGGTTATCGTTTGGCGTTGATTACCGACAGCCGCGGAAAAGACAATTATCGGGGCAAGCTCGGGGAGATTCCCAATATTTCGGTTTGGTCCGGCGCTTTGGTGGGGAAATCCAAATGGTTTAAACTTAAAAGCTTGTTCAAGACGGCGGTCGGCGTTTTGCAGGCCGGGTGGATTTTGTGGCGCAAAAAGCCGGTTTGCGTTGTCGGTTTTGGCGGCTATGCTTCTTTTCCGACGGCAATGGCTGCCATTTTGCTTGGAATCGACTTGGTGATTCACGAACAAAATTCGGTTATGAGCCGAACGAATCGTTTCTTGAGCAAATATGCCAGTCTGATTGCCCAAAGTTTCCGAAAAGTGAAATATACGCCTGCGGGTGTTAAAACCGTTTTGACGGGGATGCCGGTTCGCGGCGCGATCGTTGAGGCCGGACAACGCTCTTATCAGGGAGACGGTGAAGAATTTTGCCTGTTGGTTTTGGGGGGATCACAGGGGGCGAAAATTTTCAGCGAGGTCGTTCCCGAAGCGGTAAAAAGTTTGGACCCGACTTTAAGAAAACGCCTTAAGATCGTGCAGCAGTGCCGAAAAGACGACGTCGAACTTGTCAGAAAAGCCTATGACGGCAGTGACTGCGTTTGTGAAGTGGCGCATTTTTATGACAATATGCCGACGCTTTATGCCAATTCGCAGTTGATTATTTCTCGGGCGGGGGCGTCTTCGGTTTCGGAAATCGCCGTGACGGGGTTGCCGTCGATTTTGGTTCCGTTGCCGACGGCGGCGGACGATCACCAAAGCGGAAATGCCCGAGAGATTGCGGAAGCCGGTGCCGGTTTGGTGATTAAACAAAAAGATTTTACGGTTGAAAAACTTAAGAATATTCTGGAAGAGCTGACGGCTAACCCGATAAAATTGCAAAAAATGTCGGTCGGCGCCCGAAGAATCGGAATTGCAGACGCGGCTTCTCGGCTGGCGGATGCGATTGAGAAAGAAATTGTCAGAAAACGTTAGAGGAGAAAAGCCATGTTTTGGTCAAAGTCGCCTGCGGATAAATTGTTGGAAATCTTACCGGTAGTTCGCGGTAAATATCAAAAAAACGTACCGATGTCCAAGCATACCTGGTTTGGCGTCGGAGGTCCGGCGGAGATTATGTTCAGTCCGGCGGATGAAGAGGATTTGAGTTGGTTTTTGAAGCGTAAACCATATAATCTGCCGCTGACGGTGATCGGCGGCGGTTCCAACCTTTTGGTGCGGGACGGCGGCATTCCGGGAGTGGTTATCAAACTTGATGACAAATATTTCAGGCGTTATGAGGTCGGGGTTGACACGATCAAGTGTTATGCCGGCGTCAGAAATGTTGACTTGAAAAAACTGTTTATCGAACAGGGAATAGGAGGTTTGGAATTTTTGTGTTCCATTCCCGGCCATATCGGCGGCTCCATCAAGACCAATGCCGGCTGTTTCGGCAAAGAAGTGAAAGACGTGATTGCCAATGCAACGATTATTGACGGCAACGGCGAACAGAAAACAGTTTATCTGGATGATTTGAACTTGTCTTACCGCAGCAGCTTTTTTCCTGATGATTGGATTATTACGGCCATTACTTTTCGCATTGGTCACGACAGCCCTGAAAATGTTAAACGTATTCTTGACGAACACCGGGCTTATCGTTTGAAATCTCAGCCGATCAACGAAAGAACGGCGGGGTCGACTTTTAAGAATCCCGAGGGTCTGAAAGCCTGGGAACTGATCAAAAAATCGGGGGCAGACAAGCTGCATGTCAATGGGGCCAAGGTTTCGGAAAAGCATTGTAATTTTTTGATCAATACCGGCAAAGCCAGCGCGCATGACCTTGAAACGCTGGGCGAGACGATTATTCAAACGGTGAAGGAGCAGACTTCCATTACTTTGGAATGGGAAGTCAAAAGGATGGGAATCCATAAGTAAATATGACGATTGAAGCGGCAAAATCTCCCGAAAGCAAGAGCCCGAACAACGCGGTGACCGATTTGCCGTGCGAATGGCCGTATCGGCTGTTGCTTAATATCGCGGTTTTGGGGATGACGGCGTTGATTGCCGGTGTGATTGTGACGCTTAAAAATGATCTGGTGAACAAAAAGATTGAAGAGATCAAGGGCGATTTATATCATTATACGGCGGAGCATGGTTTGGGCATTGACGACATTGTTCTCAGCGGCCGTGACAAAACGACCCGGGCGGAAGTCGTCGGCGCCGTCGGGCTGAAACGGGGCGACAATATTCTCGAAGCCGATATTTTTGCCATAAAGCAGCGTCTTGAGGCCTTGCCTTGGGTGCGGCGGGCGGTGGTACGGCGAAGCTTTTTCCCCAATGTGATCCTAATTCGTTTGGAAGAAAAAGAGGTTAAGGCCATTTGGCAGATTAATGAGAAATTTTATCCGATAGACGGCGACGGAAAAGTGATTGCAGCGGATTTCCGAAGCCAGGAGCCTCTGCTGCTGATTGTGGGAGCCGGTGCGCCGGAAAAGGTGCGCGAGTTGATCAGTACCGTGCGGAAAAACGACGACGACTTTTATCATCGGATCAAGGTGGCCAATTTTATTTCGCAACGGCGGTGGAATTTGATTTTGGACGATATTGAAAACGGAATCACCATTAAGCTGCCGGAGGACCATATTGAAGCGGCTTGGAAAAAACTGTTAAAATTGAATCGGGAAAAAGGCCTTCTTAAACGTAAATTAACCATCATCGATTTAAGATTACCCGATAAGGTGATCGTTAAGCTTAAAAAAACGCCGGGGACTGTGCCGCCGGAGGCTGATCGCCAGAATCAACGCAATATGTAAATTCTGCGACAAGGGGGGGAAGCCAAATTGACACATTCTTTTAATCGACTGACGCCGATTGCGGCTTTGGACATCGGTTCGTCCAAGGTTTCTTGCGTAATTGCCAAAATCAGCCGGGATAAGCGAATCAATGTGGTCGGTTATGGGTATAACGCTTCCAAAGGAATCAAAAACGGTATTGTCACCGACATTAACCAGGCAACGCTTTCGGTTTGTAATGCCGTCGAAGCCGCCGAACAAATGGCCAACGAGCGGATTGACCGGGTGATTGTGAATATTTCCGGCGACAAAATCCGCAGCGTTATCCGCGATGCGACGATTTCCGTCAACAAAAACCGGCCGGTCAACGAGAGCGATATTAACAAAGTCATTGAAAAAGGGATCAATAAAATCAACGTTGAAGGCAATGAGCTGATTCACTGCCTACCGACCAATTATCGTCTGGATTTGGGTGAAGAAATCAAGGATCCTCGTAATATTTTCGGCGAAAGCCTGTCGGTGGATATTTTGCTTGGGTTGGTCCCGGACATTTTATACAAAAACCTGATGACGGTTATTGAAAACGCGCATTTGGAAGTTGCGGGCAAGGCTTTTTCTTCTTACGCTTCCGGGTTGTCTTGTTTGGTTGATGACGAAAAGGAGCTGGGGGCCACGGTGATTGACATCGGCGGTGGAACGACCAGCATTGCCAGCTTTCGGCATGGGCATCCGATGTATTTTGCCTCGCTGCCGGTGGGCGGAAACAATGTGACAAACGACATCGCCATTGGGCTGACGACTTCCTTTGCGCATGCAGAACGGTTGAAAACTTTGCACGGTTGCGCTTTTTTGACCAGCCAAGACAAAAGCGAACTGATTAACGTTTATCCCGTCGGGGAAGAAGATGACAGTTCCATTAAACAAGTTCCCAAATCGGAGTTGATCAGCATTATTACGCCGCGTGTGGAAGAAATTTTTGAGCTGGTGAATCAAAAGCTGGCAGAGCAGGGGTTGAGCGACATTTCCAGCCACCGGGTGGTTTTGACCGGCGGCGGCAGCCAGCTCTCGGGAATCCGCGAAGTGGCTTCCATGGTGTTGGACAAGCAGGTGCGTTTGGGCAAACCCCGCAATATTTCAAACTTGCCGGACAATCTGTATAATCCGGGTTTTTCAACCTGCGTGGGGCTTTTGCTGTTTGCTCTCAATTATACCGAAAAGAAGCCGAATCGCATCATCAACAAGCCGGTGAACGCCGGCAGCGGTTGGGGAAAAATTTTAGGTTGGATTAAACAAAATTTTTAGGCCTTGGTAACTAAAACTTAATTTATTGTCTGTAGGTTTAAAGACAATAGAAGGCGTTTTTTTGGAGTAAGAAATACAATGTCGATAAAATTAACCGTTCCGGACCAAACAGTTTCGCATTTAAAACCGCGGATTTCCGTCATCGGCGTGGGCGGCGGCGGCGGAAACGCCGTTAACAACATGATTGAGCAGAATCTGGAAGGCGTGGATTTTATTGTCGCCAATACCGATGCTCAGGCACTGGCCAATTCCAAAGCCAGCCGGAAAATTCAGTTGGGGTTGGAAACGACGCAGGGATTGGGCGCGGGGGCGCGTCCGGAAGTCGGAAAAATGGCTGCCGAAGAAGCTCAGGCTGAAATCGAAAGAGAATTGGAAGGTGCCAATATGGTCTTTATCACCGCCGGCATGGGCGGCGGTACGGGGTCCGGGGCGGCGCCGGTGGTGGCAAAATTGGCTAAGGAGAAGGGAATCCTAACGGTCGGTGTGGTAACCAAACCTTTCCAATTTGAAGGTAAAAAACGCTATGAAACGGCGGAAGCCGCAGTTGAAAACTTTACCCGCGAAGTAGACAGCATTATTATCATTCCCAATCAGAACCTGTTTAGAATCGCCGATAAAAAAACGACGTTGGCCGATGCTTTTGTGATGGCGGACAATGTGTTGTACGCCGGCGTGCGTTCGATTACCGACCTGATGATGATGCCGGGGCTGATCAATCTTGATTTTGCCGACATCAAATCCATTATGGAAGACAAGGGCAAAGCGATTATGGGAACCGGCGAGGCCGAAGGTGAAGACCGGGCGGTGAAGGCAGCGGAAATGGCTTTGTCGAATCCTCTTTTGGATGATTGCTCCATGCATGGTGCGAAAGGTGTTTTGATCAACATTACCGGCGGCATGGACATTACGTTGTTTGAGATAGATGAGGCTGCCAGCCGGATTAAGGAAGAAGTCGACGAAGACGCCAATATTATTTTCGGCTCCAGTTTTGATGAGAGTCTAGCCGGAAAAATCCGGGTGTCGATTGTTGCGACCGGCATCGGCGAAGATGCTCAGGCCAAACCCAGAATTCCGACAGCCAAGAAATATGCCGAAGAAATTTTGAAGGAAGAGCCGATCACTCCTCCTGCTCCCAGTGCGGAACTGGATTCCAATCTGGAAAAATTCTCCGCGGTTAAAGACAATGTCGCCGCCGAGATTGAAGAGGTTATCGAAACAGCAGCGGTAACTTCTTTGCAAGAAGAACCAAGCGTTGAGATTGAAAAAGCTCCGGCTCAAACTCCGGTTGCGGAGGAGAAATTCGATGATTTTGACGAGTTGGAAAAGTCAGAAGTGATTTCTGAGATGCCGAAGGCTTCCGCTTTGTTCAAAGCTATTATTAACAAGGCAGATGATATCGATGAAGAAGCTCAGTTGAGCAGCATTTTATCATCTAATGAAAATGTTTTTACGGCCAAAAGTTCATTACGTGCCGTAGAAGAAGAACCTGAATTGTTTCCTAATCATAATCCGTCAGTCTTTGTTCCGAAAAAACAAGAGGAAGTTGAGGAACTGATTGTCAATGACGAGGAAGAAGAATATACCCCGACGTTGATTGAACGGGTGACGGGTTTTTCGATTGCCAAAAGAAACAGAAAGAAAAAGGAAATGGAACGCGAAAGATTCCAGGAACCTATTTCTCCGTCGTTTTCTTCTCCGGATTATAAATCCGAAGATCGTTTGAATTTGGAAATTCCGTCGTTCCTGAGAAGAAAATAGTATTTTGGAATTATTATAAGTTATGAACCAAACGGCCCCGGAAAATCCGGGGCTTTTTATTGTTCAAAATTACCCAAAGATCTCCCAGTCCGCTTTTGATCATCGTTGAGTCCTCTGTTTAGTTATTCTGGTACATAACGAACGTAGTCGGATGCTGAACTTATCCATGTTTGAGTTTTGGTTTTGGGGAGTTCTTCCAAAGAAGGTGCTGGCCCATGTTCGATAACATAACAGCTTTCACATATTTCACCGTCGACGTTATCTGCCAACTCCTCGGGATCCACTTCATAAGAATGAAATTCTTTTTTGGGGGCCTGAAGCAGTTGCTGTAGTTGACTGTCACATTCCATAATAATGGCAGAGTCTGTATTCTCCACTAAAACGCAAGTGTCAAATTCATTAGGATATTTTGTTATTTTGCCAAACTTATTTATTCTCCAGCCATGGGAAGTGGGGCTCAATAAGCGTTCATAGCCGAATTCATATAATGATCTGGCATGTTCTAAAGGTTGGGCAAAGGTAGGATTTTTGAATTCGGTAAAAGGCTTTTCCGGGGCATGAAGCCATTTGTGTTGGACTTTTGGGGCCGGTTCGGTTGCACCGCAGTCCGTGCTCTTTGTGTCATAAACATGAGAGACCACGGCATTGTCTTTGGGAGATGTTGCCAAAGAGGCGATCTGGCAGTATCCTTTGTCATTTTTGCCGATGGAATAGAAGGTGAGAGGATAATAATCCTCTTCTGGGGAGCCGTCTTCAAAAGAAGTCGGTCGGCATTTGTAAGAAACACGGGAAGGTGTTTCTTCCAGCAGGAGGCAGGGAATATGGGTAATGACGGAGTATAAACCATTGGCTTTGAGGGAAATGGGGACGGCTATTCTAGCTCCGTCGAAAAGCAGCGGTTGGTTAAAGAGCGGATTTTTAAACTTGATGTCCTTTTGAGCAGAGACAACGGTGTTTTTCCGCGTTTCTTTGAGAGGAACATAAGGAATGCAGTTTTTGGCTCCAACTCCCCAAGCCGTATGAGGGGGGTTAGCAAGATAGCTCTCCATCTCTTCTGATGAGCTGTAGGGGGTGTCTTCATCGATGAAGCAATCAATGCTGTCTTGAGGATCAGAATAGCTTTTAAGTGTACTTACCGGTTTTCCTATATATATATATATAAATAATGGAAGACTTTCTTTGGTGCTCCTTCTAATCCCGGATCTTGTACGTCGCATTCAAAAGCAATGTGTTGATCGGTGTTTCTAAGCAGAATACATTCTTCATGACTTTCGGAATATTTTTCTTCCCCTACGGTGTTGGGGGTCAGCAGGCGTTTGTAGTCTT
>CAKQMD010000030.1 GCA_934254925.1 uncultured Alphaproteobacteria bacterium
CGGCCGGTGGCCGGCGCTCCCCGCGTAGGGGGAAGAAGCGGCGCAGCCGTGGAAAGGAGGGTGGAGAGAGCGAGGACGGAGAGAAAAAAGAGGGAGGATTGGTGAAAGGGACGAGGAAGAGAGGGGCAAAAAGAGGAAGCGGGGTGTGGCAGAGAGAGGACGCATGGAGAGTTTTTCCCACCGGCCGGTGGCCGGCGCTCCCCGCGTAGGGGAGAAGCGGCGTAGCCGTTAAGGATGTGATGAGGGGAAGTTTGAGATAGAGGTGCAAGAAGGGAATGTGTACTGAGCGGAGGTAGAGAGAAAAAGAAAAGGCCCTTTAGGGAAAGGGCCGAAGTAGGGTTAAAATTTGCTTCGCTCAATATCTTTGAAGTATTTGACAGTATCTGCCTTGAGTTCGTTGGTGGCGGGTTCGTCGCAAACGATGACGGCATGGGGATGCATTTGCAGGATACTGACAGTCCACATATGGTTGATGCTGCCTTCGATGGCGTGGTGCAGGGCGCGGGCTTTGTTGGCGCCGGTAGCCAGGACCATAACTTCTTCGGCATCCATGATTGTGCCGACGCCGACGGTTAAGGCGCGGGTCGGGACTTTGCTGACATCTCCGTCAAAGAAGCGGGAGTTGGCTTTGATTGTGTCTTGGGTCAGGGTTTTGACGCGCGTGCGGGAGGCGAGGGAAGACCCCGGTTCGTTGAAAGCGATATGGCCGTCGGCTCCGACACCGCCCAAGAAGAGATTTATTTTGCCGTATTTTTTGATAGCGGCTTCATAGTCGGCGCATTCTTTGACGTAGTCTTTGGTCATGCCGTTGAGGATATGGACGTTTTCTTTTTTGATATTGATATGGTTGAAGAAGTTTTCCCACATGAAACGGTGATAGCTTTGGGGGTGGTTTTCATCCAGGCCGATATATTCGTCCATATTGAAGGTGACGACGTTTTCAAAGCTGACTTTGCCGGCTTGGTTGAGACGAATGAGTTCTTGATAAGTTCCGAGCGGCGTGGAACCGGTGGGGAGGCCGAGGACAAACGGTTTTGCCGGATTGGGGCGGAAAGTTTGAATACGAAAGGCGATGTAGTTTGCCGCCCATTTGGAACAATCTTCGTAGGTGTCTTTGATAATGAGTCGCATGGTTAGTCTCCTTGGAAAATTTTGCCGTTGATAATGGTGTGCATGATATGGAAATCTTGATTGAAAATGACGATGTCGGCGTCATAGCCGGGAGCGACGACGCCTTTGCCGCCGAGTTTCAGGATATTGGCCGGGTTGGTGGAGGCCAGACGAATGGCTTGGTCATGGGTGAGGCCGAAACTGACCAGGTTTTTGACGCCTTGGATCATGGTAAGGGCGGATCCGGCAATGACGTGGTCCGATTTGCGGTAGAAGCATTTGTCCAGATAGACTTCTTCGCCGTTAGCCAGCAAGGGTTCCGACTTTTGCATGGTGGGTTTCAAAGAATCGGTAATCAATACCAGTTTGTCCAGCGGTTTGTCTTGGACCAGGAGTTTGATCAAATTCGGATCAATGTGGACACCGTCGGCGATGATTTCGCAAGACATTTCGGGATGAATCAAAACGGCGCCGACGGCTCCGGGATCACGATGATGCATGCGGCTCATGGCGTTGAAGAGGTGTGTTGTGTGCATGATGCGCGCCTGCATGCCTTCCACCATTTGGCTGTAGGTTGCATTGGTGTGGCCGGCCTGGAGGATGATGTTGAGCGAGATGCAGTAGAGCGCGAGTTCGCGCATGTTTTTGAGCTCCGGGGCAACGGTCATGTTGACGATATGGCCTTTGGCGGCCTTGTGCAGGCGTTTCATTAGCTCAAGATCAACCGGTGAGACGGCGTCTTCGGGTTGTACGCCGAGGCGTTCCTTGGAAATGAATGGCCCTTCGAGGTGGATACCCAGAATATGGGCGCCTTTTTCTTTGCCCATGGCTTTGACGACGGCGCGGATGTTTTTGAGCATTTCGTCTTCTTTAGCGGCGTAAAGCGTGGGGACAAAGGAGGTGACGCCGTAAGCGGCGAGGATTTCCGACATGGCCAGAATGGATTTGGGGTCTCCGTCATCGGTGCCGTAACCGCCGATGCCGTGAATATGTTCGTCGATGAAGCCGGGAGCGATATAGGCGCCGTTAGCGTTGATGATCTGCACTTTAGGATTGAATTGCTTTTGGCGGAATCTTTTTTCGCTGAAGACGTCGACGATTTTATTTTCTTTAATGTAAACCGCACAGTCCTTCATGACCGAGAAGCCGGTCAGGATTGTGGCGTTGTGAATGCAAATGGCGCTGTCCATAGTTGTGTCATCCGTTATCATTGTTATGAATAACTATAGGGATGCAAAAGTAAATATATTACCAACAAAAAGCAAAAAAATGAGACGCTTTGTCGTTTTTATTTTTTTTCGGCGGCAAAGTTCAGCGCCAGAGAGTTGATGCAGAAGCGTTCGCCGGTCGAAGATGGGCCGTCGTCGAAGACATGACCGAGGTGAGAATCGCAGCGGGCACAACGGACTTCTGTGCGGTTGAGGCCATAGCTTGTGTCTTCAAAAAAATTAACACTGCCGGGAAGGGCTTTGTCAAAAGCCGGCCATCCGCAGCCGGAGTCAAATTTGCTCTCGGAAGAAAAGAGGGGATTACCGCAGGCGGCACAGGAGTAAGTGCCGTCTTGGTTAAATTTGTAATAACGGCCCGAGAACATCGGTTCGGTGCCTTTTTCACGCAGAATATGGTATTGCTCGGGTGTGAGGCGTTTTTTGAAGTCGTCTTGTTCCATGGAGGTACTTTCAGCGCAGGCGGCAATTGGTTTGTCCGCGTTTTTGCAGATATTTCTGATGATATTGTTCGGCCGGATAAAAAGGGCCGGCGGCCGTTACTTCCGTGACGATGGGAGCGGCAAATTTTCCGGATTTGTTGAGTTCTTTGATTTTGCTGAGGGCGATGTTTTTCTGATCTTCGTTTAGGTAGAAGATTGCCGAGCGGTATTGTGTGCCGACGTCGGGTCCCTGGCGGTTGAGGGTGGTGGGATTGTGGGCGCCGAACAAAATGTCCAGCAACGCGGAATAGGAAATGATGTCGGGATCATAGGTGATTTTGATTGATTCGGCGTGGCCGGTGGTGCCGGTGCAAACTTCGGCGTATGAGGGATTGGCCTGCGTTCCTCCGGTGTAACCGACTTCGGTGGCAATGACGCCGGGAACCGATTCATAAACGGCTTGAATGCCCCAAAAACAGCCGGCGGCAAAAATAGCGGTGGCTAACATGAGCTTATCCTTGGCAAAAAACGAATCTGTTTTCGATATAATGGCCGGAAAAGCCGATTTCAAGGGGTTGCGGGCGATTGCAAGTTGGCCTTTGCAGTTGTTGAAAAATGCTAACTAGAGATGGCAAACAAAATCAAATTGGTTTATATTAGAAAAATGTAACGTATGTGTATGGGTAAATTAAGTATTATGGATATTAAGCAGTGTGCCTTGCAAAGGTTTGGGACTCTAAGGTCAGGGGCCTTGTTTATGAAGAACGGCAACGGTAAGATCAGAACTGCGTTTGACATTATCAGACAATACCGCGCGGGGTTTGATTTTATCGTATGGATTGCGCCGGCTTCGGCTTTGAGGTTGTCGGTCTATAAAAAGATGGTCAAATATCATGCCGGGGATTTGGTGAAAAAAATCTACTTTTACAGCATTGATGCCGTTTCTTTTTCAACTTCCCGCTTTTTGCATCTGTATGATCTGACAGACAAGTACCGTACCTTTTGCGTTGTGGACGAAAGTCTGACAATTAAAAATACCGAGGCCGGGAGGACCCGGAGGCTGTTGTCGATACGGAACAAGTTTAAATATCGGCTGATTTTGAACGGGATTCCGTTGACACAAGGGCTGATTGACCTTTATTCGCAGGTGGAGTTTATGAGCGGCAGTCTTTTGAAAATGAGCGAAAGCCAGTTTTCTTACAACTTTTTGCCTTTCGGCGAAGACAGCCAGAGCTTTCGTCGGCGCTGGTCCACGCCCGAAAAAGAGGTAACGCTGGTGGAGATGATGAAGCCGTTCATTTTTGAATGCGATCTGCATCTGAATTATAAAATTAATTATTATGACCGCTATTTTAAGCTGACAAGGAAAGAAGCGGACAGCTACATGCTTGAAAAAGAGCAGTTTCTGAAGGACAATTATCCGGTGGCTTTTTTGGAGGTCGTGCAGAAGTTCCAGCGTATCTACACCATCTCCGAAGCCAAGGTGAAGGCCTTTTTCCGCTTGATCAAGGAAATTAAAAAACGCGGCGAGAGGGTGATCGTTTACATCAAGTTCATCGATGAAATCGAACTGTTGCGCGGTTGCGGCGTTTTGGAGGGATTTCGTTATGTGGAGTATACCGGAAAATCCAACAAAAAACTGGCCGTCGAACAGTTTGAGGCCGGCGGCGACGTCGACATCATGTTTTGCACCTATAAGGTTGCGTGCATGGGGTTGGGTCTGAGCTATTGCAACAACATCATCTTCTTTTCCCAGACGTTTGATTATAGGGACAAGGTGCGGTGTTTGTATGATTTTCACCAGATCGAGCAGAACAAAGATGTGAATATTTATAACTTTTGGGTGAATACGGGATTGGAAAAATTGATGAAAAACAACCTTTGCCGCAAGAAAAACGTGTTGAGAAACGTTTGCGAAAGCATGGGTGAGAAGGAGATGGTCATGTTATGAAGAAATATCTTGAAAAAGATGTTTATGAGGCGACGCAGGAAAGACTGAAGTTTATTTTTGATAACTTCGAGAATATTTACGTCTCTTTTTCCGGCGGAAAAGACAGTGGTTTGCTGTTGAACTTGGTTTTGGATTATAAGCGCCGGAACAAGATCAGCCGCAAGATCGGGGTTTTTCATCAGGACTTTGAGGCGCAGTATCAGCTGACGACGGATTATGTGGTGCGGATGTTTGAAAACAATCTGCGCGACATTGAACCCTATTGGGTTTGCTTGCCGATGGGGTCGCGCTGCGCAGTCAGCAATTATCAGATGTATTGGTATCCCTGGGATCCGGATATGAAGAATGATTGGGTTCGAGAAATGCCAAAAATGCCTTATGTGATTAATCTGGAAAACAATCCGCTGGATTTTTACCAATATAAAATGACGCAGGAAGACCTGTATGCGGAATTCGGCCATTGGTATGCCAAAAACCATAAGGGACGGACGATCTGTCTCTTGGGCATCCGCGCGGACGAATCTTTGAACCGGTATCGCGCTTATGCCAGCCAGCGCAAGGCTATTTTGCAAAACAGCCAGTGGACGACGCGAATTGCCAACAATTATTATAACGCTTATCCACTTTATGACTGGAGCACTAAAGACGTGTGGGTGGCCAACGGCAAAAAAAATTTTGACTACAATCGGATTTATGATCTGTTTTACAAGGCCGGTCTTACCATTCATCAGATGCGGGTGGCCAGTCCTTATCACGAAAGTGCCAAAGAGAGCCTGAACTTGTATCGCGTTTTGGAGCCTCATACCTGGATTAAGGTCGTCGGTCGGGTCAAGGGGGCGAATTTCGGTGCGATTTACGGCAATACCAAACTGCTGGGTGTTGGACGTTTGACGCTGCCGGAAGGTCATACCTGGCGCAGCTATGTCAAGTTTTTGCTGGCGACTTTGCCGGATGCGATGCGGCGCAATTACATCAGCAAATTTAAAACGTCCATCAAGTTTTGGTGGCGTAAGGGCGGTGTGGTTTGCGACGAAGGCCTGAAAGAGCTTGAGGCCTGTAATTATAAAATTCGCCGTAACGGCAAAAGCCGTTATTCCCCGGGAAAAGATCAGATCCGCTTCCTCGGAACGCCGGATGATACTGACGACATTAAGTCGACGATCGACATTCCTTCTTGGAAACGAATGGCGATTTGTATTTTGAAGAATGACCATTTGTGTAAATATATGGGCTTTTCGCAAACAAAAAAGCAGGCGGAACGCCAAAAGGAATTGATGCAAAAATATCGTAAATTATAAGAGGAATTGCCATGAAAGAATTCAAAAGTCCGGTTTATAACGTGCGGGCCGTGCCTATCGAAAAAGTACAAGCCAATGACTATAACCCCAACAAGGTTGCTCCTCCGGAGATGAAGTTGTTGGAGATTTCCATTTGGGAAGACGGTTATACCCAGCCGATCGTCTGCTATTATGACAAAGAGATCGACAAATATATCATTGTCGATGGTTTTCACCGTTATACGATCATGATGACCAGCGACAGAATCAGAGCACGCGAACACGGTAAAATTCCCGTGGTGGTGATTGAAAAAGACTTGGGAGAAAGAATCGCCTCGACGATTCGGCATAACCGCGCCCGCGGCAGCCACAGCGTAGATCTGATGAGCAATATTGTCGCAGAGCTTTTGGAAATGGGCAAGAGTGATAATTGGATCTGCCGCAATATCGGGATGTCTGCCGATGAGTTGCTGCGTTTGAAACAGGTGACCGGTCTGGCGTCTTTGTTTAAGGACGAAGAGTTTTCCAAAAGTTGGGAAGTCTGACTTCCGTTCGTTTTTTTGGGAGGTTCTGGTTTTCTAATTTTCCTGCCGGTATGCTCAAGGAGAGCCCTGCAGGCGTTTTTTCTCAAAAATAAATGTTTATTAAATAAATAAAAACTTTTTTTTCCGATTTAAATGTTGTTTGATAAAATTAGTGCAATATAGAGGATTTGAAAATGGAGACAGATATCGTTAACAATGTCCATTTGATTTGGGGAATGAATCCCCAATTGGTGGCAATTATCATTATGACGGTTTGTTACCTGATTATTTTTACCGAGAAGATCAATCGTGCGGTTATTGCCCTGTTGGGCGGTGCGCTGATGATTATTTCCGGCATTCTGACACAAAAGTTGGCTCTGGAAGGAATAGACTTTAACACGTTGGCCCTGCTGATCGGGATGATGATCATCGTCGCCGTGGCGGAGAAGTCTGGCATGTTCCAGTTTGTGGCCATCTGGGCGGCGAAGAAAGTTAAGGCTAATCCGCGCGGCCTGTTGGCGGTGATTGCGGTGGTGACGGCCGTTTTTTCGGGTTTTTTGGATAATGTGACGACGGTGTTGCTGATTACGCCGGTGGTGTTTCAGATTACCAAAAAGCTTAAAGTTTCGCCTTATCCGTATTTAGTGTTGGAAATTTTCGCTTCCAACATCGGCGGTACGGCGACTTTGATCGGCGATCCTCCCAATATTTTGATCGGTTCGGCATTGGATTTGTCGTTTATGGATTTTGTGATGGTTCTGACGCCGGTCGTTTTGGTGACGATGCTGGTATTGATAGGGATCTTTGATTTGTGCTTCGGTCGCAAGCTGAAGGCCAACGATGAGGATCGGGCGATGGTGATGGCAATGAACGAAAAAGAGGCGATCGTCAATCGTTCTTTGTTGTACAAGTCTTTGTTTACCTTGTTTTGGGTTATTCTCGGTTTTATTTTTGCCAAACAGATCTTTTTGGACAACGGAACGATTGCCCTGACCGGTGCCGCTTTCATTCTGCTGTTGTATACCTTTGGGACCGAAGGCAACGAACGAGAAGACAAGATTCAGGAAATTTTCAATATGGTGGACTGGACGACCATTTTCTTCTTTACCGGGTTGTTTGTTATTGTTTACGGTTTGGAGGAAACCGGGGTTTTGTCTGTTCTCGGCCATGCCTTTATCGACTTTACCGGCGGGAGTATTGAAAAGCTGATGTTCCTTATTTTGTGGAGTTCGGCAATTGTATCCAGCGTGATTGACAATATTCCTTTCGTGGCGACGATGATTCCGATGCTCAAGTCGATGGAAGCTTCCGTCGGCGGACGGGAGGCGATGATGCCGGTCTGGTGGGCTTTGTCCCTCGGGGCCTGCTTCGGCGGCAACGGAACGCTGATCGGGGCTTCGGCCAATGTGGTGGTGGCCGGTTTGGCCAGCCGCGAAGGACAGGGAATCAATTTTATGAAATTCCTGTTGTGGTCGGTACCGGTGATGCTGATGAGTGTCGTCATTGCGACTTTATTTTTATATTTTGAATTTATATTCTAAAAAAGGAGGCCTTCGGGCCTCTTTTTTGTTTAAATATGTTGCTCTTTGCCTTGTCGGAATGTCGGTGCCCTTTCGTTTTTCGGTTGGGATAGCGTCATCTTTTAATTGGTCACAGAGGAGGCGACGCTAAAGTGACTTGATTTTATTGCGTTTTGGTTAGGAGACTTTGCGTACAAACCCGTTCATCAGCTTTTTGCGACCGCCGTTTTCAAAATAAACTTCCAGCTTGTTTCCTTCCACGGCCATGACTTTGCCGTAACCGAAAGTGTCATGAAAGACTTTGGTTCCGACGGGAAAAGCGGCGTTTTGGTTTTTGGCCTTTTGTTTGGCACGGTGATAACTGCCCCAAGAGCTGTTGAAGTCGTCTTCGCTGACATAAGAATAACGGTCGGCGTCGTCTTCGTTTGTTTCGGCAAAGGCGGCATGTCCTTTTTGCCATGAATTTGTCGAGTAGGTTTTGTTTGAGTAAGGGCGCCCTCCGGTTCCCGTCATGGCATAGCCACCGTAGAAATTGCTGCAGTTGTTGCAAATTTCGATGTTGTCGGGCGGCAGTTCGTTGATGAAACGTGACGGCAGATTATTTTGCCATTGGCCGTAAACTTTGCGGTTGTGCGCCATGCAGATGTATAGATTTTTGCGGGCGCGGGTGATGGCGACGTAGGCCAGACGGCGTTCTTCCTCCAAGGCTTCGGCGCCGCCTTCGTCCAAAGCGCGCTGATGCGGAAAGAGCCCTTCTTCCCAGCCGGGAAGAAAGACGACGTCAAATTCCAATCCTTTGGCCGAGTGAAGCGTGATCAACATGACTTTGTCGGGATCAGTGATGTCGTCTTTGTCCATGACCAGGCTGACATGTTCCATGAAGTCGGCCATGGTTTGGTATTGTTCGTCGCTCATGGAGTTAATCAATTCTTTGAGGTTTTCCAACCGGCCGGGTGCTTCGACGGACTTGTCCATGCGCAGCATTTCCATATAGCCGGAATCTTCCAAAATCTGGTTGGCGAGGTCGTCCGGAGTCACGGCATTGAGAGCGCGCCGCCATTCGGCGAACTTTTCCATCAGATCGCTCATAGTGTTTTTGGCTTTGCCGGAGAGGGTGTTTTCGGCAAGCATTTTTTCAACGGCTTGGAACATGGAAATGTGGTTATAACGGGCTTCGTTGCGGAATTTTTCGACGCTTTTGGCGCCGATGCCGCGGGCTGGTTTGTTGATGATGCGTTCAAAAGCCAGATCGTCGTCGGGTTGGAGAACGACGCGAAAATAGGCCAAAGCGTCGCGAATCTCGGCTCGTTCATAGAATTTCAGACCGCCGATAACCTGATAGGGAATGGCGTTGGTCATGAACTTTTCTTCAAATTCCCGGGTTTGGGCGGCGGTACGCACCAGAATTGCCATATCGGCATAACGATATTGGTGACGGACGAGGTTTTCGATCTCGTTGATGATGTATTGGGCTTCCTCCTCACCGTTGTAGGAACTGACCACTTTGATGGGGCTGTTGTCGCATTGGCGAGCGGGGGAGTTTTCCGCCACTTTGAGGGTTTTGCCGAGGCGTCCCCGGTTGTGGCTGATGAGGGAAGAGGCCGCGGCCAGGATGTTGGCCGTCGAACGGTAATTGCGTTCCAGGCGGATGACCTTGGCATCAGCGAAGTCTTTGCCGAAACGCAGGATGTTTTCGATTTCCGCCCCGCGCCAGGAATAGATGGATTGGTCGTCGTCGCCGACACAACACAGGTTTTTGTATTTTTGCGACAGCAGGCGAATCAGCAAATATTGGGTGACGTTGGTGTCTTGATACTCGTCAACCATGATGTATTTGAAACGGGATTGATATTTGTCGAGAATCTCGGCGTCGGAAAGCAGGATGTTTAAGGCATATAAGATGATGTCGCCAAAATCGACGCAGTTGAGCTCCAACAAGCGTTCCTGATATTTTTTATAAATATGGGTGAGGATGTTTTCCCTGTAGTCGGCCGCGACCTTGTCGACGGAGAGGCCTTTGTCTTTCCAGCGTCCGATCTTGTCCAAAATGGCCTGGGGCGGATATTTTTTGTCGTCGATGGCTTCGGCCTCGAGAATTTGTTTGATCAGGCGCTTTTGATCGTCTTCACCGAGGATGGTGAAATTGCTCTTGAGCCCGACGGTTTCGGCATGACTGCGCAGAATTTTGACGCAGATGCTGTGGAAAGTTCCCAACCAAACGGAATTGGCGACTTCGCCGATCATGGCTTCGACGCGTTCCTTCATTTCGCGGGCGGCGCGGTTGGTAAAAGTTACGACCAGGCAGTTCCAGGGGTTAGCTTTGCCGGTTGCCAGAATATAGGCCAGTCGGGTGGTGAGGACCTTGGTTTTGCCGGTGCCGGCGCCGGACAAGACCAACAGCGGGCCTTCGGTGGTTTCGACGGCCTGGCGTTGTTCGGGGTTGAGCATTTCCAACCAGCCGAACGACGGGGCGAGGCGGGAGATGTTGTCATAAACCGGGGCAGGAGCCGGGTTTTCGCTTAAATCAAATATATCATCCATTTCTAATACTTCTTGTATTTTTTTATCTTACGCCATATATATAATATATTGAACGAAATGCAAAGGAGAATTTGCAATGCCGAGAACAAGTCAGGGAAAATTTGTTACCGAATCTGCCAAAGTTTTTCAGGAAGGGGACGATTATTGGCATCAGGGACGATATGAAGACGCCAGGAAAAGTTATGCTCTTGCCGCCCGCCTTTATCATGACGACGGAGACGACCAAGGTGAAGCCTTCGTTTTGTCGCGTTTGGGGGAGCTTAATCTTTCCCTGGATGATTTCACCGAGGCGGAAAAAGCGTTCAAAGCGGCGGCGGAATTGGTGAAAAATAAGGATTTTGCCGTGAATACCTATGCCGAGGTGTTGATCAAGCTGTCGCAGGTTTATACAGCCTCGGGAGAGGTTTCGATGGCTTTTCGGACGTTGCAGGCAGCGAAAGAGGCGGCCGAATCGATCCATAATCGCCAATTGGCCGGAGACGCATATGAACAGGAGGCGTTCGCCTATCTGGAAAACAATCAGGAGGACAAGGCCCTTGCCGCTTATCGCAAGGCGGCAGAGATGTTCAGAGCCGAAGGAATCAGCCTCAAGGAGGCGACGGTGCTGCGGGCGATTGCGCGCTTGGAGATGAAGCGGAAAAATTATGACCAGGCACATGAGCTTTTGGAGCGTTGTCGCAACCTTTACCGGGAAAACGGCGACCTTTTGGGTGAGGCCAGTGCCTTGTCGGCCATCGGTTGTCTGCGTTATCTTATTCGCGACATTTATAATGCCCGCAAGGCGTTGATGAAGTCGGTCTATTTATACGGCAAAGTTTCTTATCATTACGCGGAGGCCGAAGCGTTGCTTTATTTGGCGCGGGTGGAGGCCTTTGACAAAGAGCAGGGGGATTATGAACGGGCAAAGCTGCATTATCGTCGTGCCGCCGAATTGTTTGACTTTACCGGAAACGAGATGATGAAAAACGTAACTTTGGAGGAATACGGCAATTTTTTGAATCGTATTCAAGGCTGCTAGGAGTTGAAAATGACCACGATTAAAGAAAAAATCTTGAGTTTGAAAGAACATTTGGACAGCAAAATCATCGGGCAAGAGGAGTTGGTGAAAAAACTGCTGATTACCCTGCTGGCTGACGGGCATGCTCTGGTCGAGGGGGCTCCCGGCCTGGCCAAGACCAAAGCCGTCAAAACCTTGAGCGAAAGCATCAACGCCAAATATAATCGGATTCAATTTACGCCGGACTTGTTGCCGTCGGATGTGACCGGCAGTGAAATTTATGTTGCGGCAAAAGGGGAGTTTGAATTTCGTCCGGGACCGATTTTTGCCAATCTGGTTTTGGCTGACGAGATCAACCGGGCTCCGGCCAAAGTGCAGTCAGCGCTTTTGGAAGCTATGGCCGAACGTCAGGTGAGTATCGGCGGAAAAAGGTATTTGCTGCCGCCGCTGTTTATGGTGATGGCGACGCAGAATCCGATTGAACACGAGGGGACTTACAATCTGCCCGAAGCCCAACTTGACCGCTTTTTGATGTATATCAAAATTGACCAGCCGACAGCCGAGGCGGAGAAAAAGATTTTGCGTCTGGTACGCGGCGAGGTGATGGAAGCCGAGGAGAAGCCTTTTGCTAAACTTGATGTTAGCGATATTTTGAGTGCACGCAAGGCCGTGCTTGATGTGCACATGAGCGAGGCGGTGGAAGAATATCTGGTGCAACTGATCATGGCAACCCGGCATCCGGAAAAGTATGATGAAAAAATGGCCGGTTACGTGTTGTTCGGCGCCAGTCCGCGGGCGACGATCGCCCTGGATCGCAGCGCCAAAATCAACGCCTGGTTGGAAGGACGCGATTTCGTGTCTCCCGAGGATATTCACAGCGTGGTCTTTGACATTCTGCGTCACCGCATTATTCTGAGCTTTGAGGCTCAGGCGGAAGGAATCACCGCCGATGAGGTGATTGCGCGGATTTTGAAGCTGGTGCCGCTGCCCTAAGGAAAGAGAGGGCTTTTTATGAAAAGGCTGAAAAAGTTTTTTAATCTGACCAAAAGCATGCCGCGGGAGTCGGGGCTGTGGGCCGGTGTGGAAGAATTGCTGGAGCTGCGGCGCAAGACGACTTATCTGCGGGCTCTGAGCAGCAAGATGACCTATTCCTCGCAGTCCGGAGAGGTGAAGTCTGCCTTTAAGGGGCGAGGCGTTGAAATGGAAGAAATCCGCGCTTATGTGCCGGGGGACGACGTCCGGGACATTGATTGGCGGGTGACGGCGCGCAAGTCTAACCCTTATACCAAGCTTTATGCCGAGGAAAAAGACCGGGAAATATACGCTTTGCTTGACTTGTCACCGCATATGGCTTTTGGAACGCGCAATGAGTTGAAATCCGTGGCGGCAGCAAAAATTGCGGTTTTGTTGGGGTGGTTGTCCCTGGAGAACAAGGATCGATTCGGGGCGGTGATTTTCAACGGACAGGAGAATTTTTTGTATAAACCGCAAAACCGGCGTCCGGGTATGCTGACGCTTGTTCGCAAAATCAGTGATGTGACGAGGGAGATCCTGCAGCGGGATTTTGTGCAAAAAACAAGTTTTTCCAAAGCGTTACAGCTTTTGGAAATGACAATCAAGAATCGGGCGACGGTTTTTGTGGTCAGTGATTTTGCCGATTTTGACGAGGAAACGCAAAAAAAACTGGCGGTTTTGGCAAAAAAGGCCGATGTCTATGTGGTGAACGTTTTTGACGTTTTGGAAGAAAATGCTCCCAAAGCGGGAGAGTATATGGTCGCGAACGGAAAAAAAACATTGGTTTTTGACAGTGGAAGCAAGAGCTTTGTTATGGAATATAAAAAATATTTTGCCGCTAAACGTTTGAAAGTCAATGATTTTTGTGTCAAGTTCGGCTGTCGTTACATGGAGGTACGGACGGATATTGAGCTGTATCGGCAAATAAAGATAATTTAGTGCGGTTGGAATCTTGACAAAAAAGAGAAAAAGTGCTAATTTCAAAAGCGATAATTATTTTGTAACTATAATTTGAGAAGAGAAAAACAATGGTTAAATCAAATGATAACAGTGCTTATAAAAGAGGCCAAGAACTTTTAGACCAAGGAATGTACCTTGATGCCGTGGCCCAATTTGATATTGCAATCGCCGAACAGCCCGATTCCTGGAAGGCGTTGAATTCAAAAGGTTTTGCCTTTCAGAAGCTGAGCCGTTATACTGAAGCCGTAGAATGTTTTGACAAGGCTTTGAAATTGAATCCGACCTCAGTGGAAGTCTTGAACAACAAGGGCGTCACCTTGAGTATGCGCGGATTGTACAAAGATGCTATTTTTTGTTTTAATGAGGCTGTCGCCATTGATAAAACGTCGCTTGAAGCTCTGAACGGCAAAGCGATTGCCTTGCAGCACATGTTCTCTTTCAAAGAAGCCCTGGACGTTTTGGAACAGGCGATGAAAATTGATCCCAAGCATGCCCAGACCCTGCTCAGCGTAGCGGTGACCTTGCAAAAATTGAAACAATACGAGAGGGCGATTTCTTTTTTCAAAAAAGTTTTGGCGATGGATAAAAACAATATCAAGGCCTGGAACGGTGTGGGTGTGACCTACCAGTTGATGGGCGATAACAATTCCGCCATTAAATGTTTTACCAAAATTTTAAATATTGACAGTCGTGAGATCCAAGCCTGGATCAGCATCGGTTTCGTTTATCAAAAAATGCTCAAGTTTAACGATGCGTTGAAATGTTATAAAAAAGCCCAGATGATTATTGGCAACCGCTATCATCATAAACTCTATGACGGTTTGGCAAGCTGTTTGACCAAGTTGTCGGAATTTGACCAGGCGGTGGAAATTTATCAGCAGATTTTTCAGCGCGAAGAGGGCAAAAAGAAGTGGGATGCTCAGCGTTCGTTGAAGTTTGTCAATAAACTGAAACGCAAAAAGGCTGTCGGGACGCTGCAAAGCATTATTCCCGCGGACGTTCCCAAAGAGGAAATCAAACCTGAAAGTGCCGAATAAATTTTAAGGCTGTTTTTGAAGACAGCCTTTTGTTTTGCGTAACCTCCCGTGGTGTGCAGGGATGATTTGTTTATTCAAGATCATTGTAGGGAATGTCTTCCGGGTTTGCAATCCAGCAGGAAGGCAGATCGTTCAAATCCAAGGCCGCGGTATAAGGATTGCAGACATAGCATAAGGCTTCATAGGAAGAATAAAGCTGACCTTTGCAGTATTTGACATAGGTTTCCTTTTTCAACCGTGACCAGCCGGAACCGTTATAATAACCGAGAGTTAGGGTTGTGCCGTCGGGGCAATATCTGGTCGGGGAAGAGTTTGTTGTCATTATTGCGCCAATGTTTCTGACACAGCTCCATTTTTTTGTCGCGGTGTTAAAACCATAGCTGTAGCCGCATCCCACTCGACAACCGGAACAGATTTTATAACATTTGTCTTGGTCGTCTGTTTTTTGCTGGCACAGATTTGGCAACATTCGTCGGTGAATGTACAAGGTTTACAAGCGGTTTCCGTGCTGCCAAAAGGACAATGGCTGTTGCTGACGCATTTTTTGCAAATGGCGCCATTGGTGTCGGTCAATGTTTCGGAGGCGAACTGCGAGCTTGTGCAGGTATTGGAATAACCGGTTTTGGTGCAGGGAATGGTTTCGCAGGATGTTTTGTCGGCATTGGGTCTTTTTCCCGTAGGACAGTCTTGCGCTTGGGTGCATTTCCCGTCGCATTTTTCCACACAGCGTTGATTGCTTTTCAGAGTAACCTCGGCTTTGCAGACGCAGGATTTGCCGTCCGGCGCTTTTTGTTGCCCCGAGGAACAGTATTTGGTTTTGACGCAATTGCCGTTGCAGTATTCAACGCAGTAACGGTCGGTGTATTTTGAGAGGTCGATTGAAGTACTGCGACAGACGCAGGAGTTGTTGGAGACGTATTGGTTGCTTTCGCAGGTAATGGCTTTGACGCAGTTATCACCGCATTTTTGCGCACAATATCCGTTGGAAGGAATTTCGACTGTTTCCGGGCAAGTACATTTATAGCAGGTTAGGGTTTGCCCGGCGGAAGTCGGTGCCCGAGGAAGCTTGGTGCAGCTTTTTCCGTCTGTGGAGGTCGGGCTTTCCTGATAACCACTGTTGATTTCGGCGCAGGTTTTTGGGGTGCATTTTCCGCAAAAAGCCGTTATGGACGCTGAAATGTTATAATTGTTTTGTACCCATTTGCCATTCTCGTTAAGACAGTTGTTTTTCGCGGTTGTCATTTGGGAATAGGTTTCATAATAAGTTTTTCCGTCCTTGCAAACTGTTGCTGTGACACAGGATCCTTTGCAAGAAGGTTGGGACGAACCGCTTATATAAGAATTGCATTTATATCCCGGTTTGCAGAAGCATTCCACGTAAGTTTCGCCGTTGACGGAGCAGGTGGAGGTGCCTTTGACGGAGTTGGCAGGACAAGATTTTTGATATTGTGACGGGCAGACACAGGCGGTTTTGCCGCTGTTGGGCGTAGTGGGATAAGAACAGACTTCCTTTTTGACGCAGTTTCCGCCACAGGTCTCAAGGCAGATCTCGGCCGAACTTAAGGTGACAGTGGCGGGACAATTGTTGACACAGCGTCCATAGGTCCCGCAGCCGGATTTGGGGCATTTTTCCAGAGTATATCCTTCGGGACAGGAGGTTACGCCTTTGGAATAGCCCGAGCATAAAACCGCGCATTGGTCGACTTCAGAGGGAGTGCCTGTCAGGTCTCCGTTAAAATCATGATAATCCGGCAGCCAATACACTTTTGCCAATTTTTGAGAAGAAGCGATAGGTTTCAGATCAGCAGAATAAGATTGTGTATGTATTGAGTTTTTATTAAGGTGGTGGAATGTATTTTGGGCGTAAGAAGCGTTTTGTGACAAAACGGATCCTCCCAAAATGAAGATAACGGCCCGTAAGATGGATCGAAATCTAAGCATTGCCTCTCTCCTTATTCTGAAACCTATCTTCTTTATTGTAGCGCGGAGCATAGAC
>CAKQMD010000031.1 GCA_934254925.1 uncultured Alphaproteobacteria bacterium
AAACCAGGACTTGGCGGGAATATGATTGGTCTCCAAAGCTTGGGTTGCCGTAGCGGCGGCTTGTTCCAACAGTCCGGCGCCGGCTTCTAAACCTTCCGTGGCCGCTTTGATGGTTTGAATCCCTTGCGCCATGGAATCCAACAAGGCCGACAGGTCACTGGCACGGTTGTTTAAAGAGACAGCCGTATAATAAGAAGAAGGATTGTCGATGGCGGAATTGACTTTCAATCCGGTGGAAAGACGATTTTGAGTCAAGTCAACTTGGCCGGCAATCTTCTGCAGGCTCAACAAATTCAATCGCATCGAGGCGGTTAAACTGATACTGTTACTCATTTATCTCTCCTTTTTAATATCAGGAGTATAAAAGAAATGAGAAAACGGCTCAAAAAACTTGCAAAACTTTTCCTCAGCCAATCGGCGTTTTGGATATAATCTATTGATACCGTTATCGCGGAATTAGACAAAAAATAAACCTGCCCGAAGGCAGGTTTATTTTTTTAGAGGGCTGCTTAGATTTCGTCCCAGCCTTCGACGGCTGTACTCTGATTATAAGAAGAAACGTTTGCTTCAAAGAAATTTCCCTTGACGTTGCCGTCGCCGTTGGTATCGGAAATGACTTCCAGATTTTTGTAGGGGTTTTCGTCATAACCTTCATAAAGCGGCGCCAGGCCGATGTCTTTGAGGCGCTTGTTGGCGATGAATTTGGTATATTGTTCGATGGTTGTTGGGGTTATGCCCAAGATCTTGTCACCGATGATGTGGTTGCTCCAGGCGATTTCCTGTTCGACGGCTTTTCTGAACATGTCGTATATTTCTTCATCGACAAAGAAGGTGTCGTTTTCTTTGCGAATTTCTTTGATGATGTTGGCAAAGATTACGCAATGGGTCAGCTCGTCGCGGTTGATGTATTTGATTTCGTCGGCGGTGCCGATCATCAGCGAACGCGAGGCCAGATTGTAAAAGAAGTTGAAGCCGTTGTAAAAATAAACGCCTTCCAAGAGGAAATTGGCAACCAACACTCGGGCGAAGTTGACGTCATTACGTTCATCGACAAAGCGCTGATAAATCTCGGCAATGTATTTGTTGCGTTCCAGCAGAACTTTGTCTTCTCTCCAGCGGTCATAAATCGAAGCGCGTTTCTCCGCCGGGATGATGCTTTCGATGATGTAGGCATAGCTCTGGGAGTGAACGGCTTCCTGATAAGTCTGAATGGCCAAAATCAGGTTGACTTCCGGCGCGGTGATGTAGTCGCTGATGTTGGGCAGGTTGTTGGTCTGGATGCTGTCGAGAAAGACCAAAAAGGACAAGATGCCGTCATAGGCGTTTTGTTCATGCGGAGTCAGTTCGTTGTAAGCGCGCTTGTCGTCATAAAGAGAGACTTTTTCGGGAATCCAAAAATTTTCCATCATCAGGCGGTAGAGCTTGTTGGCCCACTGGTATTTGACGTTGTTGAGGTTAAACAGATTGGTGACGTTGCCTTTGATCATTTTGCGATTGAGGACGTTGTCGTCGCCTTCGATGTTAAAAAGCTTTTTGCGTTTGATGTTCATGTTCTTCTCCTTAGCCGGCGCAGCTGACGCATTCTTCTTTTTCCGCCGAAGCGCCATCTTTTTGAATGGTTCGGGTATAATAAAGGGTTTTTAGGTCTTTTTTCCAGGCCTGCATGATCGTTTCATAAACGTCTTTGGCTTTGATGTTGCGGTTGAGGTTATACATCAGCTCTATGGAGATACCGGTATCAATCCATTTGTTGATGCGCGACATGATCTCGACGATGACGGTTTGGGGAATGTTTTTGTTTTCCTGATAAAACCAGAACTTGTCTTTGATGAACGGCGGGCAGTTGGGAATCGAGCCTTTGCCGTGGGTTTCCACAAAAAACTTGGAATAAATCGGCAAAACCGAGGCGGTACAGCCCTGAATCAGCGACGAACTGGTATTGGGAGCAATGGCGCTCAGCTGAGAGTTGCGGATGCCGTAGCGGGAAAGGTCCGAGAAAATCTGATTCCAGGCTTTTTTGAAGCGGGCGTTTTGGTTAAACCAAATTTGGTCGTGTCCGAGGATAATGCCTTTGCTCCAATCCGAACCGGGATAGGCCTCAAACGTGCCTTTGCTTTTGGCAAGCTCAATGCTGGCACGAATGTTGTAGAGTGCAATTTTTTCAAACAATTCGTCGACATATTCGGCAGACTTCATGTAAGGGATGTCGTTTTTGGCCAGTTTGTCCGCCAGCCCCATGGCACCGATGCCGATGGTACGGTAGCGGCGGTTGTGGAGCGTGCCTTCAAGGATCGGGACTTCCGTAAAGTCTATGGCATTGTCCAAAATCCGTACCGAGGTTTGGCAGACGCTTTCCAGCTCTTCGTCAGTATCAATATTGGCCAGGTTGATTGAAACCAGATTGCAGACGTGCACCAGGCCGTTGTCCGCTTCGGCGACGATTTTACCGCCTTCCAAATGTTTGGGATAAAAGCGGGTGGGGCGAACGTTGCTGTGAGATTCGGTACACAGGTTGGTGCCGACAATCAGACCGTCGTGCTTGTTGGGGTTGTATTTGTTCAGCGTGTCTTTGAAGGCAATGTAGGGCATGCCGGTTTCTATCTGAGATTTCATGACCCGTTTCAGCAGTTCTTTGGCCGGGACGAATTTGAACATTTCAAGTTTGCGGAATTCGGCGTCAAGGTAAAGCTGGTTGTAGAGGTCTTCAAATTCCTTGCCCCAGAGTTCGGACAGTTCCTTGCCGTATTTGCAGCGGACTTCATGCGGATCAACCAGCAGCCAGTCCTGGTTGTTTTCCACCTTTTTCATAAACAGGTCGGGAATGACGACTTGCGGAAAAATGTCATAAGCTTTCATGCGTTGGTCGCCGTTTTCTGTACGGAGTTCCAAAAAATCTTCAATATCCAGGTGCCACATGTCCAAAGAGACGGTGACAGCCCCTTTGCGTTTGCCCTGCTGGTTGACGGCCACGGCCGTGTCATTGATAATGCGCACCCAGGGGATGATGCCGCCGGAAGCGTTTTTGATGCCTTTGATCCGGGCACCCTTGCAGCGAACGCGAGACAAATTACAGCCGACGCCGCCGCCGAATTTGGAAATGGCGGAAATTTGGTCAATGACGTAAAAAATAGAATCGCGGCTGTCGTCCATGACAGTGATGAAACAAGAGCTCAAGTTGCCGTGCGGGCGGCGCAAGTTCATCAGCAGCGGCGTGCCGAGAGAGATTTTGCGGTTTGCCAGTTTTTCATAAGTGTCTTTTACCAAGGCCAGGCGAATCTCGGTTGGCGCGTTTTGCTCAATCAGCAGGGCAATGGTCAGAAACATTTCCTGCGGCAGTTCGGCAATTTGATCTTGGTATTCGCACAAATAGCGTTTGATCAAGAGATTGGCGCCGGCATAATCATAAACCAGGTCATAAGCCGGGTTTATGAAGCCGCCGGCAATTTTGAGCTCTTCAGGGCTGTAGGAGCGGGTCAGGTCGTTGCTGTAAAATCCTTCTTCAACGGCGTGGGCGGCAAAAGCGGCATAATCGTACAAGTCCGCAAGATTGGCAATTCCTCGGTTGACGGCGGCGGTTTTTAGGAGGTCAAACATTTTAAGGCGACCGGCGAGGTTTTTCCAGTCAGGTTCTTCGACGGAAGTCAGACTCAGCGCCGAAAGCGTCAGATAATTCATGATTTCGGTCGTTTTGACGCCGTCTTTGACAAAGCCGGCGAGTTTTTCGGCCAAAGGAGCAAAGTCCAGGTTAAATCCCCGGTTGGCCTTTTCAAAAACAGCACGAATTTTTTTGAGCTCGTAGTTCTGGCGTTGGCCGGAGCGTTTAATCACTTGAATTTCGGTCATATTCGTTTCGTCCTTCAAACACTAAATCTTGTGGTTTCTTATTTCTTCGTAACAATATATTGTATCTTAAAATTATGTAAATCATAATTTTGAAAAAAATGATAAGGGGTTGAATTTCGGCCTTTTGTCTTGTTGAAAATTTTTGTTCGGGGAACTTTAAAAGCCTCTGCGGCTGCCTATATTAATTGAGCAATGTTAATAAAAGGAGTTGATTGAGATGAGGTTGTGGTCGATACATCCCAAGTACCTTGACAAATACGGCCTGATCGCCTTGTGGCGAGAAGGGTTGTTGGCTCAGAAGGTGTTGAAGGGAGAAACCAAGGGATATAAAAACAATCCGCAGCTGTTGCGTTTTAAGCAAACGCGCGATCCTTTGAAGGCGATCGGCTCTTACTTGTCTATGGTGGCGTCCGAAGGGGCCAAGAACGGTTACAAGTTTAACCATGAAAAGATTTTGTATCCGAATTTTGACGAGGAGTTTATTGAAGTCGCTCCCGATCAGGTCCGCTTTGAGGTCGCCCATCTTAAAAACAAGCTCAAGGTCCGCGACATGGAGAAATACAAAGAAATTTCCGGCTTGTCCCGGGCGGACATTAATCCGATTTTTACAATTCAATAAGGGGTTCTCTCATGCATAAAGGTACTGTCAAGTGGTTTAATACCAAAAAAGGATATGGTTTCATTCAGCCGGAAAACGGCGAAAAGGATATTTTTATTCACGTTTCGCAATTGGAAAAGACCGGGCTTCATCGTTTGAGCGACGGGCAATTGGTGAATTTTGACATTTTTACCGAAGTGCGTTCGGGCAAACCAGCCGCTTCCAATGTTAAGATTATTTAGCGTCCCGAAATTGATACTGAAAAACATCCCTGCCGAAAAGATTTTTCGGCAGGGATGTTTTTATGTTAAAGCAGCCTTTTATAACTCTTTGACCATTTTGGCGAAGGTAATGCCTTTTTCTTCAAAAATGTCGCCTTCCTGATGATAGCCGTTTTTTTCATAAAAATGGACGACGGAGAGCATGGCATGCATGACGATTTTGGAATAACCGGCTTCTTTGGCGCGTTTTTCGGCGTATTTTACCATTTCGCGACCGATGCCTTCGCCTTGGTATTTGGTGTCGACCGCCACCTGCATCATGCGGATGGTCTCATTGTCGACCGGTGCCAGGATCAGGCCGCCGACCAGCGTGTCATCCAGGTTTTCCACGCAGCCGATGTGCAGGTATCCGGCTTCCTGCGCCCGGTGAGAATCCAAAAATTTCAGCCCGAGAGGCTCCAAAAGAATCTTATATCTTAACTCGACCAACTGGTCGTAACGGCTGGAACCAAAGTCAATATCAATCATTTTTCTCATCCGAGGTCTCCTTCATAATAGTTATTTTTATTATAACCATATTTCTCACTAATGTCTAATATATATTGCGCTTTAAATTTTTTCCTATATTTTCAAGACTGGTTTTATGTTTTTTTAGACGGATAGGAAAATGTCTCATCATTTGGATTTGATTCGCAATTTTGCAATTATTGCTCATATCGACCACGGCAAGTCGACCTTGGCCGACCGCTTGATCGAAGCCTGCGGCGGTTTGGAAAAACGCGAGATGACCGAACAAGTGCTTGACAATATGGATATTGAGCGAGAGCGCGGCATTACCATTAAGGCGCAAACGGTGCGACTTAATTATCGGGCACGCGACGGCAAAACGTATCAATTGAACTTGATTGATACGCCGGGACATGTGGATTTTTCTTACGAAGTGTCTCGGTCGCTGGCTTCTTGCGAAGGATCTGTCCTGGTGGTCGATGCCACTCAGGGAGTCGAAGCGCAAACTCTGGCCAATGTGTATTTGGCCATAGACAATGATCATGAGATTATTCCGGTGCTCAATAAGGTTGATTTGCCGTCGGCAGATCCCGAAAGGGTGAAGCGGCAGATTGAGGACGTGATTGGCCTTGATACCTCTGAGGCGGTGGAAACTTCCGGCAAGACGGGTTTGGGTGTACCCGATTTGCTTGAAGCCATCGTTCAGCGTCTGCCGGCGCCGCAGGGCAATGAAGACGCTCCGCTGAAAGCCCTGTTGATCGACAGTTGGTATGACAGTTACCTCGGCGTGATTATTTTGCTGCGAATCCATGATGGTGTTTTGCGCAAAAAAACGCAAATCCGCATGATGTCCAACAATGCGACTTATCTGGTGGACAAGGTTGGCGTCTTCTCGCCCAAAATGCAGGACGTCGAAGCTCTGTACCCCGGAGAGGTCGGCTTTATTACTGCCAGCATCAAATCCGTTTCCGATTGTCAGGTCGGTGATACGATTACTGACAACAAACGTCCCTGCGAACAGCCGCTGAAAGGTTTTAAGCCTTCGGTACCGGTGGTTTTTTGCTCGATTTTTCCGGTGGACAGTTCGCAGTATGAAAGCTTAAAAGACGCGTTGGCCAAGCTTAAACTCAATGACGCCAGCATTGATTATCAGAACGAAAATTCCGCCGCTTTGGGTTTGGGGTTCCGTTGCGGGTTCTTAGGCCTTTTGCATATGGAGATTATTCAGGAGCGCTTGGGCCGCGAATTTGATCTGGACATTATTACCACGGCGCCTTCAGTGGCTTATCACATCAATATGACCAACGGTACGCAGACTGTTTTGCATAATCCGGCTGACATGCCTGATCTTAGTATGGTTAAATCAATTGAAGAACCCTGGGTTAAAGCGACTATTCTGGTGCCGGATGAATATCTCGGCGCGGTTTTGAAACTTTGCAACGAACGTCGCGGGGAACAGGAGGAACTGACCTATGTCGGTAATCGCGCCATGGTGGTGTATAAAATTCCCTTAAATGAAATCGTGTTTGACTTTTATGATCGTCTCAAGTCGATTACCAGCGGATATGCCAGTTTTGACTATGAGCTTTCCGGTTATTGCGAATCGGATTTGGTGAAGGTGCAGATTTTGATTAACGAGGAACCGGTTGACGCCTTGGCTTTCCTTTGTCATCGCAGCGAAGCCGAAGCTCGCGGTCGGCAGATTTGCGAACGTCTTAAGGATTTGATTCCGCGGCATCTTTTCAAAATTCCCATTCAGGCGGCTATCGGCGGTCGGGTGGTGGCGCGCGAAACCATTTCTGCTCTGCGCAAGGATGTGACCGCCAAATGTTACGGCGGCGACGTGACCCGCAAGCGCAAGCTTTTGGACAAGCAAAAGAAAGGCAAGCTTCGCATGCGGCAATTCGGCAAGGTAGAAGTTCCCCAATCGGCATTTATTGAGGCGTTGCGTATTGGTGACGAATAAAAAAGTTCGTTTGGCTGGTGTCTAGAGCGATTTTACGGAAGACAAAAAAATTCACGTATGTCTGTGTACGCTAAAATTTTTTGTTTCCTGGAAATCACTCTATTCACGCACGCCATCCGAACTTTGGGGGCCTGTTTTATGAAATTGGCGAGGGACTTTCTCTTTTAATTCTTGCTATCTGCCTTATTCTCCAAGTTTTTGATGTCTTTAGAATTTTCGGGAAAAAATTTGCGCTTACGCCTTATAATTTTTTAATAAATCTTTGTTATTCTTTGTTAGGTCAACAGCGAATCGCAAGGAAGAAAAATGGGCAGAGTGATTATTTTGATGATGGATTCTTTTGGAATCGGCGGGGCGCCCGATGCGGCGCAGTTTGACAATGCCGGGGCGAATACTTTTGCTCATATTGTTGCTGCCGTTCCCGATCTGAAAATTCCGAATCTGCTGTCTTTGGGCTTGGCTGAAGCGGCCGCCGAAGCCTGCGGTCAAAAAGCGGTTTTGGCACCGCAACCACCGGCGCAGATCCATTTGCCGGCAAAATACGGCCATATGCGGGAGATCAGCCGCGATAAGGATACCGTTTCCGGGCACTGGGAAATGGCAGGTTTGCCCAATCTTAAGGGGTGGGGACATTTTAAGCCCGATTATCCGTCTTTTCCTGCCGAGTTGGTCGCCAAGATTACGGAGGAAGCGGAGATCCCCGGAATCCTCGGTAACAAGGCTGCTTCGGGAACGGTGATCATTCAGGAGCTTGGAGAAGAACATCTGCGCAGCGGCAAGCCGATTTTTTATACTTCTGCCGACAGCAACATGCAGATTGCCGCTCATGAAACTTGTTTCGGCTTGGAAAAGCTTTACCGCTTGTGTGAAATTGCCTATAAACATGTTCAGCCGTATCATATCGGTCGGATTATTGCCCGACCGTTTATCGGCGAGAAAAACGGCGCTTTTGAACGTACAACCAATCGGCGGGACTATACGGCGCAGCCCTTCGGCGAGACGCTTTTGGACCGGGCTCAGGCCGCCGGTATTGAAGTCATTGCCGTTGGGGCGATCAATGACATTTACGCGCATCGCGGCATTAGTCGGGGACGTCATGCCGCCAAGTTGGAAGAACTGTGGAACGTGACGCTGGAAGAGGTTTCTCAAGCGCCGGACCGCTGTTTGATCTTTACGAATTTTGAGGATTTCGACATGTATTACGGGCATCGGCGCAATCCGTTGGGCTATGCTCGGGCTTTGGAATATTTTGATCGCCGCCTGCCGGAGTTGCTTCCTTTGCTCAAGGAAGACGATTTGGTGTTTATTACGGCCGATCACGGTAATGATCCGACCTGGGAGGGAACGGACCATACCCGCGAACAGGTGCCGGTTTTGGTGTTTGGCCATAAGCTGGTGGCGGAAAATCTGGGGCAAAGGCAGACTTATGCCGACATTGCTCAAAGCATTGCCGCGTTTTTCGGATTGCGTCCTTTTGAGTATGGGGAATCTTTCTTATGACATATTTTGCTTCAAATCTTCCGCAAGGCAAACATTGTTTTTTCGGAGCGGAGGGCGGTGTTTCGCAAGGGTTTTACCGCAGTTTGAACGTTAATCAGCGTTCGTCGGACGATCCGGCCTGTTTGCGGCAAAATTTGGAAATCATCGCCGGCAAGTTCGGTCTTGCTCCGCAAAATCTGCATTTGTTGGTTCAGGGTGTTTCCAATCATGTCGAATATGTGAAAAAAGCCACGCAAAATGTTATGGAGGCTGACGGGGCGGTGACGGATCGTCCGGACGTGGTTTTGTGTATTCGCACCGCGGATTGCGCGCCGGTGCTGTTGGCCGATTATCAAAGCGGGGTGATCGGTGCGGCTCATTGCGGCTGGAGGGGCGCTTTTAAAGGTGTGGCGGAGAACACGCTGCGGCTGATGTTGGACAAAGGAGCCCGGCTTGATCGGATCGTGGCAGCCGTGGGGCCTTGCATTGCACAGGATTCTTATGAAGTGGACCGGGGGTTTTGTGAGCTTTTTGTTCAGGAGAATCCGCGTTTTGCTACCTTTTTCAAACCGGGGAAAACCGACGGCTTTTACCAGTTTGACCTTGAGAACTTTGTTAAGGACAGGCTTTTTGCCTTTGGCGTGCAAAACGTCAGCGTTTCGGGGCTGGACACTTATGCGCTTGAGGATGATTACTACAGCTTCAGACGCTTTACGCATCAAGGGCTGATTAAGGCCCCTAAGGACTTTCCGACGGAGATTTCCTGTATCGTCTTGTGATGTGCACTACTTTTATTGAGCTTTATTTTTGCAAAAAAATGTCGTATAGTCGATTTTATCGGATTAACAACATTGTTATTTGAATGTCGCCTTTAGGTAAATTTACATTAGCCCTTTTGGGTTTGCGCTGTTTCGGCGCGACGGGCTTTTTGGCCGGTTTGGTCCTCGGGCATGTTTTGATTGACAGGACCGCGGCCATCAAATGGCTGGAATCTCGCCTGGCTATTCTTGACGACAATCTGCGTCTGCTGCTGCCGTATCGGGTTTATAAATATTATAACCGGATTGAGGGAAACTTTTGGGGAAAACTGTGGGGCGGTCTGTTGGGCGGATTGTTGTTCGGTTTTCACGGCTTTATCTTTTTGTTTATTGTCGGTCATTTTGTCTTTGATACGCCGAACAGTCGGCATGCGCGACATTTCAGAGCCAAGCTGGACGCTTTTTTTGAGGATAATCTCGGTAAGATCGGCGGCGGGGTGATTGGTTTTGGGCTGAAAAGTCAGGTCTTGCTGTTTGTCGGCGTGATTCTTGGCTTTTTTTACGATCAGCATCGGGCGGGCGTCAACAGTTTCAAGTTTTTGAAAAACCTGTGGCGGCATCATCTGCGCAGTAAGGAAGAATTGATTGACGAGCAGATCCGCGAGATTGCCAAGTCTTTCGTCAAGCTGGACGGCAAGGCATATAAAAAAGCGGCCAAACGCCTGAAACTTTTGTTGAATGGCGATTTGGAAAAGCAAGAAGAGGTGATTGAGAAACTCCTGCGCTTGGCATATCGTCACGGAGAGATTTCGGCGGTCAATATGGAAGTCATTCGCAAAAGCGCCAGAGTTATCGGCTTGCCGCGCGGTAACTTTGAGGCTTTGCAGGCTATTCATCAACCGCGCCGGGCCCGCAGCGGCGACTATACGGTACGCGATTGCTACAGCATTTTGGGAATCTTGAAAAATGCCAGTGACATTGAGATCAAGAAGCGTTGGAAAGAGCTGATTTATCAATATCATCCCGATCGTGTGCAGGCACGGGGCGCCAGTCGGGAAGAGCTTGAGGCGTCGACGTTGCGTATGGCGGAGATTAATGCCGCTTATGAAGAAGTGATGCGTTCGCGAAAGGTCATCTGATGGAAAAGCGTGACTTGCCATATTTTCAGGAACGCGGTGTTCCGATTGACATGCTGGTGATTCACGCTTCGGCTTATGATCCGGAGACGATGATTTACCATATGCACGAATATAAGGTTTCGGCACATTATATTCTTGACGAAAAAGGGGGGGGGTGGCAGCTTGTGGCGCCGGAACTGGCCGCGCAGCATGCAGGGCCCGGTTTTTGGCGGGGTGAGGAGCGCAGCGTCAATCAGCGCTCCATCGGGATTGAGCTTTGTTCGCCCAGTTTGGGGCAAAAGGCTTACCCGGCGGTTCAGATTGCCGCTTTGATTAGGCTTATGCGACAATTGGTACAACAATATCAAATTCCGGCGGTTAATTTGGTCGGCCATTCTGACGTTGCGCCGTTGCGCAAGCCGGATCCCGGTCGTGCTTTTCCCTGGAAGGCTTTGGCGGAAGCGGGGTTGGGGTATTGGTATGATTGGCAGGACGCCGACAAAATGAAAACGGAAGATCCGGCTGAGCTTTTGGCGCTGATCGGTTATGATACGCGTGACGCCGAACGGGTAAAAGCTTCGGCTTATGCTTTTTGCCGCCGCTTTTTGCCGCGATATGTAAAGACTGATGAAGATGTTTTGCATTTGGTGGATCACGTCGGACCGGAGAATTATGATTTTATGGCGCGGAAAGATTTTTTGCAAACCTTGAAAGCCGTCGCTTATCGTTATCAAAAATAAAGTAGATTGCTTTTTTCTGTCTATATAGACTGATATGTTGTCATTATTTGTTGACAAAATGTTGTTTGATCTTGGGAATTGTGATATACTGAGTATATTAAGATCCAGGAGAGATTTGAAATGAGCAACAGTATCAGTTTAACCGCCTCGATGCGATCGAATTTGCTGAGCCTGCAGAATATTGCGGGACAGGTTGATCTTACTCAAAATCGTCTCTCCACCGGATTGAAAGTCAATTCTGCGATTGACAATCCTTCTTCTTATTACACTGCTGTTTCCTTGAACAACCGCGCCAGTGACTTGTCGGCATTGCTGGACTCGATGGCACAAGGGATCCAAACCATCAAAGCGGCAACGGAAGGTTTGGAAGCCGGGGCCAAATTGTTGGAACAAGCCTCAGCGACGGCAACCCAGGCTTTGGAGACGGTGAATATTCCTTCCAAATCCTGGTTTGAGGCACAAGAAGGCGTGGCGGCAGTAGTCAGCAACAAAGAAGAACTTTTAGCCGCGATTGATTCCGGCAAGAAAGGCGACATCGTCATTTATGGTCAAATTGATATGGGCAACACCGCCATTACCTTGAAAGAAGGGCAAAACCTGACCGGGATCGGCGCTTACGGCGTGGCCGACAACGAGCGCGGCAAATTCTCAATGCTTACTTTTGACGTCACAGAGATGACTTCAACAAGAATTATTACCACAGCAGGAAACGTTTCCGATTTGTCAATTCACATAAGGGGAGATGCGACAGAACAAAGTGCGGCTAGACAAAATATTTATGCCATTTATGACGCTGCTGCAAAGGATTCGAAGATAATTTTTAAAAATCTTGATCTCTATGCTGGTGTGCAAAACAATTGGTCAAACAGTAGCTTAATTTTGAGTGATAAAAATAAACAGATAACGCTTGAAGGCAATAATAATTTTTTTGTTGATCAATCCTCTAAGTTTAATGTTTTCTTTGGTGCTAATGTTGTTACTGCATCGGAAACGATTATTAATGCTCAAACACCCGTTACGGCCTTTTATAGTTCTAAAATCGAGTTTAACGATACTCTTGTCAATGTGTCTTCTCAGATTGACTATAGTGCTTCAGAGATAACCTGTAACGGTTCCACATATCTTAACGGCTATAAAAATTCTACGACAACCCTTATTTTGAATGATCAAAGTCGTGTTGACAATGCCAATAGCATTTTGGCCGGAACTGTCATCGTTAATTCGACCGAGGCAACAATAAACGTAACGACGAAAGACTTAATTATAACTGGGAGTGCGATTCACGATGCATATTTTAAAGCTGTGGCCGGCAGCAAAATCAGTTTAGCAGGGCAGGTTTATCAGGCCGAGGAAGGTATTGACTATACGTTGACCGGAGTTTCTGTTTCCGGTACGCCTTCCGAATATCAGAAAGTTGAAGGTGAGACTTATATTCAACCGGATTTAAGCTGGCTGGACGAGTTGGCGACGTTACAGACTTATCAAAAGAAAGATAACGACAAGCAGTATGCTGAGATTATTAAGCAATATGATTCCTTGATCAAAGACAGCTCCTACAAAGGGATCAACCTTTTGCGGGAGCAGGATCTGACTGTCATTTTCAATGAAAACCGCTCGGCACAACTGGCGGTGCAAGGAAAAGACGCTTCGGCCCAAGCTTTGAGTTTGGTGACGACAAGCTGGGAAACGCAAAATGACGTGGTGAAATCGATTCAGGAACTGACCGACGCCTTGACTCAAATTCGGCAAATGAGTAGCGAGCTTGGCAACTATTACTCAATCGTTACCACGCGGGAGAACTTCACACAAAATCTGATTAACGTTCTGACCGAAGGTGCAGACAAGTTAACCTTGGCCGATATGAACGAGGAATCGGCCAACATGCTGGCCTTGCAAACCAGGCAACAATTGGCGATCAATTCGCTGTCCTTGGCCTCTCAGGCCAGCCAGTCGATATTGAAGTTATTTTAGGGTTGCTAAGGCGTCTAGGAAGCCCTGCAAGATGTAGGCGGCGGCGCCGGCATCGAGAATTTGTCGGCGTTTTTGTCGCGACATGTCGACTTCTTTAATCAAAAAAGATTCAACCGCGGAGGAAGACAACCTTTCATCCCAAAAAGCATAGGGAAGGTTGACGGCGACGGCGGTTTCTTCGGCAAAATTGCGTGCGGCGGCAGCGGTTTCCCCCTCTCGGCCGTCCATTTGCAGTGGCAGGCCGAAGACCAGGGCACCGATTTCTTTTTCGGCAATGATCTTTTTTATGGCGGAAAGATCACTATTTATATCTCGACGGTTGAGAACGGTGTAAGGATTAGCTGTCATCAGCAGCAAATCGCTGACGGCGATTCCCAGACGTTTGGAGCCATAGTCGACTCCCATAATTGCCTTGTGTCGGGGAAGTTGGTTTTTAAAGTCTCGGAGATCCATTTTAACCTTCTTGCTAATTGATTTTTAATAATCTTACAGTAATATTGCCAAAAGTAAACTTTTTTATGGGAAAAGAGAATGAAATTTAAAGCAATTGCCTTAGTTTTGCTGGGATTGTTTGTTGCAATGCCGGCAAAAGCCGAACTGCAGATTGACGTGACCGGCGCTATGCGCGATCCGATGCCGATTGCCATTCCGGATATGGTGCATGAGGGATTTTGGGTCGGCCAATATGCCGGAAAAATCCGCGACGTTGTGGTGGCCGACTTGGAGCGTTCGGGCTTGTTTAATGTTCTTAATCCCAAAAGCTATATTCAGGAATTTAGCTCCATGGAGCAGGAACCTGCCTGGGTCGATTGGAAGGCGATTAATGCACAGGCTTTAGTTCAGAGTGCTATTAAAGAGATTGATGAGAATAATCTGCGGGTGGAGTTTCGCTTGTGGGACGTTTTTGCCGAGAATCAGCTGAAAGGACAGTCTTTTACCACCACAAAAGACAATTGGCGGCGGGTGGCGCATGTGATTGCCGATGCGATTTATGAACGTTTGACCGGCGAGAAGGGCTATTTTGATACGCGGATCGTGTATGTTTCGGAATCGGGACCGGCGACTCGTCGCGTCAAACGTTTGGCGATTATGGATCAGGACGGGGAAAACCATAAGTTCCTGACCTCTGGTGCTGCCATGGCTTTGACGCCGCGCTTTTCGCCTAATTTGCAAAAAATCACCTATATGTCTTATTCGGGAACCAGCCCGCGGGTGTATATTTTGGATTTGGAAACAGGAAAGCAGGAACTGCTCGGGAATTTTCCCGGGATGACGTTTGCGCCGCGTTTTTCGCCTGACAGCAAAAAAGTTCTGCTGAGCTATGCGCATAATGGCCGTACAAATATTTATGAGTTGGATCTGGCCAAAAGAAAAACGACGCAGCTCACCAATTCCATGGCAATCGACACGTCGCCGAGCTATTCTCCCGACGGATCGCAGATCGTCTTTAATTCGGATCGCGGGGGAAATCAGCAGCTGTATGTGATGAATGCCGATGGTAGTGATGTGCACCGCATCAGCTTCGGTGCCGGGCGTTATGCGACTCCGGTATGGTCGCCGCGCGGGGACTATATTGCCTTTACCAAAATGGCAAACGGGCAGTTTTATATCGGCGTTATGTATCCTGACGGCAGCGGAGAACGTCTGTTGGCCAGCGGTTATCTGGTGGAAGGGCCGACTTGGTCGCCGAACGGTCGTGTGTTGATGTATTTCCGTCAGGATAAGGGCTCTGCCCGCAAAAACGCGCCGGTAAAACTTTATTCCATTGATCTGACCGGTTACAACGAACGGATGATCGTTACTCCGGCAGAGGCTTCTGACCCGGCTTGGTCACCGCTTTTGCCTTAAAAAGCTCGGATGGTAAAAAACGCCGTGTTCAACGGCGTTTTTTTCTGTCTAAATAGACTGATCTGAGTTCAATAGATTATATCCAAAAAGTGAGATAGGCTGAGGAAAAAGCTTGCAAGGCTTTTGAGGAGAATTCTCATTTC
>CAKQMD010000032.1 GCA_934254925.1 uncultured Alphaproteobacteria bacterium
TGGTGAGAAGGAAGGTAGAGGATGGGGATGAGGGAAAAGTCAGGGAATGGAGGGGGAGAATGCAGAGGGAGTGGGGAGAAGGGATGGCGAGGAAAAGTGGGAGGATAGGTGAAGGGGACGAAGGAAAGAAGGGCAAAGAGAAGAAGTGGGTTGCGGTAGGGAGAGGCGGCATGGAGAGTTACCCCACCGGCCGGTGGCCGGCGCCCCCCCCCGCGTAGGGGAAATAAGCGGCGCAGCCGTGGTGAGAAGGAAGGTAGAGGATGGGGATGAGGGAAAAGTCAGGGAATGGAGGGGGAGAATGCAGAGGGAGTGGGGAAAAGGGACGGAGAAAAAAGAGGGAGGATAGGTGAAGGGGACGAGGGAAAGAAGGGCAAAGAGAAGAAGTGGGTTGTGGCAGGGAGAGGGGGCGTGGAGAGTTTTTCCCACCGGCCGGTGGCCGGCGCTCCCCGCGCAGGGGAAAAGCGGCGCAGCCGTGGAAAGGAGGGTGGAGAGAGTGAGGATGGAGGGGAAAAGAGGATGGAGGTATAAGAAGATGGTGGGGATGGGGGGAGAATGTTGAAGTGGTGGAGGGAGAGTAAGGAAAATTAAGGGTTTTAGAGGAGGAAGAAAATAATTTTATGGAGTGATTTAAAATTTGGCACGCCGTTTGCATATCTTCTTTCAGCTAATAAAATTATCCAAAAGTTTAGGGGAAAAGAATATGGATAATACCAATTACATTGCCTTATCGCGGCAGATGGCCTTATGGAAGCAGATGGACATTGTTTCCAACAACATGGCCAACATGAATACATCCGGATATAAGCAGGATGATGCGGTGTTTACCTCTTTTATGGTTCAGACGCCGGATGCCACGGGGATTGGCAAACAGCCGCTTTATTTTACTCAGGATTTCGGCGAATATCATAATTTTGCGGAAGGGGCCTTGGTTGAGACGGGAAATACCTTTGACCTGGCTTTGAAAGGGGATGCCTTTTTTTGCATTGAAACGCCGCAAGGAGAGAGATATACCCGCAAAGGGCAGTTTAGTTTGAACGGAGAGGGGATGCTGACGACGATGGACGGGGATCCTGTTTTGTCGGAAAACGGCGAGCCTTTCTTTTTTGCGCCGGGAGAAAATGAAATCTCCATCAGCGAGGCGGGGGAAGTGGTTTCGGAAAACGGGGTGATCGGTCGTCTGAAGCTGGTCAGTTTTGCAGATAATCAGAAATTATTGAAAGTTGCCGGCACGATGTTTGAAAACGTGGCGGGCAATGCCATGCAGCTGCAGCCGGCGGAGGCGGTCGTGGTTCAGGGAGCCGTTGAAAAGTCCAATGTCGACTCGGTGGTGGAAATGACCAAATTGATCAAGCTGCAGCGTTCTTATGAATATGTTCAACAGATGATTGACGAAGAACACGAGCGGATTTCCAATACAATCAGCACTTATGCCCAATTAGCATAGAGGAGAAGAAGAGATGAGATCTTTATTTATCGGCGCAACCGGAATGCTGGCTCAGCAGACCAACGTTGACGTTATTTCCAACAACATCGCCAATATGAACACGACGGCCTTTACCAAAAGACGAGCTGAGTTTAATGACCTGATTTATCAAAACATCATTCGTCCGGGATCGGTTTCGACGTCTTCGCAAACGGTTGTTCCTTCGGGGATTCAGCTGGGTCTCGGTGTGAGAACGGCGGCGGTTTACCGCATTACCGAAGGCGGCGGTTTGGTCAAGACGGACAATCCGTTGGACGTTGCCATTCGCGGCCGCGGGTATTTTCAGATTGAACTGCCGGAAGGCAAAGGTACGGCTTATACCCGTGACGGCGCTTTTCAACGCAACGGCGACGGTGTGATCGTGACGCATGACGGTTATACGGTTCAGCCGGAAATTACTATTCCCGACGATGCGGTGGAAATTTACATCAACTCTTCAGGAGAGGTTTGGGTGAAACAAGACGGTGAAACCGACGAAGTGAATGTCGGGCAGCTGGAACTGGCGACTTTTCCCAACGAGGCCGGGTTGGAAGCCATCGGCAACAACATGTTTGCCGAAACGCAGGCTTCCGGCGCGCCGATTGTCGATAACCCGGACACGGAAGGGTTTGGTTCGACTTTGCAGAACTATTTGTCGACTTCCAACGTTAATCCGGTTTCGGAAATTACCGAACTGGTGTCGGCACAGCGCGCTTATGAAATGAACTCCAAGATTATTCAGACCTCAGACCAAATGCTGAGCACGATTAACCAGATTAAGTAAAGACGGGAGAGAAAAGTTAATGCGTCGTTTGTTGGGGCAAATTCTGTTATTGGCGGTTTTGGGAAGCGGGTTTCTCAAGGCTGAAGAAGTCATGACGGTGGGAACGGAAGAGCTTTCCGCCGCCATTAAGGCTGAATTTGCCGAACAAGGGATAGACGAGGCGGTTGAGCTGGAATATTACGGGGGGCAGGTTAATTTTGCTTTTCCCGGGCAGGGAACGCCGAAGATCATGATCAGCAACCTGAAGGCAGACGAGTTGCAAAACAAGTTTAACTGTCGGGCGGAAATTTTTGCCGACGGCAAGTTTTTGGCGGCGACGACGATTTCGGGAAAATTTTTCCTGTTGGGAGAGGCTTATGTGCCGGCGCGCCATATTGCCAAAGGCGAGATCATTACCGAATCCTTGCTGCGGGAGATTACCGTGCGGACCAACCGGATTAAGGCAGATCATGTGGTGGAGAAGGAGCGGTTGCTGAACAAAGAAGCCAAACGTTCTCTCAAAGAGGGAAAATTGATCGCCGCCAAGGAAATCGGTCCGGTGATGGTGATTAAGAAAGGGGACGTCGTGACCTCGGTTTACGAGACCGGCGGGCTGCAGATTACGGCCAAAGTCGAAGCGCTCAGCGACGGCGGCAAAGGGGACAAGATTGAAGTTATGAATACAAAAAGCAAAAAAACGCTGATGGCACGGGTGGTTGATGCCAATACCGTCGCGGTGGACGCACAATAGAGGGGGAGCTATTGCCATGATGAACAATGAATTGAGAAAAATTAGAAATACGGCGCTTTTGCTGATGATGGCGACGTCGCTTTCGGGATGCGGCATGTGGTCGCGGTTGCAGGGTGTGGGTGAAGAGCCGCCGTTGGCGCCGATTGAGAATCCGGTGGAAGCCAAAGGGTATCAGCCCGTTTCAATGCCGATGCCGGAAGTGCAGGAAGCCAGTGCCGGGGCGAATTCTTTGTGGGCTCCGGGATCGCGCGGGTTTTTCAAAGACCAGAGGGCTTCAAAAGTCGGTGATATTTTAACCGTTAAGGTTTCGGCCAAAGACAATGCGATTATGGAAAACGAGACGGAGCAGAATCGTGACGACAACAAAGACTCGATGGGTGTCGGCGCTTTGGCCGGTTTGGAAAGCCATTTCGGCGATTATCTGCCGGATGCAGTGACTCCTTCGGCCTTGTTGGACATCAACTCCAACCGTGAGATTTCCGGCGACGGCAAGATCGATCGCAAGGAAAAAATCGACATGACGATGGCGGCGATCGTGACGCAGGTGTTGCCCAACGGTAATCTGGTGATTGAAGGAACGCAGGAGATCCGTGTGAATTATGAATTGCGCCAGCTTTCGGTCAGAGGGGTGATCCGGCGGATGGACATTCGTTCGGACAACACGATCGAATCGTCTAAAATTGCCGAACTCAGAGTTTCTTACGGCGGCAAGGGCGTTATTTCAGACGTTCAGCAGCCAAGATACGGGCGGCAGATTCTGGACATTATTGCACCGTTCTAAAACGCCTGCGGATGACAAGTTTCCCCATATTATTATGTCTGAAGACGAGAAAATCTCCCCAATTTTTTCTCGTTCTCTCCTGAAAAAGCCTGTTTTCTTCTTTTCCCCAAATCTATTAAACAGGCTTTACAGGGAGGGAGAATATGTGTAATTTAGGTGACGACTATTTAAATCAACCGATGCTTGATTATATAGTGTTACAGACAAATGTTTTAATTTAAGGAAGCGAAAATGACAAAAGATGAAAATCAAATCAAAGATGCTGAAAATGAGGCAAAAATTTTGCTTTCTTCGGCAATGGCCTTAGCCCAGGCGGCGACCAGCCAGAATCCGACGGAAGTGATTACAGCATTGGATAATAATTTAAATCTTTGGGTCGAGATAGAAACCTCATTGAAAAGCGCAAAGAATTTGCTTCCTGAAGATATTAAAGAAAATCTCCTCAAGCTGTCCAAGTTTGTGGAGAGAATGACCCTGTCTAAAGGAATCCACATGACAAAAGCGGATTTCGACACTTTGATTAACATTAACATGCAGATTTCCGAAGGCTTGCTGGAAGCGGTTAAAAACAATCTGGCCAAAGAAGAAGCCTTTTCGCTGCTTAAATGCGCGATTGACCTCTCGGCCGCCCGTGAAAGCAATGACACCAAAGAACTGGTGACGGCTTTGGACAATAATATGAAACTGTGGGTTTACATCAAAACCTTAGCTAAGTCGAAAGACAATAAACTGCCAGCAGACACGAAAAACAATTTGGTCAAACTGGCGGATTATGTTTCGACCAAGACGATTGAACTGGGGCAGAATATGGACAACTTGAATGAGAAGGCCCTGGACAGCATGATTATGACCAATCTGCAGATTTCTGAAGGTTTGATGACTGCCCGCAGCGCTTAAGGGTAAGTTTTTAGCTTAAATGAAAAAACTCCCGAAGAACGGGAGTTTTTTTTTGTGAAGAATCCCCTAATTTAGGGGATTCTTTTACGTCTGCGTCATTTCAAAACCAGCATTATCAAAGCGCCGGCGCCAATGTTGTAATCCGTTACCGCTTTGTCTGATTCCAGCATCTTTCCCGAGTAGACCAGGCGTTGCTGATCAATGGGGATACCTTCTTTGTCCATAATCTTTTCCATGATATACAAAATGTAGTCATCGCTGCGGATATTGTCTATCGTGATCATTTTGTTGGTCAAGGTACGGATTTTGACGCTGAACCTGAATCTCGGACGTGACCAATCTGCCGAAGTATAACTGCAGTCTTCTTCATGTCTTTGGGCGATTTCCGTCGGTTCATAGTAAGATCCGAAGGTGTCAGTGACGCTATAGTTGCAGCTGTCGCAGGTTGTTGAGGTACAGGTTACTTCATATTGATATTCCATGCCGCTGCCGGCGTTTGCATCATAGGAATAATCTGCCGAGCAGGAAGCCGTGCAGTTGTTTAGCATACAGCCGAAGTCCAAGGTGCTTTGCTCTGTTCCGGTATTGTAGTTGAATTTGGCAGATTCTATTTCGTTTGTGTCATTAAAGATTTCAACGTTGGTTAAGGTGACGTTTTTCATGGTACGGGTTGTTCCTGTGCCGAATTCGCTTTGGTAAGCGCAGTCCTGCAGCATTATGGAAGCATCTGAGAAGTTGCAGTTCGTCAGGTTGCTGTAGCCGTCGTTGAAGATGAAGCTACCGTCAGAGAAGTTGAGGTCATGGAAATAGGCTTCTCCTTCGATTTCCAATTCATTGCCGGCCATATGAATGGTGGTTTCCAAGCCCTGGCATTCAGGGATTGCCTGCCAGGTTTTTTCTTGGCCGTTTTCATACAAGGTATAGGTGCTGCCGAAATAGGCGGGGCCATAGAAGTTTGTTATCGAGTGGTAACCTATTTTCTCATAAGAGTTCATGGTGATGTCATAAGGCACAAAGCCGTTCGTATCTCCGGGGGCGGTGTTCATATCGCTTATGTCTTGGATCCAGGCAATGTTCGGGTGACGTTTGGTGACCTCGGTTATGCAGGCTTCGACAGGGTTGGTTTCACATTTGCCGCAAATCAGTTTTGACGAATTGTCCGTCAGGGCATATTGGCTGAAAGTCTCTCCGTTGGTACAGTCGGCGGCGGTCAGATAGGCTTTGGTGCCGGTCGGGCAGTTGGTGGTGAAGGTGACGCCGCTGTCCAAAGCACAGGAAAAAGCGTCCGAACCGTTGGAACTGCCGGCTGTCGTACAGGTATGTGGCAGGAGCTGTCCGATGTCGCTGGACGGGGTTAATGTTGCGAAGCCGTTGCCGCTGAAATTGATTCGATAGCCGTTTTTGTCGCGGATGGAACTGTTTTTCAGGCGCACGACGTTATTGGTGCTCATGGAGGGGAATTCCTGGCTGTCTACCAAAAGCAGTGTGGCACCTTCAACAATTATGTTGCCTTCAAACGTAGTGTAATCAAGGTTTAAAAATTCGACGGAGTAGTTGTTTTTATTGGGTCTGAAGGTCAGAGTGTTTTGCAGATCGGCCAAACCGATGGTCATGACCGTGCCGCCGGTGGAAAGAAACAGCGGACTCAAAACGCTAAGGTCAGGCAAATAAATGTCGCCGGCATAAAGATGAACTGTATTGTTTCCGCTTCTATCGGGATATTTGTCGACCCATACCGGGAATTCTGAAGCGATAGTATAGGCATCATTGCCGCAGGCTATTCCCAACAGATCGCTCTTAGGGTCGACGGTATTGGTGTGGATGGTGTCAAAGTAGGAATTGCCGATGTCGCCTTCAAGAATGATCACGTCGGCGTCACCGTCGCCGTAAGAAGTGTATTCGTCCGTATCATAAGCGGTAACGATGGTGTGGATGGTCTTTTGGTATTCCGCACCGATCGTACAGGTTTCGTCAGTGGTGCATTGACATTTGGTTTCGCCGTTACAAGTTGCGCAGTAATAACCGTAAGTGCCGCAGGCCGCCTCAACATTATACGGAGCGTAGTTATATGAATTGAGATTACATTCGGGTTGGCAGTTGGTGGAATATAAAATGCCGTTTTCGGTACAAGTCGGGGCGCCGGCTTCGGCTTTGCCGGTTTTGCAGGCTGCCCAACTGCCGGTTTTGGGACAGGTGCATTTTTCATACCAAACGGATCCGTTGCCGATTTGGCAGGTTTTGCCACCGGTATCGCCGACCATGTTTTCTCCTTGTTGGCTGCAGCCATATGAGGTATACCAGCCGCCGGGACAGCGGCAAGCATTGTACATGCCGTTGCATTGCTCGGCAGAAGTATCGGCGATGGAATTGGGGTAAACGGCTTGGCAAGCGTCGTCATCATAGATATATTCATCCGGGCAAGTACAGCTTGTTACCCGATATGTCGGGGTGGCGCCGAGGGAGAGATTGGGGTTGACGGTCGTGTCTTCGGCATTGTAACAATAAGGAACATAAGAAGAGGCGTTCCATTTGGCAGGGATCATAATGTCGTCGGAACAGCCGCACCAAGTGCCTTTGCCGTAAGAAATGTCTGCGCTGTTGCGGCCGCAAAGCGTGCCGTTGTATTGAGAAACGATTTTATAAGAGATACCGTTGCAGCCGCAGGTTTTGTAGTAAGTGACGCCGTTTTCGGTACAAGAACTGCCCGTGGCCGAAGATGTTTTGGTGCCGTTGCTTTGTCTGTAGCAGTTGTCAATGTTGAACTTGTATTCTTCCGGGCAGTGGCAGTCAGTCGCTTTGTAGCAGGTTTTACCGTTGGCTGCGGTGGTTGTTTTTGAGGCGACCTGGGGTGAAGGGCAAGCCTCCAGCAAGCCGTAGTCGGCGCAGCTTTTATCACCGCTGCCGGAACCTGAGGCGAAGTCGTTCGTATTGTCCATGAAATCCGGGAGCCAGTAAACACCGGCCCGAACCTGTTCGGCCCAAAAACACATAGCACAAATTGCCGCGATGAACCACTGCTTCTGCATAAACATGACACACCACCCATAATAAAAATACATACACATTATTATTGTACAATAAAACGCCGTGCTTGCAAACAAAAAAATCAACCGAGCCGGCAAATTTCACAAAACTGTCATATGACGGTTATGCACATCGGCTGCGGCAAAGGTTGCAAAATTGGCCGCTATTCCTTATTGTAAAAACGGTTGTAAGGAGAAAAGCACGCATGATGTTTACAAAGTTTGAACGGCTGATGGCCCGGCGTTATCTGAAAGCCAAACGCCGCGAAGGGTTTATTTCGGTGATTACCGGTTTTGCTTTTACGGGGATTGCGCTCGGCGTGGCGACCCTGATTATCGTCATGAGTGTGATGAACGGTTTTCGCAGTGAGCTGTTGGGACGGATTTTGGGCATTAACGGCCATATCGGCATTATGGCGCCGTCGGGTTATCCGTTTAACAATTATAAGGAGGCGGTGAAGGAAATTGCCGAGTTTGAGCATGTCAAGCTGGTGATTCCGTTGATTGAAAACCAGTTGCTGGTAAGCTCAGGTCAGGCGGCCGAAGGGGCCATGGTGCGCGGCATCAGTGCCGAAGACCTGGTTAAGCGAGAGATCTTGAAAGACGCGCTGACCGGCGTCGATTTGAAAGACTTTACCGGCAATAACGTGATCATCGGCGCCCGTTTGGCGCAGAAAATGGGGATTATTCCCGGGGACGAGATAACGCTGATTTCTCCGAACGGCAAAGTTACGGCTTTTGGGACGGTGCCGCGGATGAAGTCTTATCAGGTGATCGGAACCTTTGAGATCGGCATGTTCGAATATGACGCCAATTTCATTTTCATGCCGCTGGCTTCGGCGCAGCAGTATTTTGGCATGAAAGGGGCGGTCAGCCATATCGACGTAACGCTTGACAACGATACGAAATTGGCGCCGATGCGCCGGCTGATTGAAGAAAGCATCGGCGGAACGGGGGCTTACGTTTATGATTGGAAACAGACAAATGCGGCGTTTTTCAACGCTATTGACGTGGAGCGCAACGTGATGTTTTTGATTCTGACGCTGATTATTTTAGTGGCTGCCTTCAACATTATCACCGGTTTGATTATGCTGGTCAAAGACAAAGGGCGTGACATTGCCGTTTTGCGCACCATGGGCGCGACCAAGGGCATGATTATGCGAATCTTTTTCATGGACGGCGCTTTTATCGGCGTGGTGGGAACCGCTCTCGGGACGGCGTTGGGCCTGTTGTTTTGCCATAATATTGAAAATATCCGGCAGTTTTTGCAGCGAATTACCGGGCGAGACCTGTTTTCGGCAGAAATTTATTTTCTGTCGCAGTTGCCGGCCAAGGTTGACTGGTTTGAGGTGACTATGGTTGTCAGCATCGCTTTGCTGTTGTCTTTCCTGGCAACTCTGTATCCGGCGTATCGGGCGGCAAAATTTGATCCGGTGGAGGCGTTGCGTTATGAATAAGAGTAAGATGTTGCCGGTTTTGGCTTTGAAAAACGTTACCCGCTCCTTCAAACAGGGGAGCCAGACGCTTGAGGTTTTGCGCGGCGTGGATCTGGAGATTGAGAAGGGAGAGATCGTGGCGCTGCTCGGGCCTTCGGGATCAGGGAAATCGACGATGTTGCAGATTGCCGGCCTGTTGGAGAAACCGAGTAAGGGGGAAATTTTTTTAGACGGGCAAAAATGCAGCAAGCTCGGTGACGGTATGCGTACGGCGTTGCGGCGGGATTATCTGGGCTTTGTGTATCAATATCACAATTTGCTGGCGGATTTTGATGCGACGGAAAATGTGATGCTGCCGCAGCTGATTAACGGTGCCAAAATGAGGGAAGCCAAAGACAAGGCTGTTTGGCTGCTGAAAAGAATGGGGTTGGAAAAACGCCTGAAGCACCGGCCGGCGGAGCTTTCGGGCGGGGAGCAGCAAAGAGTGGCGATCGCTCGGGCTTTGGCCAATACGCCCAAGCTGTTGTTGGCGGACGAACCGACCGGGAATTTGGATCCCAAAACGGCGGACGAGGTTTTTGCCGAGTTGCTGTCGATCGTCAAGGAAACAGGATTGTCGGCGCTGATTGCCACGCATAACTTTGAGCTGGCCGATCGGATGGACCGCAAAGTAACGTTGAAAGACGGCAAGCTGATTGACCTTCGGGCCAGCAATTACGTACCGCCGGAGGGAAAGAACTTCTACTAGCCTCTCTTGGACGAACTTGGTCCGGTTTTGATGCGGGGCGGGCAAAAAAGTATAAAAAAGTGCTTGCAATCGGTAAGTTTAAAGTGTATAAGCTTGTTTGCACCGAGTATTTTAGGGCGAAAAGGCATGCCTTTGTACTCGTAAATTTCCAAAATAATAATGACAGAAAGGGAATAAAATGCCAAAATTGAAAACGAAGAGTTCTGCCAAAAAGCGCTTCAGCGCTACCGGAACCGGCAAATTGAAGAGAAATTTTGCTAACAAGAGACACTGCCTCTTCTGCAAAACCCAAAAAATGAAAAGACAAGCTCGCGGTACCACTCTGTTGTCTGAGTCCGATACCAAGATTGTTAAACAGTTTTTACCATATTTGTAGGAGGAATTTTAGATGTCTCGTATTAAAAGAGGTGTAACCGCCCGCGCCCGCCATAAAAAAGTTATGGATATGGCCAAAGGTTACCGCGGCCGTTCTAAAAACGTGTTCAGAGTCGCCGTGGAAAAAGTTGAAAAAGCTTTGCAATACGCTTATCGTGACAGACGCGCCAAAAAGAGAAGTTTCCGCGCTTTGTGGATTCAGAGAATCAACGCTGCCACCAGATTAAACGACATGACTTATTCGCGATTTATGAGCGGGCTTAACAAAGCCGGCATCGAACTTGACCGAAAAGTCCTTGCTGATATTGCTTTGAAAGAGCCTGCTAATTTCGCCAAGTTGGTTGAACAAGCTAAGAATGCGCTCAGCAAATAGTTTGATTTAAGCGAAAAAAATTAAAAAGAGTTGACTTGAGGTTTCGGGTTGACTCTTTTTCATTTTAAAACCGGGTGTCCGGGAGATTGACAGATAAAAAAACAGGATTGGGATAATGGAAAATTTGGATATTTTAAAACAAGAACTTCTGGCAATGATCAATAATGCCTCGGATTTGAAGGCTTTGGACGAGGTCAGGGTTTCCGCTCTGGGCAAAAAAGGCAAAATTACCGAGTTGATGAAGTCTCTGGGCGGGTTGCCGCTGGAAGAAAAAATCGCTGCGGGAAAATTGCTGAACCAGTTGAAAACGGAGGTTGAAACGGCGCTGGAAACGGCCAAGACGGCCTTGGCGGAAAAAGAGCTCAACGAGAAGCTGGCCAGCGAGACGATAGACGTGACCCTGCCGGTGCGGCCGGAAGTTCAGGGACGGATTCATCCTGTTTCCAAAATTTATGAAGAAGTGGTGGCCATTTTCGGAGAAATGGGCTTTGAGGTGGCGGAAGGGCCGGATATTGAAGACCAGTTTCATAACTTTAACGCGCTTAACATGCCGGCCAATCATCCGGCGCGCCAGATGCAGGACACTTTCTACATTCCCAATCCGGAAAGTTCTGATTTTGATGACAGCTTTGTGGTGCGCACGCATACTTCGCCGGTGCAGATCCGCACGATGGAGAAGGGGAAGCTACCGATCCGTGTGATTGCGCCCGGCCGGACCTATCGTTCGGATTATGACGCCACGCATACGCCGATGTTTCATCAGGTGGAAGGGTTGGTGATTGACAAGAACATTACCATGGCGCATTTGAAAGGCTGTCTGTATGACTTTTTGAAGGCTTTTTTTGAGCTTGACGAACTGCCAGTGCGTTATCGTCCGTCTTATTTTCCTTTTACCGAACCTTCGGCGGAAATGGATGTTGGTTGCCTGAAGAGCAAAACGGAGCTGAAGATCGGTGCGGGAAACGATTGGCTGGAAATCCTCGGCTGCGGTATGGTGCATCCGAACGTTCTGCGGGCCGGAGGAATTGATCCTGACGTGTATCAGGGCTTTGCCTTCGGGGTCGGGATTGATCGTTTGGCCATGTTGAAATACGGGATCCCCGATCTTCGGACTTTCTTCGAATCCGACGTGAGATGGCTGAAGCATTACGGATTTACGCCTCTGGACGAGTCTTCCATGACCGGAGGACTGAGCAATAACGGCGGTGCTGCGAGATAGGAGAGAGAAAGATGAAATTTACGTTATCATGGTTAAAAGAACATTTGGATACCAACGCCGGCGTGGATGAGATTGCCGAAACGCTGACCCGCATCGGTTTGGAAGTGGAAGAAGTTTTCAATCCTGCCAGTCGGTTAGACGGTTTTGTTACAGCAGTGGTTGAAACTTACGAAAAACATCCGGACTCTGATCATCTGGGGCTGTTGACGGTCAATACCGGCAAAGAGAAGCTGCAGGTCGTCTGCGGCGCGCCGAACTGCCGCCAGGGGCTGAAGGGGATTTTTGCACCGGTCGGAACAGTGATCCCTTGCTATAATGAGAAGCTCACCGTCGGCAAAATCCGCGGTGTGGAAAGCTATGGCATGATGTGTTCGGAACATGAACTCGGGGTCGGCGAAGACCATACCGGGATTATCGAACTGCCGGCAGAAACGGAAATCGGGCGTCCGGCAAGCGAGGTTTTGAACATTGATCCGGTTTTTGAGATTTCCATTACGCCGAACAGGGCAGAGTGTTTGGGCGTTCGCGGCGTGGCCAGAGATTTGGCCGCTGCAGGCCTCGGACGTCTTAAACCGTTAAAAATCGTCAAAAAAACAGGGACTTTTGCCAGTCCGATTAAAGTAAAAATTGAAGATTTTGCAGCTTGTCCGACTTATGTGGGCCGCTATATTCGCGGTGTCAACAACAAGGCCGAAACGCCGAAATGGATGAAGGACCGGTTGACGGCCATCGGCCTGCGTTCGATTTCTCCTTTGGTGGACGTAACGAATTATATCAACTATGATCTGGCGCGGCCGCTGCATGTGTTTGATGCGGATAAGCTTAAAGGAGACCTGACGATACGGATGGCCAAAGATGGCGAAAAGTTTGTTTCTTTGGAAGAAAAGGAATATGTTTTGGACGGCAAGTCTTTGGGAATCTGCGATGAAGAAGGCGTGCAGTGTCTGGGCGGCATTATGGGCGGTTTGAAAAAAGGTTGTTCGGAAGAAACCAAGAACGTCTTTTTGGAATGCGCTCTGTTTTGTCCCGATTGTATTTCGCGTACCGGACGGAAGTTTCAGATTGATTCCGACTCCCGGTATCGTTATGAGCGTTGGGTTGATCCGAAATCTAATATTTTGGGGTCTGACTATGCCGCGCAACTGATTACGGAAATTTGCGGCGGCGAGTTGTCGGAGGTGATGGTCGTCGGGTCCGAAGACTGTGCCGAGCGCGCGGCTTATTTGCGGCCGGAGCGGCTTAAGGAATTGGCCGGTCTTGAGGTTTCCAAGGAAAAAATCGTCGAAATCCTGACCAACCTCGGTTTTACGGTCAGCGAGGAAGGTGAGAAGCTGAAAGCCGTTTCTCCGACTTGGCGCGGCGATATTGAAGGCGAGCACGACTTGGTGGAAGAAGTGGTGCGGATGATCGGGCTGGATAAAATTCCCGCCGAGAGCCTGCCGCATGACAAATTTCCCAAGCAGACGCTGAATGCCAAACAGCGGCGGACCGTTACCGTTAAGCATGAATTGGCCAATCGCGGCATGTATGAGACGGTTACCTGGAGCTTTACGGATTCTTCTTTGGCCGAGCCTTTTCGCAAGGGGCGCGAAGCGATTAAGCTGTATAATCCGATTTCGGCGGAATTGGATGAAATGCGGCCGTCGATTTTGCCGAATTTGTTAATGGCGGTCAAAAACAACATTGCCCGCGGTTATGCCAACGTTTCCCTGTTTGAGGTCGGGCCCGAGTTTTATGGCCGTAAACCCGGGGAGCAACAAATGGTAGCGGCCGGCGTGCGCGTGGGGCAGACCTCTAAAAAGCATTGGGCCGAAACGCCGCGTTCTTTTGACGTGTTTGACGTTAAGGCAGATGCGATTGCAGCAATCGCCGCGGCTAACGGGCCGTTTGAAAACCCGCAGATTTCCATGGATGCGCCGGCTTATTATCATCCCGGCCGCAGCGGCACGTTGCGTTTGGGACGTAATGTCATTGCTTATTTTGGTGAACTGCATCCGAGCGTGAGCAAAAAATTTGGCCTTAAAACCCGGGTTGAGGCTTTTGAAGTCTTGCTGGACAATATTCCCGAACCGCGGAACAGCGGCGGAAAAGCCAAGAAAAAGCTTGAATTATCGGCTTTCCAGCCGATTGACAAAGATTTGGCGTTTATTGTCGACAAGAAGGTTTTGGCAACGGATATTATGGCGGCGGCCAGAAATGCCGATCGCGATTATATTACGGATGTGCGCCTTTTTGACGTTTATGAAGGCGAAAACGTTGAGGCCGGCAAAAAGTCCGTCGCCTTGTCGGTGACTTTCCAGCCGAAAGCCAATACCTTCAGCGATGCAGATATTGAAAACTTAATGAAGAAAATTGCCGTGGACGTTGCCAAAAAATGCGGCGGTGTGCTGCGCGATAATTAAGTTGAGCATGTTGTTTAAGGGGGGCTTTAGCCCCCCTTTTTTCATTTGCACAAAGTTGCGATGATTTTCTTAAACTCCAAAACCTGATATCCGTTTCGGAGCTCCTCGATGGTGCAAGGCCGAATGTTGATTTCCAGCTTGGCGTCATAACGCAGCAAGATTTCAAAAAGCCGACCGATGCTGGTCTTTGAGATGGTTTGAGCCCGGTTTTCGAGACAGTCTATTTCATTGGTGCTTAGCCGCAAATGTGCGGCAGCCTTGTCAATGCTCCAGTCGCGTTGCAGGCGAATGTCCCGGATTTGTTTGCCGAGAGACAGGTAAAAGCTTTCTTTGCCTTGAGATGATAATTTCATATTTTTTCACTCCTCAGTTTTGTTAAAACAAAACCACCTTTGGAAAAAATCCAAAGGTGGAGGAGCCAAAAAACTGTTAGAGACAGTCGCACTTATTCGTCCCGCAAGCGGGCTTATATCACGCACTCCTCCAAAGAGGAAAATGTTTTCTCTAAGATGTTTTTTGGACACCACAGCCGCTCACCGGCTGCGAAACTGATTATAATTAAAAAATCTTAAAAAGCAATGAATTTTGAAAGGAAAAAGGTTGGGGATGTTGAGGGAATGGGGAGAGGAAAAGAGGGAGGATATGTGAAGGAGACGAAGGAAAGAAGGGCAAAGAGAAGAAGTGGGTTGTGGCAGGAAGGGGCAGGGTGGAGAGTTTTCCCCATCGGCCGGTGGCCGGCGCTCCCCGCGTAGGGGGAAGAAGCGGCGCAGCCGTGGAAAGGAGGGTGGAGAGAGCGAGGAC
>CAKQMD010000033.1 GCA_934254925.1 uncultured Alphaproteobacteria bacterium
ACCTTGAAAGAAGGGCAGAACTTGACCGGGATCGGGACTTACGGCGTGGCGGACAACGAGCGCGGCAAATTCTCGGCATTGAGTTTTGAAGTGACCGGTACTCCAACAAAAATGATTAGCACTTCGGGCAATATTTCGGACTTGAGTATTAGCGCTGTCGGAGATGCCGAGACAAAAGGGTTTTCTGTCATCTCCATAAATAATAAAAAAAATTCGCTTATTCTTAAAAATCTTGATTTTTATGCGGATGTGGCAAATCTCGGCTGGGCCAGCTCTTTGTTTCATGGCGGCAGTCAAAATAATGACGGAGAAATTATTGTACAAGGAATAAACAATTTTTATTCTAAAAAAAATAATATGGCTGCTTTTTGGCAGACGAATTTGACGATTGATCCCGGAACTGTTCTTAACGCAAATATAAGCAAAGGCACGACTTTTGCCTATTCCAATGTTGAAATCAACAGCGCCACAGTTATTTCTGCCAAGACATCCTATTGGAATTTTGTAGGAGGGGAAGTTATCTGCAACGGCAATACTTACATTAACGGTGGAAGATATGCCAATGGTTCTTTAATCTTAAATGACCAAAGCCGCTTGGATAATGCCGGGACTATTTCCACCTCAAGACTGATCGTTAATTCAACGAAAGCGACTATTAATATCAAAGACGCTTATTTGTTATCGGATTGGACTTCATCTTCCAACGCTTCAGTCAAAGCCGTGGCGGGGAGTAAGATCAGTCTGGCCGGACAGGTTTATCAGTTGAGTGAAGACATAGACTATACCTTGAGCGCTGATACCCGAAACGAAACCCCGCCGGAATATCAAAAAGTGGAGGGGGAGACTTTTGTTCAGCCGGATTTGAGTTTCTTGGACGCTTTGTCCATCCAGCAGACTTATCAAAAAAAGACCGATGGCAAGCAGTATGCTGAGATTATTAAACAATATGATTCTTTAATCAAGGATAGTTCTTACAAAGGGATCAATCTCTTACGAGAGCAGGACTTAACTGTTACTTTTAATGAAAACCGTTCGGCGCAGCTTTCTGTGCAAGGCAAAGACGCTTCGGTCCAAGCCTTGGGCTTGGTGACCACCGATTGGCAAAACCAGGGCGATGTGGTGAAATCAATCCAAGAGCTGACCGAGGCCTTGAATCAAATCCGTCAAATGAGCTCCGAATTCGGTAACTATTATTCAATCGTCACCACGCGGGAAAACTTCACGCAAAACTTAATCAATGTCCTCACCGAAGGAGCCGACAAACTCACGCTTGCCGATATGAATGAGGAATCTGCCAATATGCTGGCTCTGCAAACCCGGCAACAGTTGGCGATCAATTCTCTGTCTTTGGCTTCTCAGGCCAGCCAGTCAATCCTCAAATTGTTTTAACAAAAAAAAGCGCCTCGATTAAGGCGCTTTTTGATATTACTGGCCAGAAAATTAGTAATTTTCTTTTCTTTCAAAGAAATAAGCCTGCGGATGATCACATACCGGGCATTTCAGAGGAGCTTTTTCCAGCTCGCAGACATAACCGCAGTTGGCGCATTCCCACATGATTTTGCCGTCACGTTCAAAAACGCGACCTTCTTCAATATTAGCCAGAAGCTTGCGATAACGTTCTTCGTGAAGTTTCTCGATCTTTCCAACCATTTCGAATTTAACGGCAATTTCCTTAAAGCCTTCTTCGCGGGCTTCTTTAGCCATGCGGTCATACATGTCGGTCCATTCATAATTTTCGCCGGCTGCGGCATCTTTCAGGTTGGTCATCGTGTCGGCAACTTCGCCACCGTGCAGATATTTGAACCACAATTTGGCGTGTTCTTTTTCGTTGTTGGCCGTGGTTTCAAAAATTTCGGCAATTTGATTGTAACCTTCTTTCTTGGCTTTGGAAGCATAATAAGTATATTTGTTGCGGGCCTGAGATTCGCCGCTAAACGCTTCCATTAAGTTCTTTTCTGTTTTAGAGCCTTTAAGTTCCATAGTTAGATTCTCCTTTAAGAATTCAAATTAGTTTTCATGCAGTCATGGCAAATTCCCTTGCAGGAAACGTCATGGCTTTCAACGACCAACCCCGTTTCGGCATAAATTTTTTCCGCCAGTCCGGGAGCAATATCATAAGGCAGGTCAAATACCTTATGGCATTTGGTGCAGATAAAATGATAATGCTTACTGGTATTATGGTCAAAATGAGCCGTTCCATCAAGCCCTTCTATCTTTTTAATCACACCATTTTGGGCCAGAAGGTTTAAGTTGCGATAAACCGTAGCCAAACTCATCGTCGGACATTTTTCTTTCAACAAAGAATAAAGGACGTCCGCCGTCGGGTGAATCATATTTTCCTGCAGAGTTTTGAGAATAATCTCTCGCTGTTTTGAATAATTCATATGTTTTCACCTAAAAATGATAATCGTTATTGATATTGCTTATAACTAAAAATAAGGAGTTGTCAAGAATAATTTTAGTGTTTATTTATAAAAGCATTGAAACGACAAACAGAAAGGAAAGCCAATGAAAGCTTTAGAAGTGAAAAAAGATGTCTACTGGGTCGGTGTGAAAGATTGGAATCTGGTCGAATTTCACGGCTATGCCACACCGCACGGCTCAACATACAATTCTTATTTGATTATGGATGAAAAAATCACGTTGGTCGACGGTGTGAAGTATTATATGTCGGAAGAAAATTTGGCCCGCATCCGCAGTGTGACCGATTTTTCAAAAATCGCCTATGTCGTGGTCAACCATGTGGAGATGGACCACAGCGGTAATATTCCCGATATTATGAAATTGGCGCCGCAAGCCAAAATCATCACCAACAATGCCGGAAAAATGGCTTTAGAGGCTCATTTTGATACCAGCGGCTGGAATTTTGAAATTATCAAAACCGGTGATGTTATCAGTATCGGTAAACGCCAACTCGAATTTATGACCACGCCGATGCTCCATTGGCCGGATTCGATGATGACATACGTTCGCGAAGACAAGCTTTTGCTTTCCAACGATGGTTTCGGTCAGCACTATGCCACGGACAGCATCTTTGTCAAAGATATGCCCTTCGACATCATTTGCCGTGAGGCAAAAAGCTATTATGCCAATATTCTGTTTCCTTTCGGTGCCCAGGCAGAAAAAGCTTTAGCCACGGCCGGAGACCTGGGACTGGATATTGAGATGATCGCCCCTTCGCATGGCTGCATTTGGTCCGGGGAAAAGGAAGTCAACACGATTTTGGGGCTCTATGCCAAATGGGCCAGCGGCCAAAACGAAGGCAAGGCCGTCATTGTTTATGATTCGATGTGGGGCGCGACAGCCGCTTTGGCCGAAACGGCAATGGCCGTCTTTCAGGATGCCGGCATCCCGGTTGTCAAACATTGCCTGGGGGTTAAAAACGTTTCCGAGGTGATGGTTGATTTTCTGGACGCCAAATATGTCTGCATTGGCAACCCGACGCTCAACAACGAGCTGTTTCCGCGCGTGGCCGGTTTTGTGGCCTATATGCACGGACTGCGGCCGCGCAACAAAAAAGCCCTGGCTTTTGGCTCCTATGGCTGGAAACCTGGCGTCGTCAATAAAATTCAGGAAGTCTTTGCCGATCTCGGTTGGGAGACCGTTCCGCCTTTCGAGGAAAAATATACGCCCAAATCAGATGTGCTGGAAAAGTTTCGGGAACATGTCAAAAGCATGATCGACTAAACGAAACCTTGCATTATCATCAACAAAACCCCCGGCAGATCCGGGGGTTTTGCATAAATAAAAAAAGACGCGTCGTGATAACGCGTCTTAAAAAATCTCCGGTTTTCAGCGAAGGCGGATCACCGGAGGGGACTTGTGCAGATTATCCCAAAGCGGCAGACTGTCGCATTGGGAAGAAGAAAGTCTTACCGTCGTTTTATGAGGCCGGGGATTGTTCCACAGCGTCACGGCAGCTAACAAAACGAGGGCATAAAAAAGAGTTGTTTTCATATGATGTTGATTTTAAATATATCCGTATCTCAATAATAAATTGCGAGAGCCGAATATAAATAAAGATTCTGAAAAAACAAGTCTTTTCTTGATTTTTTTTATTTAACGCCGTAAAGCTTGTCTCGCCGGACCAAATAAAAGAACCGTGCGCCGTTGAGCAGCAGGGAGGAAGCGCCGCCGGCCGCCAGTCCCAGAATAAGCCCTTTCAGCCCGAGGCCGTAAGTAAAGGCCAACAGATAGCAGGCGCTGATACGAATTCCCAAAAAGGCGACCAGTTGGTTGATCGTCGGAATTTTGACGTCACTGCGGCCGTTGAGCGAACCAGTAATATTAAGCGGCAAAGCGTCGATGAAAACGTCAAGCAGTAGATAAAACAACAAAGCGGTAATGGCGTCGATCACATGTGGATCATTGGTAAAAATGCCAAACACCTGTTTGGGAAAACAGGCAATGCCGAGAATGACCAGCAAAATGACGCTCAGGGAAAGAACGTAACCGGCCGCCGTGGACGTGATCATGTCGATCCGGTCCCTCCGTCCGTAGGCGTTGGCAACGATGATTGACGTTGCCTGCGAGATGGAAAAACAGATCATAAACATCAGCGAGGAGATGTTAACCATAATCACAAACATGGCCATGGTCTGTTGTCCCATCCAGCCGGCAAAGGTACTGACCATGGAGAAAGAACCGTTTGTCGCAATCACCACAATAGCGACACCATACCCGATCTTGCGAGTCGTTTTGCTGTCATTCCACCAGGTCTCGTAACTGCGATCCAGGCCGAAGCGCTTGTTAAGCTTAGGATTTTTCTTCATCCGTGCAATATAATAGAGCATAAATGCCGCCAAAAAAATCCGCACGATCAGCGTTGAGGTTGCCGAGCCGACGGCGCCGAGCTCCGGTAAGCCCAATTTACCGTAAACCAAGACCGGATTGATCGCAATGTTTAAAATATTGGCGATGATCACGCCATACATCGCAACATAGGGACGTTTAATGGATTGCAGAAAAAAGTTGGCGTTGACGTAAATGAGAATAAAGGGAATGGAGAATACGAATACTTGCAAAACCTTGCCGCCACCGGCTGCCATGTCCGGGCTTTGCCCCAGCAGCGTCAGCACCAGTTCTCCGTTAATGCCGAGCAGCGTAAAGATCACTGACAAAACAACCAGATATTTGCGCCCTTCGTTATAAATTTTGCCGCAGGAGGCAAACTTGCGGGCGCCGAATTTTTGCGAAGACTTGATCAGCACGCCCTGCAACAAACCGATCGGAATGGTAAACAAGACCACAAAGACCGAATTGGCCAGGCCGATATAAGCCAACTGGCCGGTATTGTAGTGTCCGACAATGATGGTATCGACGATTCCCATAATACCCATGGCTACAAAGGCCGTGGTAATCGGCACCGCCAGTTTGAAGATTTTAACCAGGTTTTGATAAATTTTAAGCGAATACATACTGACTCCGTTGTTTTAAAACAGCAGAGGTTTTAACCCCGAAATTTTAAATTGGCAATCAAAAAATGACCCTGAGAGAGAAAGATTTTTACTTTGTTTTTTTATGAAACCCCTTTGTCTGGCTGATGCTGCGGCCGATAGACGAAATTTTTTCCCGCACGCTATCCAGGCTCTCGTCAGGGGTATAGCCGGTGGTGGTTTTTCCCGGATACAGCATATAATGCTGCCGATATTGGGTGAGGGTGACATTGGGCATGATGACGTTGGCGCCGGCTTGCAAAGCACGGATTTGACCGTCAGTTGCCAGAGTCTCCATGGCGGTTGTGGCCGGAATGTTAATGTCGGGCAACAACAGACGGGTGAGGGCCATGACTTTCAGCGCGGTTTCAAAATCGCCGTTTTTTGCATTTTTCAGCGGGGTGTCGGGATGCGAAATAAACGGTCCGATTCCGATCATGTCTGCCTCGATTCTTTTGAAAAACAACAAATCGTCGGCATAAGATTCCAAACGTTGTCCCGGCAGGCCGATCAAGCAGCCGGACCCGACTTCCAGTCCGGCGGTTTTAAGGTCTCGCAGACATTGGACCCTTGCTTCCCAGCTCATCCCCGGATCGTTTTTGCAATACAGTTCTTTGTCGGTGGTTTCAATTCTGAGCAAAAAACGGTCGGCGCCGGCCTCTTTATAAGCTTGGTAGTCGGCCAAAGACTTTTCGCCGATGCTTAACGTCAGCGCCACGTCAAACTTCTTGATCCCTCGGATGATGTCAACCAGCTTTTCCCTGGTAAAAAACATGTCTTCGCCCGATTGCAAAACAATGGTTTTTAATCCCATGCGGCGAGTGGCATATTCCGCCAGCTGCAAAATCGTTTCCTGATCGATTCTGTAGCGTCGGATCTTCTTATTGTCGCGCCGCAAGCCGCAGTAGAGGCAATTGTTGCGGCAGAAATTGGAAAATTCGATCAATGCCCGCAAATGAACTTCGTCGCCGACATAACGCCGCCGCACCTCGTCGGCAGCCTGCAACAAATCAGCCACATGCTCCCGATCCTGCAGAAGAGTGATCAATTCTTCGCGGCTTAACTCGTGAGTCTCCGTGGCCTTGGCAATTAAGTCTTTCATGCTTTTCAACATAACGGCCTTTGCTTAAAAACTGGTAAAAAAACGTTTTTTATTGCGAGGATATGAGAATAAGTCAATCAAAAACGTTGATTTTAAATCAGAGACGCGGATAATAAAGACAGGTTTTATACAATATGAGGAAAATGTCATGACAATATGCCTTGCCGCCTTTTTTAGCCTGATTTTTGTCAGCAAAGCCTGGGCCAATCCCGCTTGTGCCGTATGCACGCTTGCCGTCGGCGCTTCTTTGGAACTTGCCCGCCAATTGGGCGTTGACGATTGCGTCGTCGGCGTCTGGGCCGGCGCTTTGTTGGCTTTGTTGGGCTATTGGCTGGTTTTGTGGTTTGATAAAAAGGGCTGGAATTTTTATGGCCGTAATTTTCTGCTGATTGCGCTTTCCGTCGCTATGATCGGCTTCACTTATGTTTCTGATATGACCTATGCGCCTCGGCCGATCTTGGTTTTTTATCTTGATCCGTTTTTATTCAGCGTTATTCTCGGCGCTTTGGTCTTGGTTTATTCCTCTGTCTTCTATCAGTGGATGAAGAAAAAGAATGGCGGACACGCTCATTTCCCATTTGAAAAAGTCGTGGTGCCGGTGCTTGCATTGACGCTGCTCAGTGTCTATTTTAACTATTACCCGATCAGCAACACCGCGCCGCTAGCTGATGCGTCCGCTTTGTACAGTTTTTAGGAGATGAGAATGAATAAGGCCAAGAATCTTAAAGAATTTGTTGAAAGAATAGACAGCTCAAAAAAGCTTAACCCCAAAGATTTGTCGTCTGATCAGGATTTGACAATAGCCATCATGAATCTGATCTCAATTGAGGAACATCTGGTCTTTTCGGGCGCCAAAACCGGAAAAACCGCTTTCTATGACCTGATTGAGGAGATTCGCAATACCCGCAAAACCCTGATGCAGCAGATTATTCCCAATTATGAAGGCGAGGTCTGGTGCATTTCCAAACATCTGTTGGCTTCTTCCATGCGGTTGATGGAAGTGGGGACCAAACAACAGTCTTTGGGACATAAAAAGGAAGCCAACGAGCTGTTCAACAAAGCCTATGACCTCTATTGCCTGTTTTGGGGTCTGAACATGAACATGCTTAACGTCGACGACGTCAAATGGGTGGAAGACAAAATGGAAGATGTCAAAAAAATCACCGCCAAATTAGACAGTTTAAATCAGCCTGCTTCCAAGGCTGAAAAGCAAGATACCTCGGCAGAACAGCCGACGGGAGCCTTGGCCAGAATGAAGGCCTTTGTGAGAAAAGCTGTTGATTGTTGCATTGAATAACTTAAAACAGCGGAATATCAGACATAAAAATAAAAGTTCTCAAGAATTGGTAACTTTTATTTTTGTCCAATTCTGCGATAACGGGTTCAATAGATTATATCCAAAAGCGAGATAGGCTGAGGAAAAACTTTGTAAGGTTTTTGAGCCGATTTCTCATTTCTTTTATACTCCTGGTATTAAAAAGGAGAAGAAATGAGTAACAGTATCAGTTTAACCGCGTCGATGCGATCAAATTTGCTGAGCCTGCAGAATATTGCGGGACAGGTTGATTTGACCCAAAACCGTCTTTCTACAGGGTTAAAAGTCAACTCAGCCATCGACAATCCTTCTTCTTATTATACGGCAGTATCCTTAAACAACCGGGCCAGTGATTTGTCGGCTTTGTTAGATTCCATGGCACAAGGAATCCAAACGATTAAAGCGGCAACGGAAGGTTTAGAAGCCGGAGCCAAATTGTTGGAACAAGCCTCGGCCACGGCAACGCAGGCTTTGGAGACGGTGAACGTTCCGGCCAAGTCCTGGTTTGAAGCACAAGAAGGCGTAGCTGCTGTGGTTTCAACCAAAGAAGAACTGTTGGCGGCGATAGATAGCGGCAAGAAAGGCGACATTGTTATTTATGGTCAGATCGATATGGGTAATACCGCCATTACTTTAAAAGAAGGGCAAAACCTGACTGGGATCGAGACTTACGGCGTGGCCGACAACGAGCGCGGCAAATTCTCGGCATTGAGTTTTGATGTCACCGGTACTTCAACATACATGATTACCACCTCGGGAAACGTCTCCGATTTAAGCATTCATGCAACAGGGGATGCGGGAGGAAATGGTTCAACCTTAATTGGAATACCGAAATCTTCCGCTTCTGTCTTGAAAAATTTGGATGTTTATTCTGAACAGGAAAATATTGGCTGGGGAAATGCTTTGGTTCGAGGTTCTGGAGAAGTTTCTCTTCAGGGGGTGAATAATTTTTATGGTGTCAAGTCGTGCAATGCTTTTTGGCAGACGAATTTGACGATTGATCCCGGAACTGTTCTTAACGCAAATATAAGCAAAGGCACGACTTTTGCCTATTCCAATGTTGAAATCAACAGCGCCACAGTTATTTCTGCCAAGACATCCTATTGGAATTTTGTAGGAGGGGAAGTTATCTGCAACGGCAATACTTACATTAACGGTGGAAGATATGCCAATGGTTCTTTAATCTTAAATGACCAAAGCCGCTTGGATAATGCCGGGACTATTTCCACCTCAAGACTGATCGTTAATTCAACGAAAGCGACTATTAATATCAAAGACGCTTATTTGTTATCGGATTGGACTTCATCTTCCAACGCTTCAGTCAAAGCCGTGGCGGGGAGTAAGATCAGTCTGGCCGGACAGGTTTATCAGTTGAGTGAAGACATAGACTATACCTTGAGCGCTGATACCCGAAACGAAACCCCGCCGCAATACCAAAAGGTCGAAGGCGAGACTTTCATGCAGCCGGATTTGAGTTTCTTGGACGCTTTGTCCATCCAGCAGACTTATCAAAAAAAGACTGACGGCAAGCAGTATGCCGAAATCATCAAACAATATGATTCTCTCATCAAAGACAGCTCTTACAAAGGGATTAATCTCTTGCATGAACAGGACTTAACCGTCACTTTTAACGAAAACCGTTCGGCTCAACTTTCTGTACAAGGCAAAAATGCCTCAGCCAAAGCTTTGGGACTGGTTACCACCGATTGGCAGAATCAAGGCGATGTGGTCAAATCAATCCAAGAACTGACTGACGCGCTTAATCAAATCCGGCAGATGTCATCAGAACTCGGCAATTACTACTCAATCGTAACAACCAGGGAAAACTTCACCCAAAACTTAATCAGCGTATTGACCGAAGGGGCGGACAAGCTCACGCTTGCCGATATGAACGAAGAATCGGCCAATATGTTGGCCTTACAAACCCGGCAGCAATTGGCTGTGAACTCTCTCTCCTTAGCCTCGCAAGCCAGCCAATCCATCCTCAAACTGTTTTAAAAGCATAAAAAAACTGCCGTTTTTTTCAAACGGCAGTTCCGATAACCGGGGAGGGGATTTAATCCGCCAAACCCAGATATTTGTATTTGACTCTGACCTTGTAATTGGATCCGTAAGCGTCCACCAGAGCGTTGACAACTTCCTGCGTCAGGTCAGATTTGGCCTTTGCTTTGATCAAAGCGCTTTCTTCTTTTGTCGGCGCTTTATTATTACGAATGACTTTTTCTGCCACGGCGATGATTTTGCTGTCACCGTTTTCGATCACTTTCGGCATTCCCAAGGGTTCTTGGAACAATTCCAGCATTTGCGTTTCGCTCAGACCGGCAAAAGACTGGTTGCGGCTGAGCGGTGCCGTGGTTTTAAGGTTGAGCTGATAACGCGAAGCAATGTTGGCCATGCTGCTGCCTTCTTCCAGATCATGGGAGACGTCATTGATAATTTCCTGCGCAATGGCGTTTTTCTCTGAAACCGCCCACATTTCTTCAATCTCACCTCTGACTTCTTCCAAAGCTTTAGGGTGAGAGTCGACAATCTTCTCCACTGCCATCACGACAAAACCTTCGTCTGCCTCAAAAACTTGGCTGAGTTCATTCTCGTTGTAAGAAAATGCTGTGTCGACAAAGTCTGTCGAAGCCGCCAGAGCGCGCAGGTTTTTCGGTGCCGTGTCAAAATTTCCGTCTTCGCGCAGCCCCGTCACTTTATAAATTTTCGCCTGATGCACCTGAGCGATTTCTGCCAAAGATTTTCCCGCACCGGCCAGATCGTCGATTTCGGCGGAAACCTCATTGGCGTAATCATAGGCTTTTTCTTTTTGCAAAGCAGCAATGATCTTGTCTTTGACGGCACTTAGCTTAGTTTCTTTTTTTGGCGTTATGCCGACGACTTTCATGATATGCCAGCCCATGTCGGTTTTAATTGGAGCGGTAAATTCACCTTTTTTCAACTCAAAAACCGGAACGGACATTTCATAAATCAACATGTCTTCGGAAACTTCGCCAAGATCAGTGTCCTGACGGTTCTGACCGGCGATTTTTTCCGCCACGGCATAAAAATCGCCCCCGTTCTTCAGCTCGATTTCGGCTTTGGCAGCGGTTTCCTCGTTGTCAAAAACCATCTGCAGCACGTGCCGCTGTTCGGGAATGACGAATTGGCTCAGGTTCTCCTGATAATAAGCCTGAATTTCCTCTTCCGAAGGCTTAATGTTTTTGGCGATGTCTTCGTTGGAAATGACCAGGAAAGAAACGTCGCGTTTTTCCGGTTCCACAAACTGCGTGGCAAAATCGTCATAATATTGCTCCAGCTCGTCTTGAGAAATCTGGCGGTCTACCTTAAGTTTTTCCGGTTCAATGGTGATGTATTGGAAGATTTTTTTCTCACCGTTGATCTGGCTGAGATGTTTTTCCATCACCTCCGGTACGTTCATTTCCGCCGCCGGCACCTGCAGCAGGTGTTGTTTTTTTATGTCTTGTTTCATGGCGTCGACGTAGCGTTGTTCGCTCCAGCCGGAGGCGCTCAACATGCGGCGCAACTTTTGCAGGTCAAAATTGCCGTTAGCGTCCATAAACTCGGCCTGAGAATAAATGATTTTTTTAACCAGATCGTTGCTGATGACAACATGGTGGTCTTCGGCCGTTTTGTTGATGATGGCGTTGACCAGGTCTTTTTGGACGATCCCTTGCAGAATGGCGCTGCGAATGTCTTCGTTAATCTCTAAATTGCCTCCAAAGAGATTCTTGGCCATCTGAACTTCTTTGTTGTATTGGTTGGTGATCTCCTCCTGGGAGATTTTAAGATCGTCCACGCGAATGACCGTCCGGTTGCCGGCCGCGGAATTAACATAGCCCGAAATGCCGAACAAAGACATAAAACTGAGTGCCGTCAACACCAAAATTCCCTTGGCCAGCCAGGAATCCTGGACTTGTCTGATTTTTGTCATCATAGCCGATATATCCTTACAAAAATAAATTAACTGCGGCGATTATAATAAGCTTTAATAATATATACAACTCATAAATTATTGGTGTAGAAAAGTTTTTTATAGTGGAAATTATTTTTTTTATATGCTATCAAGACAACAATTATGAGTATAATCTAGTTATGAGGAAGATAAAATGGCACGAAAGAAACTTATTGCCGGAAACTGGAAAATGAACGGCTTGCTTGAAGATGGCGTCGCTTTGGCCAAAGGCGTCGCTGCGGAAGTCAAAGCGCTTGGCAAAATACAGTGCGAGTTTTTGGTCTGCCCGCCGACAACTTTGCTTTTTTCGGTAAAAAAAGCCATCCGCGGCACCAAAGTCGCGCTCGGCGCTCAAGATGCCCATTTTGACAATTTCGGCGCTCATACCGGCGACATCAGCCCACTGATGTTAAAAGACCTCGGATGCCGCTATGTCATCCTCGGCCACTCGGAACGCCGCGCCGACCATGGCGAAAGCAACGAGTTAGTTTGCAAAAAAGCCGTTGCGGCCAATGCTGCCGGGTTAAAGACCGTCATCTGCATCGGCGAAACCCTGGAACAGCGCGATGCCGGTAAGACGATTGACGTTTGCACCAAACAGATCATGGGCTCCGTGCCCGAAACGGCCACGGCGGTCAATACCGTCATTGCTTATGAACCGGTTTGGGCGATCGGTACCGGAAAAACCCCGACGCCGCTTGACGTCGAAGAAGTGCATGCTGCCGTCCGCAAAGCCTTGGCCAAAAAAATCGGCCGTGCTCAGGCCAACAAAATGCGCATTTTGTACGGCGGTTCGGTCAAGCCGGGAAATGCCAAAGAATTTTTGTCTCTGCCGGATGTAGACGGCGCGCTGATCGGCGGCGCCAGCCTTAAAGTGGCGGATTTCATGGCCATTGCCCGCAACGCCGGTTGTTGTTAATTTTTTTGTTAAGTTAAGGAAAATAAAATGGGAACATTGTTATTAGTCATCCATTTGCTGGTCGCTATTTTCTTGGTCGGCGTCATTTTACTGCAGCGGTCTGAAGGCGGCGCCCTGGATGGTTTGGGCGGCGGTTCCGGTGCCAACAGCTTTTTGAGCGTTCGCGGCAAAGGCAATCTTCTGACCAAAACCACAGCCGTTTTGGCAACCTTGTTTATTTTGACCAGTATTGCCCTGTCTCTGTATTACAAAGACAGCGGTCCGAAGGCCGCTTCCATCTTGGAAGCGTCGCCGGCGCCGACGGCTCCGGCTCCCGTACAACCTTCCGTTCCGGTTTCCGGAAAATAATGGTTCTCTCTGACAACATAATAAAGGCACCTTGCTTGAGGTGCCTTTGTCACTTTAAAAAACGCTAAATAAAGGAAGTCTAATGTCTGAAAATACAAAATTTATTTTTATTACCGGCGGTGTCGTCTCCTCGCTTGGCAAAGGCCTGGCTTCGGCCTCTTTGGCCTCGATTTTGCAATCTCGCGGCTTTAAAGTGCGCATGCGCAAGCTGGATCCTTACCTGAATGTGGATCCCGGTACCATGAGCCCGTATCAGCACGGCGAAGTCTATGTGACCGACGACGGTGCCGAGACGGATCTTGACCTCGGGCATTATGAACGTTTTTCCGGCGTTGCTTGCCATAAGACAGACAGTATCACAACCGGCAAGATCTATCAACGGGTCATTGATAAAGAACGCCACGGCGACTACCTCGGCGCGACCATTCAGGTGATCCCGCATGTGACCAATGAGATCAAAGATTTTATCCTTTCAGACATCAGCAACGAAGACTTTGTGCTGTGCGAGATCGGCGGTACCGTCGGCGATATTGAAGGCCAACCCTATCTTGAGGCGATTCGCCAAGTCGCTTATGACCTGGGTCGCGAACGTTCCATGTTTATTCATGTCACGCTTTTGCCCTATATCCCGACGGCCGGTGAGTTGAAAACCAAACCGACGCAGCACTCGGTAAAAAAGTTGCAGGAATACGGCATCCAGCCGGATATGCTGCTCTGCCGCTCCCAATGTCCGATTCCTCAAAACGAGAAAAGGAAAATTGCGCTGTTTTGCAACATCCGCGAAGAAAACGTCATTGCCGCGTTGGACGCCAACAGCATTTACCAAGTGCCGATTGCTTATTCCCATGAGGGGATTGACATCCAGGTTTGTAAACATTTTGGCCTGGAATGCTCTCAACCGGCGGATTTGAGCAAGTGGGAAAAAATCGTCGAAACCCTGCGTTGCCCGGAAGGAGAGGTCAAAATTGCAGTTGTCGGCAAATATACCCAGCTTCTGGAGGCTTACAAGTCGCTTAACGAAGCTTTGACCCATGGCGGAATTGCCAACAAATACAAAGTTCGCGTCAAATGGATTGATTCCGAACTGTTGGAACAGTCGGATGCGGAGACTTATTTGAACGAAGTCTCTGCCATTCTCGTTCCCGGCGGTTTTGGCGCCCGGGGTACCGAAGGCAAGATGATTGCCATTCGCTATGCCAGAGAGCATAAAATTCCATTTTTGGGCATTTGTTTCGGCATGCAGATGGCGGTGATTGAAACAATGCGTCACGTTGCCGGAATCCCGACCGCCGGAACCACCGAATTTGGCAATGCCTGCGAACCGGTTGTCGGCCTGATGACGGAATGGGATAAAGCCGGCGCCAAAGAAATCCGCCACAAAGACGGTGATTTGGGCGGGACCATGCGTTTGGGCGCTTATCCTTGCGTTTTGGCGGAAAATAGTCTGGCGCGCCGCATTTACGGTACGGATAAGATCTCGGAGCGGCATCGGCATCGCTATGAGGTGAACCTGAAATATGAAAATCAGCTTAAACAAGCCGGAATGATCATCTCCGGAAAATCTCCCGACGGCAAATTGCCTGAAATCGTCGAAATTCCGAACCATCCTTGGTTTGTTGCCGTGCAGTTCCACCCCGAGCTGAAATCCAAACCCTTTGATCCGCACCCGCTGTTTGTTTCTTTTGTAAAAGCGGCGATTGATAAAAGCCGGCTGCTTTAAAACAATTTGAGGATTGATTGGCTGGCTTGAGAAGCGAGCGACAAAGAATTAACGGCCAGTTGCTGCCTTGTTTGCAAAGCCAGCATATTGGCCGATTCCTCGTTCATGTCGGCAAGCGTGAGCTTGTCGGCGCCTTC
>CAKQMD010000034.1 GCA_934254925.1 uncultured Alphaproteobacteria bacterium
TCCAAATATTGTTTGCCAAAAGATTAAAGTCATTTAATATGAAAATGTCTTCGTTACCACGAAGACCTCTTTGGGGTAGGCTAGGTTTTGACTGCAGGAATAATGCTAAAAACCCCAAAGAGCCTTTTTATTTATTAGACAGAAAAAGCTCCTCGTTCTGAGGAGCTTTTTTTGAAAAAAACTGTTTATTGGCAGGATGCTTGCAGCGTTTTTCTTAAAAGGGCATCTTTCTTGCGGAGCTTTTCTTTTTTTAATTGTTCGATTTTGATGAGATTTTTCCAGACATGGCTTTCTTCTTCCTTAATGGCGAGATCAAGCCGAGCATGCTGGATTTTGAGGCTTTCGATCGTGGTGTTGAGATATTCCATTGTCACCTCCTTTGGTTACCCTTCTTATTATAATCCGAAAAAAATAATATTCCAGTAAAAAGAATCAGATAGAATGATTATATCTGGATAAGAAAGGAGAAAAAGATGATGAATATGGATTGGTACGATAGTCTCAACAAGCCTTGGTGGACGCCGGGAGATGAGGTTTTTTCCTTGGTATGGCCGCTGCTTTATCTTTTGATGTTGGTTTCGCTGATTTTGGTTTATCGGCGTAATGCCAACAAAGACAAGGCGCCTTATGTTTGGTTTTTGGTACAGTTGGCTTTGAACCTGCTTTGGACACCGGTGTTTTTCGGGCAAAGGGAAATCGGCTGGGCTTTGGCGATTGCAATTTTTTTGGTGATTACGGTGGCCGCAATGATTCGGGCTTTTTTCCGTTATTCAAAGGCTGCGGCTTGGCTGCAGGTGCCTTATTTGTTGTGGGGAGGCTTTGCCGTTGCGCTTAATTTTGTCGTGTGGTTTATGAATTGAGGGAGGAAGCTTTTTGACAGACCTTTTTCATTAAGGTGGAAAAAGGATATTGGGAAAGCGACTCCCAAGCGACAAAACGGCCGTCCAACGGAACGTTTTCCCGCCAGAGCAGGCAGATTTGAAGAAGCAGTTTGAAATGCGTGAAGGTATGAGAAACTTCCGCCTTCGTTTCTTTGACGTCTTTCTCGGAAAAAATATCCCTTTCATCACTCCAGGGAAATTCGTATAGTTCGGAGAGCAGTCCTTTTTCCGTCCTTTTGCGGATGAAGACTTCTCCGGCTCGGTTGCGAATCAAATAGACTTTTCCTTGTCGGAGTTTTTTGAGCGGTTTTTGGCGGCGAGGAATTTGTTCCAAATCTGGGCAAGATTTTGATTGGCAGAAGCTTTGCCAAGGGCAAAGCAGGCATTGTGGGTTTTGGGGCAGGCAAACCAAAGCCCCGAGGTCCATGATTGCGGAGGCGTAGTCGGCCGGATGTTCATGGTCGGTGAGGGCGGCGGCCTTGGCGGCAATTTCCGGCATGATTTCCGCCGTCGGCTGCGTCAAATGATAAAGACGGCAGATGACGCGAATCACATTGCCGTCGATAACGGTTTCCGGCTGGTCAAAGGCTAAGGCCAACAGGCTTGAGGCCGTGTAGGCGCCGATGCCCTTCAATTTTAGGACTTCATCCCTTTGGCGGGGAAAATGACCGCCGTAGTTCTCGACAATAAGGCGGGCCGTTTGGTGCAGAGAGCGGGCGCGGGAATAATATCCCAAGCCCTGCCAATAGAGGTAGACTTCCTCCTGTTCGGCTCGGGCCAGGGTGTCAATCGTCGGGAAACGTTCCATAAAACGCTTAAAATAAGGAATAACGGTTTTGACGGTGGTTTGTTGCAGCATAAATTCGGAAACCAAAACGACATAAGGATCAGGATGCGGCCCTCCCTTGACGCGCCAGGGAAGTTCCCGTCCGAAGTTGGCATACCATTGAAGCAGCAGCTGGGATAAAGATGACATTGTTTTTCCGTTAGTTTAGCATGAAAATTTTGCTTATTATAAGGCTTCGGAAGGAAAAGAAAAGAATAAAATGGAGATAGAAACAAAAACAGGCACCGGAGGGTGCCTGTCGCGACTTTTTAGTCAATCAATTCCAAATGTTCCCGATAGATTTGTTTGATCCTCCGTTCGTTCTCCTCTTCTGGGAAGCTGTCGAGTTCATCAAAATTTGTCTCCATGTCTTTGAGTTCTTTTTTCAGCCAACTGCGAAGGGCAAGTTTTTCTTCTTTGGATTTTTGGGACAGAAGTTTTTTGAACTTGTTCAAACGTTCTTTGTCTTTTTCCGTGACGCCGGTGGCATTGGGAAGTTCTTCGCTGAGTTTTAGCCAAACCTCAAGGCCGGAAGGCGTTTGCGTGGCAGAGGAAGCCCCTCCGGAGAGTAGGGGAAACATTCTTTTTAATAATTCTGGTGTCTTCATATATCTATATCTTAAAAATTATGCATGGCAGGGATCATAATTCAAAAACTTTAAAAGTAAAGCCCTTTTGAGAAAGACTTAAAATCCTCCGTAAAGGAGGGGGCGAGGCGTGTGGCATTGATGAATTGTTTTGCAACGCCGGGAAGCTTCTTATCAATTTAATTGCCTTTTAGCGCGGAACACATTTTTGGATGGGGTTCCATGTGAGACAATCCGTACGGCAGATGTGTTGCTCATAATCCCAAACATATCCCTTATCTATGCAGCTATTTAAATGGTGAGCTCGCTTAATATGAATATTGAAAAAGTACATTTGTAAAAATGTAATGATTATCAAAAGAGAAAATAAATAATGTTTTAATTTGTAATGAATGATGGTCCATAAGACTAAGATCCAACATAGTGTTGTTATAATGGCAACATACTGGATATGTGACATTTCAGCTTCCGGATTTTGAGTCGTAAAAGCTTCATGAATTAAGAAGATAACAAGAGGAAGAGCAATTATTCCCTTAATTCCGATCAACAAAGCTTTTAGAAGCAATTCTTTGATATTTTTTTTCATTAAATCTTCTCCTTGAAGCTTTGTTGATAAAAAGGTTCCGCCAAGTGGAGCTTTGAGGGGTTTGCTTCGTAGGTTTCGTTTCTGTCAAAGACTTCTTTCACCCGCCTGCTGCTTGTAGTCAAACTTCCTCCTGGAAGTTCGAGCGGTCTCAAAATACCATATTAAAAAACCTCCTTAAAGGAGGTCTTTGAGGATCTTGCTTCGTAAGTTTCGCTTGAATGTATCAAGCTCAACAACTTCGCTTCGGTCAAAGACCTTGTAAATTCGCAGCGGTTGTTGTCACTTTCCTTGCTCATAACAAGGTCTATTCACCATAACAAAAAAAGATCCGTTGGGATCCTTTTTTGTTATGGTGCCCTGGAGAAGACTCGAACTTCCACAGCCTGAGGCTACATGCACCTGAAGCATGCGCGTCTACCAATTCCGCCACCAGGGCTTAAAAACAATGGTGAGGCGTTCCTCACAGCAATCTATTTACATAAATTTTTTTAAGATTGCAAGCACTATTTTTATTTTTTTACTGCATCGTGATGTGAATGTATCCATAGGAATCCAACAACAGGAGACTGCCAAGGACAATGCGATAAATCACAAAGGGCAAAAATGTCGATTTTTTTAGCCACCACATGATGATGTAAATACTGATGATGGAAGCAATAAAAGAATAAGTAATGCCGTCCATGGCCGCCATTATCTGCGAGATGTTTCCCTGCTGCCAGAGCTCCATCCCAATCAGCAGACCGGCGCCGGCTATGGTAGGGATGGAAATCAACATGGAAAATTTTGCGGCTTCGCGCCTTTCAAGTCCAAGAAAACGGCCCATGGTGATGGTGATGCCGGAGCGGCTGGTGCCGGGAATAAGCGCCAGGCATTGTGCCAGGCCGATCAAAACGGCATCCAAGACGCCGAGATGGTCTATCCGACGAATAGTCATCCCGATTTTGTCGGCTATGAACAACAAAATCCCGAATCCGAGAATCGTACAACCGATAATGCGGCTGCTGCGTAACCATTCCATGCCGTAATGGCGCAGGGCGAATCCGGCAATGACTGCGGGAATCGTGGCAATAATAATCAGCCAAAACAGTTTGCTGCCGCGGTTGTCGAAACGAGGAACAAACCAGCTTTTGAGCGTTCCCTTTACCATTCCCCAGACGTCTTGGGAGAAATAGATGAGCACCGCCAAAATCGAACCGACATGAACGGCAACGTCCAAGGCCAGTCCCTGGTCGGGAAAAGTGGTGAACTTGGAAAACAAAATCAGGTGTCCGGAAGAACTGACCGGTAAAAATTCCGTCAGGCCTTGGAGAACCGAAAGCAGAAAAATATGAAAATTAAGCACGTTTAGACTCTTTCCTGTTTAATGCCAAAAGAACTGCATATTCTCTTTTTAAGCGCCAAAGGAGAAATGGGTTTGACCAGATATTCGGTGATGCCCAAGGATTTGGCGTCAAGAACGGTTTTTTCCTTGGTATCGACGGTGATCATGATGATCGGGGTATGGCGGGCGCTTTCAACCAAACCGCCTTTGAGCTCGCGGGCAAACTCCAATCCGGTCTTGCCCGGCATCTGCTGGTCCAACAAAATGACGTCGATTTTGAAGTTGCGCAACAGTTCTTGGGCTTCTTCGGCGTTGTTGGCTTCTTTGGTGTTTTTGATGCCGATTTGATACAGGGCGGTTTTGATGAAAGTGCGGGAGAACTTGTCGTCGTCGACGATCAGGCAGACGATGGAATCCCAAATGATTTGTTTGTGTGACGCTTCAATCATGTTTTGCCTCGTTACGGTTGTTGCCGTTTGAATTTGAAATTTTACTTACCTTAACACAAGAATTATTACTATTTGGTATATTTAACAAACTTGCCGGGTTAAATCTGACGCCCTGCAGCGAAGCGCCCCAGTGCAAATGCGCTCCGGTGACGCGTCCGGTCTTGCCGCTGAGGGCAATGATTTGGCCTTTGGCGACGTGTTGTCCCGGTGTGACGGTCGGCTGCAGCAGATGGGCATAAATCGTGAATAAGCCATGGCCGTGGTCTAAAATGACCATGTTGCCGGAATAGAAATAATTGCCGCCGCTCAGCGTGACGATGCCGTCGGCAGCCGCTTTGACCGGCGTCCCTTCCGGCACGGCAATGTCCATTCCCTGATGCGGATTCATTTTTTTGCCGTTCATGATACGTTGGCCGCCGAATTGTCCGCTGATGCGGCCTTCGACCGGTTGCTCAAATCCCGTTTTCCAATCATCGGAGGCTGAGAGGGTTTGCATGGCTTGGCGAACGTCGTTTCTTTCCCGGGCGATTTCCTTTTGGTCTTCTGCCGTCGGGGAGACTTTGCGCGGCTGCACACCCCGCAGGTTTTGTATATCCCAGGCGGTCGGCGCAACGGTCAGCGGCAGAGAGGCTTCCTTGCCGTCGGGTGCGGTGTAGGAAAGAGTTTGTTCAGGGGCTTCGTCCCGGCCGAAGGCCAGCAAGAAACGGCCGTCGCTGCCGGTTAAATAGTTTATTCCGTTGAGGCTGACTTTTGTTCCCGGTTCGGCGCGTCCTTCAATGATGATGCCTTGCTGCGGCGGGGTGCAGAGTTCAAAAGCATCGGCTGGACAAGAGAACAGCAGAAGGCTAAAAGTCAAATAAATCTTGTTGCATTTTTTCATTTTTTTGGGGTTTCCTTGGAGCCGGGGCTGCCGGCCGTGACTTATGGTTTTCAGGCAAGGCCTTCAACGCGCCGTCGTGAAAGTTGATTTCCAAAACTGCAGCGTTTCCGGCGGTGGCCAGATTGCAGAGGGTTTGGCCTTGTTCATCCTTTATCCAGGCAAAGCCGCGTTTTAAAACCGATTGCGGCGAGACGGAGTCCAAACGCAAAATCAGGCCGCTTAAAATTTCGCGGTTATGGGACAGGATGTTTTTGATATAGTAAGGACGGAGATTGACTCTTTCCACCTGGTTTTGCTTCATCAGCAGCAAATGCCGAAAGGCTTGGTCTAGGCGTTCCAGACGGTCATCCAGCTTTTGTCTCGCTTCCTGAAGGATTTGGTCCAGACGCGGAATACCGCGGGAGAGGTCTTCAAGCCTGGTCTTGCGGTCTTCCAAATAACGGCTGGCAGCAGTCAGGCGGCGATTGTCCAGGTTGGTCAGGCGTGCCAAAAGTTCGCTTCTGACCGGGACGGCAAATTCGGCAGCGCCGGTCGGCGTGGGGGCACGGAGATCCGAAACATAGTCAATCAGCATGGTGTCGGTTTCATGGCCGACGGCGGAAATAACCGGAATTTGCGAGGCGAAAACCGCCCGGATCACCACCTCTTCGTTAAAGGGCCACAGGTCTTCAAGCGAACCGCCGCCGCGGGCAACGATTAGCACGTCGGGACGACGGAGATTTCCCTGAGGCAGGTGATTGAAAAATTCGACGGCGGCAGCGATTTTTTCGGCGGCACCAATGCCCTGGACCGGAGTGGGGTATAAAAGAATCGGCGTGGGAAAACGATCGCGGACGCGGTGGATGATGTCTCTGATGACGGCGCCGCTGGCAGAAGTGACAACGCCGATGGAGGCGGGAAGGTAGGGAATCGGCTTTTTGTGGCGTTGATCAAAAAGCCCCTCTGCAGCGAACTGTTTTTTACGTTCTTCCAATAACTTGAGTAAGGCGCCGGCGCCGGCGATTTCCATTTGTTCGATGACGATTTGATAAGCGGATTTGCCGGCAAAGGTGGTGATTTTTCCGGTAGCGATAACTTCCAACCCGTCTTCGGGTTTGACGTCCAAGCCGATGGCCACCCCTTTCCATATGACGGCGGACAGGACGGAATTTTCATCTTTTAGGGAAAGGTACCAGTGTCCGGAATCGGCCCTTTTGGCGCCGAAGATTTCTCCGCGCACGCGAATTCGGCTAAATGCCGTTTCAACAAAACGTTTGATTTCAAAAGAAAGTTCGCTGACGGTGAATTCGCGGATTTGCGGGGTTTCTTCCATAGATTTTTTGATCCTGCTTTTATTGACTTACTCTTAAGCTAGCGTTTTTTTTGCCGTTTGTTAAGAAAAAAGGACAATAAATACAGATTATTTTTCAGCGCGGTTCAGAAGCCGAGCAGGTTTTGGGTAAAGTCGCGGGCGTTGAAAACGTCCAGGTCGTCCAGAGCTTCTCCGATGCCGATGTAATAAACGGGCAAAGCTGTTTCGGCCGCGGCGGCAATCAGGATTCCGCCTTTGGCCGAACCGTCGAGTTTTGTGACGATCAGGCCGCTGACGTTCACCAGTTGCTGGAAAGTGCGAATCTGATCAAGAGCGTTCTGGCCGGTGGTGGCGTCGATGGTCAGTAAGGTGTGATGTGGTGCCTGGGGAATGACTTTTTTGATGACGCGGATGATTTTTTGCAGTTCGTCCATGAGGCCGGTTTTGTTTTGCAGGCGGCCGGCGGTGTCGATGAAAACCAGTTCGTCGCCTTGCCGAAGGGCTTCCTGCAGGCCGTCAAAACAAAGGGCGGCGGCGTCACAGCCGGGAGCGCCTTTATAAACGCGAATATTATTGCGTCGTCCCCAGATTTCCAGTTGTTCGACGGCGGCGGCGCGGAACGTGTCTGCCGCAATGAAGCTGATCTTTTTATCGGAAAAGCGGTGAGCGAGCTTTCCGATGGTGGTGGTTTTTCCGGCGCCGTTGACTCCGACCATGAGAATGACGGCGGGGGCGGTCGTTGTCGAAACATCCAGGGGACGGGCGACCGGCGTTAAAATGCTTTCAATTATCCGAGCCAGTTCTTCCTTCAGGGTTTCCGGTGCGGTGTCGGCTGGCAAGCGTCGTTCTTTCAGTTCTCCGATGATTTGGTTTGTCGCCTTGATGCCAAGGTCGGAGCTAATGAGCAGTTCCTCCAACTCTTCCAGGGTTTGCGGATCAAGCTTGGCGTTTTTGAAGATGCCGCTCAGTCCGGAAGTCAGGCGGGTGGAAGATTTTTTTAATCCGAGACCGAGTTTTTGAAAAAAATTAGTCATCGCTGTTTATTCCTTTCTGTCGTAAAATGCGGGCGCGCTCCTTGCGGATCTCTGCCGGAACTTGCGGCATCAGCGCCGCCGGGGTGCCGGGGCGTTCGGAATAGGGAAAGACGTGGAGGCGAGTGATGCCGGCTTCTTCCACCAGTTTGAGCGTGTTGGCAAACTGCTCTTCCGTTTCGGTGGGAAAGCCGCAGATAAAGTCCGCCCCAAAGGTCGCTTCCGGTCGAACGGTACGAATTTTGCCGCAGAGGGTAATGACGTCTTCGCGCCGGTGCCGACGTTTCATGCGTTTTAAAATCAAGTTGTCGCCGGATTGTACCGAGAAATGAAAATGCGGCGCTATTCTGCGATCCGTTCCGACCAAAGCCACAAAACCGTCGTCTGTTGCGGCGGGATCCAATGATCCGAACTGCAGTGAGAAATCGTCGGAAATTTGTTCCAAAATATGTTTGACCAAGCCGGTGAAGGAAGGTTGGTAGGAGCAGGCATCCACGCCGGTAAGGCAGATTTGGCGGAAACCCTGTTTTAAGAGTTCGCGAATCTGAGCTAAGACCTCGTTTTCTGCCACCGAACGGTTGTTGCCGCGAGCATAAGGAACGATGCAGTAAGTGCAGCGGTGGTCGCAGCCCTGTTGAATTTGCACAAAAGCTCTTTCCCTGCCTTCAAAACCGGTGATCAGAAATTTGTCATAGTCTTCATAGGTGAAAACGTCGCCGACGATGGTCTTTTCGGTAAGCGGGGTTTGAAGATAAGCTTCTATTTGGGCTTTTTCCCTGTTGCCGAGAACCAGGTCTACTTCGGGCATGGCAGCGAATTTTTGCGGCGCAATTTGCGCGGCGCAGCCGGTAACGATGATACGTGCCCGCGGGTTTTCGCGGCGCAGTTTGCGAATCGTCTGCCGGCATTGGCGTTCGGCTTCGCCGGTGACGGCGCAAGTGTTGACGATGACCACGTCGTCAAGCGCGGCCAGTTTTTCTTTCAAAACTTCCGACTCGTAACTGTTGATGCGGCAACCTAACGTAATAACCTGTACCATAAAAAAATCCTCTCCGCGGCACTATAAAGGAAGCGGAGAGGATTTGCAAACAAAAAGATTATTTGCCGATGGCGGCCAAGGCTTCGCGGGTGAATTCCTTGAGGCTTTCGGCGCTTTTTTTGAGTTCGGCGTGTTCTTCTGCCGAGAGTTTGGGATAAATCACGCTGTGGACGCCGCGTTTGCCGACGACGGAGGGCAGCGACAGGCAGACGTCTTTGACGCCTTCGACGTCGTCATGATGGCAGCTGACGGTCAAAATGGCGTATTCGTTGTTGGTGATAACCTGGCAGATATGCGTCAAGGCACCGGCAATGCCATAGAAGGTGGCACCTTTGCCGTCAATGATCTTGTAGGCGGCATTGCGGACGCAGTCGTCTATTTCGGCTTTTCTTTCCTTGGTGAACGGACGTTGGTTGAGTTCTGCCAGTTTTTCGATTGAGACAGTTCCGGCATCGCCGTTAGACCAGACGAGAACTTCGCTGTCGCCGTGTTCCCCCAAGACGTTGGCGTGAACGGACTTGGGCGAAACGCCAAGGGAATAGCCCAATAAGGTGCGGAAGCGTGAGGTATCCAGAACCGTGCCGCTGCCGATGACGCGTTCGCGCGGCAGGCCGGACAATTTAAGCGTCACTTCGGTCATGACATCCACCGGATTGCTGGCCACCAGTAAAATGGCGTTGGGTTCGACGGCCATGATTTGCGGAACGATGCTTTCAAAAACCTTTACGTTGCGGCCGATCAGCGCGGTACGGGTTTCTCCCGGCTTTTGTCCGACTCCGGCAGTGATGATGATGACTTCGCAACCTTTGAGGTCTTCATAGCTTCCGGCTTTGATCTTGTTGGCATAAGCAAAAGGGGCGGCGTGAGCGATGTCCATGGCTTCGGCTTCGGCGCGTTTTTGGTTCATGTCGACTAAAACGACTTTGCGGGCGACGCCGCGCATGATCAGCGAAAAGGCGGTGGCGCTGCCGACGGCGCCGGCTCCGATAATCCCTACTTTCATTTTTTTACTCCTTATTTATAAAATTCAGTCGTTCCTAATATAGGGATTATTTTGAGTAATACAAGAAAAAAGGCTGTCTTGTGACAGCCTTTGCGGTAATAAATTTTTTCCGAATATTACTCGCTGACGATGGTTTCATCTTCGTCTTGCGTTGCTTCGGGATTGGTTTCAACGATTGTGCCGTCAACTTCTTCGCCGGCGTCAACGTCTGCGTCGGGCTCGGCGACGACAACGTCTTCAACGGCGATTGGTTCGCCTTTGGCGTTTTCGTCAACGACGACTTCTTCCGCGACAACGGCAGGTTCGGCCGTCGGAACGGTTTCATTGCTGTTTTTGATGAAGCGGCTGATAACCAGCAAAACGACGATAACCAAAACAATGTAAAATAGTTTTTTCATGGAGATCCCCTTAAAAGATTAAGTTTAAATAGCGTCAAAACTAAAATATGTTTATATTAGGCAAATGTCAATAGCAATAGCTGCTTTCCTGCAAGATTTTTAGTTGGGAAAAGAATCGGGAAAGGGGCGATTTATCCACTTTCAAAGCAGGGTGGCAGAGAAAAGAAAAACCTTTAATTCCGCGGATTTTGAGTAAGTTTTTCTGGCAGGGCGAAAAATAATGCTTGTCAAATGCTATAAAATTGTGCTAACTATCCAATCACGGATTGATTATGTGATGTCCGAAATTTTGTTTTAATAAATTTTAGAGGTTTATCATATGACTGATACAGCTAACCGCGTTAAGAAAATCGTTGCAGAGCATCTTGGCGTTGAAGAATCCAAAGTGACAGATAATGCCAGTTTCATTGACGATTTAGGCGCTGATAGTTTGGATACGGTAGAATTGGTTATGGCTTTTGAAGAAGAATTCGGTTGCGAAATTCCTGACGAAGCTGCTGAAAAAATTCTGACTGTTAAAGATGCTATCGACTATCTTTCTAAGAATGCTTAAGTCTGGCAAACTTGTTGAGAATGATGAAACTCGCTTCTAATCAGGCGAGTTTTGTCTTCTATGGGCTTTGAAATTTTTTATGAGGATGTATTTATGAGAAGAGTCGTGGTTACGGGACTTGGTATTGTGTCTCCCCTGGGACGCGGGGTGGAGCACAACTGGCAGAGTATCTTAGCCGGAAAGTCCGGGATCAAAAACATTGAAGGCGTAGATCTGAAAGATATTCCGGTGACGATCGCCGGTCAGGTAACCTGGGGAAAAGGCGAAAACGAATTTGATCCCGATACGGTCATGCCTCCGAAAGACCAAAAGAAAAATGACAAGTTTATTCTCTACGGTTTGGCCGCAGGCGGCGACGCGTTGGCCGATGCAGGTTGGGATCCCGAGACGGCGAGCGAAGAAGAAAAATGCCGTGCGGGCGTGATGATGGGATCGGGAATCGGCGGTTTGCAGGTGATTTATGAAAATTCTCTGTCTTTTCATGAAAATGGGATGAAGAGAATTTCGCCGTTTTTTATTCCTTCTTGTCTGATTAATCTGGTTTCGGGAAATTTATCCATCAAGTATGGTCTGAAGGGACCGAATCACGCCTGTGTGACCGCTTGTTCAACCGGGACGCACGCTATCGGCGACGCGGCCAGAATGATTGCCGACGGCGATGCCGATCTGATGTTGGCCGGCGGTGCCGAATCTGCGGTTAATGTTTTGGGGTTGGCCGGTTTTGCCCGGATGAAAGCCGTGACTTCCGACTTTAATGATCGCCCCGAGCAGGCCAGCCGTCCCTGGGACAAGGCCCGCAGCGGTTTTGTCATGGGAGAGGGCAGCGGCGCTCTGGTTTTGGAGGAATTGGAACATGCCAAAGCACGCGGTGCAAAAATTTATGCCGAGGTTGTCGGCTATGGCATGAGCGGCGACGCTTATCACATTACGGCTCCGTCGGGCGACGGCGCTTACCGGGCCATGAAAATGGCGGCGGATCATGCCAAGGAGAAAGGTGTGGAATTGAAAGACATCAATTATATTAACGCCCACGGAACTTCTACGCCGGCTGGCGATGTCGGCGAAGCTTTGGCGGTAAAACGCTTATTCGGCGACGATATTAAGAATGTTTCGATGTCTTCAACCAAGTCGGCCGTCGGCCATCTTTTGGGGGCTGCCGGGGCGGTGGAAGCCGTTTATTCAATTTTGGCGCTCAGAGATCAGATTTGTCCGCCGACGCTTAATTTGGAAGATCCGGCTGATGAAATTGCCGATATGGATCTGGTGCCTTTAAAGGCCAAAAAGAAAGAGATCAAGGCGGTGATGTCTAACTCCTTTGGTTTCGGGGGAACGAATTCGTCGCTTATCTTTAAAAAATATGAAGGATAGAAACTGTTTTATGCGGTATCTGAAATGAAATCGGAGCGGAAGATTCTTAAGCGTCGTGCATGGGAATATTTTCGCTCTTTTTTTGTGTTTGACGGTCTTTTATGACGGAATATTGATGATGAAAAAGTTTCTTCTTCTGCTTTTGCTGACAGCGGCCGGTATTTTTCTGTATCTGCGGCAAGCCGTTTTTGCGCCGGGTACGTTAGCAGAGGTAACGACGGTGGTTGTTCCGAAAGGCGCCGGTCTTAAAGTCGTGGCGGAAAAGCTGCGGCAAGCGAGGGTCATTGACAAGCCCTGGTTGTTTGGGCTGGCTGCCAGGATGCAGGGGTTGGACCGTCGGTTGAAAGCCGGAGAATATCAATTTGAGCCGGGGGTTTCTTTGGATGAAGTTATCGGCAAGTTGGTGCGCGGCGACATCTTTTATCGGCGAATTACGATCCCCGAGGGATTGACGACAGGACAGATCTTGTATTTGTTGGCCTCAACGCCGGAGTTGGAAGGCGAGGTATCAATGGAAGTCAAAGAAGGCGAATTGTTGCCCGAAACCTATAGCTATGTCAGGGGGGACAGCAAAGACAGCATCATTCGTCAGGCCAAAGAGGCGATGAATCGCGTTATAGAGCAGAGTTGGGCGTTGAAGGATGACGGTCTGCCGCTGAAAAACAAAAGGGAAATGCTGATTTTGGCTTCGATCATTGAAAAAGAGACGGCAGTGGCTTCTGAGCGTCCGTTGGTGGCGGCGGTGTTTATCAATCGTCTGCGCTTGGGGATGCGGCTGCAGACGGATCCCAGCGTGATTTATGCCATTACCGAAGGCGAGTTTGAGCTCAAACGTCCGTTGACCAGAAAGGATTTGGCAATGGAGAGCCCTTACAACACTTATAAAAATTACGGTTTGCCGCCGACTCCGATTTGCAATCCGGGCAAGGAGGCGATTTGGGCCGCCGCTCATCCGGCGGATCACGATTATTTGTATTTTGTGGCGGACGGCAACGGTGCGCATCGTTTTGCCAAAAGTCTTAACGATCATAACAAAAATGTGCGGGAATGGAAAAAACAGCGATCGCGTTAATTTGAGGCTTTACTTTTGTTTTCTCATTGGCTAAATTGTAGCAGTTAAATTATTAAAAAGATATAGATATGGAAAGAGAAACAGCCATGGGAGAGATTGACAAGGCTCTTCAGCATGTTGCCAGATGTTCTTTTGACGATCCGGCCCAGAGTTTGAAAGACGATTTGGGATTGGACAGTTTGGAACGAATAGAATTGATGATTGAGTTGGAAAAAAACATTCCCGGTTTGAAAATCAGCGACGAACAAGCGAGTGATGCCAAAACGATAGAAGATGTGATTGCTTTGATTGTCGATAATTCTTAAAATTTGAAAATTATGAAAAAGAACATTGCCAATGCTCAAAGGCGTTTTCAGCAAAGTTGCGGCAGGGTGTCCTATGGTCAATACGGAAAACTCCGTCAAATGCAGGTGCCGCCGCAGGGGTGGATGTCGGAAAAAGCCCGCAAAAAAGGATTCCGACAGTTTTTGACCCATTGAATTTTTGGTTATATTCCCGCTCTTTAGGAGACGGGAATATTTTTTTGTTTACTTTTATTTAGAAGCGTTATAGCCTGAACATGTCTTTTGATTATGAATAAATTATCATCTAATAATTAAAACTTTGCAGGTATGAAGTTCAGAGAAGCGTGGGACTGGTTTGTTCGTTTGCCCGGAAGCCTGTCTTTTAAATTATTTGAGGCTCATCCCGGTTGGTTGCTTTTCGGCGCTGTTTTGAGCGGTGGGCTTATTGTATTGCTTGCCGTTGCTTTTCGGTTGAACGACTGGTTTTATTTGGTTTATGCCGGGGTAATTTTTGTATTGGGTGCAGCTGTTTGGCTGTTGCGGGTTTTTTACCAGTGGATTGAGAATTTGTGTCGCGAGAGTCCTCGGCTTCTGGCGAGTAAAAATTTTCATTTTATGAAAAAACTGTATGTTTGGAATGAGAAGATCCGCCGGCTGAAGTTGCTAAAAAGAAGAAAATGTTGAGAAAAAGCCTTAACGAAATTCGTTAAGGCTTTTTTGTGCCCAGGTTTAATTTTTTCTGTCTATATAGACTGATACAATATCAATACATGTTGACAAAATGACATTCGCTCTTGGGATTTGCGATAAAATAAATATATTGAAATCTAGGAGAGATTTGTAATGAGCAACAATATCAGTTTAACCGCCTCAATGCGATCAAATTTGCTGAGCCTGCAAAATATTGCGGGACAAGTCGATTTGACCCAAAATCGTCTCTCCACCGGATTAAAAGTCAACTCGGCGATCGACAATCCTTCTTCTTATTATACGGCTGTCTCTTTAAACAACCGTGCCAGTGACCTGTCAGCCTTGTTGGATTCGATGGCACAGGGAATCCAGACGATTAAAGCGGCGACGGAAGGTTTGGAGGCCGGGGCCGGACTATTGGAACAAGCTGCCGCCACGGCAACCCAGGCTTTGGAGACCAATCATATTCCCGCCAAGTCCTGGTTTGAACAACAAGAAGGTGTGGCGGCGGTGGTCAGCAGCAAAGAGGAGCTGTTGGCGGCGGTAGATAGTGGCAAGAAAGGCGACATTGTGATTTACGGTCAGATTGACATGGGTGACAGCGGTATT
>CAKQMD010000035.1 GCA_934254925.1 uncultured Alphaproteobacteria bacterium
GAAATGAGAATTCTCCTCAAAAGCCTTGCAAGCTTTTTCCTCAGCCTATCTCACTTTTTGGATATAATCTATTGAACCCAGATCAGTCTATTTAGACAGAAAAAAGCCCCTCGTCGAGGGGCTTTTTTTACTTTTTATCGTCTTCTACGACTTTGATATGCAGTTCGTCTAATTGCTGCTGCGTAACAAAATTCGGCGCTTGCATCATCAAATCCTGTGCCTTGCCGTTCAGAGGGAAGAGGATCACGTCACGAATAATCGGTTCATCCAAAAGCAACATAATCAGGCGATCCATTCCGAAAGCCGACCCGGCGTGAGGCGGTGCGCCGAACTTGAAGGCGCTGATCATGCCGCCAAACTTACTGTCGACGACAGAATGGTCATAACCGGCGATTTCAAATGCTTTGTACATAATTTCCGGCTTATGGTTTCGGACGGCGCCGGACAACAGCTCAACGCCGTTGCAGACAAAGTCGTATTGATAAGCCAAAATATCCAACGGATTTTTGTTTTCCAAGGCGTCCATTCCGCCCTGCGGCATGGAAAAAGGATTATGCGAAAATTCGACGGCGCCGGTTTCCTCGTTTTCTTCATAGAAGGGAAAATCAACCACCCAGCACATTTTGAAGGCGTTGGAATCAACCAGACCGAGTTCCTCGCCGACTTTGTTGCGGACCCGTCCGGTGAATTTGTCAAATTTGACGCCCTTGCCGGCCATAAACAAAATAGCGTCACCGTCCTCGGCACCGAGCGTCTGTTTGAGGCAAGACATCTTTTCTTCGCCGAAAAACTTGGCAATGCCTTTATAACCGCCGGGAACCAAAGCGATGTATGCCAAGCCGCCCATGCCTTCTTCTTTGGCGTAGGCGTCGAGTTTGTCAAAAAAGGAGCGGGGCTTGTCGGCGATTCCTTTGACCACGATGGCACGAATAAAGGCGCCTTCGGCCACCTTGCCGTCATAGACGCCGAAACCGGATTCGCCGAATAAGGCCGTTGCGTCCTGAATAACCAGCGGGTTGCGCAGATCCGGCTTGTCCGAGCCGTATTTCAGCATGGCTTCACGGAAGGGAATACGGATATAAGGAGCCTGATCCACGGTTTTGCCGTTGGCAAATTCGTTAAAAATCGAGCCCAGGCAATGTTCAATCACCTCAAAAACTTCATCCTGACCGACAAAACTCATCTCCATGTCCATCTGATAAAATTCGCCGGGAGAACGGTCCGCCCGCGGATCTTCGTCACGAAAACAGGGAGCAATCTGGAAATAGCGGTCAAAACCCGAAACCATCAAAAGCTGCTTAAACTGTTGCGGCGCTTGCGGCAAAGCGTAAAAACGCCCCGGATTCAAACGCGAAGGAACCAAAAAGTCCCTGGCGCCTTCGGGAGAGGAGGCAGTTAAAATCGGCGTTTGATATTCGGTGAAACCCATTTCGCTCATCAATTGGCGAGTCCGGGCAATGACCTTAGAGCGCAATAAAATGTTATTATGAATGCGCTCTTTGCGCAAATCGAGAAAACGATATTTTAGACGGATTTCTTCAGGGGCGTCGTCTTCAATGGAAACCTGGAAAGGCAAAACCTCCGCTTCGGAATGAACTTCCAGTCCGGAAATCTGCAGTTCGATTTCGCCGGTGGGCATATCTTTGTTGATGTTGCCGCCGCGGGTGATGACCGTTCCTTCCAGTCCGATGACGGATTCGACGCGCAAAGCGTTGATGCGTTCAAAAAGAGGCGACTTATCGTCAACAACGCATTGGGTAATACCGTAATGGTCTCGCAAATCGATAAAACAAAGACTTCCCAAATTGCGTTTGCGGTGAATCCAGCCGGCCAGCTTGACTTTTTTGTTAATGTCGGAGCCGCGGAGTTCGCCGCAGGTGTGAGTACGATAATTCTGCATCAGTTAACCTCTTAAATTAGAAATTCTTATTCATCCATACTTCTAAAACCAAAACGGCAGAAAAGCAAGAGTAATTTGTTGTTCTGCCCCGGAGAAAAATCCCCGCTTTCAGTTCTTCTTTTGTTCTTAAAGATAAAAAAGCTCTTGTTTAAGCGGGGCTTTTTGTATAGGATGTCGGTATTGAAGTTTGAAGAAGGATGGATAAATGATAGCCAAGCTTAGAGGAATTGTCGATACGCTCGCCGAAGACAACTGCATCATAGACGTCAACGGCGTCGGATACCTGGTTTACGCCTCTGCCAAAACGTTAGCCAAGCTGACGCGCAACATTGAAGTCAGTCTGTTGGTCGAAACGGTGGTTAGGGAAGACAGTCTGACGCTTTACGGCTTTTTTGATCCTTTGGAAAAAGAATGGTTCAATACCCTGACAAAGGTTCAGGGCGTGGGAGCAAAGGTCTGCCTGGCGATTTTGTCGGCTTTGACGCCGCTGCAAATGGCGCAGGCCGTTTCCGCCCAGGACAAAAACACCTTTACCCGCGCCAACGGCGTCGGTCCCAAATTGGCGGCCCGCATTGTCACCGAACTCAAAGGAAAGATCGTGTCGGTTCCGGTAAGCGAATTTGCCAGGGAGGTTAAGATGGATGCAACTGAAGAAACTGAAAACTACGTTGATAATCTGGAAGCCAGAGAGGCTGATCCAATGAAGATGGAAGACGCTGTTTCCGCATTGGTCAACCTCGGCTACCAAAGACTTGAAGCCTACAAGGCGGTCAATGCCGCCGCTCTCAAAGAACCAGAGGCGGACATGGGTACGCTGATCCGCCTGGCTTTGAAGGAATTTGCCAAGAAGGACTAAGGAATGGAAGAAAGAATCGTCACCCCGCGAGAACTTAACGAAGACATGGAATCCCTCAACGCTCCGGTCAATTTGCGCCCGACTTCTTTGGCAGATTTTGTCGGACAGCGCCAGGTCTGCGAAAATCTGAAAATTTTTATTGATGCGGCTAAAATGCGGGGCGAAGCGTTGGACCATGTGTTGCTGTTCGGCCCTCCGGGACTGGGAAAAACCACGTTGGCTTCCATTGTCGCCAAAGAGTTGGGCGTAGGGTTTCGGGCCACCTCGGCGCCGATGATCTCCAAGGCCGGAGATCTGGCTGCGATTCTGACCAATTTGGAAAGAAACGACGTCTTGTTTATTGACGAGATTCACCGCCTTAATCCGGCGATTGAGGAAGTGTTGTATTCGGCAATGGAGGATTTTCAGCTGGACCTGATTATCGGAGAGGGACCGTCAGCCCGCTCGGTGCGCATTGATCTGCAACCCTTTACGCTGGTGGGAGCGACCACTCGTTCGGGAATGTTGTCCACCCCGTTGCGCGAACGCTTCGGCATCCCGCTGCGGTTGGACTTTTATTCCCCGGAAGAGCTCAAAAGCATAGTTTTGCGTGGCGCTCGGCTTTTGGATATGCCTTTGTCCGAGACCGGCGCTCTGGAGATTGCCAAAAGGTCGCGCGGCACGCCGCGTGTGGCCGGACGTCTGCTGCGCCGGGTGCGCGATTTTGGTGCCGTTTCGCTTTCCAGTGAAATCGACAATAAAATCGCTGATATCGCTCTGAAACGTTTGGATGTTGACAATTACGGCTTGGATGCCTTTGACCGCCGTTATTTAAATTGTATTGTCAAAAATTACGGCGGCGGTCCTGTTGGTGCCGATACTCTGGCGGCGGCCCTTTCGGAAGAACGAGACACGATTGAGGAAGTGATTGAGCCCTTTTTGCTGAAGCTTGGTTTTTTGCAAAGGACGCCGCGCGGTCGCGTCATTTCAGACCTCGGCTGTGATTATTTGGGGATTCCCAAACAGCGCAAAAGCGTCAAACAATTTGATCTCTTGGAAGGAATAGGTGAAGACAATGAGCAATGAAGTTTTGCCCGCATCCGGCATTGTTAAAGATAAGGTGTTTTATTTTCCCGTCCGTGTTTATTATGAAGATACCGATGCCGGCGGCATCGTTTATTATGCCAATTACCTAAAATTTGCCGAACGGGCCCGAACGGAGTTCATTCGCGCCTTGGATTTCAATCAGCAGGAAGGCTTGGAAGGCGAAGACAAACACGCTTTCGCCGTTCGTCGCGTTGAGATTGATTATAAAGCGCCGGCGGTTTTGGACGATGCTTTGGTCGTTACTTGCGAAGTAAAGGAAGCCAAAGGCGCTTCTGCCGTCATGTATCAGGAAATCTGCCGCGGGGATCAAATTTTGGCGACGCTGGAAGTAAAGGTGGCCTATTTAAGTTTGGCTCAAAAACGACCGGTACGTTTGCCCGAAAGTTTGCTGGCCAAATTTAAAGCCCTGTAAAAACAGTATGGGACACTTAAAACAGTTTAAGGATCGACTGCGAGGCTTGTGAGGCCAAAGACAGGGAATTAACCGCCAGTTGTTGCCTGGTTTGCAGGGCCAACATATTGGCCGATTCTTGATTCATGTCCGCCAAGGTAAGCTTGTCCGCCCCTTCGGTTAAAACATTGATCAGGGAGGAGGTAAAGCTTTCCCGCGTTGTCACAATCGAATAATAACTTCCCAGCTCTTCGCTCAGAGAGCGAATTGTGCCCAGCGCCTCGTTCAACTCATCCAGAGAAGATTGAACGTCTTCCAAATTGTGCCATTCCAGAGTGACGATGCCCAAAGCTTTGGCCGAAGCATCTTTGCCGCCGATGAACAGGCCCGACGAACGGTCTTCGTTGAAAACAATGCTCAAATCCTGCCCGTTTAGCAAGTTAATCCCCTTATATGAGCTGTCCTTGATTAAAGAGTCATATTGTTTGATGATTTCCTGATACTGACTGGCGTCTGCCTTTTCCGAGAGTTCCTCGTCTTCAGTCATAAAATCTTCAAACACCCGGTCAAACGAAGCATGGTCAAAGCTTGGCTTAACAGATGCATCAACGGTAAAATTGCTCTCCCAACCGGTGCTGGCAGTCAGATCCGCAATGTCGCTGTTGGCCGTATAACGCCCCGACGACAAGACCATTGACGCTCCGGCGGCAAAGCTAAATTTGCAATTGGCGATGACTCTGAAACTGTTTGAGCTGAAACGCGCGTCTGCCGAGTTAATCGTCAATGTTACGCCGAAAAGGCTTCCTCCCTGTTCTGAACCGCCGTTATAAACGTTGTAGTTGGCACGGTCGTTTAATTCGATACTTTCGTTTACCACCGTCCAGCTGCCGCTGTTTTTCAAGTTCAAAACCACGTCGTCATGCAAACTGACGTCACCGGAATAAAGTTCTTTGCCCTGCAAATTGATACTGCTGCTTCCGTAAAAATGTACTTTGTCGCCAGTTTGGGTAGGGACGCCTAACTGTCCATAGTCGCTTTGAACATTAATCCGGCTGTCATAGACGGAAAATTCTTTGAGGTGAAAAAAACGCGTCTTTCCCAAGTCGGCGTTGACCGTTACCTCCGTCAAGGTGCCTGCGCCGACAAATGCGTTATGGTAAATCGTGTTGCTTCCGTAAGACTTGTCCAAATCCCTGATGGCGATTTTGCCGGAGTAATCTATTTTTCCCACATAGGAATCAAAAACGTTGACGTTGCCGGAGGCGTCTATGACAACATCCATATTGCTGACTGATGCCGTGGCATCGGCAGCGGAAGTGCCGCGGACAAGATAGGACTGATTGCTCCTCTCGCTTGTCAAAGCCAGGGACAGATCGGAAATGGTCGCACCGTTATTGTAGGTTATCGCCGTTCCCGTCGAACTGTCGTCCAGTTCAAAGCTCAGTTTCGAGAACTTGTTCATTTCCTTATCTTTGACGCCGTAGGCTCCGACTCCTTTGATATTTTGCCCTTCTTTCAAGGTGATGGTCGTGTTGCCCATGTCGATCTGGCCATAAATGACAATATCGCCTTTTTTGCCAGAATTAATTGCCGCCAACAGTTCGTCTTTGGTTGCAACCACCGCCGCCACGCCTTCCTGCTGCTCAAAATAAGATTTCCCCGGAATCTCAACTTTTTCCAAAGCTTGTGAAGCCACGGAAACCGCTTGCGACAAAAACGACGTTGCCGATTGCAGCGCTTCTGTTGCCGCCTTGATGGTTTGGATTGCCTGGCTCATGCCGTCCAGCAAAGTTGACAAGTCGTTGGCCCGGTTGTTCAAGGAAACAGCCGTATAATAAGAAGAAGGATTATCAATCGCGGAATTGACTTTTAAGCCGGTGGAGAGACGATTTTGGGTCAAATCAACTTGTCCTGCAATATTCTGCAGGCTCAGCAAATTTGATCGCATCGACGCGGTTAAACTGATACTGTTGCTCATTTATCTCTCCTGGATCTTAATATACTCAATATATCACAAATCCCAAGAGAGATCAACATTTTGTCAACATATAATGATATATTATCAGATAATATGGACGGAAAAATTAGTCGTTTTTCGGCTGATTGAGGATCGGCAGTTGAAAAGGCAATATTTTTTTTGCCAAACCGTTGTGATCGTCCGTTTCAATCAAAACGCCGCAGACTGTTCCGCTGCCTTTGGCCGGTACCAGACGGCCGCCGGTATAGCGACGGTTAAGGCGGTTAATCGGTTCCTCTTTTTCAAAGCCGATGACCGAATTATAATCGCCGCACATGCCGACGTCGGTCATATAAGCCGTGCCTTTTTCCAACAGGCGGGCGTCGGCGGTGGGCACATGCGTGTGAGAGCCGATGACGGCCGAAACGCGTCCGTCCAAATAATGGCCCAGCGTTAATTTTTCGGCAGTGATTTCGGCATGTACGTCCACAAAAATCGCCGCCGCGTTGCCGCCGAGCTTATATTGATTCAACAACTGGTCCAAAGCGCGGGCCGGACAATCGACTGCTTCCATGAAAAGGCGTCCCAAAACCTGGGTAATGACAATCTTTTTTCCCGAAGGCAGTTCGATCTCGCCGAAGCCTTTTCCCGGCAGATCGGCAGGGTAGTTGAGCGGACGGATGATTTGTTTGCTGTCGTTGAGAAAGGGAATGATCTCGCGTTGATTCCAGACATGGTTCCCGGTCACGATAAAATCGGCGCCTTTTTCCAGGAGGTCGCGACAGATTCCCGGCGTGAGACCAAACCCGTGCGCGGCATTTTCGGCATTAACGATAATCACGTCCGGACGATAGAGATCGCGCATATTGGGAAGTTCGCGCAAAACGGCTTCGCGGCCCGGCCGGGCGACAATGTCGCCGCAATAGATGATCTTCACTCTCAAGCTCCTTAGTTTTTAAGCAAAAAAAAGCCCCAAACAAGGGGATAAAAGGTGAGGGTGCCGTCTCGGCCGTATAGTTACATTCTTATCGAACCGCTTTTGACCAGGTGGGCATTGTGGTAAATGAACCTCGATTCACTCAGTGACAATTCCCTAAAACATAATGTTGGCTCGGAAGATCTGCGGATACTACGCACCGGACAGCTCACCCTCTATGCCCTTAGTCTACAACAGATTTATTTTAGATGCAACAGCTTTTAGCTCTTCGGTCAAAGTTTTTATCTTTGTTGCTAAATCCTTATCCAAAACGGCGATTCGCGACTTATCCACAGCCTCGGTTCTAGAACTTTCTACTGGATTTTTTTTGCCAGTTTCGCTCAAGTCGTCGGCCAAAAGCAGAGCGACCATCACCAGCATCATGTTTTCGTTGACCGGTCCGGTTGCAGCCGTCAGCATTTTTGCCTTGTCGTCAAGCAGCCGCGCCAACTGGAGGATTCGCCGTTCCTGTCCGTCTTCACAGGCGATAGCATATTCGCGGGCGTTAATTGTTATGGTTATCTGTGCCATCGTTTTCCAAAACTTTATCCAAACGGCTGATAACGCCGTCAATGTTGTGAATGATGTTTTCGCTCGTCATCTTCAGCTCGCTCAAAGCCGCCTCATGAGCTTTGGCTTCTTTTTTCTGCTGCTGACGCTCGTTTTTCAGACTGTTTCCCTTTTCTTCCAGCAGGCTGTTGAGCCCGGACAGGGCATTGCTGAGCTCGGCCAGGGCATTGCTCGTTTCTGTCAGTTCGATTATTTTTGCTTCTTCCACAGATTTCTCTTCCTAAATGAGATAAAATCACCTAATATGTTCCTGATAATACAAATATCATAAACTTTTTCAAGCGGTAAAGGGAATTATGCCACAGTTTATTTTAAAGATCAGTCGTCCGGAGGAAGAGGTTGTCGTTGCCCAAGACGTTTGCTGTTACTTGTTGTCAACCTCGCTCGGGGAGGAATATATCCGCCGGTTTGATTGTCGCGGCAAGCTTCTGCTTCTGGAGGGGGAAAAGGCGGTGGAGCTCTGCCGCGCGTTGAAAGCCGACGGCGTGGTGTTGGCTGCCGATCTCAAAAAGCCTTTGAAAGCGCCGTTGCTCAAGATTCGCGAACAACTCGGCAAAAAGGCCGTCATCGGGGTGGTTATTCCGCCGCGCCGGCACGAAGCGATGCTGGTCAGCGAAACGGAACCGGAATTTATAGCCTTCCGCGAGGAGGGAGATTTGTCTGCGGCAAAAGAGGTCGTCGATTGGTACAATGAGCTTTTTTTGATTCAGTCGGCCTGGTATCCGACGGAAGAAAACCCGACACAACCTTTCCCCGAAACGGATTTTGTTATTTTAAATCCCGCAAATTATAAGATTTTGGTTGCTAAAAAATAAAGTTTAGATTAATTTGCTGAATAATTAATCTTTAAGGATGAGGAGAATGTAAGATGAAACAATTAGCAGGATCAATTCGCATCGGTTGGGTAATCGAGTTCAAAGGCAAAGCCTGGACGATTGTCAAAGCCCAACACATCAAGCCGGGGAAAGGCGGTGCCTTCATGCAGGTGGAAATGAAGTCGGTTGAGGAAGGTACCAAAACCAACGAACGTTTCCGCACGGAAGATACCGTTGAAAAATTGATGGTCGAGGAAAAGGATTGCCAGTTCTTGTTTGAGGACGCAACCGGCCTGACTTTTATGGACAGCGAAACCTTTGACCAGTTCGTCATGCCGGCGGACATTTTGGGGGATGCCCGTCCCTTTATGACCGATGGCATGGGCGTGATCATCAGCTTTATCGACGGCAAGCCGGTTTCCGTAGAATTGCCGCTGCAAGTGGTGCACGAAGTTGTTGAAACTGAACCCGTGATCAAAGGCCAAACGGCTTCTTCTTCCTACAAGCCGTCGATTCTTGACAATGGCGTCCGCTTAATGGTACCACCTTTTATTGGTGTCGGAGATAAAGTCGTCGTTTCCACTGCTGACATCAGCTATGTTGAGAGAGCCAAATAATGTCATATCTTTCCGTTTCCATGAATCAGCTGATCCAGGCGGTTAAACGTGCCGGAAAATCACTGATTCGCGATTTTAATGAGATCGAAAAACTGCAGTCTTCCGTTCGTAGCCGCCGTGATTTTGTCATGTCGGCAGTCTCTCGGGTTGATAATATTTTGAAGACGGATCTCGGCAAGGCGCATCCGGATTATCCTTTTTATGTTGCAGGAAAACCCGAGCCGACAGGGCCGTATTACGTTGTTTCCAACCTGGACGGAGTCATTAACTTTGCCCATGCCTTGCCGCAGTTTGCGATTTCTGCGGCCATCTGCCAGAAAGGAACGGTCTTGGCCGGAGTCGTTTATAATCCGGTCGGTGACGAGCTTTACTTTGCCGAAAAAGGCAACGGGGCATATAAAGAAGGTTTCCGCAATCAGGAACGTCTGCGCGTTTCTGCCGTGAAAGAATTGCCGGAAGCGCTTTTTGCCGCCATGCCTTCGGCGTCGGTTTTGCCGGCGGAAGCGGGACAAGTTCGTGTTCTCGGCGCTGCCGGACTGGATTTGGCCTATGTCGCTTCCGGTCGCGTTGACGTTGCGGTCAGCCTGGGAAATGATGTCGAAAACATCGCAGCCGGGATTCTCTTGGTCAAAGAGGCCGGCGGCTACGTTTATGACCGTCATCAAAAGGACATCCGGACGGAAGATCTGGCGGCCGTTTTACGCAGCGGTAATTTGGTGGCCGTTAATGCAAATTTAAGTGCCAAGGTCTACAATTTGCTTAACCAATAAGCAATACTAAGGAAAGGGGAAAAACAATGCTCAAAAAGATTCTGCTTTTGTCTGTCGCTTATGCAGTAATCGGCCTGAGTTCCGTTCATGCCGACGAGGATGTTTATGTCGATCTTTCGGTTTTGGACGAATTGACTCCGTCAGCGCCGTTAGCCGAAAGCGAGCCTTTGTTCCCTCCCTATCAAAAACCTGCGACGGTGAAAAAAGCTTCCCCTGCCAAAAAGAAACCGGCCGCCGCCAAACCGGCATCCAAAGCCAAGGTTGAAACAAAGGTCATGATTCCGGCTGCCCCCGTCGCTTTGCCGGAAATGAAGGCTGAAACGCTTCCCGCTGCCGCAGTGGCGAAAAAGGCGGAAACTCAAACCCCGCCGCCGGCCGTCGTTGTTGAACCGCAAACGCCGGCACAAGCTGCTCCCGTGACGGAAACAAAAAGCGAGCCGCCTGTCGTTCCCGCGCAGGGCGTTGCTGCCGAGACGGATAAAAATGTACCGCTGACGCCTGCCGTTGAAGCCCAATCGACTGTCGCGGCGGAAAAAGCGCCGACTCCGCAAAATCCGGCTTCCGAAAAGGTGGAGCCTTTGCTGCCGCCGCAGGAAGAAGCTCCCGCGGTTGCTGCGGTGCCTGCTTTGCCGCAATCCCCCGCCAACAAGATTTATTTCCCCGGCGACAATACCGAATTGAGCGCCGAAGATCGGCAGCTTTTGGATACGTTGATAGCCTCTTTTGAAAATCCGACGGTCAACAAAATAGCCATTTACGCTTATAATTACGACAACGGCGAAGACGTTTTCAAGAAAAAGCGCCTCAGCCTCAACCGCGCGGTGGAAGTCCGCAGCTATCTGCTGAAAAAAGGTTATAAAAACTTCAGTATCAAGGTGATAAACGTCGAAAACGAACCGGAAAAGGCAAATTTAGTCGAAATTGAAGAATTGAAGTAAATTTTCAAAAAAATTAAAATAAACACTTGCTTAATTGAATTGCTTAATGTATAAGGGCATAAAATTATGCGCTAAAACACAGTTTCAGGAGTTATAAACGATGAAAAAAGATATTCATCCCGACTATCATGAGATCACTTATGTGATGACCGATGGGACGGAATTCAAAACCAGATCGACCATGGGAAAGGCCGGTGACGTCATCCGTTTGGAAATCGATCCCAAGTCTCATCCGGTTTGGACCGGCGTTCGCCGTTTGGTTGATACCGGCGGTCAGATTTCCAAGTTCAAGAATAAATACGGTTCTTTGAATCTGGATAAAAACGAAGCCAACTAATGAGAGCTTTTTAGTTATTTGTTAACCTGCGCCGACATATAATGGGCGCAGGTTTTTTTATTGTGTACGGATCTTTTGGTCATGATCAAAATAACCCATTATGAAGTTTATACCGATCGCGGAGACGGCTGGAAACTGGAGGAGCGCTTTTCCAGCGACCAGCGTTATGATGCCATCAATTTGGCCAAGGAAAAAGATGCCGAAAAGATCAAGGTCAAAATCATCAAGGAAACCTTTGACGTTCAGGACAATTCCTATCAGGAAACGGTGGAATACGTCAGCGGTCTGAGCAGCAACAAAAACGTTTCTGACGAGAACATGAGGATGAATCCGGCCCAAGCGGCCGCAGCAGCCGAGGCTGCCGAAACGGAACGCCTTGTCGCCGTTTCCAGCCCCAATGTCATCAAGGCGGTGCTCAAATTGCTCAGCATCATCGTCTTGTGTCTGGTTTTTGCCAATATTTTGGTAACGCTTCTGGCACCGGTTATTGAAATTTTTGCCAGCGAGGAAACCACTAAGCCGATTCTTTTTGCCGTGTTTTTTGTGTTGTTTTTGAGCATTGCCATTCCTTTGTTGATCAAAAACGTTCCCTGGTACGTTTTTTCTTCCCGGTCGACGCCGCCAAAAATCCGCGAAAAAAAGTTTTTTAACAAAGCCGAAGCCATTATCAAAAGATATAATATCAATGATAATTTTGATGCCGACGTCGTTCCCGCTTATCCGGAGGCGCCGTTGGAATACAAACGCTATATTGTTGATTTTTTGAAGAATATTGTTTCTTCAATCGATTCTAAAAGCGCTTACAGCGACAGTTTTTCCAAGTTTGGCATCAAGCTGATCATTTACGGCGGTTGCCTGGAGCTCTCGCGTTACAGCGGCCTCAAGATCATGGAGGCCAATTCGCTGCTGCATGAAGCTTTTGCCATCATTGACGGCGGAACGGTTGACCTGAGCAGTTTTTATGAAGCCAAACGCAGCTATAAGGACAACAAGGTCGCCATCTTTCTTTCCGGGGTCGGCGCTTATTTGATGGAAAGGGTCCTTGAAGAACGCCCCATAGATAAACATATTTTAAGGGAAAGCTTTGCCAAATGGGAGGCTTTGAACCAGAATCGCCCGGTTGAAGACAACGAACCCCGTTTGGAGGCGGATATCATGTTTAAAAGCCAGGTAAATTTGAAAAGTGATTTGACCTTTTTGGCCGATAACCTGCCGGATGAAGAGCAGCGTGCCGAAAAAATCAGCGCCGAACTGCGCAATATCGTCAATAACCTGTTGGGCAAATATGCCGGTCGCAACGTTATTGAGGCCGAGGGCGTTACTTCCGTGGAATTTGACAAGCTCAATCAGGCATTGCGCTTTTCCCGCGAATATCTAAAAGACGTGACTCTCTACCGCGATGAGCTCAACGAGGAGGAACTGACGCTGAAAAACATGTGCTCGATTATGGCTTACCAGTCGGCGGATGCGCCGAATTTAAACGATTTGGTCAAGGATATTTTTGAGCATGTTTATGACGGCGAAGTCGTCGTTACCGGCGAGGTCAAAAATACCTTGGAACAAGACGGCCGTTATAATTTTGACTTCCTCGGCGAAAAAAAGTTGAGCCACAGCGGCGAAATGATACCGCTTTATAAATTGTTGTCTTAAAACTTTGTTGCATATTTTGGGGATAAGGCTTGAGGAAAACAAAAAAATATGCTATACTGACTTTGTTGTCAATGAAGGAGAAACGCGATGAGTGGCATACCAAGTGCAATTGAGAAGAGCGAAAACGGTTCCCAGTACTGGGAAAAGACCCTAACCGACATGAACAACGTCGATGAGAATTTTCAAAACGCCCGCGATCTCGGCTATCTGCGGTTAAACTATTCGCGTCTGTCCGCCATCGGCCAGTTGGCCAAGTTTGACAATCAGGATATTTACAAAATTGATGTCCAGTCCAACGGCAAAATGGGTATTTCCATCCGCAACACCAGCGGCGATGACGAAAAGGTGCTGGACCTTTCCAAATATGACGCTTTTCTTGATGAGTTGAAAAAGCAGAATGATCCTGAAGGCTATGCCAAAGAACAGGAAGAAAAACTCCAAAAAGAAGCCGAGCAGAAGCTGATTGAAGTCAGTGCCCCGGGTATGAAGATGGAAGTCTACATGATTAAAAACGGCCGCGAGGTCTTGCTGGGAGACAGTTCTGCCGAGGAGGGCTCCAAAGAGCGTGAAACCTTGGACAGCATGCTGACCGGAGAATACAAGGCCCAAAAGGGAACATATTACGTCAAACTTACTCGTGATGACACCGTCGACCAAGACGAAGAAATTCAATATGCCCTGCAGCTCAGCATGGGAGACAGCTTTAAGCACGACTATGCCATGATCGAGCAGGTTTCTTCCGACACCAAGAACAAGACGGAATCCAAAGTCCCGCTGACCACCACCAGCGGCCAGTTGTCTTCGGCAAATGCGTTGCAAATCCAGGCGACTCGCTATCAGGCGACGGCGCAGATGCTGGCAGTCGGCTATCTGAACATGGCCGATATTTACAGCCGCAACAGCAGCACGACGATCGGCTCCCTGACGGTTGCAAAAATTTAGCCTTTATAAGTCCCCGTTATCAAAAAAAATGCTTGTATATTTGCGCAAGAAACTCTATTCTTGCCACAAAAGAGTTTTTGCATGCAAGAAAATGAAAGGATAAGCAAATGACCGCACCTCTGATGCCGCGTGCGACGGCAGTTTGGCTGGTTGAAAACACCACCCTTACTTTTAAGCAAATTGCAGATTTCTGCGAATTGCACGAACTGGAAATTCAGGCGATTGCCGACGGTGACGTTGCCGGAAACATTATGGGTTTGAGCCCGTTGGACAACAATCAGCTGACGATTGTTGAGATTCGCCGCTGCGAGGCCGACCCTCGCGCCAGTCTGGAAGCCAATCCTTTGGAGCGCAATGTTAAGGCGCGCAACGCCAAGGCCAAGAAGGTTTTGTCCCCGTCCCAGCGCAATGACAAACCCTGCGCCATTTTGTGGATGCTGAAGAATTATCCTGAAATGCGCGACAGCCAGATCTGCAAGATCATTGGCACGACCAAACCGACGATTGAAGCAGTCCGCAGCGGAACGCATAAGGATTCTGCCGTCCTTCGTCCCAAAAATCCAGTAACCATCGGTTTGTGCTCAGAAAAAGACATTGAGCGCGGTTTGACGCTTTCTGCCCGGGCGGATAAGGCGGATGTTACCAAGGCCGAAAAAGCCAAAAAGGCCAAGAAAAAAACGGCGACAAAATCCAAAGCCTCGGCCAAAAAAGCCGAAGAATAAAAAAGAGCCCCTGCTTCGGCAGGGCTTTTTTATGTCTAATTCTGCGATAACGGGGTCAATAGATTATATCCAAAACGCCGATTGCCTGAGGAAAAGTTTTGCAAGTTTTTTGAGCCGTTTTCT
>CAKQMD010000036.1 GCA_934254925.1 uncultured Alphaproteobacteria bacterium
CCGGACAAACAAGCCTAAAACAGCTTAAGAATCGATTGGCTGGCCTGAGAAGCCAAAGACAGCGAATTGACCGCTAACTGCTGCCGGGTTTGCAGAGCCAGCATGGTGGCCGATTCCTCATTCATATCTGCCAAGGTCAGCTTGTCGGCCCCTTCGGTTAAAACGTTGATCAGGTTTTGGGTGAAATTTTCCCGTGTGGTGACAATCGAATAATAGTTGCCCAGTTCGGATGACATCTGCCGGATTTGGTTAAGCGCGCCGGAAATCTCTGCCAAAGACTGCGCAATATCACTTTGCGTCTCCCAATCGGTCGTCACCAAGCCCAAGGCCTTAGCTGAGGCATCTTTGCCACATACCGACAATTGCGCCGAACGATCTTCATTAAACGTCACCGTTAAATTCTGTTCTCGCAACAGGTTTATACCTTTATAGGAACTGTCCTTAATTAAGGTATCATATTGCTTAATAATCTCAGCATACTGTTTGCCATCATCTTTCTTTTGATAAGTCTGCAGAGTGGTCAACTCATCCAACCAACTCAAATCCGGTTGAACAAAAGTTTCTCCTTCGACTTTTTGATATTCCGGCGGTGTTCCCTGGATCAGTCTTCCGGTCAAGGTATAATCAATGTCTTTTTGGGTCTGATATACTTGCCCGGCCAGACTGATCTTGCTCCCCGCTACGGCTTTGACCGAGGAAGACGATGTTTCTCCGGTATAAGTCTGTAATAAATAGGAATCTTTTACGTTAATTGTGGCTTCCGCCGAATTAATAAACAAAGAACCTTCATAGATAAACCGTGCATTATCAACACGACTTTGATCATTTAAGACCAAACTGCTGCTGTAGAATCCCCCAGGAGCGACATAGGTTTCACCGTTGCAGACCACATCAGAACTAACAGCTAAATACCAGTTTATTTTTCCGTTAAGAATCGTATCATTTAATTCAGCCCGCGTATTCCAAAAGACAGCATCGCTATTTGACACATTAATAACTGTTTGCGGATTGGTCTTCACAAATAAACTGCTAAAAACCTGTCCTGAATTTTCACTAAAGAAATTATTGCTTCCTTGAAGAATAATACCTTCTGCATCTTTTCCCTGTCCCATAATAACCATCAAAGAAGTACCGATGTTTTCGGCAGAAAAATAAACGTCAAGATTCTTGAAAACATTTGAACGGCCTTTGTAGTTAATTAGAGCCAAATTTTTTCCTCCAGCATCACCTGTCGTATGAATGCTTAAATCGGAAACGTTTCCCGATACGGTGATTATTCTTGTAGAAGCTACTCCGGTCACATCAAAATTAAGCGCCGAGAATTTGCCGCGCTCGTTGTCAGCAATACCGTAAGCGCCGATCCCGGTCAAGTTCTGCCCTTCTTTTAAGGTAATGGCGGTATTTCCCATGTCGATCTGACCGTAAATAACGATGTCGCCTTTTTTGCCGCTGTCGATCGCTGCTAAAAACTCTTCTTTGGTTGAGACAACTGCCGCCACGCCTTCCTGCTCTTCAAACCAGGACTTGGCGGGAATAGTCGTCTCCAAAGCCTGAGTTGCCGTTGCCGAGGCTTGTTCCAACAACTTTGCACCGGCTTCCAAGCCTTCCGTTGCCGCTTTAATCGTCTGGATCCCTTGCGCCATGGAATCCAACAAGGCCGACAAATCGCTGGCCCTATTATTTAAAGACACCGCGGTGTAATAAGAAGACGGATTATCGATTGCCGAATTGACTTTCAATCCGGTCGAAAGCCGATTTTGAGTGAGATCAACCTGTCCTGCAATGTTTTGCAGGCTCAGCAAATTCGATCGCATTGACGCGGTTAAACTGATACTGTTGCTCATTTCCATACATAACATTTTATAGTTTCGTGACAATCTATAAACATACTATAAAAGAAATGAGAATTCTCCTCAAAAGCCTTGCAAGCTTTTTCCCCAGCCTATCTCACTTTTTGGATATAATTTATTGACCTCAGATCCGTCTATATAGACAAAAGCGTCTAGCAGAAAGGGTTGTCCTTTTTGCGCTGTTTAAGACGAGTTAACTTTTCGCTGACGTTTGAGGTATCGCGTCCGGTTTTGGCCAGACGATCATACATACGTTCAATTTCCTTTTCAAGGTAAGCCTTTTCAATCTCATTGGCCAGTTCAATCCGTTCTTCCGCCGTTCCGCTTTTACTGACGCTTTCCATGGCGGCGATGATGTCTTCCACAAAAACGGTATTGTCGATTTTTTTCTTGATGAAATAAGGCAGCTCATAAATCAACTGCCGCACCTGGGCATAAGCGTCTTTGGTATTTTCCGCGGCCTTGTAGCGCAATTTCAGCAGCCGGAAAACGATGCTGAGCTCATTGCTGTTGTCAACGACAATAAACGGCATAGGATCGGCAAACCCCTTGGCGGAGATTTCTTTCAAATATTCCACCAAGTGATGAAAATAGCCGTTGATGTTATAAAGGATAAAAGGTTTGACCTGCAAGAAGCCGTCCTGCATGGCCACACAGTCATAAGCCAATTCGTCGAGGGTTCCGACGCCGCCGGGGGCAAAAACGACAAAGTCGGCATTCAGAAGTTTCAATTTGCGTTCTTCCAAAGTCTGTGCGACGATAACGTCTTCAATTTGACTCAAAATTTCATCGGTTTGATAAAGACTGTAATATTCTTTGGTCGTAATGCCTTGAATGGGGGTAACGGCGCATTTTTTCTTGTTCCACCCGTCTAAAACGCCGCGAGCCACGGCACCCATAATGCCGGAACTGGATAAGCCGAAATCAAGTTTGAAGTCCATTTTTGCAATTTGCTTTCCCAGATTATAGGCTTCTTCGACATAAATGTTGTCGTTTCCTGCCCGAGAACCGCCTGCCACAAAAACTCTGAATCCTTCTTCGGAGTTCTCGGCAGCAAATGAACCGACGACGTCTTCAACACTTTGATTATCGCATTTTTCCATTTTTAAATCTCCGGAATGTCTCCTTGCGCCTGATCATGATAAAATTCCGCGGCAAAAGCTTCCAGCCGGTTTTCTTCCAAAGCTTGCCGCAGCCCTTTCATCAACCGCTGATAATAGGCGATATTATGCCAAGTAAGCAGCATAACCGCAAGAACTTCGTTACACTTTTGCAGATGATGAAGATAAGCCCGGGTATAATGACGGCACAGCGGACAGTCGCAGCCTTCTTCCAGCGACCGGGGATCTTCTCGGTGTCGGGCGTTGCGAATATTGACGGTGCCGAAACGGGTGAAGGCTTGCGACGTACGTCCCGAACGGGTAGGCATGACGCAGTCGAACATATCAACCCCACGCAAAACGGCGCCGACGATGTCGTCCGGCCGGCCGACTCCCATCAGATAGCGGGGTTTGTCTTCCGGCAACATTCCCGGAGCATAGTCAAGCACCTCAAACATTTTTTCTTGACCTTCACCGACGGCCAAACCGCCGATGGCGTACCCGTCAAATCCGATTGTTTTAAGGGCTTCGGCAGATTCTGCGCGCAATTCTTTGAAGACACTGCCTTGCTGAATGCCGAAAATGCCGTATCCTTCCCTGTCGATAAAGGCGTTGCGACTGCGTTTAGCCCAGCGCATAGACATCTGCATTGACTTTTGAGCCTGTTCGTAGGTGGCGGGATAAGGGGTGCATTCGTCCAAAGCCATGGTAATGTTTGAATCCAGCTTATGCTGAATTTTCATCGATTCCTCGGGGCTAAGGAAGAATTTTTTGCCGTCGACGTGTGATTTAAAAGTAACGCCTTCTTCCGTTAATTTGCGCAGCCCGGTCAGGCTCATGACCTGAAACCCGCCGGAATCCGTTAAAATCGGCTTGTCCCAATTCATAAATTTATGCAATCCGCCCATTTTTTCGACTAAATCGGCGCCGGGACGCAACATCAGATGATAGGTGTTGCCAAGTAAAATCTGAGCGCCGGTGGCAGCGACAGATTCCGGCATCATCGCCTTGACGGTGCCGCAAGTTCCGACCGGCATAAAAGCAGGAGTGTCAACCGTGCCGTGTTTGGTATACAGACGCCCGCGGCGGGCTTTGCCGCTTTGGGCCAAAATCTCAAATTTTAAAGCCATGATACATTACTTTCACAAGGTTTCTTTGCCGCTCAATATGCCATTAATCCCCGTGAAAGGCAAGGGAAAAGAATTCTCCTCGCATAATAAGGAAAAAGTTATTCCGCCTTGCTGTAGCTGCGCAAAACGTTACGGCCGAGAATTTTATTGATGGTAGCTTCCAACTCTTCGCTCTGGTTGGCTTCGATGATTTCGACAATCTCGACTTCCTGACGATCCAGGCGCCGGTTGATGCCCAAAGAGTCATAATATTGCTTGCTGGCGTTGTATAATTTGGCGGCCTGCAGGCTGTTACCCTGGTCATAAAGGTGACGGGAAAGCATTTTATTGGCATTGGCGACCTGGCGGGGATAAATTTCCTCGTCGGCCATGTTCAGAACATTCTGATAAGCCCAAACAGCTTTGCTCTTGGTTTCTGCCCGAGCATACATGTCGGCCACGCGGCTCCAAGCGTTGACGTTTTGTGGCGCCAACTCGATGGAAAGCTCAAAGGCGCCGGTTGCCAAATGTACGTCGGAGATTGCTGCCAAGGTCCCGAAAGTACAGGCATAATCAGCCGTAGCGGCAAAAGTTTCATCCCTTTTGGGCCCGACAGATTGAGCGGCGCTGGTGTCTATGTTCTGATCCATCAGGCTTTCAAGCAGGGCCAGGGACGGTGCGGTGTCGCCTTGTGCCAGATGATACAGGGCTTGCCCTTCGTCCGGCAGTTGCGCCTTATTGTCCAGTTTTTCAAATTTATGGTCAACGCAGAGTGCAATAAAACTTCTGACGGCGTCAATTGTTTGTAAAATGTCGTCTTCGCTGGCTTGCCCCTGATTGCGAAACATGACGGTCTGGGCAATCTTCAAATCGTCGACGCCGCGGCCGATCATGTCTATAATCAATCCCAAAAGGTCAGACAGGTCTTTTTTGCTTTGCTGATATTTCAGGGTTTCCGGACTGATGAGGTTTTCTTGGCTTTCCGCCGCCGCGGGAACCTGCCCGATTTTCCAGTCAAAGTCGACGACGGGCCCTTTGTTTTCATAGCTTTTGGCGCGAAAAACGTCGTTTCCTTCGTCCCGATGCTTGGCTTGCTCTTCGGCCTTTTCCTGTTCGGCCTGTTTTTCGTTCAGCTTTTGCTGTTCTTTGAGCTGATGTTGCGCCTGTTCTTGACGCAACTGTTCACTGCGGGCCAGTTCCAGCTCTTTTTCCAGTTCCCTTTCCAACTCGCGGTCAAGGTCTTCTTCTTCCAGCAGGCGCTCGGCTTCTTCTTCAGCGCGGCGGCTTTCTTCCTCTTCTGCTTCTGCCTCGGCTTCGGCCTGGGAATTTCCGCTTTTCATAAAGCCGACGATGGATTTGACATAAATCACGATGACAAGAAACAAAAACAAAACCACGGCCAACAGCATCAGGATAATCGAGGCCATGCGCAGATTGTCTGCTCCGTTGAGATAGTGGTCAATAGTCGAGGTCAGAAAATTTATCTGATTAGCCACCGATGTCATGAACGTCTCGGAAGAGAATGTGGTTATCAGCCGCTCATACATATTTTGTTTCTACACCATTTACAAATAAGTTTTTAGAGGCTAGTATGCATAACAACATGCATTATAGCGAATAGTTCTTAAAACACAATAAAGACAATAAATTAAAAATGGGTTACTTTAGTCAGAGAAAAAGACGCGAACGCGAAAATTTGTTCATCAAGGTCATGATTGTCCTGCTGGGAATGCTGGCGGTATTGGCGTTGTTTGATACTGCCGGCTCCCCCTGGTTGGAAGCGTTGGATCGCGGCGGTTTTCAGTATTTTGTCGTTGCCTTGGCTGTTTTTGTTTTTGCGCTGTGGCGGCAGCGTTTTTTATATGCCTTTTGGTTGTTGTTGATTGTGTTGGCCGATTACGGTCACCTGGCTTCCGCCGCACCGATCTTTCGCAATGCCGACGTTGCCGGAGACAAACGAGTTTCTATCGTTTATCGTCCCGGCGAAGCGCCGTCGGTCAGACAAGCCCCGTCAGATCTGTTGCGTGCCGGCCGCATTAATCTGACGCCGGATTACCAGGCGCATTTCAGCGACGTGCAGATTGAAAACAAGGAAATTTCGGTCGTCAGCCTGGATTTGGAACAAATTTCGGCAGAAGAGAAAGATTTGGCCTTTGAAAATCTTGCCCGTTTTATTCAAAGCAAGGACATTCCCGTCGTTTTGATCGGAAATTTAGGTGAACCGGCCTGGAGTGACCGGATTAAGTCGTTTTTAAATCAGACTTCTCTGCAGGTTAAAAACCGCATTTTGCCGATTACGCGCCATTCGGAATTTAATCCTTTTGCCGTACCGCAGTATAATATTCTTGGGTTTAAAAACGTCGGCGTTGATTCTGTTAAGGTTCTGCCGCAGAAAGAGGATCGGACTTTTTCACTGACGGCCGAAATTCTGTTTTATTAAGTCTTCAATGGCTGCCAGCAAAACCTCGTCTGCAGAGGCTTTTGCGTAGTCGCGTGCCGTTTCCAGCGTTTTACGGGCTTCTTCAGCGCGACCGCAGTTAAGGTTTGCCAAGCTGATATTGGCATAGTCTACGGCGATTCCGTAAAGGCGGTCGTTTTTCTGTTCTTGCTCCAAAGATTGTGAAAACAAGCCCTTGGCCCGAAGATAATCTTTACGACGCATGTAAATCAGTCCCAACAGATGATAGGCGTTTGCCAGATGAAAACTGGTGGCGTTTTTGCGTCCGATGGCAATGGTCCGGCGCAAGATCTTTTCGGCCTTTTCTTCTTCTCCAGCCCGAAAAAGAGCTTCCGCTTCCAGGTAATGGCTTTCCAGATAGGCGGATTTGTTGGGGCTTCCGCAGTAAAGTTTTTGCGCCGCGGCGGCTGCAATAGCTGCTTTTTGCCATTTTTGCGTCTGCAAAAAAAGGTGAGCCTGCAGTTCGTGGCTGAAAGCCTGTCCCGCCGGGTTTTGAAGCTTTTGATGCTCTTTCAAGGCGAGGGAAAGCAATTGTCCGGCTTTTTTGTATTCTTTTTGTAGTAAAGCCAGCAGGGCTTGCTGATTGTAAATTTCCGCTTCCTCGCGCAACAATTTGTGCCGGCGGTTTATGGCGAGCGCCTGTTCAAAATAAGCGGCCGCTTCGTCAAAACGTTCTTCTAAAACCATGAGCATGCCGAGATTTCCGAGAGCTTCGGCGATTCCGGTGGGAAATCCCAAAATGCGATAAACTTCGGCTGCCGCGTCATACATAAAGCGGGCCGTGTCGGTAACGGCAGTCATGCGATAGATGGTTCCCATAAAAAGCCGAGCTCTGCCTTCTTCAAAAAACGCGCGACTACGGCGAAATGCGTCGATGGCAAGGGAGCAAAACTGCGAAGCCGAGAGCAGGTCGCCTTCTTTGGCGGCAAAGACAGCCTGATAATAAGCCTGCAGCCCGCGAACATAAGCATTGCCGGAGCGAGAAGGAAGGTGATCCAAGCAAAAACGCGCGGCAGCCGGATGCCCGTTGAGAAAATACAAATCGGTCAACGCTGCCAAAGCCGGGAGATTGTGCGGATCCGTCTTAACAAAGGCCGCCAGGCGCGGTTGCGTTTTTTGCGGATTCGCCAAAGCGTCAAGCAACAAGACCAAAAGCGGTTGTCGCTTGCGCTGCAGAAATTGCCGCACTGCCCGGGTTTTGCCTTCCGTAAGCTGCATAAGCACCTTTTTTTCGCCGCTTTTCAACAACAGCTTGACAATTTCCTGCACAGCATAAGTACAAAAAAAACGGCTGTCAATACGAGAAACCTTATCAAGCAGGGCTTTGACCGCCAATTTGCAAAACTGCTCGTAACGCAATCGCCGATAATGCAAAAAAAGCGCGGCCAGAGAGCTTCCAAACAGCAAAAAAATTAATATATATTCAAAATGTTTCATTAAATCTTTACGTTTGCCTTTCTATAATCCAACATAAACATTACCCGCATAAAAGTATAGGATTTTTTTTACCATGAGCATTTCCAAATTAAAAAGCAGCGAACTTTATGTAAAGTGTGATCCCAAAAAATTTGACTTTTCAACCACGGCCGAATTGGAAGAACGCCTGTCGGCTCTCGGACAGGATCGCGCGCTCAGTGCGGTGGAATTGGGAATAAACATCAAGTCCAAAGGCTACAATCTGTTCTGCCTTGGGCCGGAAGGAACCGGCAAAACCAGCCTGGTAAAAAGAGTCTTGGTCGAAGAGGCCAAAAAGCGGCCCACGCCGTCGGATTGGGTTTATGTGTATAATTTTGAGGAAAACCACAAGCCGCATGCCATCAGCTTTGAACCGGGGAAGGCCACCGAATTTGCCAAAGACGTCGACAAGCTGATTGAGGATTTGGAATCTTCCATTCCCCTGGTGGTCGATAGCGAAGAATATAAGGCCGGGCTGAATATCATTCATGAAAAATACAAACAACGCAAAGAAGAATATATCAAGATTCTGCAAAAAAAGGCCAAAGGCAAGAGCGTTTCCCTGCTGCATATGCCGGTTGGACTGGTGGTGGCACCGGTTAAGAACGGTGAAGTTTTGAGCCCCGAAGCTTTTGAGGAACTGCCGGAAGAAGAAAAAAAATCACTGATCAACGACCTCAACCAAATGCAGGAGGAAATCGAAAACGCCGCGCAGGATCTCCCGCAATGGGAAGACAAACAACGCAAGGAGGTTAACAACCTGCGCAAAAAATTTATGACCTACGCCGTCAAAAATCCGGTAGACGAACTGCGCCATAAATATAAGGGGCACAAGCAGGTCAGCGATTTCTTGCGTAATGTACAGAAATATATTATCGAAAATATTGACGAGTTTTTACCCAACCCGGAAAACAATACCGGCGGCGAAGGCAACGAAGACGCCTTGAGCCAGCTTTTTGCCCGCATGAACAAGCAGGAAGAAGACAAGTTCGCCAAGTTCAAGGTCAATGTCGTTATTAAACATGAAGAAAATTCCGGCGCTCCCATCGTGCATCTGGATCACCCGACCCAGGGCAATCTGGTCGGTCGTGTGGAGAGGGTGCAGCAATACGGCGCCTTGGTGACGGACTTCACCTTGATCAAGGCCGGGGCGTTGCACCAGGCCAACGGCGGTTTTCTGCTGATTGACGCCCGCAAGCTCTTGCTCCAGCCCTATGCCTGGGATTCTCTCAAACGCGCCCTGGCTTCCAAAACCATCAAAATTGAGGCCCCGAGCGAAGAAACCAGTTTTACCACGATTTCGCTTGATCCCGAACCTATTCCGTTGGACGTCAAGGTGATTTTAACCGGTGATGAAGACTTGTATGATGTCTTGATGGAAAGGGATCCCGACTTTGCCGACTATTTCAAGGTCGAAGCCGACTTCGGCGTTTTAATGGATCGCACTGACGAAAACGAAGTAGAATATGCCAAACTGATCGGGTCTTTGTCCAAGAAAAAGAAACTGCGTTCCCTAAACCGGCAGGCGGTGGCCAAAGTGATTGAATATTCTTCCCGCCTGGCGGAAGATTCGCAAAAATTGACCGCCCATATCGCCTCAATCGGCGATTTGTTGCGCGAAGCCGACTATTGGGCCCGAAAAGCCAATGCCAACCAGATTGGCAAAAACCACATTGAACAGGCGATTGACGCTCAGATTTACCGGGCCGACCGCATCAAACAGGCAATGCTGGAGCAAATCGACAACGGCACGATCATGATTGACGTCACCGGTGCTCGCGTTGGGCAGATCAACGGCCTGGTGGTTTACAATTTTTCGCGCAATTCTTTCGGCAAACCGGCACGGATTACCACTCAGGTCCGTATGGGCAAAGGCGAATTTATTGACATTGAACGCGAGATTTCCTTAAGCGGGCCGATTCATACCAAAGGAGTGTTGATTTTGCAAAGCCTGCTGGCTAACCGTTTTGCCAAACATGCGCCTTTGTCTTTGTCGGCGTCGATCGTCTTTGAGCAATCTTACGGCGGCGTTGACGGCGACAGCGCTTCTTCCACCGAATATTATTGCCTGATCTCGGCCATCGCCAATCTGCCGATCAAGCAAAACATTGCCGTGACCGGATCCATCAACCAGTTTGGCGAAGTTCAGCCGATCGGCGGTGCCAATGAGAAGATCGAGGGCTTTTTTGACGTCTGCAGACACCGCGGCCTGACCGGTGACCAGGGTGTCATCATTCCTCGCACCAACATCAGCTCGCTGATGCTTCGTGATGATGTTTTGCAGGCGGTGGACGAAGGAAAATTCCATATTTATGCCATTGATACCGTTGACGACGGCCTGGAGATTCTGACCGGCGTCAAAGCCGGCGTTGCCGACAAAAACGGCAAATATCCCAAAGGAACGGTCAATTACATGGTACAGAAGTCTTTGGAAGAATATTACAAGAAATACGTCCATTTTGCCCGTGAGACCCACGGTTGTCTGGGAAGATGAGGCAAATGCGCCTGTTGTTCGTCTGTACGGGAAACATCTGCCGTTCGCCGACGGCGGAAGCCGTCATGCGCAAGCTTGTCGAAGAAGCCGGCTTGCAGGGGATGATCTTTGTCGATTCGGCTGGAACGTCAAGTTATCACTGCGGAGATGCGCCGGACCAACGGTCTTGCGACTGCGCGGCAAAATTCGGCGTTGACCTCGGCGATTTGCGGTCGCGTCCGGTTCGTGCCGAAGATTTTGCCGCTTTTGACCTCATTTTGGCCATGGACGGTCAAAACGTGTGGAACTTGGAGCAAAAACGGCCGCAAGGAGATCCTCGTTATGCCAAGGCCCAAGTGCAAAAACTGCTGACCTACGCCCCCGAATACGGCGAAGACGTGCCGGATCCCTATTATCGGGACGGATTCGACAGGGTCTTTTTGATGATTGAAACCGCTTGCCGCAATTTGTTGGCCGAGCTGCAAACTAAACTTTGACGCAAACGTCTGGTGCCCGCAGATAAAGCGGTTTGGGGAAGTCTGTCTTTTTAGCCTGAAATTGTTCATACGCGCAAGCCGCGACGTTTTCGACCGGCAATGTATCCATTGCTTTGATGCAATGCAGACTGAGACCACTGGGAGCAGACAGAAAACGTTCTGTGCCGTCGCCGACGAAAGTGACCTTTTTGCCCCGTAGCTGGTCGATGATCTCGTCATAATAGCCGGCGGATGGCGGCGTTATTTTTTTTAGGGCGGCGTCATAAATCTGATAATAGTAGTCGTCTCGCTTGGTCTCGATCAAAACGACGTTATATCCGGCGATTTCGTCGGGACGCAGTTCGTTGATATAGGCGTCAAAAGCCGTGACACCGGCCAAAGTCAGTTCCGGATAGGCGATGCCAAAGGCTCGTGCCGCCGCGATGGAGGAGCGAACGCCGGTAAAAGAGCCGGGCCCGACGCAAACTGCCATTAATGCCAAATCGGCAACCGTCAGCCCGTGGTTGGCCAGAATTTTTTGAATGGCCGGAATCAAAACCTCGGATTGTCCGAAAGCCATGTTCTGAGAAAACTTTTCAAGCGTTTTGCGGTCTTGGCGCAAAATCGCCGAACAAGCCGCCGCCGTTGTGTCAAAAGCCAGACTATACATGTTTTTGTGCACCTGGTGAAAAAATTTGTTTCGTTAAACGGATTTATATAATAAAATCTAAAAACAAACAACGACTTTTATAAAAAATTTGCGCCGTCATGGATAAAGAACTGCTGATAGACATGTTTTATGCCGCTCCGGAGCTTTGGTACGGGCTGGGGGCGGGCTTTTTGCTGCTGTTGGTCTTGCTGGTCCACTGCGCTTTCCAAGTTCTGAAGCTTCGGCAGAAAAACTATTTCCTCAACCGCGACCGCGAAAGATATGCCGAGACTCTTTATGCCTCCCGAGACGGCTATTTCGCCTTTATCTATCCGGATCAAAAAGTGAATGATCCCCGAAATAAGATTATGGAAAGATGTTCCCGACGCTTGGCGGTGATGCTGAACTTGCCGGAAGGAACGGCCTCTGGTTTTTCTGAAATTTTGAAACAGTTTTATAAAGACGATGTCAAAAAGATCCAAAAATATACCGACCTTTTGTTGGAAGACGGCGTCTCCTTTGAAGACGAATTCCCTTCCAAAAACAACAAATTCCTGCGCTTATCCGGCTCTAGGATCAACGGGATCGACGGCAATATTTACTGTGACATGATTTGGTTTCGCGACGTCAGTTTTGAAGTCTCCAAAATTGACGCTTTGGAAAAGGACAAAGAGGAAATCGTTGCCAAAGTTTTTCGTTTTCAGGATTTGCTCAACAATTTGCCTTACCCCGTTTGGCTCAGGGACGAGAAGTTGAATCTGGCGCTTTGCAATAAAAAATATTGGGAGTTCAGTGGCGCCGCCAGCAATGAGGACGCCGTCCGCCGGGGAGTGGAAATCGTCAACGTCAACGGCGAAAGCGTCTCCAAAAACTTGGCCTTAGTGGCTCATGCTGCCAACAAAACCAAAAAAGGCACCGTCAATCTGGTAAAAAACGGGGAGCGTCGGTTTATGGAAGTGATCGAAACACCGTTTCATACTGAGGAATATCTGGATAAGATCTGCACGGCCGGTACCTTGATTGATATGACGGAGCTTGACGAACTCAAACGCAATCTCAAGATTCACCAAAACGCGCATTTGGAAATTCTGGGCACTCTGGGGACAGCTTTTGCGGTTTTTGACAATCAGTTCAAATTGGCGTTCTACAACCAGGCTTTTATCCGCCTTTGGGGATTGGAAGACGTCTGGCTGGAAAGCCAACCGGGATATTCTGCTTTTTTGGATCTCTTGCGCGAAAAACGCCTCTTGCCTGAGGTGCCGGATTATCTGCTGTTTAAAAACGACGAGACCAAGGACTTCTCCACAATCATTGAACCTCGGGAAGATTTGCTGCATTTGCCTGACGGCCGAACGATTCGCCGGGTGCGCTCGCCCTATCCCATGGGGGGATTGATTTTTGCCTTTGAGGACGTCACCGACAAACTGGCGGCTCAGACGGCATACAACAGTTTGCTGAATATTCAAAAAGAGCTTTTGGAAAATCTTTTTGACGCCGTTGTCATCTTTAGTTCTACCAACCATTTAATTTTTTACAATCAAGCCTATGTTAAATTATGGCAGGCCAATGAATATTTCTTAAAGCGAGAGCCCTCGCTGGACGAGTTGCTGGAAAGCCAAAAGCGCTTTTTCAGCAAAGCCGACGATTGGCCTCGGTTAAAGCAGGATATCTTAAGCCATATCCTCAACATGACAACCAAAAGCTTTGTCTTAAACCGCAACGGCGAAGACAGCGTCGAAGTGCGCGCCGCGGTTTTGTCTGACGGTTCGGTAATGGTCAGCTGCCAGCAGATTGCCGTTGACTGGACGCAGATTGAGAACCGCTGAAACGATCTCGTAATTGACAAAAAAAGTTTTTTATGCCAACCTTAAACTGATTTGAGAAGAATAATCATCAACAGGGAGTATGCATGACGGATCAAACTTCCAATCCCAATCTAGAATGGAAAAAAGGCGGTTTTGAAGCGCAGGAGAAACTGACGTTGAAGGTCAACGTCAGCAAGGCGGTTGAATATGAGGCCAAAAGGAAAAACAATTTACAAAAGGCTGCGTCGCCGCGCCCGGCAGATTTGCCCAAAAATCTAAACAAAATCCGCAAAAAGATCAAAGACGTTTTTGACGAAGAGGAGGAAGACGAGAACAATTACGTTGTTTCCGCCGCGCCCGCATCTTTGGAGGAAAGCTCCTTGTTAAACGCCCTCAATACGCAAGAAAGGCGTCAGCTGCGTCAACAAGAGACGTTAAACGTCATCAAGTCGCAACAAGAAGCGGAAAAAGCCGACGGCATTGTCCTGGCCGACAAAATTGCTCGCGAAATCGGTTTGAAGGGGCTTAATAAGGAAACGATCGCCCGCAGCAACGCCGAGACCGGAATGAATGTCGACACGACATCTCTTGCTCTGCAGACGGAATTGCAGCGCGAAACCCGCATCAAATACCGCAAAATCTCCGATCGTGACATGGTCAATTTTCTGCGCGGCGTCAAACGTCTCAAGGCCATGGGCGGAGAAAAGGCTATCGAAGGCCTGAAAATGGAAGAAGTCGTGAAAGCCGGCGGCAAAGAAGTCGACGATAAAAAACTGGCGAAAATGATTTTGGAAAAATCCGGCCGTCTGGAAAAAAGAAAGAAAACGCCTGCGCCGCAAAAATCTCGAACACCGGCCAAAATTCGGCAAAAAGATTTGCAAAAACGGCTGCATACTCATTAAAACAATTTAAGAATTGACTGTGAGGCCTGCGAAGCCAACGACAGCGAATTGACCGCCAGTTGCTGCCGGGTTTGCAAGGCCAGCATATTGGC
>CAKQMD010000037.1 GCA_934254925.1 uncultured Alphaproteobacteria bacterium
AAGGGGCGGATAAGCTCACGCTTGCCGACATGAATGAGGAATCGGCCAATATGCTGGCATTGCAAACAAGGCAGCAGCTGGCGGTCAATTCTTTGTCCTTGGCTTCGCAAGCCTCGCAATCCATCCTTAAATTGTTTTGATTAAAATATTGATTGTAAATAATTCTTGAAAAATATATAATAAAGGTGTAAGAGTCTTCTACCTTGCGGACACCCCTGGAGGTCCGAAGGGAAACCGGAAACGGTTTTGCTTAACTTTTATTGATAAGGAATAAAACAATGGCAGATATTATCTTTAACGCTGAGAAGCGTGAAAAAGCAGGTAAGGGGGCAGCTCGTGCATGTCGTCGTCAAGGACGTATTCCGGCCGTTATTTATGGCGGGAACAAAGAAACCATCATGATCAGCCTTCATCCGGTGGAATTGGAAAAAGCTTTGGATATGGTAGGATTTTATGATGCTGATATTGAAGTGATTGTCGATGGCAAAAAACACAGCGTTATTTGTCAGGATGTTCAATTTCATCCGGTCAGCGATGCGCCGATTCATGTCGACTTTTTGCGCAAATAAGACATTTTGTCTTTAGATTAAGGCCCGGATGGCGACGCTGATTTACAGCAAGCTTTCGGGCTTTTTTGTTGAGGATTGGAAAAAAGATGTTTTTGATTGTGGGGTTGGGTAATCCCGGTGCCGAATATGTGCATACCCGGCACAATGCCGGTTTTATGGCGGCGGACGAGATTGCCGCTAAATACGGTTTTGGGCCGTTTCGTACCAAGTTTGACGGATTGATTGCGGAAGGTAAAATCAACGGCGAGAAAGGCTTTGTCTTGAAACCCCAGACTTTTATGAATTTGTCGGGAAATTCGGTGGTTAAGGCCGCTTTGTTTTATAAGATTTTGCCGGAAGACATTGTGGTCATCCATGACGATATGGATTTGCAGCCCGGGCAGTTGAAGGCCAAACGCGGCGGCGGTGCCGGCGGACATAACGGTTTGAAATCTATCGACGCGCATATCGGCAATGGTTATAATCGTATTCGAATCGGGGTGGGACATCCGGCAGCAGGCGGAGAAGCCGTGGTTAACCACGTTTTGTCGGGGTTTTCGAAAGCGGACAAAGAGAAGCTTGACGAGGATATTGTTTTGATTGCCGATCTTGTTGGCGTTCTTTTAAGCAAAGGTGTGGCAGAATTTTCCAATCAACTGGGCAGACTGCAGAAAAAATAAGAAGGGATTTTCTCATGGCAGAAAAAATATATGTTATCGGCGACTCTCACGTAAACTTTTTCAGCGGAAATGACGAGATCGGTTTTGTTCCTTACCTTAAGGGGATTCACAAATGTCGCGACAAGCTCAAATGTTTCAGAACTTTCCATGTCGGACCGATTTTGGCTTATAATCTGAACGCTTATAATACAAGTACGGGCGGCAGAGAACTGATCGAAAGGCTGATTGCACGGGGAGACTTGCCGAAAGGCGCTTATGTTATGTGTTGCTTCGGCGAGGTTGATTTGCGTTGTCATGTGATGAAGCAGGCGCAACTGCAAAATGTTTCTTTCAAAAAGGTGGTAGACGACATTATTGTGGAATATGTAACTTTTCTGAAAAGAATGCAATCTTTGGGTTATCGTATGATTTGTTGGGGACCGGTCGCTTCTTCCAAGGACGAATGGACGGAGAATCCCAAATATCCACGCAGCGGTACGGAAAGCGAGAGGAATGAGGCCACCCTTTATTTTAATCGCCGTTTGGAGGAGGAGTGTTCTCGAATCGGCGCGCATTTTGTTTCGGTTATTGACGATTTGTTGGATGAAAACTACAAAACCAAGGAAATGTATATTTCCTACGGTTGCCATTTGAATCAAAAAGCGATGGAGCTGGCACGCCATAAGTTTGGTTTTGTGACAAAAGATGCTGCGGAAAAGTATTTTTACTATTGGAAGCATTTGATTTTTTCCTTGCGTAGAGCCTTGCGTTATAACCGCAGTTTGATTCGTTTTATTTGTTGCTTTGTTCCGGTGAAAAAGTGGCGGCATCGGATTCGTGCAATGTCTTTACAGGATAGCTGATGAAAATTTTAATGGTCGGTCCGGGGATTCTCCCCATTCCCGCGCCGGGATACGGCGCTATAGAAACCGTTATCTGGCAACAGAAACTGCATTTGGAGCAACGTGGGCATCACGTGGACATTCTCAATAAAAAAGGGTGGCTGTCTCTTTTTAAGGCGCGGCCCTGGCGTTATGACATCGTGCATCTGCATTATGACGGACATGCCAGAAAATGGGCGAAACTTCTGAAGTTTTTTAAGGTTAACCTGATTGCAACGTCGCATAATGCCCATGCTGCCTTTCCCTCTTTGTGGGGCAAGGGCTTTGCCAAAAAATTTTCCGTTTTGAAAAGGCTGCCGCGGTTGATGGTGTTGAGTTCGGAGATCAAAGAAACTTTTCTAGCCCGAGGGTATCGGGGACAGATTGAGGTGTTGCGCAACGGAACGGAAGTGAAAAGTTTTGCTTGCCGGCCGGAAGGCAACGGCCGCGTTTTGTGCATCGGCAAAATTGATCCGCGCAAGCGTCAGGCCGAATTGGCAGCAGCGTTTAATGCCGCCGGCGTTTGTCGTTGCGATTTTGTCGGGCAAATTGCCGACGCCGATTTTATGCCCGATCACAAGAACAGTTTTTATCTGGGAAGCTGGAATCGGGACGAGGTGCACCAAAAGTTGACGGATTATTCCTGTCTGGTGTTGATGAGTCATGCCGAAGCGCATGCTTTGGTGGTGCAAGAGGCCATGGCTGCGGGCTTGTCGGTGGTGGTGAGTCCGCAAGCGGCGGCAAATCTGCCGCGGGACAAAGCCTGGTTGAAAATTTGCGACACTATGGCAGAGGTACCTGTTCTGGCGGCGCGTTTGGCGGCGGAAAACAAAACGTATCGTCAAGAGATTCGCCGTTTTGCGGAAGAATATTGCGATTGGACGGAAGTGGTGAAAGTCTACGAAGCCAATATGCGTTGTTTTTTTGGCGAGATAGGGGCTTGAATTTGCGGCGGAGATTGGGTATAAAGCGTGTAATTTGATTTTTGATTGACGGAGTTTTTGATTATGGGATTTAACTGCGGAATTGTCGGATTGCCCAATGTCGGCAAATCTACCTTGTTTAACGCTTTGACGCAGACGATTGCGGCACAGGCGGCGAATTTTCCTTTTTGCACCATTGAACCCAATACCGGTCGTGTGGCCGTGCCGGATCAGCGTCTGAACAAACTGGCGGAATTGGTCAAACCGCGGATGGTGACGCCGACGCAGCTGGAGTTTGTGGATATTGCCGGTTTGGTTAAAGGAGCTTCTAAGGGCGAAGGGTTAGGCAATCAGTTTTTGGCCAATATTCGTGAGACGGATGCGATTATTCATGTCTTGCGCTGTTTTGAAGATCCGAACATTACTCATGTCGAAGGATCCGTCGATCCGATCCGCGATGCCGAGATTGTTGAAACGGAACTGATGATTGCCGATTTGGAGTCTTTGGAAAAACGCTTTGACCAAGTGCAAAAAAAAGCGCGCGGCGGGGATAAGGAAGCCTTGGTCAATGTTAGTGTGATGCAGCCGATCATTGCGGCGTTGCGGGAAGGAAAACCGGCGCGAACGGTCGCTCCTTCCGAGGACAACAAAGAGGCCTGTAAGGCTTACAAGATGTTGCAGTTGCTGACCTCCAAGCCGGTTTTGTATGTTTGTAATGTGGATGAAAATTCCGCGGCGACCGGTAATGAGCATTCGCAAAAAGTTTTTGAAAAAGCGGCGGCGGAAAAAGCCGAAGCCGTGATTATTTCCGCAGCCATCGAATCGGAAGTGGCACAGTTGGAATCGGAGGCGGAGAAAAAAGAGTTTTTAGATTCTTTGGGTTTAGAGGAAGCCGGATTGTCCAAGGTCATTCGCGCCGGTTACAAGCTGCTTGGCCTGGAGACTTATTTTACGGCCGGGCCGAAAGAGGTGCGCGCTTGGACTTTTCTGAAAGGTTCAAAAGCGCCGGTTTGCGCCGGAATCATTCATTCAGATTTTGAACGCGGGTTTATTCGCGCCGAGGTTATCTCTTATGACGATTTTGTCAGGCTGGGCAGCGAACAAGCTTGTAAAGAGGCCGGAAAAATGCGCTCCGAGGGAAAAGACTATGTGGTTAAAGACGGTGATATGCTGAACTTCTTGTTTAATGTCTGAAACGTGACAGTCTCTTTATTAAAAGAAAATTGACAAAAAATCTTGCTTATGTTATATTTGCAGAAAATGTAGTTTTTTAGATATTATTATTAACCCAAATTAAAAATGCTTTATGGAAGAAAGATTTGACATTATCGACCTGGTTTTAGATCTGTTTATGGAAGTGAGCGATTGTGTTCAGGCGGACAGAAGCAGTTTAGTCCCTTTGGAATACAGAGAACAGCTTCTGTTGAAACTGAAAGAGAAGTATCCTTATTTTCGTTTTAGAAACGCTAATCCTCCGCATTTGATTACGGTAGATGATTTTGTGACGCTTTTGATCCGAGAGTTTAAACGCGAGGATCTCTACCAGGAAGAAGTTAGGAAAATCGTTGTTGCGCGAAAACAGCGTTTGGAAGATTTGGCGGCCATCGTGGCACAACGTGAACCGCAAGAGATTAAGGATTTTCCTGTGGATAAGGTTATTTGCGAGATTCCTGTCGAGGGAGAAGACAAAGAAACTTATCGGCGAGAATTGCTGGCTTATAACCTGGAGTGGGGTTTTATTCTTAATCAAGTTTACAATAAGTTTCGGGTTTCTCCTGAAAGGGTTATGGAATTTCACGATGCAAAAACGATTAAAAATCTTTCCAGGCTTCTCTGCCGAGATTGAAAAATGATGAAAAACGGGCTTTTTGACAAAGGCCCGCTTTTTTGTTGTGTCTGAAAAATTTTTGCGCTAAAACCTTTTTTAGGAGACGTAAAATGAGATTAGCCCTGTTTCAACCCGATATCCCCCAAAACACCGGTACGTTGTTGCGACTTGGTGCCTGTTTGGACTTGGAATTGGACATCATAGAACCGTGTGGTTTTGTTTTTTCGGAACGAACGCTGAAACGCGCCGGAATGGATTATTTGAATTTGGTCAAGTTTCGCCGTCATGCCTCTTGGTATGAGTTTTTGGCTTATCGACAAGAGCATCCGCAAGAATATGGGCGGCTTGTGTTGCTATCGACGCATGCTTCTCAGCCTTATACGACTTTTTCTTTTCAACCCAATGATATTATCCTGATGGGGCGTGAAAGTGCCGGTGTTCCCGAAGAAGTTCATCAAGCGGCAGACGCACGTCTTCTTATTCCCATGAATTCCAACGCCCGTTCTCTCAATGTAGCGGTCGCTGCCGTCATGGTTATCGGAGAGGGGTTACGGCAGACAAATCTTTTTCCCAAATAAAAAGGACGTATAACAGCTTATCTAGAGCGAAAATCGCGAAAGAGAAAAAATTCATGTACTAAAATGTACACTAAAATTTTTTCTCTTCTTATTTTCACTCTATCTAAACTGTTCTCCGTTCTTTTTGACATATAACAGCTTATCTGAAACGGAAATTGCGAAAGAGAAAATTCATATACTAAATGTATGCTGAGAATTTTTATTATATTGTTACAACTTTACATCAACCGGGAGAAAGTTTCCAAGTTTTCCGCTTTCAGGTAGGGGTTGCACTGTTTTTCAATTCCCAAAGGGATTGGGCCGACGGGGATGCCTTTTTCCAAATTTTCTTGTGCTTGTTGCAGATATTGTCTCAAAACGGGATTGGTTCCGTTCAGTTGTTGAGCGAATCCGGCACCGTGAACGGTGTATTCATGTCCGGGATAAAATAGGACGTCGTCAGGAAGCTGTTTGATTTTTTGCAGAGCCACAAACATTTGTTCTGCATTGCCTTCAAACAGACCGCCGACGCAAAGATTGAACAGTGTATCACCGGTAAAGAGAATTTTGTCTGCCGGGAAATACCACAGAATATGGCCGACGGTATGGGCTGAGACGTCAATGATTTCGGCTTTGCTTTTGCCGAGAAAAAAGGTGCCGCCGTCCTGAACGCCGATTTCAAAACCGGGAATCCGGGCAGCGTCGGCGGCATTGGCGACGACTTTGGCGCCGTAAAGCTTTTTTAATTCAAGGTTGCCGTCGGTATGGTCATAATGATGGTGCGTATTGAAAATATATAGGGGTTTAAGGTTCAGTTCATTAAGTTTTTTTATGATCGGTGCGGGTTCCGAGGGGTCGAGCACGGCACAGTTTCGGCTTTCTTCGTCGACTAAAATATAACTGTAATTGTCCATGGAACCAGCACGACAGAGAACGGTAAAAACGTTTAACATCACAAATAATCCTCAGGGTTGATTTGATCCAATTGCTGTTTGTTTAAATATTGTTCGGCATAGTCGCGGTAAACCCCCGATTTTATAAACACTTCGTAGAGGGCAGGGTCTATATGACCGCTGTTTTTCATTTCCTGCATGATTTTCATGACTTCGGAAAGCTTTTTGGGTTCTTTGTAAGGACGATCAGAAGCGGTCAGAGCTTCAAAAATGTCGGCGATGGCCATGATTTTTGCCGGAACGGACATTTGTTCTCCGGTCAGATGATTGGGATAACCTTTGCCGTCGACGCGTTCGTGATGCGCACCGGCATATTCGACGACATTGCTTAATTCCGGTGGAAAAGGCAGGGCTTTGAGCATGTCTATGGTGACGACGATATGGTCGTTGATGATTTCTCTTTCTTCTTTGTTGATTGTACCCGAGGAAATGCTGAGATTGTATAATTCTCCGTCGTTGTTATGACGGGCCAAGTGTTCCGGAAGGTCCTGCAGGAGCGTTTCTTTGCCCGGCCGGCGATAGGCTTCGGCGTTTTTGAGATTGTCGCGTTCGGCCCAGGAAAGACCTTTCGTGCGGTCAAAGTAACGCATATATTCGATTTTGGAAAGCCCTTGCAGGCGCGTGACATCTTCATCGGTAAGGGGAATGTCGCCGGTGTTACAGCGGGCAATAAAGTCAAAATCGTTTTCCAGACGGCGTACTTTGGCAATAAATTCGGCCTGGAGGTTTTCGGGACTATCCAGGTTGGCCAGACGTTTTTTCAAATAGTCGATATGAGCATCGCGCCGCAAGATTTCAAAACGGCTGCGAATTTCGTGGATGCGGTTATAAATGGTTTCCAATTTGCTGGCTTTGTCGACAATGTATTCCGGCGTCGTTACTTTGCCGCAATCGTGCAACCAGGAGGCAATGTGCAAAGCGTACCAGTCGTCTTGACTCATTTCAAAAGAGGCCAAGGGGCCTTCTTTTTCTTCCACCGCCGCGGTGGCCAGCATGCGGGCAATAACCGGCACCCTTTGGCAATGGTTGCCGGTATAGGGAGATTTGGCGTCGATGGCGCGGGCCAAAACGCCGATGAAAGATTCCAACAGCTGGTCATATGATTCTTTGAGGCGGTTCTTTTCCATGACCAAAGCGGCGAGGTTGCAGAGAGACTGAATAATTTGCCGGGCAGAAGTCGTGAATGCGATGTTTTTTCCAAAGCTGTCGGCAGCGTTGAAAAACTGGGCGACACCGAAAATTCGCCGCGTGGAGCCAAGCAGGGGAATGGCCAGCATGGAGACGGTGCGGTAGTTGTGGTTTTCATCAAATTTTTTTATCAGCGAAAGGTCGATATTTTCTGCTTGATAGACATCTGCGACATTGATGATTTCTTGATTGACGGCCGCTAATTCGGCGGCAGGGCGGTTTGTGACCGATGAGGTTGTTTCCAGGGCTCTGGTGGGGTAAATCCCCAGATTGTCGGAGCCTCTTTTACTGTGGTTGAGGCTGGCGATCCAGCTGTATTCGAGGCTTAAAAACCGATTGTCGCTTAAAAGGTAAAAAAAGCAGCCGTCGGCGTTGCACTGCCGAGCCGCCGTCTGAAAGATCTCTTCCAAAACAAGGCGACTGTCCGCCTCGCTCAGCAGCCGGTTGTTTATTTCCAGGAGCTTATTTAAAAGAATGTCATTGTCGGCAGCCACGGCGGTAAGTTCCTTATCTTGTTCCGGTTTCTTATCTTAGCGGCAAGTGGTTAATAAATCTTCAAAGTTTAGCTGATTTTGGAAACCAGATATTCAATGTCGGCTTCGTCGAGTTCGTCAAAACCGGATTCATAAGACAAGATGCGCTCGATCACCTTATGGGCAAAGGATTTGCGATCGCTTTTGCGGCAGTCGAAACGGATTTCGCGAATCACTTTAAGCGCGCTGAAGACCGCGGGGAACATTGTTTTGGGAATATAGGCCTTGCGCAGCAGGTTGCGGATCATGAAATCCAGGGAAGAATTGAACAATATCTTGCGGACTTCGACAATCGGCGTATTGGAAAGATAAACCAACGCATATTCAAAAAACTTGAGATCTCCCATACAGATGGAACGTACGACCAAAGAGGGGGTCAGATGATTGGAGGTGTAGAGTTGGTGAACCAGTTCTTCGACTTGTTTGTCGGTACTGTATTCTTCGGAGATTTTCAGCGTCGTCTTTTCCTGGACTTGTTCCACGATGTCGGCGGCAAGGTCCGTGGAGATGTTGTGATTGAGAATCAAGCGTTTTTGCAGTTCTTCGGACAAGGAATGGACGATTTTTTCAATAACCGAAGTCGGCAATTCGGCGCGATAGACCAGAGCGGTTTGAATATCTTTGTCTTCGGAGTATTTGCTGATGATTTGGTCAAAGGCACTTTCGCCGATTTCGGCGGAATTGTTGGAAATGAGCACGCCGACCACCTCTTCGGGGCAGCGTTCGACAATGTAGTTGGAAATTTCTTCCGGCAAACCGCTGCGGCCGGCGACGGCTTTTTGCTTGTTGATGCTGGGGATGTTTAAAATGCGGATCATGTCCTCTTTGCTTAATCCCCGATAGTTTTGAATGAAGGGAACGGCGACGTTGTCGGTATCGGCAATCAGGGTATCGACCAGGTCTTGGGGAAGGTTTTTGCAGTTTTTAAGGCTGTCGGCCAGAACTTCGCGGATTTTAATTTCAACGTCACGCACCATGATGCGGAAAATATCCTCGGCCAAGCGCATGCCTTTTGGGGTGACGGTTTCGCCGTTGTAATAGGCGCTCACCTTCCGGGCAATGACGCTTTTGCTGTCGATTGCCGGGTTTTTGGCCAGGTTTTCAAGATCGGCCTTATTGAGTTTTGCTTTATCCATAATTTGCATCCACCCGTTTTCGTTCTTGTCTATATAATAATAAATTTGTTTTTCAAATGCCAATGAACTTTTTGTTACAAATTTTTGTCTTTTTGGATAAACTTTGCAAAATTTGGAGCTAAGTCCTTGTCAATCATCTTACTATTTAGTTTTGATTTGTCAATTATATTCAATTCATAGAAAGCAATCGTGTATTGCAGGAGGCCGGCATAGTTTTTCAGCGGCGTGTCTAAAAGCATCAGATGTGCGGTTTCCGTACCAAGGAGGGGTTTTTCGCGGTAGTGAATATTGCGGCGCAAATGGCGAAATTGTTCATAAGTTATCGAAGAGTTGATCTTTAAGGCGTAAGAGGTCATGGCCCCGTAGAGATCGGGAAAAATGCGGATGCGGTAGTCGCTGTCGGCTGGTTCCCCTTCCGGGAGCAGGCCTTGATCCGTGTGCCAGACGAGTTCTTTGTAAAGAGAATTTGCCTCACGAGCGGGACGGGATTGTCCCCAGTCGGTGGCAATGGCGGCGGCGGCGATTAAAAAAGACGGCGGGACAGTGTCAACCTTGTCTGACAAAGCATTTAAAAGCCGTTCAATGCGGCGGTAGCCCTGAAGGCGGGTAAAAACGTCGTATTTACGGGCCATGGTTTCCAAGGCCTCTATCTGCGGCGCCGACAGATCCTTTCGGTTTTGAAATTCGGTCTGAAGAGCCAGAAGCTCGTGACGTTCTCGGGCTATTTCCTCGTTGACCTTCAAGGCCAAGGGAGCCAGGATTTGAATGAAAAGGCGTTTGCGCGTTTCTTCGGGCAGTTGTTGCAGGTCCTGGGGCAGACGGGACAGAAAAATCGGCGGCAATTGGTAATCCGGGAGCGGCAAGGCGTCGTTATAGTCATAAGTTTCAAAAAGCGACAATAAGTTTTGTGCCGGAAGGTCTTTCAGCCACAATTCCCGAGGGTGGGACGAAGCTAAGACAGCGGAAGCCAATCCGAAGAAAAGAAGGAAAAAACTGCCGATGCCTTTTTTTATGCTCATTCCTGCTCCGTTGCCTCAAAGTTTTTAACGGCCTTGACTTCGGGGATGTAAGCCTTGAGGACTTTTTCCACCCCTTCTTTCAGGGTGACCAGGGCGTAAGGGCAACCGGCGCAGCTGCCGCGCATTTCCACATAGACGGTTCCGTTGTCGAAAGATTTGAAGACAATGTCTCCGCCGTCTTGTTTGACTGCCGGGCGAATGCGGGCGTCCAGCAATGTTTTGATTTGTTTGATCAGCGTTTCCTGATCGGGTTTTTCGGAGTGAATTTCCGTGACTGCATCGCTGCCGGTGGCCAGGTGGTCCAGTATTTCCGCCAAAATCTGGGGCTTCAGATCTTCCCAGGATGCTTCGGGGCTTTTAGTGACGGAAATCATGTCCGGGGCGATGAAGATTGAGACGATGTCGCCGAGGTCAAACAGTGTTTCTGCCAACGGCGATTTGCGCAAAGACTTGGCGTCGACAAATTCGGCGGAACCGGATTTTAAAATTTTTACCGGCGGAAAAAAGTTCATAACCTGCGGGTCGGGCGTCGTTTGAGTTTCAATGATCATGGTTGGCCTTTCTCTTTGAGTTTTTGGGAGATTGCCGAAGCTTGAACCGAAGCTTTCAACATATGGAAAGCCAAAGTGTTCAGATGGTTGGGAGCCGACAGCGAATTGGGCTCGCCGTTGCGGATGATTAACGGGTTGAGGGTTACGGCATTTTCCAAATTATGAAGCATTGTCGTCCAGTTTTTATATTGATCGCGGGCAACGACAATGTCCTTATAGTCATGTCCCAACGCTTTTAACAACAGATAATAGCCGTAGGCGCGTCCTTGGTAGTAATAAAACATGTTGTCTGCCTGCAGGTCATAAAAATCGGAACTGTGTTCGCGGATTTGCGCTTCCAGGCGGTTGGTGCCGCGTTCAAGACTAGAGGAGATCCTCTCCAAAATCAAGGCCAGATCTTGCGGCGTTTTGTAAAAAGGGATCGTTCCGTCTAAAAGATCTTGGTTGAATTTGATCAGTTCTTTACGGGCTCTGCGATATTGAGAAGCCGCCGAAGGAACGGGGACCAATGAGTTTCCGGGGGCGAACATCCAGATTGTTCCGTCGTATTTCAAAAGACGAGAGGCTTCTAGCAGATGTTGGTTGTCGTTGTCGGCAATGGTTTTGCTCCAATTGCGGCTCAGCGAAGCGGTGACGTTGTTTAAGGCCGAGACCATGCCAAGCTGAAAGGCAGGCATGTTGTCTAAAAAACTGGAAGGAAAAAAGAAGGGCAGATTGGGTGTCCACATCTTTTGGTTAATTTCGCGGTTGAGAAGAAAGGCTGTCATTTCCACGGTGGCGGATTGTTCCGGCGGGGTTTGAATTTCATAATCGGTTGTGGTGTCGATGTTGTGGATCAGAGCGGCGCCGATCGGGTAGTATAAAAAGAGAAGAGCGATAAGCAGAAACAGAATGATTTTCCACCAGGAGTTAAAAACATCAAGCAATTTTGCGACGCTGCGACGCAGGGAAGGTCCGAAAAACCGCAATTTGGACAGTTTTTTCAACTGGCGGCGGAGCAGAGCGTTAAATTTTGGCTCAGGCATGGGATTTTCCTCTTTTAACAAATGTTTTCACCAGATCGGTAAAGTTCAGCACTCCTGTTATTTTAGCCGCTATCAGGAAAGATGCAAGCCCGAAAAAGCCGATGATGCCCAAAATAAAGATTTTTGGCAAAATGCTCAGGTGCAGCCAATTGCCGAAGTAAAGGTTGAGCAGAGACTGGACCGCAACCAAAACCAGGCCCATCAGCAACGAACAGACGACGATGTTGAGGCATTTGCGACGCAAGGGAGCGGAGAGCTGCCAGTAGTCTCTTTTCCTTAGGCCTCGATAATATTGCCAGAGGGAGACGAAAGCCGCGATTGTGGTTGCCGAAGCGATGCCGACATGGCCGAAAGGGTGCATTAAAATGACGGAAAAACACAAGTTGGCCAAAAGAACAATAATGCTGTATTTGACCGGCGTGCGGGTGTCGCCGCGAGCGAAGAAGTTTGGCGCCAGAGCTTTAACGATGACGTAAGCCGGCAGGCCGACCGAATAGGCGATGACGGCTTGGGCGGTTTTGATTGTTTCCTGAAGACCGAAACGGCCATGTTGGAACAAGATGTTAATCACCGGTTCCGCCAAAACGATCAGAGCGACGGCGGCGGGGACGGAAAGCAAAACACCGTATTCAACCGCTTTGTCTTGGGCTTGGGCGGCCTCTTGGGTTTGTCCGGCGCGAAGATGCTGTGCCAAAATCGGCAGCAGGGCGACGCTGATGGCGGCGCCGACAACGCCGAGCGGCAGCTGTTGCAGGCGATTGGCGTAATAAAGCCAGGAAATTGCTCCTGTTCCGACCAGAGAAACTAAAATGGTGTCCACCATCATGTTGATTTGATAGACGCCGGCACCGACGACGCCCGGGGCAATACGTTTGAACAGAAGGCGGATTTCGGGGTTTTTAAGCAGGCGGAAAGCATGCCAGTCCGGTTTAAGCCAAACGTTTTCCCGGTGCAGGAAATGAGCCAGCCACAGGATTTCGACAAAACCGGCAACGGTGACGCCGACGGCAATGCCGTGTGCCGGCGTGGGCGAAAAGGGAACAAACAAAAAAGCCGAGGCGATCATGATCAGGTTTAAGATGATGGAAGAAGCCGCCGGCGCGGCAAAGCGTCCCAAAGCGTTTAAAACGCCGGATTGAAAAGAAACGATGGAAACAAAAAGTAAAAAAGGAAAGGTGATGCGCGAGAGCGATGCGGCAAGCTCTATTTTGCCGGGATCGTTACTGAATCCGGGCGCCAGGATTTCGACGACCGCCGGCATAAACACTTCCATCAGCAATATGAAAATACCGATCAAAACGGTTAGAACCGAGATGGCGTGAGCAGCAAAACGCAAAGCTTTTTCGCGACCATCGGCGACGATTTTGGCAGAAAGCATGGGGACAAACGCGGTGGTGAAGGCGCCTTCGGCAAAAAGGCTGCGAAAGAGGTTGGGGAGTTTGAAAGCGACAAAAAAGGCATCGGAAATCAGGCCGGCGCCGAGGTAATTGGCCAAAACCATATCGCGTAGGAATCCGGTGACGCGGCTGACGAGGGTGAAACCGCCGAAAGTGGCAATTGATTTAAATAAGTTCACAAGACGATCCTTTTTTATGCATGTGTTAAAGATATATTATTGATTTGGGTGCAGTATATGCTATAAATGTTAAGAATTGGCATATTTTTTGAGCTTTTGCGCTGTTTATAAACAAATTTTTGATTGACAAAAGAAACTGTTTTTGTGATAATAGACAAAAGAATGAGATTTTTATTTGGAGAAGTTAGATGAATAAAGAGTTAGGTCTGCTGCTGAAGGGGGTTAATCGTCTCCCTAAAATGGCTGAATTTGTGAAAAAAAATCCTGAACTTATTGCTGAGGGGTCGACGAAAGAAGTCATCTTAGGTTGGCCAGAGTTGTTGCAGTCTCGTACAAGGGCAGCGGAGGTAAAGGGGAAGTTTAGCGGGAACGTTTATATTCCCGAAGAGCCGGCAACTGTCAGGAAATGTGTCAATGCTTTAGAGGAATCACCTCTCTCTTGGAAAGACAAATCAACGATCCGCGATTAATTGAATCCGCATGACTTTTCCAGATTTTAGAATTTATAAAGAACTGCTTTGGGCAGTTCTTTTTTTGCTAGAACAGCTTAAGAATGGATTGAGAAGCCTGAGAGGCCAGGGAAAGGGAATTGACCGCCAACTGCTGCCTTGTTTGCAAAGCCAGCATATTGGCCGATTCCTCGTTCATGTCGGCAAGCGTGAGCTTGTCTGCCCCTTCGGTTAGCACATTGATTAAGTTTTGGGTGAAGTTCTCCCGGGTGGTGACAATGGAGTAGTAATTGCCGAGTTCTGATGACATCTGGCGGATCTGATTCAGTGCGTCGGCAATCTCAGCCAAAGATTGGGCAATGTC
>CAKQMD010000038.1 GCA_934254925.1 uncultured Alphaproteobacteria bacterium
TCTTCTTATTACACTGCTGTTTCCTTGAACAACCGCGCCAGTGACTTGTCGGCATTGCTGGACTCGATGGCACAAGGAATCCAAACCATCAAAGCGGCAACGGAAGGTTTGGAGGCTGGGGCCAAATTGTTGGAACAAGCCTCGGCCACGGCAACGCAGGCTTTGGAGACGGTGAACGTTCCGGCCAAGTCCTGGTTTGAGGAACAAGAAGGTGTGGCGGCAGTAGTCAGCAGCAAAGAAGAACTGCTGGCGGCGATCGACAGCGGCAGAAAAGGCGACATTGTCATTTACGGTCAAATTGATATGGGAAATACCGGCATTGTCCTCAAAGAAGGACAAAACTTGATCGGAATCGGCTATTATGGTATTGCTGATAATGGGGAGAACAAGTTTTCGCAATTGTCTTTTGATGTTTCTCAAGGCAGCAGCCATGCGATTGAAGTCAAAGAACAAAATTTGTTGGCAGATTTTACCTTAAAAACCAAATTAAATCAAACGACCTCCGCCGTTTATGCCAATAATCGGGATAAAAACGTCGTTTATGTGCACCATATGAATTTTGTTGCGGAAACCGTTGATTCAAAGGATCGTGGGTTTGTTTTGCAAGGGGCGGCTTTTGAGTTCAGCGGCGTCAGCAAGATCAGTGCGACGGGGAATAGATCTATTACGAATTTTGGCAATGCCAAGGTGCATCTTTCCGGAGATGCGCAACTGACGGTCGTTAGCAGCGGTCAAAACACTTGGAATACGCACGTTGTTCTTGACGGTTTGTCGAAGTTTAATATTCAGGGTTGCGGTTGGCTGAATGCGACCAGCGGTTTTACCTTAAATGATCGTTCGACGGTTAATATCGTTTCTGATCCGACGCATACCGGGGACACTCTGGCTTTTTATGCTAGTCGGACTTATGTCAACGATTCGGCGACATTGAACGTCTCGATTAAAGCGGGAACGGCTTTTTATGACAATAAAACCTATCTGAATTCGGTCAAAGCGCAAATTAATTTGAAGGCTTCTGGATTTACTTATGCGGAAAAAGAGGGAGCTACCCTTTTTCAGGCGGTTGCCGGTTTGCAGTTGGGGTTTAACGGCGCGAAATATCAGACGGATCAGGCTATTGACTTCGTTATCGGTAATGCTTATCAGAGCTATTTTCCCGATGAATTTTATGAGATCGGACAGATTGCTCTGCCGGAAATTGATTTTGCCGTAAGCGAGATGCCTGAAGAGAATGGGAAGGAAGACCAAGAGACTTCCAAATATACCGGGCAATATAATGAAATTTTGAAGCAATATGATTCTCTGATCAAAGACAGTTCCTACAAAGGCATTAATCTCTTACGCGAGCAGAATTTGACCGTTACCTTCAACGAAAACCGTTCGGCACAGCTCTCCGTGCAGGGCAAAGACGCCTCGGCCAAGGCTTTGGGGCTTGGCGTTGGCGACTGGAAAAATCAAGGGGATATTGCCCAATCTTTGGCGGAGATTGCAGCGGCGCTCAGTCAGATCCGTCAAATGAGTTCGGAATTGGGCAACTATTATTCAATCGTCACTACAAGAGAGAACTTCACGCAAAACTTAATCAACGTTCTCACCGAAGGTGCCGACAAATTAACCTTAGCCGACATGAACGAGGAATCGGCCAACATGCTGGCTCTGCAAACCAGGCAGCAGTTAGCGGTTAACTCTTTGTCTTTGGCCTCCCAGGCTAGCCAGTCGATTTTGAAACTATTTTGACTTAGAGGATAAATTTGGAAAGGTCACTGGCCTGAGTGTATTTTTGCAGTTTTTCTTCCACAAAAGCCGCAGTGATCACTTCTTTTTGGCCGGGGCGGTCCGAGGCGTTGAAACTGATGTCTTCCAGCAGGATTTCTAAAACCGTATGCAGCCGGCGGGCACCGATGTTTTCGACGTTTTCGTTGATGGCAACGGCAATGTCGGCGATCTTATCAATCGCTTCTTTTTCAAATTCCAGCGTGAAGTTTTCGGTTTTCAACAAGGCTTCGTATTGCTCGATCAGGTTGGCTTCCGGTTCGGTTAAAATGCGGACGAAATCTTCATGCGTGAGGGCTTTGAGTTCGACGCGAATCGGCAGACGTCCCTGTAGCTCGGGCAAAAGGTCCGAGGGTTTGGCTAGATGAAAGGCGCCGGAGCAAATAAACAGGATATGGTCTGTTTTGACCATGCCGTATTTGGTACTGACGGTTGTGCCTTCAATCAGCGGCAGCAGATCTCTTTGGACGCCTTCCCGCGAGACGTCCCCGCGAGAGGAATCTGATTTGCCGGTGATCTTGTCGATCTCGTCGATAAAGACGATGCCGTCGTTTTCAACCGTTTGAATGGCTTTTTTTATAACAGCGTCATTATCCAAAAGTTTGTCACTTTCTTCTTCCAGCAGAATCTTACGTGCTTCTGCGACGGTGGTTTTTTTGTTTTTGTATTTCGGCGTTGAGCTGCCGATGAGGTCTCCGAGGCTGATCATGCCCATGGAAGCGCCCGGCATGCCCGGAATGTCTATGGTGTTCATGCTGTTGGAAGAATTGTCCAAAAGGGCGATTTCAATTTCGCGTTCTTCCAATTGGTTTTCCCGCAGCAGACGACGGAATTTGGCGCGGGTTTCTTCGCTGGCGCCGGCGCCGACCAAGGCTTCCAGCAAGCGTTCTTCCGCCGCGCTTTCGGCTTTGACACGGACGTCGCGTCGCAGTTCGCTGCGGGTATTGTTGATGGCGATTTCCAAAAGATCGCGGATAATGCTTTCCACATCGCGCCCGACATAGCCGATTTCGGTAAATTTAGTCGCTTCTACTTTAATAAACGGCGCTTTGGCCAGCTTGGCCAGACGACGGGAAATTTCGGTTTTGCCGACGCCGGTGGGGCCGACCATCAAAATATTTTTCGGTACGATTTCTTCCTTCAGGTGATCGCTTAACTGCATGCGGCGCCAACGGTTGCGCAAGGCAACGGCAACAGCCTTTTTGGCTTCTTGCTGGCCGATGATGAAGCGGTCAAGTTCCGAGACGATTTCACGCGGGGAAAATGTTGTCATTTCAGGCCTTTTCGATAATTACGTTATGATTGGAATAAATGTCTATGTCCGCGGCAATCTTCATGGCCTTGCGGGCAATTTCCTCAAGGCTTAAGCCTTCGACGTCGTAAAGGGCTTTGGCAGCGGCCATGGCATAGTTGCCGCCGGAACCGATGCCGATGATGCCGTCGTCGGGTTCCATGACTTCGCCGGTGCCGGAAAGAACCAGGGAGACGTCTTTGTCGGCAACGATCATATAAGCCTGAAGCTGACGCAGATATTTGTCAGTTCGCCATTCCTTGGCCAGTTCGACGGCAGCACGCTTGAGCTGATTGGAGTGTTTTTCCAGTTTGCCTTCCAGGCGTTCGATCAGGGCAATGCCGTCGGCGGCGGCGCCGGCGAACCCGGCAATGATGTTTCCGTTACCGATCCGACGGACTTTGGTGGATTTGGACTTGAAGACCACCGTTTGGCCCAACGTGGCCTGTCCGTCTCCGGCGATTAAAACTTCATTGCCTTTGCGAATGCATAAGATTGTGGTCATTTATTTCCTTTCTTTCGCTTCCAGTGCGGTCGGCTCTTTGGAGCCTTTGTTGTTGTTGATCGCAGTGGTTAACGGCGTTTCCTTGACTTTGACCTCTACCGGTTTGCGGCTGATTCTGCTTTCTTGGCCGCAGATCTCGACGCCGAGCGCCTTGAGCGCGGTTTCGATCGGGATGAAGAGGTCGGGTTCGTCGTCAAGCTTTTTGCCGGATGCCGAAAGGCCGATGATGTTGCCGTTCTTGTCAATCAGTGTGCTGCCGAGGGTGATCTTTTGAACGTAAGTGTCAACAATGATCTCCGAGCCTTTTTCTTCCGAATAACGATAGCCGGTCACCTTGCTCTCGTTATCAAGATAGTTCTCGCCTTCGTCATGTTCAAGCAGGCCCAGTGTCATGAAGACGTCTTTGCCGACTTCCGGCAGGTCCAGACGCAGCGGCAACGGCGTATAACGGGTTTTGTCGACCAAGGAGATCAGCGCCACGTTCTTGTTGGGGTTGACGCGGAAGGCGTTGCCGCGGAGTTCGCCGCCGTTGATGGTTTTGATGACAAAGGAATTGTTGTTTTTGTCAAGCAAATCGGCCGAAGTCAGTACCAGCTGGTCGGAGATGATCAGCCCGGCGCCTTCGCGGCCGGCGGGGTTGATAACCGAGACGACAGAAGCGCGGACTTTATACAGGTTTTCCGGCGTCATGCTGTCATAAGGCGCTTGGTTGCGGATGCAAAAGCTGTTGCGCGAGGAGGAAAAGGCGTCTTCAACCAGTTTGCGGTTGTCGACGGTTTCCTGGTCGCTGCCAGCATCCAGGGGCACTTCCATCCAATAATCGTCGGCGACGGTGATGTTCTTTGGCTGCAAGGTTTGGATGACGGTGCAGCTGTCGTCGTTGATTTCGACGCCTTTGCATTTTTTGTCAATAAACAGGCCGGAGGTGCGGCTGCCGCCGTCTTCCTCAATGACGCCGCCGCGTGCGGTCGACCCGCCTTTTTCTTCAATCAGCGACGGGGTCAGGTCCGTGACGTAGACGTCTTCGACATAAGCTTCTTCCAACAGGCCGGAACCGCAGTTTTGCATCAGTGCAACGCCTTTGATTTCTTTCTCATATTGTCCTTTGAACGTGTGGCGACGTTTTTCCAGATCGGCAATGCGGGTCAGCTGCCGTTGCAGGTCTTCCGGACGAATACGCTGAGCCAGCTGAGTGTTGAAACACTCGATTTGTGGCACTTTGTTAAGCGCGTCGGCGAAAGCGCGTTCTACCAACAGGGTTTCGGCGTTATGCTCGCCTTCCTGGACTTCGCCGTAACCGGTGGTGGTGCCGCGGCAGAAAACATGTTCCTTGGGCAGGTCCATCAACCGCCAGGTGACGGTGATTTCGGAAGTGCCTTTGCGCAAATCTTTTTTCTTGACGTTGTCCCAATCGTATTCATCGCAGATGTTCATAAAATAGTCGGTGATTTCGGCCGTGAGGTAATATTCTGGCTGCAGGCGTCCCGATTGGAGGTAATAAGCGTTGCTTTTGTCGACGGCGACGGGGTAGTAGTCGTTCATGTTTTCATAAAAGATGTCAAAAAAGCGCATGTCTTTCTGCATGGCGCGGCCTTCGTTGAGGAAAACGTTTTTGCTTTCTCTACGGCAACCGAAGATGCGGAAGCGGTAATTGCCGAGTTTGGTGTCAAACTCGTCGTATTTGCGGCCTTTTTTGATGCGGAAGTCGACGTTTTTCAATTCTACCGGAGCAAAAGCGTCGCGACGATGATGGAGATAAAGGTAAGCGTCGCCTTGGTCTTCTTCAATGACGATTCTTTCCCTGACGACGGGATCGTCCTGAATGTAGGAAATTTGACGCGGTTCTTTTTTCACAACCTTGTTGGTGCCTTTTTCACACATGCAGTTGAACAGATCCAGGGTTCCGGGTTCGGTTTGTTCGCACACGCAAGGAATGAGTTCCTTGCTTTGCATTTTGGTGCAGCTTAACAGTGCCAGTCCCGTTAACAGCAGAGTGAGTGATTTGAAGCTTCGCATAAATTTTCTCCTATCGACGTTTTTGCGGCAGTTGTCTCCGGTATGACAATGCCTCCGCTATATGCAGTTTAAGTATATTCGGCTGGTTTTGCAAGTCCGCAATCGTTCTTGCTAACCGCAAAGTGCGATGAAAGGCCCGCGCCGAGAGGTGATTGTGTTCGGCAAAGCCGATCAGAAGGCTTTCCGCCTCGGCATCAAGCCGGGTGACCTCTTCAAGCAAAGTTCCTTTGAGTTCGGCGTTGGTTTTGAGCTTCGGATGTCCCATGGCCTTGAAACGTTTGGCTTGAATTTCGCGGGCACGCATGACTCTTTCCAAAATCCGGGCGGAAGATTCTCCGCCGCTGACGTGTGTCAGTTCCCACGGGCTGACGGCGGGGACTTCAATATGGATGTCAATACGGTCCATCAGAGGGCCGGAGATTTTGGCTTGATATTCTTCGGCGCACAAGGGGGCACGAGCGCATTCCAGCTCATGGTTGCCGAGATTGCCGCAACGGCAGGGGTTCATGGCCGCAACCAATTGAAAACGTGCGGGATAAACCGTATGGGAGTTGACGCGGGAAATGGTGACTTGGCCGTTTTCCAAAGGTTGGCGCAGGGCTTCCAACGTGGTGCGGTTAAACTCGGGAAGTTCGTCCAAGAACAAGACGCCGTTGTGGGCTAAGGAAATTTCTCCGGGCTTGGCCCGGCGACCGCCGCCGACCAACGCCGGCGTGGAAGCGGAATGATGCGGATCACGGAAGGGGCGTTCAAAGCAGATTTTGCCGTCTTTCAGGGCGCCGGCAATAGAATGGATCATGCTGGTTTCCAGCGCTTCTTCAGGACTCAGCGGCGGCAGGATGGACGGTAATCTGGCGGCAAGCATCGATTTTCCTGCGCCGGGAGGGCCGATCATCAACAAATTATGGCCGCCGGCGGCTGCAACTTCCAACGCTTTTTTGGCAAATTCTTGACCTTTGACGTCTGCCATGTCGAGAATTTTTTCCGGTTTGACGTATTTGGCTTTTTGCGGCGGCGACAACAGTTGTGTGCCTTTGAAGTGATTGATCAGGCTTAGCAGAGAATCGGGGGCCAAGACGTCTTTCAGACCGGCCCACAAGGCTTCACTGCCCTGTTTTGCCGGACAAATCAGCCCCATGCCGCGGCGATTGGCTTTGATGGCAACCGGCAAAACGCCGTTAACGGAGATGATGCCGCCGTCTAAGCCGAGTTCGCCCATGACGACGTAATGGCTCAATTCTTCCGCGGGGAGGGCATCCATGACGGCCAAGAGACCCAAGGCCAAGGGGAGGTCAAAGTGCGATCCTTCTTTTACAAGATCTGCCGGTGCGAGGTTGATGGTGATGCGTTTGGCTGGCAGAGCCAATCCAAGAGACTGCAGGGCGGCGCGGACGCGCTCCTTGCTTTCGGCCACTGCCTTGTCGGGAAGACCGACGATGGTGAAGGACGGCAGCCCCGGAGAGACTTGTACCTGCAGGTCAACGTCCTGGACCTCCAGACCGTTGAAAGTTATGGTGTTGATACGTGATAACATGGTTCTTCTACCATCTTGAGGTTATTTCCTGATCTCTCCAGCGGCGGGTCGGGTAAGTGTCGACTTTCAAAAAATCAAAATTGGCGGTTTTGTAAGGAATGTCGCGAAAACGCACATAGCCCTGACGTTCAAAATTTCGGGCACAGGCTTCGGCGGAATAGTGTTCGTTGCGGTAGCAATGGACAACCACGCGGGTGTTGAGGTTTTGTAGGCCGATCATCGGTTCAGCGGCGGGAGCGGCGATTTGCGTTGCGGAAAAAAGGCGCGAAGAAGAGCAGGCGCTCAGTGTCAGTGCCAGCAAAAAAACAGCAATTATCGGCAGTTTTCTCATTTTTTCTTCCTCTTTGGCGTCACTATAGGCCAAATATATTAATTTTACCTTAAAAATCAGGAGCGGAGGGGCAAAAAAGGCTTGCAATTCTGAAGTTTTGTGCTATAGTCGCGCCCGTATCCTTGCCAGGGCGGCCTTTTGTCCGTCAGGGCTATACATTAACCGGCCTCAAAAATAACACAATAATCAGAGGCTATTTGTTGAGAATCCATAAGGAGATTTTTATATGGCTAACTATGAAAGCGTGCTGATTGCACGTCAGGATCTTGGCGCTTCCCAGGTTTCCGGCCTGATTTCCGACATGAGTGAAATCATTGCCAAAAACGGCGGCGAAGTCGTCAGAGTTGATAACTGGGGTTTAAAGAACCTGGCTTATCGCATCAAAAAAAACCGTAAAGGCCACTATGTTATTCTGAATATCTCGGCACCGGCTCAGGCAATTGCCGAATATGAAAGATTAATGCGGGTGAATGAAGACATTATCCGTTACATGACCATTAAAGTTGATGAATTCGGTTCCGACAAGGCCGAAGAAGCTGCGGCTGAATCCGCGGCGGAAGAATAGGAGAAGAAACATGGCAAAACAAGTATTCTTCAGAAGAAAAAAATCCTGTCCCTTTTCCGGCGAAGACGGATTGAAAATTGACTATAAGGACGTGAAAATGCTTTCTCGTTACATTTCTGAGAAAGGCAAGATCATTCCCAGCCGTATTACTTCAGTTTCCGCTAAAAAGCAGAGAGAATTGGCTCGCGCCATCAAACGCGCCCGCTATATCGGTCTTCTGCCTTATGTCGCGGCTTAAGAGAGGAGAAAAGAAATGGAAGTTATTCTTCTCGAACATGTTGAGAAACTCGGTAAGATGGGTGACAAAGTGACCGTGAAAAACGGTTATGCCCGCAATTACCTGTTGCCGCAGAAAAAAGCCCTGCGTGCGACGGAAGCCAATCTGGCCGCTTATGAAAAACGCAAAGCCGAACTGGCCGAGCACAACGAAGCTCTGTTGAAAGCCGCCAACGAATTGGCCGATTCTCTCAAAGGCTTCAGCGCTGTTTTGATCCGTCAGGCTGCCGAAACCGGTCAATTGTACGGTTCGGTCACCATCCGTGACATCGCCTCGGCGATCAAAGAAGCTGGTTTTGGTGTTGAGCGCCGTCAGGTTTATCTGGACAAGGCCATTAAGGACTTGGGTGTTTATGAGGTTAAACTCAACCTGCATCCGGAAGTCGCTCAGACGATTCTGGTGAATGTCGCCAGAACGGAAGACGATGCCAAAAAGCAGGCGAAAGCTTTTTCTCAGGAGTAGTTTTCGTTTGAATGAAAAAAGAAGGCCGCCTCGTTTTGAGGCGGTCTTTTTTCTGTTGCAGAATCGGCGGCGGCATAGTAATTGTTAGACAGATGATCGTCATATGCTGAAAGGATGGCAAAGTGGGAGACATTGAACACGGTTTGAGCGTGTTGCGGCAAAATCTGAAAATCGCTCCGGAAAAGCCCGGCGTCTATCGGATGTTGGGAGAGGGCGAGAAAGTCTTGTATGTGGGCAAGGCAAAAAACATCAAAAAAAGGATAGTCGCCTATACTCATTTCGACAAACTGCCGATCCGGCTGCAGCGAATGGTGGCTGAGGTGAAGCGTATGGAGTTCATCATTGTCGAAAACGAGGCAAACGCCTTGTTGATGGAAAATGATCTGATTAAGAAGCTGGAGCCGAAATACAATATTTTGCTCAAAGACGACAAGAGTTTTCCGCATTTGATGATTGACGTGGAATCGCCTTTTCCGAGACTGTCGAAATACCGAGGCAAAAGGGAAGACAAAAACAAATATTTCGGTCCTTTTGCCAATGCTTTGGCGGTCAACAACGTTTTGGACATTTTGCAAAAGGCTTTTTTGCTGCGTTCTTGCCGCGACGGGGTTTTTAATAATCGGCAGCGGCCTTGCCTGTTGTATCAGATCAAGCGTTGTTCGGCACCTTGCTGCGGTCGAATCTCGGAAGAAGAGTACCGCAAACTGGTGCAGGCTGCCATTGATTTTCTGGAAGGAAAAAATGCCAAGATCCAAGAAGAGTTGTCGGCCAAAATGCTGGAGGCGAGCGAAGCGCAGGATTATGAGACCGCTTTGTTGCTGCGGGACCGTATTCGTGCGTTGACGAACGTGCAGCAGGGGCATAAGGTGGCTTATGCCGATATTGAATCGACGGATGTCATCGCCGTCGCCAGGGAGCAGAATCTGGTCTGCATTCAAATCTTTTTTATTCGCTCGGGACAAAACTGCGGCAATGTCGCCTATTTTCCCAAACAAACGGATGATGCGTCTGACAGCGAGATTTTGGAAGCCTTTATCAGCAATTTTTACGGGACGCATTTGCCGCCGAAAGAAATTATCGTTTCGCAAATGCTGGAAAACCAAGAGTTTTTGAGTGCAGCCGTCGGAGCGAAAATCCGGGTGTATCAAAAAGGCGACAAGGCTGCGTTGCTTAAGACGGCGGCGGACAATGCAAAAGCGTCTTTGGAACGGAAAATTGCTGCCGAAACATCTTTGAAACGCAATCTGGAGGAGTTTGCCCAAGTCTTCGGTTTGCCGCGGCTGCCGCAGCGGATTGAAGTGTATGACAACTCGCACAATCAGGGGTCGTTTGCCATCGGCGCCATGATCGTGGCGACGCCGGAAGGTTTCGACAAGAAAAGTTACCGCAAGTTCAATATTAAAAATCCGCAGATTACGCAAGACGATTTTGCCATGATGCAGGAGGTTTTGACACGGCGCTTTGAGCGAATGAGCGAAGAAAACCGTCCGGACGTAATTTTGTTGGACGGCGGTCGCGGGCAACTGAACGCCGTGCATGAGAGTCTGAAAGGTTACGATCTTTCCGGAATTACGATCATTGCCATTTCCAAAGGTCCGGAACGCAATGCCGGTAAAGAGTTCTATCATATTCAAGGTAAGGAGAGCTTTGCCCTGCCGTTTGCCTCGCCGTTGGCCTTCTACATGCAGAACATTCGTGACGAAGCACACCGCTTTGCCATCGGAACGCATCGAAAGCTGAGGGCAAAGTCGGTTTACAAGTCCCGCTTGGACGAGATTGAAGGAATCGGCGCCCGCCGCAAGCGCGATCTGCTCAATTATTTCGGGTCGGTGGAGGAAATTTCTCAAGCCGGTGTGAAAGATTTGCAAAAAGTGAACGGAATCAGTAAAAAAACAGCGGAAAAGATCTATAAATACTTCCATGTTTGAAAAAACTATTCTAATCTGTGCTTATGAATAAACAACCAGCAGAGGATATTGAAAAGTGTATAATTTGCCTAATCTTTTGACGATTTCCAGAATTGTGGTTATTCCGGTCATCTTTCTCTCAATTTATATTCATACCGCCTGGTGGTCGGTTTTGGCCGCGGTTTTGTTTATCTTGGCGGCAATTACCGATTATTTTGACGGCTATCTGGCGCGCACGCGCAACGAGACTTCGGCGTTCGGCCGCTTGTTTGATCCGATTGCCGACAAGCTGCTGGTCGTTTCGGCTTTGGTGATTATCGTCGCCAATAAGATGGTGTTGCCGGTCAGCTATGTGCCGGTGATCGTCATCTTGTGCCGGGAGGTTTTGGTTTCCGGCCTGCGTGAGTTTTTGGCGGAAGTAAAAGTCGGTATGCCGGTTACACGTTTGGCCAAATGGAAAACCGGTTTTCAAATGACGGCCATTTCGCTGATTTTGCTCGGTCATGTGACGCTGTTTCGTGTTTTGGGCGAATCTTTGTTGTGGGTTGCCGGCGTTTTGACCTTTATTACCGGGTACCAGTATTTTCAAAAGGGGCTGAACTACGTGCGCAAGCTTGAAAAAGCCAAAGGCAAAACCGCACCGAAAGTTCAGGCTGCCGCTGATGGGGTGAAGAAGACCCCGGCCAAAAAGACCGGTGCCAAAAAACGCCCGGCAAAATCCGCTGCCAGGAAAACAACAAAGAAAACTGCGGCAAAATAAGTCTGGAGTCTGTGTTTGATGGAAAAAAGCCGGCCCCATATTTTGGTGATTGATGATGATACGAGGCTGCGTTCTTTGCTGCAGCGATTTCTGCGCGAAAACGGCTTTTATGTCTCAACGGCAAAAGGGGCCGCCGCCGCGCGGGATTTTCTGAAAGAATACAAGTTTGATCTGCTGATTATAGACATCATGATGCCTGAAGAGACAGGCTTGGAATTTTTGGCTAAGTTTCGCGAAGAAAGCGATTTGCCGGCGATCCTGCTGACGGCGATGGGTGAAACGGCGGACCGCATTGTCGGTTTGGAAAGCGGTGCGGATGATTATTTGCCCAAGCCGTTTGATCCCAAAGAATTGGTTTTGCGGATTAAGAATATTTTGCGACGGACGCCGGCCAATAAAGGGCAAACGGCGGAAAAACTGGATTTCGGCGGTTGCAGCTATGACCTTCTTAATAAAGTTTTGGCAACCAAACAAGGTCAAGTGATTCATATTACGCCGGTGGAGCAGGCTCTGTTGAACGTCCTCGGAGCCAAAGCCGGGCAGGTTTTTTCTCGCGAGAGGCTGGCGGAAATTCTCGGAGCCGGGCAAAGTCCGCGCTCAATCGATGTTCAGATTACCCGTTTGCGCAAAAAAATCGAAAAAGATTCCAAAAATCCCCGTTATTTGCAGACCGTAAGGGGGAAGGGGTATATGGTTCTTCCCGAATAAGAATAAAAAAACTCTGTATAATGGCCAGCTAATACAGAATTTTCGGGCAGAAAGTGTCCTCACGTACCTCAATGTACGCTGCGGGACTTTCTCCCTTAATTCTTATTATCTGCCTCATTCTCCAGAGTTTTTTGTTTCATGAAATGTATAATGGTCAGCTAATACAGAATTTTCGGGCAGAAAGTGTCCTCACGTACCTCAATGTACGCTGCGGGACTTTCTCCCTTAATTC
>CAKQMD010000039.1 GCA_934254925.1 uncultured Alphaproteobacteria bacterium
AAATCTCTCCTGGATCTTAATATACTCAGTATATCACAATTCCCAAGATCAAACAACATTTTGTCAACAAATAATGATATTGTATCAGTCTATATAGACGGAAAAAACTCTTGCCTCTTGCCCTGCCGCCGTCTATGTTATGAGCATGTCAAAGTTAAAAAAGAAAATAACCGCCGGATATAACACTGCCGGATCCTCGCCGCAGATGCTTTCTGATTGCGGTTTCGGCCACCGGAAAAATAAAGTGCCGCGAACTGCGAGTAAAAAGACAGATGCGGATGAGAACACGGAGCACAGCCCCGCAGCGTACATAGACGTACGTGAGGAGGCGAGCACCGGATCCTCGCCGCAGATGCTTTCTAATCGCGGTTTCGGCCTTTATTTTCATTGGCCCTTCTGCCTAACCAAATGCCCCTACTGCAACTTTTATTCTAAAACGGCCCAAGAAATCCCTCAGGAAAAAATCGTAGATGATTATCTGCAGGAATTGGATTTTTATCATCATTACACCGCCGATCAAAAAATCAGGTCAATTTTTTTTGGCGGCGGCACACCTTCTTTGCTTAAACCGCAATTGATAGAAAAATTGATCAATGTCGCGGCACAAAAATGGACTTGGGAAAATGAAGTTGAAATCTCTCTGGAAGCCAATCCCAACACACAGCATCCCGGCCTGTTTTCCGCCTTAAAATCTGCCGGCGTTAATCGTTTGTCTCTGGGAATCCAAGCCTTAAACGACGAAGACCTTAAATTTCTCGGCCGCAGTCACAACCTCGGCGACGCCTATAATGCCATGGAGGAAGTGTTGCGGCTTTTCGACAATCATTCAGTTGACCTGATCTATGCTCGCCCCGGCCAAACGGTGCAAGCTTGGCAAAAGGAACTCTCGGCCGCATTAAATTTCGGCTTCAAACATATGTCTCTTTATCAGCTGACCATTGAACCAGGAACCTCGTTTTTTCGCCGCGGCATAAAAGAAGCGGAAGAAGAAACCGCTCGAGAACTCTATCAGTTGACGGATTTCCTGACGACCGAGGCCGGTTATCCCCGCTACGAAATTTCCAATTACGCGGCGGACGCTTTTCGCTGTCGCCACAACCTGCTTTATTGGCAAGGCGGAGACTATGTCGGCATCGGCCGCGGCGCCCACGGCCGTTTTAACCGAGACGGGAAATTTTATGCCTCCGTTCACCGCTGCAAACTCCATGAACTCACCCGGCAAGAAAAAGCCGAAGAACTGCTCCTGACCGGACTGCGCCTGAAAGAAGGCATCGACAAAAAACGGTTTGCGCAAATAACCGGCCTGGACTTTGACGGCTTCGTGGCGGCAAAGGGGCTCAAAGCGCTGAGTGAAACCGACCTGATCATCAATCAAAAAGATAAACTCGCCGTCTCGGACGAAGGCTGTTTTGTACTCGACAGCATCATCTCCATGCTTTGTCCTTAGTCCCCGACGTCATACTGTCCGTTAACCACCATCAGCAGCAACAACAAAAAAAACAACATCGAAAAACCCGCCCGCACCGACACATTGTCGGGAATTCTGTTGTATTTGTTAAGCGCAAAGACAAACAACGGCGCCGTCAACAGCAAAGCCACAACGTATCCGGGATTGGGAGAAAGACGCATCGCCATGGTCTTGGCCGCAATCAAGGCCGCACTGAAACTAACGATATAAACACCGGCCTCCACGACTTTTTTTTCAAACACCTGCGCAAAAAATCCCTTAACCCCCGGCTTGGCCGTCTTGATGAAAAAATAAGCGTTGTAAAGACCGCTGACAAAAGTGGCAACCACCAAATAATAGGCAATATTGCTCCAAACATTGTCTCCCATCACGGCAATTTCCTTTGTCGCAATGCTCATCCCCGCCAAAGCGAAAATTGCCGGAAGCATGTAGTAAAACGCCGCCCGACTGACCCGGCTGCGGATCATCCGCCAATAACTGTAGGTAAAACCGAACAAAACCAGCAACAATGTGATGACCACAGACCCGTTATCCCACAAGCGGATAAATTTTTCCGGCGTGAGGATCCACCACAAAAAAGTCGTCACCAAACAAGAAGACACCATCAACCGTGACGTCGCTCCGGCACCGAAACGCGCCGAGGCAAAAAACAAATGCGAATCATAAATTCCGATCAACCATCCCTGAAAAATCAGCAAAAACCAGTTATAAGCATCAACCTGCAGCGGCAGAAAAAACAAAAACGGCAGAAAGACCAGAGCAATGCCAAACCCGCGCCATATGCCCAAAACATAGCCGTTGAACTTGTAATGCTGATTCACCAGCGTGTATAACGCCGAAAAAAAACCATACACCAGCCCGTTAACCACCCACAACATTTTTCTTCCCCGCCGTTAAATATCTGGCTTTTATATAATGTCTGCGGGTTGAATTTGTAGGCGACAGGCCATAAAAAAAATCCTCGCAAAGGAGGATTTTTTCGCTTTCCTATTTGTTTGCTTCGATCCAAGAAACCAGAGAAGCCTTGGAATTGAGCCCGACTTTCACGTCAATCTGCTTGCCGTCCTTGAACAAAAACATCGTCGGAATGCTGCGAATGCCGTACTGGGCGGCCGTATTGGGAGATTCGTCGACATTCATCTTAAAAATGGCCACTTTGTCGCCCATTTCTTTTGAAACTTCTTCCAAAACCGGTCCGAGCTGACGGCACGGACCGCACCATTCCGCCCAGAAATCCACCAGGACCAAACCTTTGGACTTTAAGACTTCCGTTTCAAATTGAGCATCGCTGATTGATTTCATTTCTTTTTTCCTTTCCAATAAAAATACAAGCTTGCTTTTAATATAGTTAATATTTTTTTATATTAAAGTCTTCTGATTAATTTGTCACTAATCAATTTGCAAAATTCGGCAGGTATTGGTCCACAAAATTGCGGTTTTGACCTTCTTGCCGGGATAAATTCCCTCTGCCAAACGTTTGTAAGCCTGCATCTGCCGCCGATACGCCGCCGGAACGCCGGCAAGATCAACCGCCGCCGGACGGTTGGTCTTGAAGTCGACGATCCAAACCTCGTCATCCGCAACCACCAAACGATCAATCTGCCCGGAAACCACCTGGCCATCCACTTCTCCCATCACCGGCACTTCAGCCAAAGAACCGGGTCCAAAAACTTTTGAAAATTGAGGATCTTCCAGTAACCTGACAACTTCAAGCCTGATTTCTTCCGCCTCGCGCGATGGCAATTCCGGTGCATTTTGCCGCAAAAAGTCCCTGATTGCCCCATCACGGTTTTCCGCAACGCTCTCCGGCAGAAACTGCAGCAGTTTGTGAATCAAGCGGCCGCGCTGATAACTGCCGTTGCCGGATTCGCCCAAAGGCGACATCAGGGCCGGTTCGTTGTCCTCTTCCAAATGCGACGGGCTCAACGGCCGACTGAGCGGTCCTTCTGTCGGCGCCGGTTGCTCAAGCCATTCCCAGCGTGGCGCTTCACACAACGGCGTTTGTTTTTCCTCGACGGCGGCAACATCGCTTTGTTGGCAGGTCTCATAAACCCTGATGCCGTCGCCGGCCTCTGCAGTCATCGCCTCCAGGCTCCGCCGGCACAAATCATACCAGGAATCTTCGCTGACCTTGGCCTTTTGCCGATAACCGCAAATGCAAAGCCTGTCTTCCGCCCGAGTTATCGCCACATACAACAGCCGGCGGTATTCCTCCAAAGCCTTGCGTTTTTCCTCGTCCTTGATTCTTTTGCAATTTTCCTCATAATCATCGCTCTTCAGCGGATAAAACAACAAATCGCCGTCCAACAGCAGGCCCGCCTCCTGTTTGCCGCTTTTCAGACGCACCGTATCGGGCAAAATCACCACCGGCGCCTGCAATCCTTTTGAACCATGCACCGTCATAATCCGCACCGCATCGGCTTCGCTTTGCTCCAATTCGCGTTTAATCTCCACCTCGCCGCCGCTGATCCAATTGACAAAGCCTTCCAAGCCGGGAACATGCTCTTGCTCATAAGCCAAGGTCAAATTCATAAACTCGTCCAACCCGTCTTCAACCTCAACACCCATCCGCTCGACAAACTTCCGACGACCGCCCAACTTGTTCAACACATAGGCATAAAGCTCAAACGGCCGCACCACATCGCTGCGTTTGAACAAATCTTCCAAAATCGCGCTTTCCTGCCGATATGCCTTGTTCTCCCGCAGCCTCTGCCACAACCCGGCCTCGCCCCGCTGATAGCAAAGCCTGAACAAGTCGTCGTCATCAAGCCCAAACAACGGCGACTTCAAAACCTCTGCCAGGCTCAAATCGTCTCCCGGCAAAAGCAGAAAACGCCCGAGGCTGATCAGGTCTTGCACGGCAATCTGCTCCAACAGACGGATCTTATCGACCCCTGCCACTTCCACGTCAAGGCTTTTGCAGGCCCGCACCATCTCTTCCACAAAACTGTTGCGTCGTTGCACCAAAATCATAAAATCCCGATACCGCAGCGGTCGATTGGCAGAAGCAAGCTTTTCACCGCTTTCGACCATTTTTTTGATCTTCTGGGCGATTTGCCGCGCCAAGCGCGAACTTGTGGTTTCCCCCGGTTTTCTTTCAATTGGCGTCCACCAGACGTCGTTATTGTCCTCTTCTTCCTCCTCAACCAACGGCCACAGTTCCACCCTGCCGCCATCGCCGATTCTGGCCGGCACATGCATCAGCTTCTGCCCCTCAGGGACCACGCCGCCTCCGGCTTCCGGCAAGGAGAAAACCTGATTGACCACATCCAAAACCGCTCCCGTCGAACGGAAGGAAACCTCAAGGTTAACCTGGGAAAAATCCTTACCACCGGCCGTTTGCTCAAAATGCCGGCGCATACGTTCAAATTCGTCGGGATCCGCCCCCTGAAAACTGTAAATCGACTGTTTTCGATCCCCCACGGCAAAAACCGTACGCTTTTGCCGGCCGGCGCCGCCATTGTCGAAAAACTCCCGCGTCAACTCGCGAATAATCGCCCACTGGTCCGGCGACGTGTCCTGTGCCTCGTCGATCAGCAGGTTTTCAATGCCTCCGTCCAGCTTATACATCACCCATTGCGGCACCTCCGGACTCTCCAGCAGCTCCCGCGTCAGAACAATCAAATCCTCATAATCCATTTTGGAGTGGATTTTCTTAAAATGATTATAACCCTCAATCAAATCCTCGGCCAAAGACAACACTGCCCGGGTTGCCGCCATCAAATCAACTGCCGCCAAACGATTGGCACAGTCTTGCAGCCGCAAGGCCTCAGCCGCGGCAAGCTCTTCCGCTTCGGGAAAAATCTTAAGCACCGTTTTGGTCGCCACGCTTTTCCTTGCCTCTCCCTTTTGCGTCAAAAACAAAGACTGATAAGCATCATAATGCAGCTGAGGTTCTGCAGAGTCCAACATCACCTCAAGCATAACCGCCTTTTTGCGGTCAGTGTCACTGCCTTGCCGCAGGGCCTCAAGCATTCGGCGCAAAGCCGCACGAGGCAGGGCAGCAAAAAAGTCGGTCAAAACCGTCTCTTGATTGTCCGTAACCCCCACACCCAAACGCCGCGACGTCGCCGCCAACATCTCGTCCAAACCGCCGTACAGCGTCATAATTCGCGTAATCTTTTGGCGCTGTTCCGCCACCTGTGCCATAATCTTGGGAAAAACGAACTCCGAAACCTGCCGGGTAATAAAGCGCATGGCTTCTGCCGCCGAGCTCTCCGGTTCTTCTTCAATCTTTTTCAGCAGACGGCTTTTAATCTCATCCATCACTTCGGCGGCCTCACGATCGTCCATCACCTCAAAATAAGGAGAAATCCTAGCCTCTACCGGAAAACGCTTGAGAATTTCCTGGCAAAAGCTGTGAATCGTCTGAATCTTCATACCGCCGGGCGTATCCAAAAGCTCGGCAAACAGCTTGCGGGCTTTGGCCATGGTTTCCGAAGCAACGTCGCACACACCCAACAACTGTTGCAACTCTTCCGTCAGTTCTGCCTCCTCTGCCACCGCCCAGCGGCTGAGGCGAGAGGCGATCCGCGTATTCATCTCCACCGCCGCCGCCTTGGTATAAGTCAAACACAAGATCTTTGCCGGCGCCACACCTTTAAGCAGCAGACGCAAAACCCGGTCCGCCAAAACCTTGGTTTTTCCAGTACCGGCCGAAGCCTCCACCCAAACCGACTTTTCCGGATCGGCTGCCTTGCGCTGACTTTCGGAAGCCAAGGCAATCCGCACTTTTTTTTCTTCGGATAACGCTGCCTCACTCATCGCTGCTTCCCCCGCTCACGCCCCATTCCTTAACCCGCGCCAAATGCTCATAGTCGCTGTAGTCGGGAATTTTCTTCGGATTAGGCTGACAAACATAGGCCGTCGTCTCAAAGTCAAACAACGCTACCGTCTCCTTAATCCGCTGCAAATTGTTGTCCAAAATCTCCGTCACGCCTTCTGCCGTTTCCTGCGCTTTTTTTCCCAGTTGCCAATAAATCAGCCGGGCAATCGGCGCAGCGTCGATTCCCTCAAAACCTCCGGCCGCCGCGATAATCCCCTCAATCGGCAACTGCGGAGCATAGCCGCTTTGCAGTTCTTTGACGCTGCGAATCTTCCCGGTTTTATAATCGATGATGTTCAGCTTGCCGTCGCCGGTCTCATCAATCCGATCAGCCTTGGCCGTCAGGGTAAAATCACCGGCCGGCGCCGCAAAACGATAACTGCCGCGAACTTCGTTATGCACCCTTTTCACTTCACCGCGATATTCCTGCTCCACTTCGACCAACCAAGCGGCGATTTTTTCAAAATGCGGCCACCAAAAGGCCCTTTTCTCCATAGCCACGGCATGCCGCTGAAAATACGCCCGACCGAGCGCCAGCATCTGCGCCTCGCCGTCAGCGGGATAAGCCTCGGGATAACGGTTGTTGAAATCTTCCAAAATCGCATGAATCATCGTACCGTAATCCGCCCAGGTCAAATCTTCTTCCACCGGATCCAACGGCTTCAACTTTAAAATATATTTGGCAAAAATGCTGTAGGGATCGCGCATCCAAAGCTCTACGGCACTGGCGGAAAGAACCCGCGGACGGGCCGCAACCGGCGGACGCGGCGCCGGAGGCTGCAGGCGGATTTGCCGCCGCGGCTGATCAAGCCCCAAAGCCGCCAGGCGATAAAGCGGATCTTCCAAAGTCTTCGGATCTTTTCCCCAAGCTTTAGCCACCGTCTCCAACCGCATCCACCATCGAGACTTGACCATCGGCGTACCTTCCACACGCTCGGCTCGGGTCAGATAAACCGTTTCCGCACCCAAAAACTCGCAGAAATCATGTGCCGTCACCCCCACGGCTTTTTCCGGCTGCGGCAAACCGAACTCTTTTTTCATCGGCCGCGACATCCAGGGATCGGCACTCGGCATCGCCGGCCAAACGCCTTCGTTCACCTCGCCGAGGATCATCACGTCGCTTTTGTATAAACGCGCCTCCATCGGCCCCAAAATTTTAAGGCGCGGATGCGTGCCATAACGCGGGCGCACCGTTACTTCGCTCATCAAAGCCTCGATCAACCCCGCAAATTCCGCTGGATCAACCGGCCCCAAAACCTCCGCTTTTTCATACAAACCGGCAATAAAACCCGCCGCTGCTTCCCCGGCGTCACCGCGCCACAAAACCTCTCCGCCGCTTTGGCTTTCCCCCGCTGCCATGGCTTCCGCCGCCGTTGTCCAAGCCGCCAGCAAAAGTTTGAAATCGGCCTGCGGCTGCCGCATCAAAAGATAAAAGTCGCCGAACTTCTTCTTCCAACCTTCGGCCCAAAGCTCCAAAGCCTCGTCCGGATGCCCGCCGCGCCAAACTTTTTGTTCCAACAGGCGCGCCTTGGCCCGCACCCGACCATAGTCTTCTCCGGCCGCAGTCAGCGGATGCTTGGCCAACATCAAAAAATCCGAACGCTTAAAATCACCGGCCGCAACCGCAATGATCAAACGCAAAAAACGTCCTTCCGGCGTTTGCTGCAACGGTAACCCTGCGGAATCGTCAACCTTAAGCTCCCAGCGTTCCAACTCGGCCGCCACCCGCCGTGCCAAATGTCGGTCTCCGGTAACCAAAGCCGCCGTTTTTTCCGGCGTTTCCAAAGCTTCGCGCATCAAAAGGGCAATACCCAGAGCTTCTTCGCGAATATCTCTGAAATTAAGCAAATTCAGACCGTTCCAAGCCTCGCTGCCGACGGACAATTGCGGCAACTGACGCCATTGGTCCGTCGTCGCTGCCGGTCGCATAACCTCGCTGATCAAAATCTCCCGCGCAACATTTCCCGGTGCTTCCAAATCTTCAACCGCAGAACGGTCAAGTTGCAAGTCATCCAGTAATTCCTTCAGCTCAAACTGCGGATGGCTCTCGTCAACGAAAGCCCAGTCTTCTTCACTCAAATGACGATCCAAACCATTCAGGATCACTTCCCCCTGCGACAGGGACAAAATCGTTTTCGCCAATTGCCGCATCGCCGGAAAAGCCGCGGTACTGCCCGCCAAAATCAGACGTTTCTGCGGCCGGGTTTCCTGCCAAATTTGGCTTTGCAGCCGTAACAACTCGCGACGCCGCAACCCCGGATCCGTCAATCCCCGTTCCGCCAAAATCGCCGGCCAATTTTCGGTGATAATTTTCAAAAAAGCCAACGTCTCCTGCCAATGCGCCGCATATTCTTCCGGCACCAGAGAATCAAGACGCGAAAAATCAAGCTCCCGACTGTGAACGTCGTCAATCAACTTTGTCAACGCCCGCGCCAAAAAAGCCGCCTGATGCAAAGACATCTTTTCCATGCCGAAATCGCTGGGCTTGGCCGTCAACAAACGGATGAACAGCATCATGCGTTCGTTGTCGCCGATGGCCGGAACCAGTTGTCGCAAGGCCACCGCCGCTCCCTGTCCGCTCAAAAGCAGCTCGTCTTCCTCCACGTCGCCGATCGGCTGCATTTTCGGCAACAACATCGGCTTCAAACCGGCCAAACGCACAAAAGTATTTTTAAGATTTTGACAACTCCGCCGATTCGGCAACAAAACCGTCACTTCGGCCAAAGCCAAAGGGTTTTCGGCATACTCCGTCAGCAGCCTCGCCGCCAAAACCTCAAGAAAATCTTTGCTTAAGGCGATGTTATAAAGCCGCGTCCGCAGTTTCATAGACTCCTTTGATAAACTTTTGGAAAGCCCTGCCGCGATGAGAAATCTTGTTTTTCTCATCCCCGTCCATTTCGGCGAAAGTCACATCTCGCCCTTCCGGCATAAAAAGCGGATCATACCCGAAACCGCCGTTTCCCCTTGGCGCTTCAAGCAGGCGACCGTCTACCCTGCCTTCAAAAAAGCGGCAATTTCCGTCCGGTTCCGCCAGAGCCAGCACGCAAGAAAAATGTGCCGCCCGACTGGGATTCCCTGAAGCCGCCATTTCGGTCAGCAGCTTTGCCATTCCCTTTGCAAAATCCCGCTCCGGCGCATAACGGGCGGAATAAACCCCGGGACGGCCTCCCAAGGCATCAACGCATAAGCCGGAATCGTCAGCCAAGCAGGTCATGCTGCTGAGCCGCGCCAGTTCCTTTGCTTTCAACGCCGCATTTTCGGCAAAAGTCGTCCCGGTCTCCTCTACGTCGGGCAGTTGCAAATCGGCTGCCGACAAGACCTCCGTACCATAAGGCTCCAACAATCGGCGAATTTCCTTTATTTTTCCCTGGTTATGAGAAGCCACGAGCAGTTTTTTCAGCATCATTTTTCCAATCCCAAAGCCTGTTTTTGTTTATGGATCAATTCATTGATTCCTTTCTTGGCCAAAGCGAACAACTCCCCGAAATCTTCCTCGGCAAACGGATTCCCTTCCGCCGTTCCCTGAATTTCAACAATCTTACCACTCTCCGTCAACACAAAATTCGTGTCCGCCTGAGCGTTTGAATCTTCCTCATAATCAACGTCCAGCACCTTCTCGTCCTTATAAATGCCGCAGGAAATGGCCGCCACGAAATCACGAATGGGATTTGTCTTAAGCTTCTTTTGCTGCATCAGTTTTTCAATCGCCTGATACAAGGCGACAAACCCGCCGGTAATTGAAGCCGTCCGTGTCCCGCCGTCAGCTTGAATCACATCACAGTCAATGCAGATGGAAAGGTCTTTCATCGCCTCCAAATCAACCACCGCCCGCAATGCGCGTCCGACCAAGCGCTGAATTTCCTGCGTCCGTCCGGAAGGCTTTTTCAGCTCGCGGGGAATGCGCACCTGCGCCGAGCGCGGCAACATACCGTATTCGGCAGTAATCCAACCGCGGTTTTGTCCTTTCAGCCAGGCGGGAACTTTTTCCTCCACGCTGGCCGTACACAACACATGCGTATTGCCGCATTTAATCAAACAAGACCCCTCGGCATAAGGATTATAACCGGGAATAATCTCAATTGAACGAATTTCATCGCATTGTCTTCCGGAATGTCGCATTTTTCCTCATCTTTTCCATAATTGAACCTGCATTCACAATAGAAGAAAAATCCCCAGCCCGCAAGCAGATTTTTCACGAAAAGATCAAAACAGTTTGAGGATCGACTGAGAAGCCTGGGAGGCTAAGGAGAGAGAGTTCACAGCCAGTTGCTGCCTGGTCTGCAAAGCCAGCATATTGGCCGATTCCTCGTTCATGTCGGCCAAGGTCAGTTTGTCCGCCCCTTCGGTGAGAACGTTGATCAGGTTTTGCGTGAAATTTTCCCGCGTGGTAACAATCGAATAATAGTTGCCAAGTTCGGAACTCATTTGTCGAATTTGATTAAGCGCGTCTGTCAACTCTTGGATCGATTTCACCACATCACCTTGGTTTTGCCAATCAGTGGTGACCAAACCTAAAGCTTGGGCTGAGGCATCTTTGCCCTGCACGAAGAGCTGTGCCGAACGGTTTTCGTTAAAAGTCACCGTCAAATCCTGTTCCCGCAACAGATTAATCCCCTTATAGGAACTGTCCTTGATCAAAGAGTCATATTGTTTGATAATCTCGCCATATTGCTTACTGTCGGTTTTCTTTTGATAAGACTGCGGTATCGCCAACTCAGCCAACCAAGAACGATCCGGCTGAACGACAGTCTCTCCGTCGACTTTTTGATACTCGGCAGGCGTATCTTTCAACAATTTTCCGCTGATGGTATAATCAATGTCCTTCCCTGCCTGATAAATTTGCCCGGCCAATCCGATTCTGCTTCCTGCCACGGCTTTAAGCGTCGTCGACAACGTGTCGGAATATTGGCTGGTTCCCAAGGCATAATCATCCGTAATATTAATAAAGGCCTGAGTCGAATTGATAATCGTCGTTCCTTCGCAAAGCCGACGAGCATTGTCAATCCGGCTCTGATCATTGAGAATAAGCGTATTGTTATAATTGCTGTAACCGTTAAGCTGCGTTTTGCCGTTGCAAACAATCTCCGAACTCAAAAATTCCTCGGCCCTGCTTTTAGAAGTAATTATCGCATCATTAAATTTGCACTTTGTACTACTGAATACATAATTAGCATCTCCGCCGGCATTCAAAACCGCGCCCGGATCCGTCACATATTCTCCTCCCACAAAAATATTGTTCACAACTTGTTTATCCTGATGATAAATATTGTTAACACCTTGTAACCTAATTATTGAAGAGGATTGAGCTTGAATCAAATTAGGCTGAGCGACCGTGTTTCTGACGTCTGAATAAATGTCAAGGTCTTTAAAAACAATATCTGCATCACGCGACACCTGAATCAACTTATACCACTGCTGACCGGCATCCCCGGTTGCATGAATGCTCAAATCGCAAAGATTGCCGGCAGTCGTAATCATATCCGTCGAAGCAGTCCCGCTCACCTCAAAATTGAGTGCCGAAAACTTGCCGCGCTCGTTGTCCGCCACGCCATAATAACCGATTCCGGTCAGATTCTGTCCTTCTTTCAGGGTTATCCTCGTATCACCCATATCAATTTGGCCGTAAATAACGATGTCGCCTTTCTTGCCGCTGTCTATCGCCGCCAACAGTTCCTCTTTGCT
>CAKQMD010000040.1 GCA_934254925.1 uncultured Alphaproteobacteria bacterium
GCGTCAATGCGATCAAATTTGCTGAGCCTGCAGAATATTGCGGGACAGGTTGATTTGACGCAAAATCGTCTTTCGACAGGGTTAAAAGTCAATTCAGCCATCGACAATCCGTCTTCTTATTACACCGCGGTTTCCTTGAACAACCGCGCCAGTGATTTGTCAGCCTTGTTGGACTCGATGGCACAGGGAATCCAGACGATTAAAGCGGCCACGGAAGGTTTGGAAGCCGGAGCCAAATTGTTGGAACAAGCTTCGGCGACGCAGGCTTTGGAGACGGTGAATATTCCTTCCAAATCCTGGTTTGAGGAGCAAGAAGGTGTTGCGGCCGTGGTTTCGACTAAAGAAGAGTTTTTAGCAGCGATTGACAGCGGCAAGAAAGGCGACATCGTCATTTATGGCCAAATTGATATGGGAAATACCGCCATTACTTTAAAAGAAGGGCAAAACTTGACCGGGATCGGCGCTTACGGCGTTGCTGACAACGAACGCGGCAAATTCTCAGCATTGAATTTTGATGTGACCGGGATGAGCGCTACAAAAATGATCACAACGTCCGGTAATCTTTGCGATTTGAGTATTCATGCAACCGGCGATGCTGGCGGTGTCGCTTATGGCATGATTCGAATCACACGTAATACTGACGGCGTTACCTTTAAGGATTTGGATCTTTATTGTTATATGGACAATCCGGGATATTATCGCAGTTTGATTGTCGGTGACAATAAAAACAATTGTGTGGTTAATGTGCAGGGAATTAATAATTTTTATTTGGAATCGACGCAACAGAGATATAGCCAGACATGGCAAAACTGTTACATAAAAACTAGTTCCGGCACGGTCATGAATATCAATGAAAGCGGAAATGCTTTTTTTGATACAATATGTGAATTTAACGATACGATGGTTAATGCAAAGGCAACCAGAGAAGATTATTATTTTTCAGATGTCACTTGCAATGGTACAACGCAATTAAACGGTTTTATTAGTGTTGGGGAAACAACATTAACCTTAAATGATCAGAGTCAGGTGTATAATGCCAATACAAAAACAGTGGCGCTTGTTATTAATTCTGCTGAGGCTTCCTTCCATTTGAGAAATGGGTATTCAGATTTGTTGGGAAAATCAACGATTTTCAAGGCAGTTGCCGGCAGCAAAATCGGTATCAAGGGGTAAATTTATCAGACACAGGTGGATATTAACTATACGACAGGTGACCAGTCGGAAACCCCGGCAGAATATCAAAAAGTCGAAGGCGAGACTTTTACGCAGCCGGATTTGAGTTTTTTGAGTAAATTGACCATCCCGCAGATGTATCACAAGAAAGATGACGGCAAGCAATATGGCGAGATCATCAAACAATATGACTCTTTGATCAAGGACAGTTCTTATAAGGGGATTAATCTCTTACGGGAACAAGATTTGACCGTAACTTTCAATGAAAACCGGTCGGCGCAGCTTTCCGTGCAGGGAAAAGACGCTTCGGCCAAAGCCTTGGGACTTGTAACCACCGATTGGCAAAACCAAGGTGACGTTGTGAAATCAATTCAAGAGTTGACCGAAGCCCTCAATCAGATCCGCCAGATGTCATCCGAACTTGGCAATTATTACTCAATTGTCACCACGCGAGAGAACTTCACCCAAAACCTGATCAACGTTCTGACCGAAGGGGCGGATAAGCTGACCTTGGCGGATATGAACGAAGAATCGGCCAATATGTTGGCCCTGCAAACCCGGCAGCAATTGGCGATCAATTCTTTGTCTTTGGCCTCGCAGGCTTCACAGTCGATTTTGAAACTCTTCTAGCGTGATGACTTTTCCTTTTATTCGCCGATCTTTTCAATAATTTCCGGCGTTGTCTGAGGCTTTTCGGGGCCGATGCCGATGGCATTCGTTATTTCGGCAGCGGCTTGCCGCCAGCTTTCTTCGTCTTGCGCATGAATGAAACACAGCGGCGTTTGGGGGTCGACAAAGTCGCCGATTTGGCAGAATTGGCTGAAGCCGGTGGCATAATCCAGTTTTTGATCGGGACGAATGCGGCCTCCTTTGAGCGGAATAATCGCCAATCCGATGTCTCGGGTCTGCATGGCGTTGACATAACCGCTACATGAGGGAAAGAGCGGGCGGACGATTTTTGCCTGTGGCAAATATTGTTGCGGGTTGTCGCAAAAATCATGCGGTCCGCCGAGTGCTGCGATCATTTTTTGAAAAATTTCCAGGGCTTTTCCCGAGGTGACGGAATTTTGCAACCGCGTCAGGGCTTCGGCGTTGGTTTTGAACAAATCGGCGGAAACCAGCAGTTCGGCGCATAATTGCAATGTGACCTCGTGCAAACGGGGATCGGCAGGTCGGCCTTTAAGATAGTCGACGGCTTCCAAGACTTCTAAGGCATTGCCGACGTTGTGTCCCAAAACCTGGTTCATGTCTGTCAGGAGGGCGGTGGTTTTGGTGCCGGCATCATTGGCAACGCTGACAATGGAGCGAGCCAGGGTGCGGGCATCTTCCAAGGTGGGCATGAAGGCGCCGTTGCCGCATTTGAGGTCCATCACCAAACAATCCAATCCGGCGGCCAGTTTTTTTGAGAGAATCGAAGCGGTGATCAGGGGAATCGATTCAACTGTGCCGCAGACGTCGCGCAAGGCATAAATTTTTTTGTCCGCCGGGGCAAGGTTGCCGGTTTGACCGATGACGGCGCAGCCGACCTCTTTGACCGTGCGGCGGAAAAGTTCGTTTGACGGCATGGTTTGGTAGCCGGGAACAGAATCGAACTTGTCCAAAGTGCCGCCGGTGTGTCCGAGGCCGCGTCCCGAGATCATGGGAACGGCGCCGCCACAGGCGGCCAGCATCGGTGCCAGCATGAGGCTGACTTTGTCTCCGACGCCGCCGGAGGAATGCTTGTCGATGACGGGCGCTTCCAGTTCAGGCCACTGCAAAACGTCGCCGGAATCGCGCATGCTTCGGGTCAGGGAGACGGTTTCTTCCCTGGTGAGTCCGTTTAGAAAAATCGCCATGGTCAGGGCGGCGGTTTGGGCGTCGGCAATGCTTCCGTCGGTGACGCCGCGAATGAAAAAGTTGATTTCTTCGGTGCTGAGCGGGTGGCGGTCGCGTTTTTTACGGATGATTTCCTGAGGCAGCATGGTCTAATATCCTTGTTTGATGACTTGAATAAGGTTATCGAGCAGCGAGCTGGCGCCGATGCGGAAGTTTTTGGGATTAACCCATTTGCTGCCCATGATCGCGTTGGCCAGGATGAGGTATTTTTTTGCGTCGTCAATGGTTTTGATGCCGCCGCTGGCTTTGAAGCCGACGTTGCGTTTGGCGGCGGCGACGGTTTCCAAAATGGCATTGGCGGCTTCCGGCGTGGCGGAAACTTTGCTTTTACCGGTTGAGGTTTTGATAAAGTCTGCGCCGCCGTCAATGCAGAGTTTCGTCGCTTCGGCAATGAGGGAGGCTTTTTGAAGTTCGCCGGTTTCAAGAATGACTTTGAGCTTGTGTTTTTTGCCGCATTCCCGGCGGGCGGTTTCTAAAAACTTTTCACAGTCTTTGTAAGCGCCTTTTAAAAAACTGCGGTAAGGGAAAACGGCGTCGATCTCGTCGGCGCCCAAAGACAGGGCGGTTTTGATTTCTTCGCTCAGGTGGGAAAGCTTGTTGTTTCCGCGGGGAAAGTTGACGACGGTTGCCGCCGCGATCGAGGCATCGTTTAATTCCCTTTTAACCTGAGGAATAAAACGGGGATAGACGCAAAGGGCGGCAACTTTGCCGTATTCCGTGGAGGCTTTGGAGCATAAGGTTGCAATGGTATATTCGCTGTCGTCGTCATTGAGCGAGGTCAGATCAAGGCAGCGAATCAGGGTTAAGGCGGCGGTGACGTCATCCATGGCAAGGATCCTCCATGTAAGTTTCCAGCAGTCGGGCAAGGGGTGCGCCCGCCGCTTGGGCATGTTGCAGGTTGTCGGCGTGGTCTTGCGGTTGTCGGTTGAGGCCGGTGCCGAAATTGGTTATGACGGAAAAGCCCAGCACCCGCATTCCGAAATAAACGGCGGCAATGACTTCGGGAACGGTTGACATGCCGACGGCATCGGCGCCAAGCGTTTGAAAAGCATGGATTTCGGCCGCGGTTTCAAAATTGGGACCGAGAACGCCGAGGTAAACGCCTTCGGCAAGCGGAACATTTGCCGCGGCGGCGAGTTCTTTGATCCTAAGGCGAGAGGCGGGGGTATAGGCGGTGCTCAGATCGGGGAACCTGGGGCCGTCTTTGCCGTCGTCGGGACCGATCAGCGGATTGCAGCCCATGAAGTTGATGTGATCGGCAATCAGCATCAAAGTTCCCGGCGGCAGGTCTTGTCGCAGTGATCCGGCGGCGTTGGTGACGATCAACTCTTTGACGCCCAGTTGGGAGAAAACGCGCATTACCTCTTTTATCAGGGTCGGGGAATAGCCTTCGTAAAGATGAAAGCGCCCCTGCATGCAGATGACGTTGCGGTTGCGCAGTTTGCCGATGACCAGGCGGCCTCGGTGGCCGGGAACGGTACTGACGGGAAAACCGGGGATGTCGCGGTATTCAAGGACAAGGGGATCGGCAATTTGTTCTGCCAAAGGGCTGAGACCGCTGCCGAGAATGAGCAGCGTGTCGGGGCGAAAATTGCCGAGGCGGGAACGGATGAAAGCGGCGGCGTCGTTAAGCATCGGTTTTTTCCTTTAGGTCAAAATGGAGTGGCAGGAGCTCGGATAAACGGAGCGTTTTGAGAATTTTTCCGGGAACAGCCAAGTGGATCAGCGCCCGGGGGTCGGCGAATTCGGCGATCCTTTGCAAACAGGCGCCGCAGGGAGGGGTTTGAGAATCGGCCAGAATCAAAATTTCGGCAATTTGTTTTTCTCCGGCGTTGTTCATGGCAGCGACGGCGCCGGCTTCGGCACAGGTTCCGCAGGGGTAAGAGGCGTTTTCGACATTGCAGCCGCTGTAGAAGTTTCCTGCTGCGGTTAACAGTGCGGCACCGACGGCGAATCCGGAATAAGGGGCATAGGCGTTGTTGCGAGCAGCGGTTGCCAGTTCCAACAGGTGTTCGGAGGTGTTCATAACTTGCAAAAGCTCCTTAAAAGTTTTATTAATGATTATATGTTATGACTATAAGACCAATTATTTAATTTTCTTTAAATCCTTAAAAAAGGAGACGGAAGTTTGAAAAAGGTTTGGATCGGTATCGGCGCTGTGCTGTCCCTGGCGGTGATCGGGGTCAGCGTTTATGTGGCTTCGATTGACTGGAATGAACATAAGGATAAAATTGCCGCCCAGTTTTCCGAGGTGACGGGGAAAGTGATTGTTTTTGACGGGGCGGTTTCTTTTTCTTTGTTTCCCAGGCCTTATCTGAGCGCGACCAGAGTGCAGATCTATAATCCGGGTGCGCCTTCCAATAAACCGTTAGCCACGATGGACGCCTTGGTGGCCAAGTTGTCTTTGTTGCCGCTGCTGCAGGGAAATTTTGAAGTGGAGAGAATGTCTCTGGTCAAGCCGCAGATCAATATGGAGCTGGAAGAAGACGGCCGTCTGAATTGGCAGTCAGAGTTCAGCGAAGAACAGCGGCGGCGTTTGGAAAATGTGGAAATCAGCCTCAACAGCGTGACGATTGAAGAAGCGTCCGTGAATTTTTCCGATCCGTTTCACGGTATCGGTTTTACTCTTGACAATCTGAACGGTGAGGTGATTGCGCAAAACATTATGGGACCTTATCGGATTGAGGGAAATTACATCAAGGATGGAAATCCCGAAGGGTTTGCCATTTCCATCGGCCAGTTGTCGCCGACTTTTGCTACGTCGCTCAATGTGGTGGTGACGCATCCGACCTCGGAAAGCTATTTGCGCTTTGACGGGACTTTTCTGTTGAATAATCAGGCCTTGAACGGCAATGTGATTTTTGAATCCAAAAAACTTAAGAATTTTATCGAGGCCAATTTCAAAGACGTTGCGCTTGACGCAGCTTATGATTATCCGCTGGCGGCTTCCATGGAGCTCAATACCAACAAGGTGCAGGTGAATCTGTCTAATGTGGTGGTGAAATACGGCGAGACCCAAGGTGCCGGTAATATTCAGATTCCGCGGCAGGAACAAAGCTCCGATTATGATCCGGCTGCCCAAGAAGGCGAAGCGCGCAAGCGTTTGAGCGTAGCTTTCGATTTTACCAACGTTGACCTTAAGCCGCTGTTTTATGCTTTTAAGAAGCAGTTTGACACTTATCGTGAAGGGGCAGCCTATCGGCCGGATTGGGCTTTTGATATCGTGGCGGATTTGCGTGCCGTCAAAGGAAATTACGATGATCAGGACTTTAAGGATTTGGAGCTGAGTTTTGACGAGGTTAATAACGTCTTGACGATTAACAGCCTGCGCGCCAGCGTGCCCGGAGAAACGACGTTCAGCCTCAGCGGCGACATTTTCTCCTCAGAGGAAACGCTTTCTTATGACCTGGACACCCGTTTTTCTTCAAACGAGCTGCTCAGGACGCTGCGCTGGCTGAATATCAATCCGGTGGTAAATACGGTGGGAACTTATCGCAGGGCTTCCGGAACGGCCAAGTTCAACGGAACGTTGCAGAAAATTCAGATCGCGCCGTTTGAGCTCAGTATCGACAAGAGCAAACTTTCCGGCGAGATGGGAATCCGTGCCGGAGACAGGCCGGATGCGCTGGTCAGACTGAATGCCGACATGATCAACTTTGACAATTATTTGCCGCCGATGCCTAAGGAAGAGCAGGAAAAACCGTTGGCAGAACGAATGGCTTATCGTTTTTCGCATTTGGGATTTTTGAATGATTTTGAAATGGAGCTGCTGTTTAACCTTGATTTGGGGATTTATGAAAACATGCCCTATGAAAAGGTGACGCTTGATGCAACTTTGATGAATGGTCGGCTGGAGATCGGCAAGCTTGACATCGGCAATGCGGCCAACGCCGCCGTCAGCGGCAGCGGCATGCTCAGCGGTTTCGGCAGCAAGCCGGCCTTTGAAAACGTCAAATATTCTCTGAGCAGCAGCGATGCCTTGTCAACTCTGAACAAACTTGAGGTCAAGGTTCCGGATTGGGATTTCAAACAATTGAAAAACCTTGAAATCAAGGGAATCGCAACCGGCGGCTTTGATCTGTTGGCAACTAAGACGACCTGCAAACTCGGAAGATTGGAAGCGCTGTACAACGGTAAGCTGGAGGTCAAAGAAGGGACAGTTCATTATGACGGACAGCTGGAAGCCAAGCATCCTGATTTTGTGAAAATGTTGCAGGAGATGAACTATGCCTATGCGCCCAAGGTTTTGAGCCTGGGAAGTTTTGCTCTGAACGGAAAGGTTGTAGGCAGTCGCAACAATTATAAGGTCAGCGGGCTGGAAGCGCAGATCGGTGTCAACCGTTTTGAAGGGGAGGTTGCTTATGACTTGGTCAACGGCAGGCCCAATCTGTTGACGACTTTGCAGGTTAACCAGCTGGAGTTGGAGCGCTTTTTCTACAATCCGACGATGGCTTCGGGACCGGCAAAATTGGAGGTTACCCAAAACGAGACGCAGGAAACCGCGTTTTTGACGCCGCTTTCCAAAAACAACGAGAAGTTTAATTTTGAGTGGTATCAGCGTTTTGACTTTAACGGCAAAATTTCGGCCGACGTTTTGAGTTATCATGACTTGCGGTTGGAAAATGCGGTTTTGGAAGCGACTTTGGCCAACGGAATCGCCGGCGTGACGAGTTTGAACGGAACTTATCGCGGCGGCAGCTTGGACGCGCATGCGGAGTTGCGTATGCAAAATATGCCGACGTTGAGCGGAACGCTTGATTTTAAAAACATTCGCATCGACGGCGGCGATTGGGGCGGCAGCCGCTACGGTCTTGAGGGCGGAACGGCGAACAGCCGTTTGAGTTTCGACACGCTTGCCGCTTCGGAAAGCGAAATTTGGGACAACCTGAACGGTAACTGGGCTTTTCAAATTGCCGGGGCGACGGTCAAAGGCTGGAATACGGCTGCGATTTTTGAGGACATTACCAAACGTAAGGTTTCGGAAGGACTGGCGGCGCTGGTGCAGGAAAATCTGCAGCGCGGCAGCACGGCTTTTGACAGAATCAACGGCGACATTCGCTTTGAAAAAGGCGCCTTTAACATCAACAGTCTGGAGTTCAGCGGCCGCAATATTACGGTGACGGCCGGAGGAGACGGCAGCTTACGGGATTGGGATATGAACGCGGCGTTTAGCGTCAAATATGCCGAACCGAAGTTTTTGCCGGGATACAGTTTTTTACTGAAAGGAAATATGGCGGCGCCGGATTTGGAAAGCGACGTCAAGGCTTTGAGCGATTTGTACGACAGTCGGCAGCAGCAGTTGGAAGACCGCAAAAAGGAACAAGAGGCGCGGCAACAGGAACGGCTTAACCTTTTGTTGGAAGACCAGCGCCGGGCGACGGAGGTTTTGAAGGAAACCTTGGCCGGTACGCTCAGCGCCGAAGCTGAGGCTAGAAAAAACGACGCCTACGGAGATGAAGCGCGGAAAGCTTATGAGAATGCCTTGGCAGCGATTGCGGAAAACTTGCAGGCGGCGGAGGCTTTGCTGGTGCAAGTTCAAGTGCCTCTGGCCGACGAGGCCTTGATTGAGGAGGCCAAGCAAAAGAACGGCGGGTTGACCGCAGAAGTTGAACGCATCAGAAAAACGTTGGATGAGGTGCGGCTTAAAGATCTGCGGCTGATGACGCGGGACCATTATGACCGGACGACTGAGACTTATAACAATTCCAAAGTGGCACTTTTCGAGTTTCACGGCAGAAAGGACAAATTCGGCAGCGCGCTGGCGGAGATTATCACTTCCTATCGCTTGGACGAGGATGAAACCTTGCTGAAACTCGACGAGGCCATAGAGGGCGAAAGTGCCTCTTTGGAGGAAGTCAACCAAGAGATCGCCCAACAGTTTACAGCACTGAATCGGGCCAAAACGGCCGAAGACCTGGTCCGGGTCGACCAAAGCCTGCAGCAGTTGCAAGAAAGAGCAGCGGCCGCGCAAACGTCCTTGTTGGGCAAGATTGCTGAATATGAGGTTTATGCCGGACAAAAGGTCGAGGCGGAAACCAAGGCTTATCAGGATCGTCTGCGTGCCGAAGAAGTTCAGCGCAAGCTTGAAGAAAACACCGGTACGATCTCGATTAAAAAAACGGGTAAGAGCGTGACGGTTCAGCGGGCAATCGAAGACATTGAAAAGGCCGAAGAACTGACCTCAAAGGAAGGGGTTCGGGTTTTGGATTTTTCGGGAAACCGAGTGCGTCGCAACGAAGGCGGGCGGACATCGGAACCCGTTGAAAAAGAAGAGAAAAAAAGCGGCATTGTCATTCGGCGCAGCGGCGGAGAAAAAGTGCCTTCGGGGGGTGTGATTATTCGGAAATAAGACTTGCTGAAACGTTTTTTTATGATATAGTTCGGGTATAGATCTTGAAATATTATTTAGGAGTTTTATGAATGAAAAAAATGCCCGAAGTCTGCATCATCCCCGTTGCAGGTCTGTCAACGCGTAATCTGCCCTCTACGAAGGCGATCCACAAAGGTTTTTTAACCCTGCACAGCAAGCCGATCATTCAATATGCTGTCGACGCCTGTGCCGAAGTGGGGATTAAGGAAGTTATTTTTATATACAGCGACCAATCAAGCAAACATTTGTTCGAGAAGCATTTTTCGCCTTATCCGTGGCTGGAGAATCATCTGCGGGAAAAAGGAAAACTTGATCTGCTCAAGGTGATCCAGGAGATTATTCCCGAGGGGATGAAATTTTCTTTTGCTGAGCAAAAAGAACCTAAAGGCAACGGTCATGCCGTGCTGATGGCAAAAGAGTTGGTCGGCGACCGCGACTTTATCGTCATGTGGGCGGACGACGTTTACGTCAATGTTCACAAAGGCAAGGGAATTCTGGCCCAGTTGTTGGACGCCTATGAAAAATACGGCGGTATGATTGACAACGTGCAGGAGTTTCCCCGCGAAGAGATTGTGCGTTACGGTGCTTTGGTGGGGGCCGTGCGCGACGGCAACATCGTTCATGCCAAGGGCAAAATCGAAAAGCCGGCACCGGACAAGATCCCTTCCAATTACGGCAGTCTTGGGCCGTATATTCTGCCCAATGCGATTATGGACATTTTGCCTGAAGTGCAAAAGGGAACAAACGGTGAAATCAATCTGGCCGACGCCATGGGGTTGGCGGCAGAGAGAGGCATGAAGCTGACCGGTGTGATTTGTGACGTGGTGCGTTTTGACTGCGGAACAAACAAGGAACTGGAGAAGTCCAATCTTAAGCTGTCGCTTATGGAAGATCCGGAGTTGCGTTGCTTTTGCAAAAACCTGCTGGATACCATGTTGGTTTAGGTTTTTAATCATTGTTAGGAAAAAAGCCCCTCGTTGAGGGGCTTTTTTCTGTCTAAATAGACAGATCTGAGGTCAATAAATTATATCCAAAAAGTGAGATAGGCTGAGGAAAAAGCTTGCAAGGCTTTTGAGGAGAATTCTCATTTCTTTTATACTCCTGGTATTAAAAAGGAGAAGAAATGAGCAACAATATCAGTTTAACCGCGTCAATGCGATCAAACTTACTCAGCCTGCAGAATATTGCGGGACAGGTTGATTTGACCCAAAACCGTCTTTCGACCGGATTAAAAGTCAATTCTGCGATTGACAATCCTTCTTCTTATTACACTGCTGTTTCCTTGAACAACCGCGCCAGTGACTTGTC
>CAKQMD010000041.1 GCA_934254925.1 uncultured Alphaproteobacteria bacterium
ATTTTTGTCAACAACGATGTCAATACATGATAATTATTGTCCAAATATTGTTTGCCAAAAGATTAAAGTCATTTAATGTGAAAATGTCTTCGTTACCATGAAGACCTCTTTGGGGTAGGCTAGATTTTGACTGCAGGAATAATGCTAAAAACCCCAAAGAGCCTTTTTATTTATTAGACAGAAAATCACCTGTCTCAAAACGGAGAAAGCTCAAATTAAGCTTGCACAACCGCAACCTTTGTTCTAACATAAAAAAATCTCCGTTCTGAAGCGGAGATTTCCTTCGGGGAAATTCCCCTCCTTGACTGCAGAGAAAAAGAGGGGAACCCCAAGAGATCAGCTATGCTGAGTTAAAATATAAAATTAAAACCGCAAAGCCGATTCTTTGCACTGTAAGAAGCCTGACGGCCTCTTCTCTAAAGATTTAACTTAACTAATATATAAAGCTTATATTTTAAATTTCAACTATTTTTATAAAAAAAATAAACTTACTAACAGAAACTAGATATTATAAATCAATTTCCCTCGCCGAGAAAACCATTAATCTGCGAACTGACATATTCGTTAAAACTGACCGGATCAGAAACCATATTTTCAAGATTCTCTATTTTCTTATACCCGAAAACCGCCCCGTCGTTAACCCGCACCAAAACCACTTCCAGCGGCTGCGACAGCTGATAAGTCTCGATAAAGTCATACTCGTCGTCGTTTTCATAGTTAATCATCAACAGGCTGTATTGATTTTGATAATTTTGCTGATACAGCTGCTCCAAAAGTTCAATGGCCTGCGGACAATCATAACAGGGATTATTGTTGAAAAAGACATAAATAATCGACTTGTCATAATTGGGATAAGCCTCGGAAAAATACTCACTCAAATTTTGATCAGGATTATAACCGCCCTCATAAACCGGCTGTGCCCAAGCTGCGCCGCTCCCCAGCAACAACCCCAGCAATAGTAAAATGCGCAATTTCATAAGCTCCTCCCTTCCTTTTTTAAGGATTACAGAGGAGCGCAAGCCTTTTCAAGCCAAGTTTTTTCTTCACCGCTCAGCTGCTCGGCATAAGCCTGCAGCACTTCTCGGTGATAAGAATTAAGCCACGCCAGCTCCTCTTGATCAAGTAGATATTTATCAATCAACGATTTATCAATAGGAACTAACGTTAAAGCTTTAAATTTAAACAACGGCGTCCCGCTTTTGCTCTCGCCGTCACGGCAAACGCGTACCAGATTCTCAATGCGAATGCCGTATTTTCCTTCATGATAACAGCCCGGCTCAATCGACAGAACCATATTTTCCTCCAACGGCGCCGAAGAGCTGCGCAGGGAAATGCTCTGCGGTCCTTCGTGTACATTAAGAAAACATCCGACACCGTGTCCCGTCCCATGCTTATAATCCAGCCCTTCTTTCCACATTCGGCTGCGGGCAACTGCATCAAGCGACTGCCCGGTCGTCCCTTGGGGAAAACGCGTCGACGCCAGAGCAATATGCGCTTTCAAAACCGTGGTAAAATCACGGATCATCTCCGGTTGCGGCTGACCGAGAGCCACCGTGCGGGTCACATCCGTCGTCCCGTCAAAATACTGGGCGCCGCTGTCCAGCAACAAAAGGGACCCCGCTTTCAAAGACAAATTTGTTTCCGCATTGGGCTGATAATGCACCACTGCCCCGTTAGAGCCAAAACCGGCAATCGTCTCAAAACTGTTGCCGTAGAAATTTTCGCCTTCCGCCCGCAGCCGATAAAGCTTCTGCACAACCGAAAGCTCGTCTTCGCCCTCAAAGTTGTTTTCCAGCCGGCTCAAAAACTTGACCAAAGCCAAACCGTCGCGCTGATGGGCTTTTTCCATGCCGCTGATCTCTACCGGATTCTTCACCGCTTTCCATTTTTGTACCGGATTGGGCAGATTCTCTACCCAAATGTCCAGCTTCTTCATGAGGCTGTACACCCGACGCGGCGTTTGGCTGTATGCGACGCCGACCTTTCCGCCCTTATAGGCTTTCAGTTCCTGCGCCAACTTGTTAAAATCCGCCGTAAACAAACTGACTTCTCCTTGCCGGTTGACCAAAGCGAAAGCCCTGATGACCGGCGTATCCGGCAAAGCGTCGGAACGCAGATTAAGCAACCAGGAAACGCTGTCGGCCGCACAAAGGAAATAAGCGTCTATCTCATGTTCACGAATAAACTCCGTCAAATAGGAAATCTTCTCATCCATGCTCACGCCGGCAAACTCGAGCTTATGTTCAAAAATCTCCGCCGGCACATCGCTGAGCAACGCTCCCGTCAGCTGGTCCTCGTCCTCTGCAAACTCAAAACGCCGCAGCGCCCTTTTCCAATAGTCCACTTCACTGATGGCATGGCACCAGGGATTATAAGCGATTTTTATTCCGCGCGGCAAATGTGCCTGCATCCAATCGGCCAAAGTCTCGCCGCCGGCAAGAACGACGACCTCGATTTGTTTGCCGACGGTCTCCCGTGCGGCCTGCAGCTCATAACGGCCGTCGACCAACAGATAAACCTTGTCGGCCATAATCAGCAAAGTCCCCGCCGAACCGCTGAAGCCGCACAACGCGCGGATTTTGTTTTCGTCGTCACGAATGTCCTGCCCCAAAAACATATTGTTGCGGGTCACGATCAAAGCATCGATTTTTTTGCGGGCCAACTGGGCGCGAATAGTTTCAATCGAAATCATTTGGTTTTCTCCATCAAAGCGGCACGCCAAGTGTCGTCGGGTTCAAACAGGGCTTTCAAACGCAGGCCGGCCTCCTCATGGGCGCCGACGACCCACTCGGCCTGATCGGCCACAAATCCTGACAACACGGCAAAGCCGCCGGGTTTCAAAGCCGCCGACAACTCAGGCGCCATGGCAATCAACGGCCGCGCCAAAATATTGGCCAACACCAGGTCATAAGGAGCATTGTTTCGTACGGCATCATCGGCATAACCGTCGCTGCGCACCGCGGTAATCAGCGGGCTTAACCCATTGTCTTCAGCATTCATCCGCGTCACGATCACCGCTTCTTCATCAATGTCGGCGGCAATGATCTTGGTCTCAGTGCCCCACAGTTTGGCCGCTGCCAAAGACAAGATTCCCGAACCGCACCCCATGTCCAATACCCGAAGCGGACGACATCCGTCGCAATTGAGGCGACTGATTGCCTCCAAACAAGCCTTTGTCGTCGGGTGTTCCGACCCGAAAGCCGTCGCCGCATAAACCCGCAGAGGCAGCTTGTCGGTTTGCGGCGTCTCCTTTTCGTGAATCCCATAGATTAAAAAATCCGCAACTTCCACCGGCGCATATTCTATCACGTAATCTTTGAGCCAGTTTTGGCTTTCCAACAGTTCGGCACGATAAGACGGCAGCCTCACGCCGGCGGCGGCAGCGGCAGCCTCCAGCTCCTTCGTTTTAAAGGCCACTCCCTTGTATCCGACAAACACGTCCTGCCCGTCGTCGTCAAAATTGCAGACCACAACCTCAAAAAAATCTTCCAAAAAATTCTCAAAAGCGTCCCGCTCTCCGTCCAAAGGCGCAAAAGTCACTTGCCAGCAGCTGCCCGAGTTGTTCATAAATTCATCCTATAAAATGCAATCAGTTGTTTACGTTTATTGTAATATAGTATAAATATTAAGTTAGCTTGCAATCTAAAAAAAGAGATATACCATGAATAAAACGCCCGTTTTTTGTCTTTTAGGCCTGCTCTGCGGCTGCATCAGCTCCGGTCCCCACAATTTTTTCGGCGCCAGGAACGACCTGGTGGAAAGCTTCAGCACCTACTCGGTGGAGCTTTACGACCGGGAACCCCGCTTGGTCAAAACCGAATTGATTGAAGAAAAAAACTTCAAACTCAACACCAACCTCACCGCTTATAAAGGCAGCTCCGTCCTAAACAACAAGATCTACCGCAAAGACTACTACCGGCAAGAACAGCTCAAGGCCGACAAGGATGCCGTTTTAAACAGCGCTTCCGTTCCCTTGGTCATCAAGGCCGACAAACCTTTAAACATCATCGGAGAAACCGACGTTGACGGCGTTCGCTACCGCCTTTTGCCTACCCAGCAGGAAGGTTTTGTCATGTTAGTCGATTCGTCCGGCAAGATCTATCGCAAAATCGGCCAATTACGCGACGGCCGCCTCAGCCTGTTGCTGCCGGATTTTCTCCCCTACCCCGAAGACGTGCGCTTTTTCCCGGTCAAAACCGCCAAAACCGAACAGACAAAACCAACCGCCGGCTTTGACGTCAAATATGACGGCGTCCGTCTGGACCGCGTCTGGTTTACCTATTTTGACTACAGCGGCTCGGCCGACGGCAATCGCGGCACGTTTGAAAACATCAGCTTCCCGGCCAAGCCCGGCCTGGTCACCATTGACGGCATCGGCTTCAGGATTTTAAGCGCCGATGACAAAAAAATTGACTATGTCGTTATAAAGGACGGCGATTAACAAAAAAAATCTTGCAGAAAATAACGCATTGCGCTATAAGCGGGATACAATTAGCTAAGATTTAAGGAGTATAACCATGTCGGGACATTCCCAGTTTAAAAACATCATGTACCGCAAGGGCGCCCAGGACGCCAAAAAAGCCCGGGTTTTTGCCAAACTTGCCCGTGAAATTACTGTCGCCGCCAAATCAGGCCTGCCCGAACCGGACAAAAATCCGCGCCTGCGTTTGGCCATCCAGGCAGCCCGTGCCGAAAGTATGCCTAAAGACAATATTGAACGCGCCATCGCCAAAGCCAGCCAAACAACCGGCGGCGATGACTACACCACCGTCCGCTACGAGGGCTTCGGCCCCGGCAAAGTGGCGGTAATCGTCGAAGGCCTGACCGACAACAAAAACCGTACCGCCGGCAACGTCCGCACCATTTTCGGCAAAAAGGGCGGCATCTTGGGCGAGAGCGGCTCCGTCGCCTTTAACTTTGAACGCATCGGCTTTATTCAATATCCCTTAAGCGTCGCCGACAATGACAAAATCTTCGAAGCGGCCCTGGAAGCCGGCGCCAACGACGTGGCTTCCGACGACGAACATCATGAGATTGAAACCCTGACCGATGACCTCGGCGCCGTTACCGAAGCCTTGGAAAAACAATTCGGCACCCCTTCCGTTTCCCGCCTGGATTGGAAACCCATGGTCAAGGTAGACGTGACCGACGCCGAAACCGCCGAAAAACTGCTGAACTTCATTGACGCGTTGGAAGAAGACGACGACGTTCAGCAAGTCTACCACAACGCCGAAATCTCCGAAGAGATTTTGGCCGCGTTAGGTTAAAATGCGTATTCTGGGGCTGGATCCGAGCTTGTCCTCCACCGGATGGGGGATTATTGAGGTTGAACAAAACCACCTCCGTCACATTGCCGACGGCATTGTCAAAACCACGCCCCAAACGGAACTTCCCGCTCGTTTGGCCATGCTTCATCAGGGAATTTGCGACGTCATTGAACGCTATCACCCTGACGAAGCCGCCATCGAGCAGGTCTTTCTAAACTCCAACCCCTTTTCCACGCTCAAACTCGGCCAGGCCCGCGGCGTAGTGCTGCTGGCGCCGGCTCGTTACGGCATCTCCGTCACCGAATATGAGCCCAACAAAATCAAAAAAGCCGTTGTCGGGGTCGGCCACGCCGACAAAAACCAGGTAGAAACCATGGTAAAAGTCTTTTTGCCCGGCTGCAAACCACGAAACAACGATTCGTCGGACGCGCTGGCCATCGCCATTTGTCACTATAACTTTCGTCAAACCAACCGGATTTATAACCAACTGCACCCATGATCAAACTGATAGAAGACACCCAAACATTAGAACAATTCTGCCGTTCGCTCCAAGATCAGGAATTTATGACGGTCGATTTTGAATTCATGCGCGAAAAGACCTATTACGCCAAACTCTGTCTGATCCAAGTCGGTTCGGAAAAAGACTGTGCCGTCATCGACCCCCTCGCTAAAGGCATTGAGCTTGACTGTTTTTATCAGCTGTTGTTCAATCCGCAGATAACCAAAGTCTTCCACTCCGGCAGACAAGATCTGGAAATCGTCTACAATCTCACCGGCAAACTGCCAACCCCCTTGTTTGACACGCAGATAGCCGCGCAAGTCTTTGGCTTCGGCGAATCCGTCGGCTATGAAAACCTGGTCAAAAGCATCTTGAAAATCTCCCTGGACAAAACTTCGCGCCTGTCCGACTGGAGCAAACGTCCGCTCAACGACACCCAACTGCAATACGCCTTGTCTGACGTCACGCATTTGGTACGACTATACCGCTATTTTTCCTCCCGCCTGAAAGAAAATCATCGGGATCTTTGGATCAGTGAAGAGATGGAAACCCTCAAAGATCCGGCGCTCTACCATGTCGACCCGGCCGACGCCTGGCAAAAAATCCGCCACCGCTCGCATAATGCCCACATGCTGACGTTGTTAAGAGAACTGGCGGCCTGGCGGGAGAAAAAAGCCATGGATCATAACATTCCCCGACAGATGATCATCAAAGACGACTGCCTGATTGCCGTCGCCTCGATCAACCCCGGCAACAAAGAAGAACTCAAAGGCATTCGCAACATGCGTTCCGACGTGGCAAGCGGCCGCCTGGGCGACGAAATTTTGAACGTTTTGGAAGCTTGTCGCCATATTCCGACAGAACAATACGTCACGCCGCCCGAATTCAAGGAAACCGCCGGCGGTTGTTCGGCAATGTTTGATTTGCTGCGCTTGCTGTTGCGCTTGGTCAGCAACCAAAACCAAATTATCCCTCGGCTCATCGCCTCCGAAGAAGACTTAAAGAACTTTTCCGCCTTTGCCGACGACGACCTGCCTCTGCTCAAGGGCTGGCGCCGGGAACTTTTCGGCAACCTGGCGTTGGAGCTGCGTGAAGGGAACCTCAGCATCCGCTTCAACCCGCAGGTCCGCAACATTGAACTGGTCCATAAAAAATCCGGCAGGCCTTCCTGAGAAGTTTCCTGCCGGCAAAAGGAATCTTCCGCTTCTTCTTAAGCCATGGCGGTTCGATAAGGCTGGTTGTACAGGCTGTCAAGCAGGCTGAGCAGCTTGAGCGCCTTTTCGCTTTGGATTGAATAGAAAATTGTTTGCGCCTCGCGCCGGGTTTTCACAATATTTTCTTTACGCAACACGGCCAAATGCTGGGATAATGCCGATTGGCTCAAATTAACCAGCCGTTCCATCTCACCGACTTTCAACTCCTGTCCACGCAAATGATATAAAATTTCCAGACGCTTTTTATTGGCAAGGGCCTTTAATAATTTCGCCCCTGAAGTTACTGCTAAATTTTTCATCATTTTTCTCCTTTAACACTTTCTAATTTAGCAGATTTCAAGGCCTGCGCGTAGCTGGCTTTAGGAACGGAGCCCAAAGTTTTACCCCGTTGCTAAACCCCTTCTTGCTAAAACCGAAAGACTATAATAAAATAGCGAAAGTTATAGAAATGAGGAATAAAACCATGACCGAAGAAACCCCGATTGCCGAACTTAGTTTTGAGCAGGCCTTGGCCGAACTGGAGAACATCGTCCGCGAACTGGAAGCTGGACGCATCAAGCTCGACGACGCCGTCAAAGCCTATGAGCGCGCCGCCGCCCTGAAAAAATGCTGTGAGGAAAAACTCAAAGCCGCTCAGCTAAAAATCGAAAAGATCGAAATTTCCGCCGACGGTCAGGCAACGACCATCGACTTTAACCCGACTGCCGAGTAAAAGATATGACCGATTTCATCACTCGCCTGCAAGAATACACCCAAAACTTCAACCGAGAACTTCCCGGCTTCTTTCCTCTGCCCGAGGGTGCGGAAAAACGCGTCGTCGAAGCCATGGCCTATTCGGTCATGAACGGCGGGAAACGCCTGCGTCCCTTTCTGGTCTATGCCTCCGCTGCTTTGTTCGGGCTGGATTTTAAGGCTTCTTTGCAGACGGCGACTGCTTTGGAAATGCTGCATTCCTATTCCCTGATTCATGACGACCTGCCGGCCATGGACAATGACGATTTGCGCCGCGGCCGTCCAACTTGTCACAAACAGTTTGATGAAGCGACGGCCATTCTCGCCGGAGACGGATTGCTGACTTACGCCTTTGAGTTGATCAGCGCGCCCGCAACGCATGCCGACCCTGCCGTACGCTGCCGTTTGCTCAACCTTCTGGCACGGCAAGCCGGTGCCTTTGACGGCATGGTTGCCGGACAGATGCTGGACTTGATTGCAGAAAAATTGCCGACAGAAACCGACTTTGCCCCCATCATCAAACAAATCGAAGCCATGAAAACCGGCGCCCTTTTGAGCTATGCCTGTGAGGCCGGAGCAATCTTGGGACAAGCCGACGAAGAGCAACGTCAGGCACTCCGCGCTTATGCCCGCGGCATCGGCATGGCTTTTCAAATCACCGATGATATTTTGGACGTCGTCGGCAACCAAGCTTTGGTCGGCAAAACGCTGGGTAAAGACGCGGCGCAAAACAAAGTGACTTTCGTCAGCCTCTACGGTTTGGAAAAGGCCCGGAAACTTGCCGCAGAACTCATTGCTCAAGCGCAAAAGTCCTTGGAAATTTTCGGTGCGCAGGCAGATGACCTTCGCAGCCTTGCCGCTTATATCCTCTCCCGCGATCATTAATTATGACAAAAATGTGAAATTCAAAAAGGGACGATAATTTATCGTTGCTCTTAAACAAAATTTATTATAAAATAAAATTGTGTATATAAAATTTTGTTATTAAGGGTGACGCGCCATGTCGATCTTCAGACGTATCTGGTTCATCACTGCCGTTACAATGTTTTCATTTGCCGGCAGTTCTTTTGCAACACAAATGGATCCCGTTCTGGAAATAACGCCTCTGCAATCTCAGTCTTACCAAATTGCCAAGGCCTATTTCCTGCCCGACTATCAGGAAGACATGGGCGGGATTGAGGCCGACCCGGTCGACCAATGCGCGTCCCTATGCTCAGGCTATTTAAAAATCAACAAGTTGTGCAGAGTGGGTGAGACAAGGGAAACCTGTCCCCACAGCGGCTGCGGCAATTATACCCGCTGCGTCAAAAACACCTCATGTTCCACTTTATGTGCCGGATACAGCAAAGGCCTGACCTTCTGCGCAGAAGGAGAAAAGCTGGAAACCTGCCTGCAAACCGGATGCGGAACTTACGCCCGTTGCGTTGAAGACTGCGGCGCAACCGTCACCCTCGGTTCCTCCGACATTTGTACCGAAACCTGCGGCGGAAACTGTGTCAAAAAACAAACCTGTGCCAGCAGAACCGTTCCCAACGACGACAAAACCGCCTGTATTTGCGATCCTTCCAAATACATAGCAGCCTGTCCGACCAACGCCAAAAAACTCACCGGATGTTCAACCGGCACCGAAAGCACATACACCTGTTTTTGTAAAGCAGGCTACAAATGCACCCAATATGCCAATACCGGTAGCAATCTTTCCTGCATCGGTACCTGCGAAGCCACTTCGGTTTGCGGCAGCGGTGAAACCTATTTTGAAACTTCTTCTGAAGAAAGCGCTCTCAAGACCGCCTGTACCAACGATAACGGCGTTTGGAGCAAGAGAACTTACCCGGTCAACAACGGACACCGCTACACGATCAACGCCTATTGCGGCAAATGTTCGCCCAAGACCTGTGCCGAGATCAACAGCAACTATCAGGAAAGCTCAACCTCTACCGACGGCAAAACCTGTAAAAAGGTCATGAACATTCCTGCTACGGCCGGCAGATTCATCACCTGTTACAACTGTACCTGTCCGGAAACGGTTGAAGTCCCCACAAACGGCTACTGCGCCGAAACCTGTGACGGCAACTGTGTCAAGGCCATCACCTGTGCCAACGGCGAGGAAGTCTCCGGCAACTCCTGCGTCTGCAAACCCACAGTCACAATCTATTCTGCTCTGGGGCAATACTGCAAACTGCGTTGCAACGGCAATTGCGTGGAAAGAGGCTTTTGTTCAATTGATTTTGGTGATGGCTATACCACATCTTCCAACCAAAACACCTGCGAGTGCAAAAACATCACTTTAGACAGCAACTCCATCTGTGCCAATAAAAATTCCTGTGGCGGTTGTACAAGAGCTCAAACCTGTACCGGCGGCAAAATCCCCAACTCAAGCAAGACAAAATGTGTTGACACCACCGACACAACCTGCCCGTTTGGTTACTATGCACAATGTTCTGGAAACACAACCGCCTCCGGCAGCATAATCATCGACAACGGATCAACTTGTTACAAATGCACCACATCTGTAGATAGAATTGAATGTGCAGATGGATATACATATAACCCGCAACTGGCCAGATGTATCAAAGACGTCGTAACCCTTCCCGATGTCGGCGTTGACAACGACAAGGATGGCCCTATACGTTTCTATTAGAGCACCGCTTCGTCAACCTAAGCTTGAACCGTCCTCTTCGGACGGTTCAATTTTTGTAGGGACTTTGCC
>CAKQMD010000042.1 GCA_934254925.1 uncultured Alphaproteobacteria bacterium
GTCTTTTGCCCTCCCTTAAAGGAGGGCAAAGGTTATCCTTTTTTCCAGGTTGTCCCATTGGGGCCATCCTCCAAAAGGATGCCGCAGTTTTTCAATTCATTGCGAATTTCGTCGGCAAGAGCAAAGTCCTTGCGCTTTTTAGCCTCAGCCCGCGTTTGGATTTTGGCCTCAATTTCGGCTTCGGTTATGGTTAAATTACAGCTGTCGCCCTTAAACCATTGTTCAGGATCTTGCCACAAAAGACCGAGCAAAGCGGCTCCGGCCAGCAGGTCTGCTTTGTATTTTGCTTTGTCTTCCGTTTTTTGCGCCTTATTGAGGTTATTGACGGTTTCATGCAAAAAGCTCAGGGCCAGCGGCGTGTTGAGATCATCGGCCAGGGCTTCGACAATCCGAGGATCCGCTGCGGTTTCAGCGGCGGGAACGTCTTTGCTTTTTAAAAGCGCATTGTAGAATTTGTCAAGGCAGGCCTTGGCTTGCTCCAATCCCTCAAACGTAAAGTTAAAGGGCTGATGGTAATGCGTAGTCAAAAACAGATAACGCAACGCCTCTGCCGGATACTTTGCCAAGATGTCATCCAGGATATAGAAATTGCCCAAAGATTTGGACATTTTGACACCGTCAACCATCAACATGCCGGTATGTACCCAGTAATGGGCGAAACGCGATCCCTTATGCGCACAGCAAGATTGGGCGCATTCGTTTTCATGATGCGGAAAGATCAAGTCCGAGCCGCCGCCGTGAATGTCAAAGTCGTTCCCCAACAATTTGGCGGACATGGCCGAACACTCCAAATGCCAACCTGGCCGTCCGTAGCCCCAAGGACTTTCCCAACCGGGTTGGTCGGGATCTGAAGGTTTCCATAAAATGAAGTCGGCGGGATTTTTCTTGTAATCCGCAACGTCAATTCTGGCGCCGGCCAACATTTCTTTCATCGAGCGACCGGAAAGAAAACCGTAGGCGGGCATCGAATCGACATCAAACAAAACTTGTCCTTCGCTCTCGTAAGCATGGCCGTTTTGCAGCAAAGCTTTGACAATCTCAATCATCTCGGCGATATATTCCGTCGCGCGGGGACGAAAAGTCGGCTCCAGATTGTTGAGTTTTTTCATATCTTCAACATACCATTGGTAGGTCTGTTCCGTAATTTCGCGGATGGAACGTCCGGTTTCTTTATGTTTGTTCAAAATTTTGTCGTCAACATCGGTAATGTTGGAAACATAAGTGACGTGTTCGGCGCCGTAAACGTGACGCAACAGCCGAAAAAGGACATCAAAAACCACCGGTGTTTTGGCATTGCCGAGATGAGCCTTGTCATAAACAGTCGGACCGCAGACATACATTCGCACGTTTTGAGCGTCCAGGGGAACAAATTTTTCTTTACGGCGTTTTAGAGTATTGTGCAAATAAATCTCGGTCATGTTATCCTCACATTGGTTAAGCCGTTTCGCCCTGCAGGCGACGGAAAGCCTTTTCCCGCCCGATCAGCGGCAACAGTGTTTTGAGTTCCGGACCGTCGGCTGCGGCGGTCAGCGCCAGCCTCAGGGGATGAAAAAGGTCGCGGCCTTTTCTGCCGGAACGGTTTTTGAGAGCATTAAGCCAGTCGGAAAAAGTCGTCTCATTCCAGGGAGAAGGCGGTAAAAGCTCCGCCGCTAAGGCGGTAAATTCCCGATCTTCAATGACCGGCGTTATTTTTTGCCGGCAGATATTTTCCCACTCTCGGATGCCGGCGACGGCGGTCAAATTGCCGCGAACAGCCAACCAAAAGTTCTCATCGGCGTCAATGCGGTCTTTGACGGCAGCGTAAGGCAATCCGTGAATGAAACGGGTATTGAACAATTTGAGCTCTTCTTCGTCAAACTTGGGTTGAGAACGGCCAAGTTTGGCAAAGTCCAAAGTCGCCGCCAGAGTGTCCAGATCGTAAAAGGCCTCAATGGCTTCCGAAGTGCCCAATTTGGCAAGGAAAGAAGAAATGGCCATAGCCTCCACGCCATCAGCCCGCAACTCGCGTACGCCGAGGCTGCCCAAGCGTTTTGAAAGTTTTCCCTCTTTGCCGGTAAGCAGCGGCAGATGAGCAAATTGGGGAATAACGCCGCCAAGCGCCTCAAACATCTGCACCTGAGCGGCCGTATTGGTCACGTGGTCTTCCCCGCGGACAATGTGAGTAATGCCGAAATCGACGTCGTCAATCACCGAAGGAAGGTGATAAAGAAAGCTGCCGTCTTCGCGAATAATGACCGGATCACTCAGGTTTTCCGCCTGATAACGACAAGTTCCGCGAACCAGATCCTGCCATTCGATTGTTCCCGGATTGAGCTTAAAGCGAAAATGCGGCCGGCGGCCTTCCGCTTCATAAGCTGCAATTTGCGCAGCAGTCAATTTCAAAGCGCTGCGATCGTAAATCGGCGGCAGGCCCTTGTTCATCAGCCTTTTGCGCATAAATTCCAGCTCTTCGGCCGTTTCGTAACAGGCATAAATGCGGTCGTCGGCTTTCAGTTTTTCCACAACCTGATTGTAGCGGTCTCGCCGCGCCGATTGGCGGGCTTCCTCGCTCCAGGTCAGTCCCAACCAGAGCAAAGCCTCGCGGATGGCGTCTTCATATTCCTTTTTGGAGCGTTGTTCGTCCGTATCGTCTATACGGAGCATAAACCTTCCGCCAAGCTTGCGGGCCAACAGCCAGTTGAACAGGGCCGTACGGGTATTTCCGATATGCATAAATCCGGTCGGGCTCGGGGCAAATCTCACTTTGATTTCAGTCATGGTCAAAAATTATCCAGAATCGCTTAAATTATTTATCAAAACACAGCTTGGGATCTTATAAGAATTTGATTTTAATTTCAATATTTATCTTGTCCGGCGGCGTTTAATCTTCTTTGGTTGTCAATTTCGGTGGAGGATGTTTGGTCTTCCAGGTCTTCCAGAAACCATTCCATGTCGCCGTCGTTTTTGGCAATCATCTGATAAAAGACATTGCGGTAAGCCAGGATTAAAGAGCTTTCGGCCACTTTCAGGTCAATCAGCTTTAAAGCGCCATCCGTTTGTCGCAGGCGAAATTCCACCAAAATTTTTTGAGGATTGCCTTGCTCGTCTTTCATGAAATCTCCCAAGTCAATCAAGGCGGTGACCCGCGCTTGATCTCCGTTAACCGTACTGTTGACGATGCTGAAATTAATCTTATTTTCAAAATTAAGCGGAAAACGCTTGTAACTGGCCAAAGCAAATCGACGGAAGATCTCTTTGTAACGTGCGGCTTGTTCCGGAGTCATGTCCTTTTGATAACGCCCGACGACAAAGCTGCCGATATAATCAAGATCCACGTTTTCTAAAAGCAGACGGTCCAGCTCAGCATATTTTCGGGAGAGGTCTTGAATGTTAAAAGTCTCAAGTAACAGGCCGCCTTTGGTTTCCGCCCACCGGCGCGCCGAAGCTTCCGTCAGCTCGGTCGCGCGGGCAGGCAAAACGGCAAACGACAACAAACAACAGATAATAAGTCGCAAAAAAAAGTTACTTTTCATAAAAAATGCCTTATAGTAAGGATAAATTTGCTGTCAGAATAACATAAATTGGTTAATAAAATGAAACTAAGCGCTTTAATCCTCGGTTTGGCAATTTGCTTATGCGGTGGCAATGCTCTGGCTCGTGACGCCGGCATTCGCTTTATCAAAACCCGCGGCATGATCCGTTGCGGAACGGACCTTTCTTCCAGAGCTTTCGCTTATAAGGACAAAGACGGGTTTTGGCATGGCTTCGACGCCGACTTGTGTCGCGCTTTTGCCGCAGCTACCCTCGGAGACGCCGACAAGTTTGAGATGATTCACGTCGAAGGGACAAACGTTTCCAAAGCGCTGGCAACCAACAAAATCGACATCATGTTCGGCAATACGCCGGCCACCGCCCGTCAGGAGATTTTAAGCCAAGCGACGCCGGCGGAAGTCATCTATTATGATAAACAGATGTTTCTGGCCAAGAACAAAGCTGACGCCACCTCTATGGAAGATTACCGCGGCGCGACTGTTTGTGCGGTGAGCGGCTCGGACGACTTGTTTAACGTGATGGCCTTCAGCGACAAATACAACCTTAATCTCAAGACCATCCTGTTTGCCGGACCTCAACGCGCCAAAGAGGCCTTTTTGCTTAAAAGATGCGACCTTTTGACCGGAAACGAAAGATATCTGCGCGGCATCAAGCAAGCGTTGCTTGCCAACAGCCCCGACATTTCCCTTTTGCCGGAAATCTTGACCATTCGGCCGATCTATGCCCAAGTACAAAAGGAAAACAACAGTTGGCGCATTACCGCCAAATGGATCATCAACGCCTTGACGCTGGCCGAAGCTCAGGAAATTACCTCCAAAAACGTCGATATATTCATCGGCCTCAAAGACAGTTCGACCAAAAACCTGCTGGGAGCTGATCCTCAATTATGGCAAGCTTTTCAGCTGTCGTCGGATTGGGTTAAAAAAGCGCTGAAAACAACCGGAAACTACGGTGAAATTTATGAACGCAATTTCGGCGCGGGGACGGAATTTGAAACGGAACGGGGCGCCAACCGTCTGATTGAAAACGGCGGACTGATCAAATCGCAATTATTTTTGTAGGGTTCCGGCTATAAAGGCGCCGGCGGCAGCCAATCCTTCGTCCGTGACCATGTGCTTGCCGCCGCCGACGGTCAGGGTACGGACTTTGCAACCGATATTTTGCAGAGTTGAGGCCGTATGCTGCAGGGCTTCATAACGGACCAGATTGTCGCAGTCCCCGTGAATCAGCAAAAATTCGGGCGTTGAGTGATAATGTTCAAGAATGTATGGACCGCCGGCCAAGATGCCGCTGAAACTGATGCAGCCGGCAATTTTTTTTTCACGTCGAAGAGCCGTATACAGCGCCAGCATCGCCCCTTGGGAAAAACCGCAAAGATACAGGTCTTTCTCCTCCAGACCGTAGTCGTTCAGGCATTGGTCGACATAGTCTCCCAAATAAGCGTAGGCTTCTTCCAAACCGGGCGACATTTTGTCATAATAGGCCAGGCATTCGGCAAAAGTCGACACGAACTTGCGGGCGTCGTCAGGATCAAAGCGATGCATGGAGTACCACTGCCGTTTGTTCTCATGAATTTCGCAAGTCAAGGGCGCTTGCGGAATATGCAGGGCATAATCTTGCATTCCATCCAGAAAAGTGATCAGCTTCTTGTCGATGGAGGGAGCGCTGTCTATGTAGCCGTGCAGAAATATCACCAATTTTTTGGGGATACCGCTGATATGGGCAATTTCCTCGGTGATGAGCGTTTGCAATTATTTTCTCCGCTGCAATGGTCCTTCTTTCTTAATAAGGTTTAACTTTAAATAAATCGTAAAAATAAAAAAGAATCGGAAAAATTTATCCGGCCTGTTCCCAGCGACCGGCGGAATTTTGCTTCCAATAATGGCAGTCATGGGCGGAGGCTTTGATCTCTTTCCAAAAGGAGCGGGCTTTGTCGACGGCTTCGGCGGCGTTGCCGTCAAAAAGGTTAAATACCCGTTCGAAACGGCCGATCTGCTCCAGGGAAGCCGCGGCATCGTCAACCAGGAATAGCATTTCCGCCTGATTGGGCACGTCGTCCCCGGCCGTCAGCCAAATGGGTTGCCTGTCGGCATTGCCGTCTTTTTTGCTGCCGTGGGGAATGAAAGCTTCATCGCTGAAGGTCCAAAGCTGGGCGTTGAGAAATTCGACGCGTTCTTCCGTCCCGACCTTGATCACGATCTTTTTGCCGGTCTCATAGGCTTTTTCCAGCAGTTTGGGCAAAACTTGCTCCAGGGTTTGTTTTTGCAAATGATAAAAATCGACTCTACTCATCTTTCCTCAACTTTACGGCAGCAAAATGCAAAACTTCATTTTCTTTGACCAACAGCAAAACCGGCCGGTTATTCTCGCGGCGGGCTTCTTCGACATAGGTTACCAGGTCGTTGCGGTCAAAAATGTTTTTCTTGTCAATCTGAATAAGCAGGTCTCCGGGTTTCAGACCTTTCAGCGCGGCATCGCTGTTTTCTGCCACCGCGGTGACAATCACGCCGCTACTGTCGGCCGGCAACTGATATTTGTCCAGCAAAGAGGCCTCGATATCCGCAACTTTGATCTCCAGACCGGCAATCAATTCGGGATCTTTCGGCGTCACGGAAGCCGGTGCCTCGGCGGCTGGTTTTTCGGGCTCGGGCATTTTCTCAATGATCGCGGTTTTGCGCAGAATTTGACGTTGCCGCCAAATTTCCAATGTAACGCTTTGGCCGATCGGAGTTTCTGCCGCCATGCGCGACAAGTTTTTGGTATTGTCGATCGGCTGGCCGGCAAATTTTAAGACCATATCTCCGGGTTCAATGCCGGCTTTGGCCGCCGGGGAGTTTTCGCTGACCTGGGCCACCATAACGCCCTGATTGTCTTCAAGCCCCAGGCTTTGTGCCATATCCGCCGTCCCGGGCTGAATTTTCAGTCCCAACCAACCGCGTTCGACGAAGCCTTTGCTCTTGAGCTGCTCTATGACAAAGCGGCTGAGGTTGATCGGTACGGCAAAACCTATTCCCATACTGCCGCCGTTGGTTGAAAAGATGGCACTGTTGATGCCGATGACCTCGCCCTGCAGATTAAACATCGGACCGCCGGAGCTTCCCTGGTTGATCGAGGCGTCGGTCTGAATAAAATTGTCATAAGGTCCGGCCTCAATGTCTCTTGATTTGGCCGAAACAATGCCGGCGGTAACGCTGCCGCCAAGCCCAAAGGGATTGCCGATGGCAATGATCCAATCGCCGACGCGAATCTTGTCCGAATCTCCGAGCACGACGGCCGGCAACTTGTCTTCGGCGGCAATCTTGATCAGAGCGATGTCGGTTTTGTCGTCGCTGCCGATCAGTTTGGCCTCGAACTGTCGGTTGTCGGCCAAAGTGACGGTAATGTTTTCCGCCTTGTCAATGACATGCCGATTGGTGATGATGTAGCCGTCTTCGGCAATAATGAAACCGGATCCCAAAGACTGGGTTTTTGGCTCTGCCGGATTAAAAAACTCCTGCAATCCCGGGTGTGTACTTTCCACGCCGGGCAGATCGGCACTTCCCTCGTCGTCTTCCGGCGCATGGCGCGTGGAGATATTCACCACCGAAGGCTGCAGTTTTTCCACCAGATCGGCAAAAGAAGGCTGCTGCGCCGCCGCCGGAAAAACAAAGCCGATCGCCGCCACCAACAGCGGCAGGAATGTCCGGTTCAGTTTCATCACTTATCTTCCACCAGCCATCGGTTTCTTAAAATAATCAAAGAATGCCGAATTGGGAGCCACTACCAGCGATGTCTCTGGATTGGCCATTGATTTCTTATAGGCTTCCAAAGAACGATAGAAAGCATAAAACTCGGGATCAAGCCTCGCGGCGTTGTTCCAGATCAAAATTGCCTGTTCGTCGCCTTCGCCTCGGGTAATCTGAGCTTTTTTCTCGGCTTCGGCAATAATGATCGTCCGCTCTTTTTCGGCTTCGGCCCGAATCTGCTGTGCCTGCTGCTGCCCCATGGCGCGAAATTCTTTGGCGTCACGTTCGCGTTCCGCCTTCATGCGCGCGTTAATCGCCTGCAGGACCTGAATCGGCAAATCCGCGCGGCGGATTCTGACGTCGGCCACGCTGACGCCGATTTGGGCGGCATCTTCTTTGACTGCGGCGCTGATATCATTCATGATCTCCGTCCGCTGTTGCGACAACAGCTGCTGCAGCGTCACCTGGCCCAAGATTTTGCGTACCGAAGAATTGACGATTTCTTCCAATTTGCTCTGTGCTTGGAGCTCGGTCCGCACGGTCTGATAAAAGCGCAGGGGATCCACGATTTTATAACGCGTAAAGCTGTCAACATCCAGGCGCTTTTTATCGTTCAAAACAATCTCCTGAGCCGGAGGATCCAAATTTAACAGGCGCTTGTCATAAAAAACAACGTTTTGAATAAACGGCACTTTAAACTTAAGTCCCGGTTCTTTGACGACCCGCATCGGTTCGCCAAACTGCAAGACGATCGCCTGCTCCGTCTGGTTAAGGACATAAACCGCATTAAAAGCCACAAACAAAATCAGAGCCAGGATGACGGCCGCATATATTTTCATCTTATCATTCATCTTGGATCTCCTATTCTTTTCTCAAACTGTTCAACGGCAGATAAGGCACAGCGTTGTTGCCGCCGACCGCCGGATCCAAAACCACTTTGTTGGCATTGGACATCACTTCTTCCATCGCCTCCAGATACAGGCGTTTGATCGTCACTTCTCGGCCTTGTTTGTAGGCCTGATAAACCGAATTAAACCTTTCGGTATCACCCTGAGCCTTATTGATAACGGCATTTTTATACGCTTCGGCGTTTTGCAGACGCTGAACGGCTTCGCCTCGGGCCTTGGGCAAAATCTCGTTTCGATAGGCTTCCGCCTCGTTTTTAAACCTCTCCATATCGGCTTTGGCGCGTTGAACTTCATTAAAAGCATCCACAACCTGTTTGGGAGGATCCGCTTTTTGGAGTTTGACACGCACAATTTGTATTCCGGCGCCAAACTCGTTCAAAACCTTTTGCAACTCGGCTTTGGTTTCGTCTTCCACCTTGCCGCGGTCCCCGGTGATGATCGGCTGCATTTCGGATTGTCCGACAATCTCACGCAGGACGGACTGCGCCGCCACCCGCACCGTCTGATCCGGGCTGCGCATGTTAAACAAATAATCCTTGGCGTCGGAAATCTTCCACACGATGGTCAGGTTGATGTCAACGATATTTTCATCCCCGGTCAGCATATGGCTTTCGGTAAAGGAGTTTTCCGCCCCCAGGTTCTCCTGGCTGACACCCAAAGTGATACTACGCTCCTGAGTAATGTTGACTTTATTGAGCGTTTCCAACGGATAAGGCAGATGATAATGCAGGCCGGCGTCCGTAGTGCGGACATAGCGACCGAAGCGCAGCACGACGCCTTGCTCGTTGGGTTGAATCTGATAAAACCCCGACAACAGCCAAACCACAACTAAAATAAAAACGGCCCACTGCCATCTGAACTCAAAATCTCCAGGTTTCCTAATCCTTTCCAGACTAACGACCTTTTCGGCCGGTTTGCTTTTGTGTTTGTTCTCGTTGTCCCAGACGTCGTCATTGTCTTCCCAAGGGCTTGGAATTTTTGCCATGAATTTATACCTCTTCTTTTTTTTACACTTTACAGAATTATATAATCTATTTATAAATTAATGACAATCAGGCACCGTTTTTTTATCAACAGGGGATCTTTCATGGAAGATAAGGTTTGGGAAATTCTGCAACGTTATTTAACGGCGGAAAACGTTGAATCCGTCAAAATATTTAAAGACAAGGCAATCGTCACGTTGCAAAACCTTCCTGAAGATCCGGCTCTGGACCAAAATATTAAGCAAGAAATCGAAGCTCTGGAAGGCCTCAAAAAAGCAACAATCATTCGCACCGCCGAAAAAAAAATTGTTTCCCTGCAGCCGGAAGATCCCAAGTGGGAGATCAAAGGGGTTAAAAAAATTATCGGCGTCGCTTCGGGAAAAGGCGGCGTCGGAAAATCGACCACGGCGGTCAACCTGGCCTTGTCTTTGGCTAACCGCGGCTTAAAAGTCGCCTTGTTTGACGCTGACATTTACGGCCCATCCGTTCCGACCATGCTCGGTTATGAAGGCGTCGCACCGGTTTCTTATGATGGGCAAGTCTTTGAGCCTTTCCAATATATGGGGTTGAAATCCATGTCCATCGGAACGCTGATCGACAAAGCGGCTCCGCTGATCTGGCGCGGTGCCAAAGCCTGCGGCGCAATTGAACAGCTGTTAACCGAAGTTAACTGGGGCGAAATTGACGTGATGGTCATTGACATGCCGCCGGGAACCGGGGACATTCACATTACCTTGTCGCAAAAAATCAACCTTGACGGAGTCGTGATCGTATCCACGCCGCAAGACATTGCCCTGATTGACGCCATCAAGGGCGTTAACATGTTTCGCAAAGTCAATGTTTCGATTTTGGGAATCATTGAAAACATGAGCTATTTTATCTGCGAAAGCTGCGGGACCCGAGCTGATATTTTCGGACACCATGGCGCACGCGACGTCGCGACGGAAATGGGGGAAACTTTCCTGGGAGAAATTCCCCTGCATATTGATATCCGTCTCAATGCCGACAACGGCACGCCGATTGTCTTTTCCAAACCCGACAGTCCCTACAGCCGCGCTTATGCCGAAATTGCCGCTAAAATCGCCGCCGAACTCGGGTTGGCCCAGCTCCG
>CAKQMD010000043.1 GCA_934254925.1 uncultured Alphaproteobacteria bacterium
TCCTCACGTACCTCAATGTACGCTGCGGGACTTTCTCCCTTAATTCTTATTATCTGCCTCATTCTCCAGAGTTTTTTTGTTTCATGAAATTTTAGTGTCTATGTATATATCTAAAGTTTTAAGTGAATCTTATTTTATACAACAAGTAAAAGGGGAAATATGAAACGAGAAAGGGCATGAATATAAGGAAATGAAACGGCAGAATCAGGGAATTGGTGGGCAGATGAAAGAGGAAAGGCGAGCATAAGGGAGAAAGAAAGTTTGGGCGAAAAAAGTCGGAGGAGAGAGGCCGAGAGGGGAAGTGCAGGGAGTTTTCCCACCGGCCGGTGGCCGGCGCTCCCCGCGTAGGGGAAAATAAACGGCGTCAGCCGTTGAGGGTGCAGAGGTGAAGTGGCGAGAAAATGCGGATATGGGGAGAGGCTGAAGAGGGATGAGAAAGAGAAAAGGTGGGAGAGAAGTTAAGAAAGGACAAGGGCATGAGAGGGATGGGGTGAGATAATGAGTGGAATGAAGTAGGGGAGCAAAGAAGAAAGAATGTGAGGGGCGGCGCGGGAAGGAAAGGATTAAAGAAGAGGAAGAGAACGGGAGGAAAGGTGTGTCGTGATGGAAAAAGGGAGTGGGAGAGTTTGGGTGAGAAAGTCGGAGGAGAGAGGCCGAGAAGAGATGAGGGAATTTGGCGGAGAGGGGGTAATGATTCAAAGTTGTAATGATAGTTTATTTGACTTGGCGCATTTTATTGACTAAAGTGCTTTTAGGAAAATTATTAAGGAGACTCTCATGCGTATAAAATTTCCCGGCAAGGTTGAAAATGCTTTGCGCTTTCTTAAACTGAAATTTTTGCCGAAGACTCTGTTTTTCCGGACGATGTTGTTGATTTTTATTCCGCTGATCGTGGTTCAGGTGGTTTCGATCGTGGTCTTTTTTGACGGCAGCTGGGGACGGATGGGCAAGCGTTTGTCGGCTAACTTGACGTCGGACATGCAGTTTGTGATGGAGATTGTCAACCGCAATCCGTCGCAGATCGGCAAGATCCAACAGCTGGCGGAATCCTCGTTGGGGTTGAGCGTGGAATATTATCCCAACAAGGTGAAGTATAAAGAGATGAACAAGGTGACCAAGAATCATCGGATGATTACCGGGTTTTTGGAGGAATCGCTGCGGCAGAAGTTTCCGGAAGCCGTTTCCAGCATTTATCTCGGCAAGGGCGATAAGGATTTGACGGTTTTGGTCGACACCAACAACGGTTTGTTTAAGTTTATGACTTCCGAGAAACAGATTTTCAGTACCTCAATTTTCATGTTTGTGGTTTGGATGGTTGGCACGTCGATTTTGCTGTTTTTGGTGGCGGTTCTGTTTTTGCGGATTCAGGTTCGTTCGATTGCGGAACTGGCGCAAGTGGCGGAAGACTTCGGAAAAGGAATCGACAATAAAGACTTTAAGCCCTATGGGTCTTCCGAGGTTAGAAAAGCCGCTTTGGCTTTTATCAAGATGAAGGAGCGCATTCAGCGACAGATCAGCGAAAGGACGCAAATGCTTGCCGGCGTTTCGCATGATTTGCGCACGCCGCTGACGCGGATGCGTTTGCAGATTGCCATGATGGAAGAAGGGCAGGATAAAAAAGACTTCATCCAAGACATTGACGAGATGGAGAAAATGCTTGACGGCTATCTTTCTTTTGTCAGCGGTGAAGGCGGCGAAAAGTCTTCCTTTGTGGATATGAATGAGATGATTTTGAGCATTATCAACAAGTTCCGCAACCAGAAGGCTTTGGTGCGCTATTCGACCAATGATCAGGTCAGCGCCATTCAGGGACGCGAACAGGCTTTGAAGCGGGCTCTGACGAACATTATTTCCAACGCTTTCCGCTATGGCAAGACGATTGCCGTCAACCTGGAGAGCAACGAGAGCAAACTGTGGATCAGCGTTGACGATGACGGACCGGGCATCCCCGCGGACAAGCGCGAAGAGGTGTTTAAGGCTTTTTATCGTCTGGAGACTTCTCGTAACAAGGAGACCGGCGGCGTGGGTCTGGGCTTGTCGATAGCCAAAGACGTCATTACCTCGCACGGCGGCAAGATTGAGTTAACCGACAGCAAATTAGGAGGCTTGAGGGTACTCATTTCTATTCCCCTATAGTAGCCCCATCCGCCGCTTCTTTTTCTGAGGGCTCAGAAAAAGAAGGGGGATTAGGCGTTAAGGAGGCGGTTCTATTCCGCCTCCTTTAAATTATAAGTTATGGTATACTAAACTCTCCATGTTTCTGATTTTTAATCATTTCATCGGTATATTCTTTGGTGAAGATATCGATGATATAATTTATTTTGGTTTGAGTGTGATTGTTGATGATGTCGTTATATAACAAAGGATTAATTTCGACTTGCAGACTACACTCAAGCCGCAACATATACAAAATCAGATCATGGAGTCTTATGTTTCCCCAGCCTTTTCCCTGTTCCAAGCGCCGATAATGGCTTGAGGAAATTTGCATTATTTCGGCAGTATCGTCAATGTTCCAGATTCTTGCACGACGGATATTGCGAAGCTGCGTAGAAAGTTTGGTGTAAATTTCCTTTTGTATTGTTGAGGGATAAGGCATTCTTACTCTCCATATGTTTTGTTAGAATTAAACAAAACCACCTTAGAGATTAAGGTGGGGAAGTTAGAAACCATTACTTATAGGAATTATGAAAAAATGGCCGGTTGATTCGCGCTTAACGCCTTATTTCCCCGCTTCCCCATGGGATATGTAATTCCTTAAGTTTGGAGTTTCTAAGCTCCGCAACCTTTCAAGGTTGTGAGAGGAGTATATACAGAAAAAATAAAATTGCAACCATAAATCTATAAAACTAATAAAATTTTATGTCATTAGGCTTGAAGGCGTTTTTCCTCTTCACATATCGTGAAGGAAGGTATCATAATATATTATATATTGCAAGCGTTTTATCTGGGGAGGGGCAGGGAAGTTAGAAACCATTAAAACAATTAAAAATGGCCGGATGATTCGTGCTTGACGCCTTATTTCTCCGCTTCTCCGCGTTGTTGCTAACTTTAACATGAGAATCGTTAATTTGGGGTTAAAGGTTGTTCGGAACGTTCGGCTTGGTTGGTGATGAGAATGCGGCGGTTTAATCCCGGTGATAGGGATGGCCGCTGATGATGGTTTGCAGACGGTAGATCTGTTCGGCCAGGACGGCGCGCATCAGCATATGCGGAAGAGTCAGGCGGCCGAAAGACAAGAGCAAATCGGCGCGGTCGCGGGTTGACTGCAGGTGGCCGTCGGCACCGCCGATGAGAAAGCAAATTTCCGAACAGCCTTCCAGTTGCCAATCGGCAATGCGTTTGGCCAGCTCGGTCGAGCGCAGGTTTTCTCCCCGTTCGTCCAAAACAACAACCTTGGCGCCCGCGGGAATTGCCGCTTGCAAAAAGCGGGCTTCTTCTGCCTGTGCGGCGTTGTCTTTCTCCTTTATGACGATTTTCCAGCCCGAACGTTTGACATATTCGGCGATGATTGCCGCTTCGGGAGAATTTTTTTTGCATTTGCCGATAGCAATGATGGTGGCCTGCATGTTTTTCCTTTCCTGTCGATGATTCCTTTTATCTCAAAAACGGCGGATTGCCAAGAAAAAATTGTCGCGCGCCTCTTGACAAAGGCATAAAAATGGCCAATATATTGCCATATTTGTTAACCTTTATGTTTAATTTTTAAATTATTATTTTATGAAAGAAAAGAGTTTATCCGGGCAAATTGCCGCGTATGAGGAAAGAATCGCCGCTCACAAAAACAAGGCGGAACTGCTGTTGCGTTTGGAACTGCTGAAAGGCGTGAATTTGAACATCGTTACCGCCGCTCAGGAGTTGACCCGGCTGACGGGGTTTGTGATCAACAGCGGTGATTTGAAAGTTTTTCCGGTGTTCGGCAAGTTTCACGCCTCGACCCGATATGGGGTCAAAAACGCCTTTGTTTATGATAACCCGATGTTTACGCCGGAGGGTTTTTTGGCGGTGTTTATCGGCAAAGATGAAGACGTGGCCTATCTGAGCCGAAACTTGGGATATTCCTTGCAGGCGCAACGGGATATCAACGTCCAGTTTTCTCCGGATCCGACGAGTTTTTGCAGTATTTTGATGTCTGCCAAAGGCGTGTTGGAAAAAGCGAAAATTTATGACGGCGAAAAATGCAGAACCGTTTGCGGGCATTTGCAGATTTTGTCCGAGTTTGAATAATTGAAAAACACAAGTTATAAAAAAAGGATCCGTCATCGGATCCTTTTTTATTGCATTCTTTACAGAAAACCCCGAGTTTACTCGGGGCTGAATGCCAAGGTGTCGTTAGACACCGTTCCACGCCAACAAGCGTGGTTAAACCGTTAGGTTTGTAGTTGTTATATCCCCCAGTTCACTGGGGGATATCTATTACATTTCTTACAGAATTTGTTGGGGCTGAAGGCAAAGACAATCCCGCTTACCGGGAATATTTATTGGCCGGCTTTGCGGACTTCGGCAATCGCCGCCCACATTTTTTCAAGGTTGTAAAATTGACGGACCTCCGGTTTGAAGATGTGGACGATGACGTCATATGCGTCAATCAAAACCCAATCGGCTTTTTCCTCTCCTTCGGAAACGGAAGGGAAGCCGGCTTCCTTCAGCTTTAACTGTACATGTTCGGCCAAAGCGGCGACATGGCGCTGCGACGTTCCCGAGGCGACGATCATTTGCGCCGCTATGGAGCTTTTGCCCTGCAGGTCAATGATGGTGATATCTTCGGCTTTGTTGTCTTCCAGTGTTTTGACGACGATTTGCGAAATTTCTTTTTCCGGAACTGCGGATTTGAGTTGCGTCTGTTTCAATGAATTTTACTCCTTAAATTTAGGGCAACGGTGACCAGGCGGTCCCGGTTTCTTCCTGTGTTTTGGCTTCGGGAGCGTCTTTTTTCCGTCTTTCTCTGGTAATATACTGATTTACGGCCAAGAGGCAATCAAAAAGTCCTTTTTTTGCGACGGCGGAAATCAGGTAAACTTTTTTGCCTGCTGCTTTTTCCAGGGTGAGGCGCTTTGCTTCGGCTTCCTCGGGACTCAGAGCGTCGCATTTGTTGAGGGCGACGACTTCCGGCTTGGCGGCCAGTTTGGCATCATAGAGTTCCAGCTCTTTGCGGATGGCCTTGTATTCGGCCGTGACATCTTCCGCGGTGATGTCAATCAGATGAATGAAGGCTGAGCAGCGTTCCACGTGTTTGAGAAAACGGTCGCCGAGTCCGACTCCTTCGTGTGCGCCTTCAATCAAGCCGGGGATGTCGGCAATGACCATTTCGTAGTTGTCGACCCAGGCCACGCCGAGGTTGGGATGCAGCGTGGTAAAGGGATAATCGGCGATTTTGGGTCGTGCTTGAGTCACAACCGAAAGAAACGTGGATTTTCCGGCATTGGGCATGCCGATCAGGCCGACGTCGGCAATCACTTTCAGCCGCAGCCAGATCCATTTTTCTTCTCCGGGCCAGCCGGGTTCGGCATAGCGCGGCGCCTGGTTGGTTGAGGATTTGAACTGGGCGTTGCCGCGGCCGCCGTCGCCGCCCTTGGCAATCATAAAACGTTGACCGGGGACGAGCATGTCTGCCAGCAGAGTCTTGCCGTCTTCGGCCAAAACCTCGGTTCCGGTCGGAACTTTGATGATCAGGTCTTCGCCTTTTTTGCCGGATTTGTCAGAACCCATGCCGGCGCCGCCTTTTTGCGCCTTGAAATGCTGGTGATAGCGAAAATCTATCAGGGTGTTGAGGTTGTCGACCGCCTCAATGAAGACGCTGCCGCCTTTGGCTCCGTCGCCGCCGTTGGGGCCGCCGAACTCAATGTATTTTTCTCGGCGGAAGGAAACGCAACCGGCGCCGCCGTCCCCTGATTTTACAAAAATTTTAGCCTGATCCAAAAATTTCATGACGCTTTACTTTATGCTCAAAAGTTTTTTCTTTTATTTAGTCGAAGAAAGGGGGTGTTTAAACACCCCCCTGCTCCAAAAATCGCTTTCCGGCGCTTTATTCGGTAACGACGGAAACAAAGGTTTTGTCGTCGCTTTTCTTGGTGAAGACGACTTTGCCTTCGGCAATGGCGAAAATGGTGTGGTCTTTGCCCATATCAACATTTTCACCCGGGTGATATTTGGTGCCGCGCTGGCGAATGATGATGTTGCCCGGGATGACGCTTTCACCGCCGAACTTCTTGACGCCCAAACGACGACCTGCCGAGTCACGTCCGTTATTGGAACTACCACCTGACTTCTTATGTGCCATGACTTAATACTCCTTATAAACTCTTACTTACCAATGACATCGGTGATTTTAACCAATGTGATTTGTTGTCTGTGACCGTTTTTGCGACGATAGTTTTGTCTTCTTTTCTTCTTGAAAACAATGACCTTGGCGTCTTTTGCCTGCTTGAGGACCAAAGCCTTTACGCTGGCGCCGTCAACCAAAGGAGTACCAACGGTGTCACCCAGAGCCAAAACTTCGTTAAAAATTACTTCTTTACCTTCTTCGGCGGCGATTTTTTCCAGCTTTAAGATATCGCCAGATTCGACTTTATATTGTTTTCCGCCGGTTTTAATTACTGCGTACATTTTTTTCACCTTATTTGTTTACATACAAAACGTTGATTGCAATATACATAACTTTTTGCCGCTGTCAATAAGAATCTGGTTAAAAAATCAACATTATTACTCATGAGAGAGGATTCTGTAGAACTCAGGTTTGAGAAATTTGCCCTGCCAGATGCCCAGACGCCGCTCTTTCGCCTCTTTTTGAGCGGTGTCATAATCATGGGTATAACGTTGATAAGCAACAGCCCAGCCGTTTCTGACCATGGCTTCGTTGAGGTTGATGCCACCGCTTTTGCAGACGGAAACCTCACGTTTATATTTGTCGGTGACGATTTTTTCGCAATGCAGGTCCGGGCCAACCAGAGACGCCAAAAATTCCCGCGCTTGTTGGCCGCAGTCGTAATCCCGGTTGTTTTTGTCCCGACAGGTTTGAAAATATTCCGGCGCGTCAATGCCTGAGAGCCTGATCTCGCGGTCATCAATGCGAATGCTGTCGCCGTCGATGACGTAAATGTCCGCCGCGCAAACGACGCCGGGCAACAAAAACAGCGCAATCGCCGAGAATAAGCTGCCTTGTTTCATTTCATCCTCCGGCTTCTTATTTTAGCCTTTTGATTTTTATTTGGAACACTTATTTTGCCAAAGTGCAAAAAATATATTGAATAACCTGTAAAAATCCTTTGTTGTTTACGGATCTTTGGCCTAAGATAACACTGAAATTTCAGAATTAAGATAAGGTATGCGCCGTGATTAACAAATTTTGCAGAAATCTGCTGGGTATGGCCGCCGTCAGCGCTTTGGCCGCCTGCAGCTATTTTGAAGGCCGTTCTATTCAGGATGTCTTTTCCGATCCGACAAACTCCAATGCCAGTCGGGAGGTGGAGCAACAACCCCTGATGACGCCGAGTTCCATCGTGGTTTGCCGCTCCAGGCAATGTGCGCCGGCCAAGCTGACGATGTCTAGGGAATATGTGTTCAATTCCCTGCTGCATTTGTTTGACAACAACAATTATCAAAAGGCGCTTGTTTGCCAGGCTGACCCGGCCAGCCACGTTTGCTTGGAAAACTACATTACCCTGCCGATCGTTGCGGGAATTGCCCCGACCAACGCTTATATCGATTATGTGAAAATCACCGACGTGATCGTCGGCAAAGGCGGCTCCAAGCTCAACCTGATCTTGAACTATAACCTTACCTTCGGCGGACAGACTCCCGATTGTACGCCTTCCAAGTCGATCCTGTTTGCCAAAAATGTCAACCATGTGTTGCTGGAAGACGGCGGCTATACCTGCAAAATGACCGCCATCGGTCAGACGACGGTCAAAACGGTTTTTGCCATTGATTACATTGACCTTGATTATGGCTATATCGGCGGTTATTATTCCATCGGCCTGTCGGGGCCGGCTTACGGCGGCGGGTCGGGCTATATGATTTTGCGCCTGCCCAAGGATGCTTATCCGCTGGCGCCGGAGCTGCGTGCGCCCAAGTCTTCCGCGCGGAAATCGCAGCGGCGGATTCAGGAACAGGCGGGAATCGACATGCCGGAAACCGCGGAGACGGGAGCAGCCGGAAGCAATGTTCAGGTCTTTCCGATCAACCGTTAAGACCGTAGGAAAAATACTGCGCTCCCTGGTAGACGACGATCCTTTCAACATCGCGGAACTTGAGCCGCAGCTCGCCGAAGCTTATTTCCCCGTCGGCGGCGGGAAGCTTGCCGTGGCGCAGCTGGTATTCGCGCAGGTCGGCAGCATTCATGACCGTGCCGTCGCTGAAAAGAACGTTCCAGCCGTAACCAGACATGCCGATATCCAGATGAATGGCTTTGCAATTTTCGTCTGCGACAAATTCGCCGCTTGGAGATTGGGCGGAGAAGTTAAAGTAAGCGTCGTTGCCGTTGCCGCTGTACCATTTGGCCAATTGCTGTTGCTCTTTTTCTGCATTTTCCCGGTCGCGGTCGGCAGCGGCCAGGCCGAGGCGCTGCAGGCGGTTAAAGAAAATCAGGCTGCCGCCGGGACCGCTTAAAAAGCCTTGTCCCGCTTGAGACAGGGTCAGAATCTGCCCTTCACGGCCGGCAAGGGAGACAATGGTGAAGTCGTCGCTCAAAAGGGCGGCTTTTCCGCCGAAGTCGCCGCAGATGAAGCGCCCGCCGAATCTCGAAAACTGGCAGGAGCTGTCGATAAAGCCGAATTCCTCCTGATTGAAGGTGGCAATTTCTTCGCGGCCGTTGCGATACAAGGAGGCATAGCGCACCTGGTTCTTTTGCAGAGGCAACAGGGTTTCCTCACCGGAGGATACGGGCAGGATGTTACGTGTCCAGAGGACAAGCGACCAATCGGCAGCAGACGCCTCGAGATCGGTGAGCAGGAGGGTTTCCCGGTCGGTTTTCAACAAACGGACAGCTTGGTTGACGGGTTGTGCATCTGCGCTGAAAGTTGCCCATTCTTCGGTGCTCGGTGTTGCAAAATTCCAGGAAAGAGTTTCCGGTTGGAAAACTTCTTCTTTGGCTGCGGCAAGGGGAGATTCTTGCGACTGTTCCGGTGTTTCCTCCTGCGGCAGGGGTACAGTCGGTTGCAGCGTCTCAAGGCTTTGTTCGCGGATGAAAATTTCGGCCTCTTCCTCTTCTGGGGCTGTGGTTTGGGGCGTCGTTAAAAATTCGGGAAAAGGCGCCGGTTCGCTTTTTTCTTCCGGCACTGTTAGCGGTTGTTCTTCGTTTTGCGGCGCCGGGATTTCTTCTTGGGGAACAGGCAGAGGATCAGGCGTCGGTTCGCTCTGATTGGGTATGTCTTCAAACCAAATTTCGTCAGCCGTGCCGCCTTGGCGCTGTTCTTCCGCTTCGTCTGAGAAGGGAAGCGGGGTATCATCGTCAAGGATCAGGTCGGGATTTTCGATCTCCGACAAGGGCGTCGGAGGTTCCGGTGCCGTTTCTTCCGCCGGAGAAGTTTCTTTTTCTTCTGCGAGAGGAGGGGCCGTCGGCAGATCCGACAAGTCGATTTCGGCTTCTTGTTCAGGGAAGGGAGGCGTTGAGGTTTCTGGCTCGTTTTCTTGAAAAATATCAAGCGGGGCATCCATGTTGCCAAGCAAGTCATCTATGGCCAAATCAGCGGAATTGTCGCCGGCAATCAGTTGATCGAGATCGTCGATTTCCGTTTCGGGATTTGTTGTCGGGTTTTCTTTTGCTTGGGGTTCCTCTTGCGGAATTTCTTCGGCATATTCGTAGCCTTCGGGAAGTTCCGCGCCTTCCGGGAGCTCAATATATTCGTATTCGGCTTCGTCGTTTTCGGCGACGGGAGATTCTAAGTAAGGTTCGTTTTTGTCTGCCATCTCTACACCTGTTTGTTTCAATTTGGGGCAGTCTAACATATAATGTCTTAACAGGCTTTTAACAGCTGTGGCAAAGTCCCTACAAAAATTGAACCGTCCGAAGAGGACGGTTCAAGCTTAGGTTGACGAAGCGGTGCTCTAATAGA
>CAKQMD010000044.1 GCA_934254925.1 uncultured Alphaproteobacteria bacterium
TCCTTAAACAACCGCGCCAGCGATTTGTCGGCCTTGTTGGATTCCATGGCGCAAGGGATCCAGACGATTAAAGCGGCAACGGAAGGCTTGGAAGCTGGTGCAAAGTTGTTGGAACAAGCCTCGGCGACAGCAACTCAGGCAATTAATAAAAACGATTATACTGATTATCCCATTGCTGCAATAGTCACCAACGCTGACGAATTGGTCATTGCCATCGAACAAAATAATGACGGTTTAATCGTCATAGATGGCACAATCACTCTGGACGATTCTTATTCTATAAAACTAAAAGCCGGACAAAAACTGGTCGGCGCCGGTTATTTATACGGAGATCAAAACCGCCCTGCGGAAATTTCAAAAATCGTTATGAATACTTCCGAAGGTAAATCCGCCCTTACCATAGAAGAAGACAATGTTTTTGTCTCGGATATTTCCTTTGAATACAATGCCAATATGACAGCAGGTAACGCAACAAATTCTTCTGCCGTTCATATTAAAAATGCCCAAAACGTCACTTTACAGAATATTGCCATGGAGCTTAAAACAATGGACCCCGATGATGATGCGTACATCCATGTCGGCATTTGGGCAGAAGAAAACAGCACTTACACGTTAACCGGAACGTTTGAAGGAAAAACCTTTAAAAATATAAATGCTAAAGTGAGCGAATACCTGATTTATAACAGAGATTCCGCCATTATGAACATGGAGGCCCTCCAAGCTGATTTTGATTACGGTTCAAAAACCGACTTTAAAGGTCCTGTATTGAATGAAGATAGTGTAACTGTTAATATATTCAACGGTTCAAACCTTAACTTCAATTCGTTGGCTCTTCTTTCTGATGCAAGTGTCCGAGTTAATGTTAAAGACACTTCGCAAATCAATATAAAAATTGATCTCTTAGGATGGGAAAATGCTATAAAAGGGGGCCAGTATCATCTGTCCGAAAATTCTGAGATTAATATAGACAGTCGCCATAGCTATGGGCAGGGATTTTCCTTTGATTCTTTAATCATAGAGGATAATGCTTCTTTTGTTGCTCAAAGAAGTAATAATAAAAATAACTTATCTGCAAAGGTTGATAATTTGACACTAAAAGACAATGCCCGTTTTGAAACAAATTTTTCTGTAGTAATAGGAGAAACGGCAGATATCTCAGGTAATAGTATTTTCAATATTTGCGCGGACGAAGGCATAACACTTAGTCTTAATATTAAATTTAACATAAGAGATAATGCTATTTTTAATATACGGTCTGGAAATTATGCGATAAATACAACAATTCCAGCATATAATAAAAATTGTACGTTTAACATACTGTCGTCAACCGCCAGAGTTAACTTATTTTCTGAAAATAATAAATTATTTAGTGTTAAAGAAAACAGCGGAATTATATCTTTAAATATGGTTGCCGGATCTACAATAAGCTATTATTCGACGAACGAACAAAAGGGCGTCTGGAAAGCCGAACAAGGCATTGTTCAACAGAAAATAACCGACGGCGAAAGCTTTTTCTCTGACATCGGCTTGATAAAGGATCCTGAGCAAGCCCCCGACGATTTGGCTGATCTTGATGTTACGGCAGTTTTAACGCCTTCAGACATTCCTTCTTTTACGGAAGAGGAAATTGTCCAATGGCAGCAAAAAGCTTCCGACAATTTACACAAAACCTATCTGGACCAGCAAAGCTTCTATGAGGAAGAAAATAAGAATTTTAATGAAATTATCCGGCAATACGATAATCTGATTAATGATGCCTCCTATAAAGGGATCAATCTGCTCAAAGGCCAAAATCTGACGATTATTTTCAATGAAAACCGCAGTTCCGGAATAGAAGTGTCCGGAGTTGATCTCAGCAGTCAAAACCTACAAATACAGGAACGCGTCTGGAAAAATGTTGAGGATATTCTGGCGAACTTGGAAGAGATCAGTCAAGGGTTGGAAGTTGTTCGCCAAGCATCTGCCCAATTAGGAAACTATTACTCCATTGTCACCACACGGGAGAACTTTACCCAAAACCTGATAAATGTTTTGACAGAAGGAGCTGATAAGCTCACGCTTGCCGACATAAACGAGGAATCGGCCAATATGCTGGCCCTGCAAACAAGGCAGCAGTTGGCGGTCAATTCGCTGTCGCTTGCTTCGCAAGCCAGTCAATCAATCCTCAAATTGTTTTAGCTATCCCTTTATGCATAAATGATATTGCTCACAATCGACCTCCGAACAAGAGACCCTCTAAAAATCTCCCTCAAAAGAGATCAGGCATTAACCTTATTCATGATTTTAGCCATTTCTTCTTTGACGATTCTTTCAACAATGGTCGGCAGATTCTGATTTAGCCAATCTTCGGTTCGCCTATTGACGACGTCTGCGGCAATCTGCTCAATGCCAGCGTTGTCCGGCAGGCTGTTTTTTACCCAATTGCCTACTTCGCGGGCGATCACCTCGCGCACCATATTTTCCAGTTCTTCATTCGCCGGAAGACTTGCAACGGGTCCTTCTGCCGCAACCTCTTCAACAGCGGCGGCAGTTTCCTGCGGTGCTTCTTGTTCTTTACTGAAAAGTTTGGCAAAGTTGCTGAGGATGTTTGCGGAAGCTTCCACGGCATCCTGACGAACAGTTTCATTTTCCGTTACCGGCGATGCCGTCTCGGTTTCCGACGCTTCATCGTCTATGTCGGGCAATTGCGGAAGCGGCTGAGCCTCCACCTCGAAAACCGGATCGGAATCGATGTCTTTGCTGTCGCTAATCATCTGCTGCAAATTGTCTAAGTCAACCATGGGAGCGTTGTTCTCGTTTTCTTCTTCAAAAACAGGTTCCGCCGGAATGTTTTGTTCAAAAAAAGGATTGGAGGCAATAGCGTCTGACATTTCCTGTTCTGAAGAAAATTCCTCACTCAGGACGGCGGGAGCTTCGTCGGCACCTTCGGCAACGGCGACTTCCTCCGCCACCGTTTCTTCGGTTGCCGTCGGATTTTCTTCCGCCGGCCGTACTGTCGCCAACTCCGCCTCAAGGTCAATCGTCTCCGAAGGGACTGCTTCCTCCTCAACCATCATTGAGCGTGAGAGGTCATAGATTTCTTCTTCGGGCTGAACGTCAAGCGGTGCCGCGATCGTTTCGGCTATAGGTTCCTCCAAAGCAACGGCCGACACCTCGGAAGCCGCCGCCGGCCTCTCTTCGGACAATGGTTGTACCGCTGCCTCTTCAGCAACAGGAGAGGTTAATTCCATAACGTCATCCTGTTTTTTCTCTTCCGCGGCGGGCGTTTTCGTCGTCGGAGCTTCTCCTACGACCGGTTCCGCCGACACTCCGGCAGGCTGGCTTTTCTGATTGGCGTTATCTTCCATCAAAATGTTTTTGATAGAGGAGAGAATTTCCTCCATTGATAAATCTTCTTCATTTTCAGCCATCTTTTTTCACCCGGTTAGAGTTAAAGCAATTATCAGTCAACCGACAACGACAACCATTTGTCGCGGGTTTCTTTATAATATTTCTTCGGTTGATAAATATCAACGTTGAGTTTGAGGTCTTCAGCCGTCAACTTTCCCATTGCCAAAAGGAGATTCATGCCCGAGACATAATAGTCGCGGCGGGCTTTGACTTCTTCCACATTGGAGTTAAGCAGCTCCTGATAAGCATCCAGCACGTCCAAAATCGTACGGTTGCCCAGGGCTTCTTCCTTTTGTACGCCGTCAAGCGCAATTTCGTTGGCTTTCACCTGGTCTTTAATGGATTTGATTTTGGCATCGTTGGCCTGCATATATTCCCAAGCGCTGGAAACCGAGGACCTGGTGCTGCGCTCAGCCTCAAGGACAGCCTCCTGAGCCTGCCATTTCTGATATTTGCTCTGGCGGATTTTGGCGCGGGTTTCACCCGAGCTGTACAAAGGCAATGTCATGTTGACACCCCATTCAACGTTGTCAATGGTGGTATCCCCGGAATAAAGGTCAATTTCGCCGCGGGTTTTGGTGGCGGCGGCATCGGCAGTAATTTGCGGCAGCAACGCGCCGGTTTTGGCCGCAACGTCATAAGTCTTGGCGTTCAACAGGCTTTTGGCCTGACGGATGCCGTAATTGTGGGTCAGGGCATAGTTGAGCGCTTCCTCATAGCTCTTGGGCAAAAATTCGCGGATATTTTCCGGATCGCTGAGTTCTCCCGGTTCGGATCCGATGATTTGGATATAAGCAGACTTGGAAGCCTGGAGATCTCCTTCTGAAGAGATACGATCGGCTTTCGCCTGAGAATAACGGGCTTTAGCCTGGGAGACATCCGTTCTTGTCACCTCGCCGACGTTAAAACGCTGCTGGGTTTCGTCCAGACGTTTTTTCAAAAGCTTTTCGTTGTTTTTTTGCAGGTTGACAATCGCCATATCGCGGACAACGTTCAAATAAGCCGTTGAAGCGTCCAAAAACACGGACTGTTCTACGTTGTACAAATTGCTTTGTTCGGCTCGAACCTGACTGTCGGCCGACTTGACGGAATTTACCGTCTGAAAACCGCTGAACAAAGGCTGGCTGATTTTGGCACCGATGCTCTTTTGTTCATTGTCCCGATCCGCCGAGGCGGAATTGCCGCTGACGTTGGCGTCGGTATAAGCCGCCGTCAGAGAGATGTTGGGACGATAGCCGGATTTGGCGATGGCAACGTTTTCGTCAATGCTGCGCAGATACGCCCTTTGTCCCTGCAAGGTAGGGTTGGTGTTATAGGTTTCACTCAAAGCCTCAAAAATCGTCTGAGCATTTGCGCTTCCGGCCAAAGCAGTGGCCAGGAACAACCCGGCCAAAAAAGATTTCTTCATTGATTCACCTCAAAGTTTTACAAAATCTGTGCCTGATTATATTACATAGGAGAGATTTTGCAATTTATTTGTTAAAAAATTAATAACTTACCTCATAAAAAAGTTTTAATTCGGCGTTTTTTTGTTTTTCCGTGCTTTCATAGTATAATTTATTAACTATATTTCAAACAATTCTCTTTAGTCTGTGGGAAAAATCAGTATGTATGTGAGGAGTACAAAAAGTGAAAAAAGATTCCGCGATCATTAATGAAATCGACAAAGCCAGGCTTAAGCTCTCAATTGAACATTACATCAAATACTTCATCGGTAAGAGGACCGTCGAAATTACCAAAGACGAAGCCTTGGAAGCCATTGCCCTGGCCGTGCGCGAATTTGCCATGGACAAAATGTATGAGACGATTGCCCGCTACAACAAAGTCGGGTCCAAAAGAATTTATTATCTTTCGGTGGAGTACCTGATCGGCCGTTCTTTGGAAAACAACCTGCATAACCTCGGGTTGTTTGACATTATGAAAAGCATCAAAATCGATGGCTTGCCCAACTTCACTCTGCAAGAAATTTTTGACACGGAATATGACCCGGCGCTCGGAAACGGCGGTTTGGGCCGCCTGGCCGCTTGTTATCTTGATTCCATGGCTTCGCTCGGCATTGCCGGTTTTGGCTACGGCATCAACTACCAATTCGGCTTGTTTAAGCAGAAGTTTGAAAACGGCTATCAGGTCGAACAGGCTGACAGCTGGGCCGGCGAAGACTCCCCCTGGCAATTTGCGCGGCTTGACAGAACGGTGAAAATTCCGATTTACGGCGACGTCGAAGTTCTGCCCAACCCGGACGGAACCAACAACTACGTTTGGATGAACACGCAGCACATGTACGGCGTACCCTACGATTTTCCGATCGTCGGTTATGAAGGGAAGTCCGTCAATTATCTGCGTTTGTTCTCGGCCAAGACCGACGACGAATTGGATATCAACATCTTCAACGAAGGCGGATACATTGAGGCCGTGCGCGACAAAATCGAAACCGAGACGGTTTCAAAAGTTCTGTATCCGTCCGATGCCATGGAATCCGGCAAGGAATTGCGGCTCAAACAGCAATATTTCTTCGTTTCCTGCGCTATGCAGGATATTATCCGCAGATTTTTGGAAAAAAGCAACGACTTTACCGAAATGCCCAAACACGTTTGTATTCAACTGAACGACACCCACCCGGCAATCGCCATTCCCGAACTGATGCGGCTTCTGGTGGATATGTATGGTCAGGAATGGGACACGGCCTGGGACATCACGACGCAGATCTTTGCCTATACAAACCACACGCTACTGCCTGAGGCTTTGGAAACCTGGCCGGTACGGATTTTAGGCAAAATGCTGCCGCGGCATCTGCAGATCATTTATGAAATCAACCGTCGCTTTATGGATTTTGCCCGCAGCAAATTCGGCAATGATTCGCCTAAACTCGGCAAAGTCTCAATCGTCAGCGGCGACGGCGATAACCAAATCATTCGCATGGCCAATTTGTCGATCGTCGGTTCCTTCTCCGTCAACGGGGTGGCCAAGATTCACTCGGAGCTGATCAAGACTTCGCTGGTGCCCGAATTTTACGAATTGTGGCCGGAGAAATTCAGCAACGTTACCAACGGCATCACGCCGCGACGCTGGCTGTTGCATGCCAATACGGCTTTGTCAGACCTTATTACGTCCAAAATCGGCGACGGCTGGGTCACCGACCTGACAGAACTGAGCCATTTGGAAGATTATGTCAACGACAAAAAATTCGTCGACGCTTTTGCAACCATTAAAAAGACCAACAAGGAACGGCTGGCCAAAATCATTTTCAAATCCACCGGCGTAGTGGTCAATCCCGAAAGCATGTTCATTGTCCATGCCAAACGGATCCATGAATACAAACGTCAGCTGATGACGATTTTGCAGGTAATCGGCGATTATCTGGACATCATCAAAAACAACAAATATCCGCTTTGTCCCAAGACATACATCTTTGCCGGGAAAGCCGCCCCTTCCTATAATTTCGCCAAGTTGATCATTAAGCTGATCAACAATGTCGCCGACGTGATCAACCACGATTCACGCGTTAACGACATGATCAAGGTGGTCTTCATGCCCGACTATAAAGTTTCTTTGGCCGAAGTTTTAATTCCCGCTGCCGACCTCAGCGTACAGTCTTCGACTGCCGGTTTTGAGGCTTCGGGCACCGGCAATATGAAATTCGCGCTGAACGGTGCTCTGACCATCGGTACCCTGGACGGTGCCAATATTGAAATCCGCGAACAAGTAGGCGACGAAAACTTCTATCTCTTCGGTTTGAAGGAAAATGAAATTCATGACATGCGCAAAACCTACAATCCGCGCGAAATCTATGAGAAAAATGACTATATCAAACGGATTATGAACGCCGTCAATTCCAACATGTTCTGCGAAAAAGACTACGTTTTGTTGTTCAAACCCATTTTTGAAGAGCTCCTCAACCGCGACTATTATTTCGTTCTGGCGGACCTGGAAGCTTTCGACCGCAAAATGGAAGAAGTCGAAAAAGATTTCATGGACAAGAAAACCTGGGCGAAAAAAGCCATTTTGAACGTGGCCAGAATCGGTTATTTCACCAGCGACCGCGCGGTGATGGAATATGCCAAGAACATTTGGCACATCAAGCCGGTGGACTAAAAGCCCTTTTCATCAATGCCCGGGACTTCCGGGCATTTTTTTTTTGAAAAAAAGCAAACTTGCCAAACGTTTTTTAAGAAATTTTAACAAACAGGCGGCACAATGCACAACAGAACATCTAAACGGAAAAAAACATGAGCGAATTACCAGGCCTGATAAGAGACTTGGCGCTGATCAGCATTTACGGCGGACTGACAACCCTGTTGTTTAAATGGCTGAAACAGCCTGTCGTTTTAGGATATATCTTGGCCGGCATTCTGGCCGGACCGTCGATTGACATCATGCCGACGATCGTGGACAAGGAAAATATCACGATCTGGGCAGATATCGGCGTCATCTTTTTGCTTTTCAGTTTGGGTCTGGAATTTAGTTTCAAAAAAATCGTCAACGTCGGCAAAGCGGCAATGATAACCGCAAACGCCAATATTTTGTTCATGTTGTTTTTGGGCTATCAGACCGGTTTGCTGCTCGGATGGTCTACTACTGACAGCCTGTTTCTCGGTGGTATGATTTCCATGTCTTCCACCACGATCATCATCAAAGCTTTTGAAGAGCTTAATTTGAAGAAACAGGCTTTTACCGATTTGGTTTTCGGCATTTTGGTGGTAGAAGACGTGGTGGGGATTTTATTACTCGTCTTATTGCCGACCATTGCCGTGGGAAAAAACGTGGACGGCTGGGAGCTGATTTTCAGTACATTAAAGCTCGGTTTCTTTTTGGTTTTGTGGTTTATTACCGGCATTTATTTGATTCCGACTTTTCTCAAAAAAATCTTCAAATTGCTCAATGACGAATTGTTGCTGCTGGTAGCCACAGCTTTGTGTTTGGGCATGGTACTGCTGGCGACGCAGTTTGGCTTTTCCTCGGCGCTCGGTGCGTTTATCATGGGCTCCATTTTGGCCGAAACCGACGGCGTGGAAAGAATCGAGAAGGTTTTCAAGCCGGTGAAAGATTTTTTTGGCGCGGTTTTCTTTGTTTCCGTCGGTTTGATGGTCGATCCTTCCATGTTTGTCGACTATGCCGGTCCAATCGTCGTTATTACGATTTTGGTCATTGTCGGCAAGGTAATCTTTTCCACTTTCGGCCTGCTTTTATCGGGTAAACCGCTTGAAACTGCCGTTTTATGCGGCTTTTCTCTGGCACAGGTGGGCGAATTTGCCTTCATCATCGCTTCGGTGGGCATGAACGTCGGGGTCGTCGGACCGCAGGTTTATCCGATTATCGTCGCGGTTTCGGTTTTGACGACCTTTACCACGCCGATGATGATCAAGTCCGCCAAACCTTTTTATGACTGGACTTATCGGCACCTGCCGCAAAAATACAAATCCTTTATTGCCCGTCATACCACCGACAAACCGACGACCAATGCCGAAGAAAGCCTGTGGAAAGAGCTGTTTAAAAATTATCTGATCAAGCTTTCCGTCACTTCGGTGATTTTGATCGCCATTTTGAACATTAACTTTATCCTCATTCAGGGATATCTGCAGAAGTTCCTCTCTGAGAAACATGCGGCTTTGATCACGACTTTGCTGACGTTGGCCATGATGGCGCCGTTTTTGAAAAATTTGTTGTCACCCCGAGAGAAAGTGAAAAAAATCTATGGAACGCTGTGGCAAAAAAGTCTAAAAAACCGTTTTCCCCTGGTATTTATGACTTTGTTTCGCGTGGTAATCATTGCCATGTATATTATGGTTGTGCTTAACCATTTTCTGACCAAAAACATTTACATCACCTATTTGATCATGTTCAGCTTGATTTTTGTCCTTTACAAATCGCGCTGGCTGATGAATCAGTATCATAAGATCGAATGCCAGTTTTTGAACAACCTCTATCGCGGCGAGCAAAACGATTGTCCTGCGGAGGCATCCGACAATCAAAGCAAAAGCGACAAAGCCTGAGGGGCAGTCGCTTTTTCTTTTGGAAATTTTTCATTAAGTCTTCTTCATAACAAGTAGACAAAATTTAAAATAAACAACTTTTAAGAGCTAAAAAAAATTGCGGGCGTCAGCCTCTGATGTCATACTGA
>CAKQMD010000045.1 GCA_934254925.1 uncultured Alphaproteobacteria bacterium
GCCTCTCGCTGGTAGTCGAACCCTTCCTCTAGGGTACTCATCCGACTCTCCTCAACATAATACAACAATCCCCTCCGCTGGAGGGGTTTGTTGTATTATGGCGGAGAGATAGGGATTCGAACCCTAGGTACCCCGTAAAGAGTACAATTGATTTCGAGTCAACCGCATTCGACCACTCTGCCATCTCTCCGTTAGTCGAAAACAATACCTTAATAAATTCAAATCACAAAATTTGCAAGTCTTTTTATCAACTTTTTTATGAAAAGCCTCAATCGTCTCGTCCATAGCCTTGATAACGCATACGATTAAGTTCGGCCAGCTTTTCCTCTTCGTCCAAATCCTCGTTTTCAACATGTTCAATCCGCTGCCTCTCGTCGGCATTGCCGCGGTCTCTGGCCATATAAATCTTTGAATAGTCCTTAACGCGTGAATTTTCCAATTCCAACCCGACATTGCGCGTCTTATCGTCGTTCTCGTCGCCGATACGCTGGGCCGCCTCCTCAACATGCAACGGCATAATCAAAATGCCGACCACATCATTGGTCAGCTGCTCTTCAAAGGTATAACAACGATTGATTCTGACCTTAACTTCTTCCTTGTTGGCATAACCGAAAAACTTGAGCGGCAACAAGTCGATAATATCGTCAAAACGTTCGCAAACAACCAAGCCGCGAACCAAACACATTACCTTATCCCCACCGGGATTACAGACAAATTCAATAACATCGTTCAGATGGATTTTCTGATGCTCGCTGTCCCACAGACGCATTTCAATATGTTTTGTCCCATTGACAATCTTATCATAGGCAAATTTCATAATCGGCATAATGTGTTTCATAGGTCAGCCTCCGCTCGCCAAGCTCTCTTATAAAGTTTATCACCAAAAAATAAGATTGGCAACTTGCATTTTAACCCAAGCTGAAAACACCGAATTTCATAAACCGATATAAAGCGCCAACAAATACCAAACCAGCCCGGTCTTATTCCCGCCAAAAACGACCGTCTTCGTAAATCAAATGATAGCAACTGCAATTATCGATAAATTCTTCATGCCAGCCTAAGGTCTTTAAAAAAGCCCACATCACCCCGCCGTGCGAAGCCACGGCCACAGTCCGATACGGCGCAGCAATCATTTGCTCAAAAGCCCGATGAAAACGCTGCGCCATTTCCGGACGACTTTCCCCTTCCTCAAAACGCAAATCCGACATTTCCCGACCGTGCCACAGATCAAGCATCCCCGGATACAAGGCATCAGCCTCTTCGCGGGTTAAGCCTTCAATGCGGCCGTAGCAACCTTCCCGCAAATCGTCAATCACTTCAATTCCGACATGATGATAGGCGTCAACCGCCTCTGCCGTCTGCAAAGCCCGGATCAGCGGGCTGGAAAAAATCTTTTCCAAACGAACTGAGCACAGCTTTTCCGCCAAAGCCAAAGCCTGAGCTTTGCCTTTGTCGTTCAGCCCGACGTCAATACGGCACCCCTGAGTTCTGCCTTCGCGGTTATAATCGGTTTCGCCATGGCGAAATAAATAAAAATCTTTGCGCATTTCTCTCCCCGGTCAAAATTCCCTCATCTGATATGTTCTTACACTCGTAAAGACGAAGCGACAAACTCCGTCTTTACTATAATATATCTTCATGAAGAAATGCAATAAAACAAAACACCGATAAGGACCTTGCCTTAATCAAAGGGAAGCTTGATAGGCGCTTGCTTTACTGCTTTTTTAGAAGCAGTCTTTTTCTTTGCCTCCTTTTGGGGCTCAGAGACAGGTTGATAGTCAGGGAAAAGTTCCGTTAAAATTTCAGTTGAAATTTTTGCACCGACTTTTTTGGCAAGTTCTTTTTCAACATTGGCGCAAGATCTGAAACTTCCACCTTTTTTCAAATTCGCCTCAACCGTAGATGACGTTATGACTTCCATCGTTGCCGTCTCCAATAATTTATAAGACACTTGAATAGAAGCGGAGCTGCTGCTGTAACTTTCTCCGGTCATCGGAACATTTCGCGTTGTTTTTCTGGTGTTGAACTCCTCGATTCTCCCGACAAGAATATAATCCGCAGCCGCGATGTTTTTTAAGCGGCTTTTCTCTTTTTCAGGAGTTGCACCATTGCTGACCAATACCAATTCGTCGACATACGCGTCTAAATTTTCTCGGTCAACAACGTTAAACTTCTTGGACTTGGAAAATTTTTCGGATAAAACGCTGGAAATTTTACCGGTCAACGAACCGGAAGAAACGCCTCTGTCAACGCAATAAATCAGTCCTTCCACCTTAAAAGGAACAATAGACAACGAATATTTAGCCTTTTTTATCAAATCAGGAGAATGATAATCATCTACTTTTTTGACAACGGCTTTTATCTTCACATAATAGTTTCCGTCTTTTTGTTCTGATGAAATCACGCTGTATGAACTTATCTTGCCCTTATATTGAGCATCAATTTCTTTCATTTCAATAGACGTCTCCACCCCATATCTAACCTTTTCCGTCCCCGAATAGTCTGTAGACAGCTTTCCGTTAAGCAATGAACCGTCATCGATATTGGCCTGTTCGTTAACGGAGGTATCCAAACTTTCTTTGTTGTTAATCTCCGTTTTAAACATGGGAGCCTCGCGGCTGACTGTGACGTCGCTGGTCTGCTTTACGGCATTGTCAATGGCATTCATCACGGCCCAGTCATAATCTTTGCCGACACCGACCGCCTCCACTTCAATTTCCTTGGCATGGGTCGTAAATGCAAAGCCGACAAATAAAAGCAATAAGAGTATTCTTTTCATGAAACACCTACCATGTTATAGCATGCTTGTCAGCACGTTTGATAATCGTTTTTTCGCCTTCCCATAAGGTTAAGCCCGTATCAAGGCTTGTAATACTCAAAGCAAAGGTATATTCAATGCGCTTATCCCCGGAAATAAGGAATTCCCTTTGCGTAATTTTTCCCGACAAGCTCAGCTCCGGAGCAACAAGGGTACCTTTTTGGGCCACCGTAGCCTGATTCACCTCTTTGGAATGACGCAACTGCCGAGATTGCATAACCCGGGCGTCTTCCTCCATGTTTGTAACTGCAACCTTGCCGCTGTTAATCAATTCAATTCTGATTTTTTTAGACAGCTGGTCAACGTCAATACGCTGCATCGTATTGTTTGCTATTCTCGAAATGATCAAAACATAACGTCCGCCACCCGGTTTATTCAAATTTCCCGAGGCCAACATTTCGCTCACCATGCTGCGGGCGGCACTTTCAAAATCTCTGTATTCAAGAGCGGCAGCACGTTCCGTCGAATCATTCTCTACATCAATCAATTCTGTTTTGGTGGCACATCCCGAAAGCAAAAACACAGAACAAAATATCATGCCAATTATCTGTTTATTCATAAAATTTCTCCTTGATTAATTTAGAATTCCGTCACCAATATTTTTAGTGATCATCACCTTAAAGCTTCTTGCCTTGGGACTGGGGGAAACCGCATCCCAGTTAAACGGCATGTTCTTAACGATTGACGCCGTTTTCCACGTAGACATGATGGATTTGATCGGCATCCCCATTTCATTATACCATTCAACTTTATAATAAACCACTTGGTTCGTCGTTCCCAACCCAGAGATGTTCACCAGTATATGGCCGTCTTTTTCTCTGGTATAATGCCTTGCCTCAAGTTGTTGAAGCTTAACGCTCGGATCGATAAAAAACAATGTTGTGTCATAACCCGGTTGCGTTTGCGTTGCGCAGCCAAACAGAAAACACCCCAAAAACAATGTCATTAACTTTTTCATCTTTTCTTTCCTTATTTTAACCTTGTTACAGATATGCCGGGTTTCGCATTGAGCGTGGGAATGCGAACAACAACCAAAGCCTGCTTAATGTCTTTGCCGATTTCAATTTCCTGAGAAATTTCTTTGCCGGTATTGTCAAAAAGCTGTATTTTACGATTTTTAGGCATTGCAAAACGTGCAATTTGAATATCTTTGGGCAAAGATGACCACGTTCTCGTTTCTACAGGATTGGAAACCGAACCGATAGCAAGCGCAGCAATGTCGCCCAGAAGCTTGTTGTCATCCCCCATTGCTTGCTGCGCCGCCTCTTGTGCGATGAGGTTAAGCGTCATCCAAACAACGGCTTTGGCAACTTCCGCCGGATAACGATTCTTAAACTCGGTCTTCATCACCCTGTCCATATCAACGATGCTTTGCGTCGATATCTTTTGATTGCCGCTGGCAATCTGAAGGCTTGGATAAGCCGAAGCCAAAGGAACCATTTTAGGCAAAGCCATATGCGCGAGCTTTACTTTGTCATTGATAACAAAAGGAATGGCAAAATGTTGTTTCTCAATTTCGGCAATCAGACCGTTTTCATAAACGACCCAAACCGTTTCCGGTATTTTTTTGCGGTTAGCCAGATTCTCCGCCATCCGAATGTCAGACTTTACAAATTTGTTATGAGGAGACATGCTTCTCGCGCGCTTCAAATTCAAAATGCCGTTTTCAATCCCTGATCGCGAACCATGCAGAGATAAAAACAGGCCGTTCATATACGTCGTGTACGGATTCACAAAATCGGCATAAGGCTTAAAATCGTCAAACTCGTTAAATTCCTCGCCCAGCACCTTATTGGCTGCAACCATATTTTCCGTATATTTTTCTTCTGCCGCCTCTTTTTTTAATTTGCTGATTTCCTTCTTGTTTTCTTGCGCTGCTTCCCCCTGACTCGCATCGGCCCGATTAAACTCGACCCTCGCATTGTCAATATCGCCGGCTTGCAACAAAGACAGCGCACGATAAGTATGAAGCATCACTTTCTCATAATATTTTGGGGAATATCCGTCTGTTTCCTCCTTGGCAATGGAATCAAAGGCAACGCCAAACATAGCGTCGCTTAAAGCATAGTTTTGACTATACATCGCCGCGGTCCCGCTGTTTAAACCGATAAAAAATTTCATGTTGCCCAAATCTGAAAAATCAGAGGGCAGAACATCTCCCTCTGATTTTTTGCTTTCAGACTCGGCACTCTCCGCTTTTTCCGCAGCCGGGGCCGAACACATCACTTTGGACGCCTCTTCAAAATTACCAATGTTGAAATGTTGATGAAAAGCATCTTTTTTATGGCCATAACTGGCACAACCTTCAAGAAAAAGCATAAAGACAAGTACTAAGTATCTTTTCATTCGCCGACTTTCATCTTAAAAAGAAACACGAATGCCGGCCAACACCTGGTGGCTGTACGGCTTAACCTTAACGTCGTTTCCGCCCGGCGCAAGGTCTGAACTTGTCATATTCAGGTAACGATACCCCAAATCAAAACTCACCATATTGTTAACGGGGATATTCAAACCGGCAGAAAAAGAATAGGCAAACGACGTGCCGTCATCACTGTTTCCCGCATATTTGACATCGTTAAACGCCACGCCCAACCCCGCTCCCACATAAGGGGTAACAAACGAATTTATGTCAAAATCGTAATACAAATTAGCCATAAGCAGGTCAGAACCATACTCGGCACCCTTGTCTTTCAGGTCTTCATTATACGTATATTCGACCTCTCCCCGTAAGGCGCCGTTGGAGAAATCAACAATCTTGCCGCCCAAAGCCGCGTTAACTGAAAAAGTATCTTCGCTGAATTTTTCGCCGTCCGCCTTAACAGAGCCTATGTTCAGTCCGCCTTTAACCGAAACATAAACCGAACTGTCGGAAACATTCGCCCGGTTAACATAAACAGTCTTAACGGCATCTTCGGCCTGAGCCGTACCAGCCAAACAAGTCCCTGCCAAAATTAAAAATATAAAGTTCTTCATGGTCCATTCCCTTACGTTAAAGAGTTGAGAGCCGTCATGGCCAATTTTACGATTACCCGTAAAATTTCCTCACGATTTTATCATTTATAAAACTAAAGATTATAAATAACAAAACTTACTGTACTAAACCAAGTGGCAAAATCAACCAATTTTTGTAACTTACACACTTTTATTTCCCTAGCAAAAATAAAAGCTTAAACGGCAAATGGCACATGTTAATGCAAACAAAAAGCCCCGGAGAACCGGGGCTTTTTCATCACGGAAGCTTATTCGGCAGCGTTGGGCCATTCAGCGGCTTTCTCGGCATTGAACTTAATCCATTTTTCTTCAGCGTCATCTTCTGAAGAAATTGCTTCCTGCGGGCATTCGGAAATGCAAACGCCGCAGTCGATGCAGGTATCGGGATCAACGACAACCTGAGTGTCGCCGATGTGGAAAGCATCAACCGGACAAACATCAACGCAGGATTTGCACAAAACGCAAGCATCACCATTAACAACAGAAGGCATCTATCTTCTCCTTAAAATAAACGATAATTAAAACTTCAGCCCCCAATTTACCCATATTCAAAATAAAATCAAGCCTTTTGTGATTAAAAATTATTACTAAATGTTGCGAAGCACCGTAAAAATACCCATATATAGGGTAACATTTTAACAAGGAGAAGAATTATGGCCGATAAAATGAATTTTCAAGCAGAAGTGGGCAAGCTTCTGGATATTGTGGTTAACTCGCTATATTCGGAAAAGTACATCTTTCTGCGGGAGCTGATTTCCAACGCTTCGGACGCCTGTGACAAACTGAAATACCTGGCGCTGACGCACCCGGACCTGGCAAAGGATTCCGGAGAGCTGAAAATCACCGTCACACCCGATGCCAAAGCCAATACCCTGACGATAGCCGACAACGGCATCGGCATGAACAAAGACGACCTGATCAATCATCTGGGGACAATTGCCAAATCCGGCACCGCGGAATTTGTGAAAAACGTGGCCGACAACGGCTCGGCTTTTGATCTGATCGGGCAATTCGGCGTCGGCTTTTATTCCGCCTTCATGGTGGCCGAAAAAGTTGAAATTCTGACGCGCAAAGCCGGAGAAAAAGAGGCTTGGCGTTGGGTCTCCAACGGCCGCGACGGTTTTGAAATCTCCGCGGCGGAAAAAGAAAAGAACGGCACTGACGTTAAGCTGTATCTGAAAAAAGATGATGCCAATTTCACCGACAGCCTTAATCTGCGCCACATTATCCGTACTTATTCCGACCACATCGAATATCCGATTGTGCTTAACCTCGGAGAAGCCGGAGAAGAAACCGTCAACAGCGCTTCGGCTTTGTGGACGCGCCATAAAAGCGAAATCACACCGGAACAATATAAAGAATTTTATCACCATATTTCCAGAAACTTTGACGACCCCTGGTTGACGTTGCACTTCAAAGCGGAAGGAAACATCGAATATACCGGTTTGCTGTTTATTCCCCGACAAGCGCCCTATGACCTGTTTCAGCCAGACAAAAAGAATGGGCTGAAACTTTATGTCAACAAGGTCTTCATTTCCGACAAAGTCGAGGAACTGTTGCCCTCTTACCTGCGTTTTGTCAAAGGCGTGATCGATTCTTCGGATCTGCAACTGAACATTTCGCGCGAAATGCTACAACACAGCCTGTTAATTGAAAAAATCAAAAGAGGAACTGTCAGCCGAATTTTGAAGGAACTGAAAAACCGAATAAAAGATTACGACGACTACATGGTTTTCTGGAAAGACTTCGGCATTGCCTTCAAAGAGGGTATCTACGAAGATTTCAACAACCGGGAGGAGATTGCCTCACTGTCGTATTTTTATTCTACACACGATGCAAAAAAAATGACCACGCTGGACGAATATATCGGACGCGTAAAAGACGAACGCAAAAATATTTACTACATTACCGGCGACGATGTGGCGGTTCTGCGCAACAATCCTCAATTGGAAGCCTTCAAGGCCAAAGGGATCGAGGTCCTGTTGCTGACGGATCCGATTGACGAGTTTTGGCCGCAGGTTTTACTTAATTACAAGGGGGTCGCCGTCAAGCATATTTCGCAGGCGGAAGAAGATCTTAATTGGGAAAGGAAAGAAGCAAAAGCCGAAGCCGGAGATTTGCAGAAACTTACTGAGATGATGACAACATTGTTCAAAGACGAAGTCGGTAAAGTAGTGACAACGGAGAAGTTGACTGACAGCCCGGTCAGCCTAACCGTGGAAAACGGGCAGATGTCGATTCATTTGGAGCGCCTGATGCGCAATCATCAGCAGGCAACGGCTTTTGCCAGCACCAGGATTTTGGAGATTAACCCGTATCATCCGCTGATCATCAAACTGGCTGAAATGGTCAACGACAAAGAAGCGTCCGCAAAAATTGAAGAAGTCTCAAAAATCCTTTTGGACCAAGCGAAAATCGCTGAAGGCGAAGCGATTAAGGATCCCTCTTTTTACGCTCGGAAAATCAGCGATTATATTTTGAAGGCCATATAATCGCCAGCCCGGCTACAACGTCCCCGGCATTGTGGCGGGGACGTTTTTTAGTTGTAGATAATGTTGGGATAACCATAAACATATTTGTTTTCCAGTTCATAACATTTGCTCTGAGCAGAACTTTCGGAATAAATTCCCCAGAAAGTTTCGTCATAAGTGTTATGATCTATGCCGCAACCTTCCCACATTTGACAAGTAGCGGATCCGGCCCCCGAATCATAGGAATAGCTATCAACTTTGCAACGACCGCACATCATGTCCGCCGAAAGGGTTTTGAAACTGCCGTTTCTGATATAAGTATTATAACTGCTGCTTCCGCTATAAACGCTGTCATCCAACACGGCGGAACAATCGTTTGAAAAACTGCAGTTAAAGAAGTTGAATTGCGTGTTATAAAGGCCATTGGCATAATAGTAGTCAGCATAGGAGCTGTCATTGCAGTTTCGCGAGATGAAATTTATATCATTGAAATTTCCGTCGCTAAACTCAAGCGAAGCGCCGTAATCGCTGACGATACTGCCATTGCGGAGATTGACGTTATAAAATTCAAAATCTCCGTTGACTCCTTCAAAAACCAGCTCGCTCCGATCCAGATTGATAGTCGGTGTACCGCTGCATTCGGGAAAGTCGTTCTTGAAATAGTCCGGTCCGACAATCTTTGTATAATAATCAAAATTATATGATCCTGATGAAGCCAATTCAATATCATTCATAATCACGCCAATACCGCCACCATAATCGCTAAAGGTTTGAAAATCATCCATAGAGGTTATGATGTCATATTCTTCCTGATGTTGTTCCTTGATCCTGTCAGCGCAAGTCGGTGTTGCGGGAGCACAGGAGGCGTCGCAGCCGATGAAGGAGAGGATGTCGTTGAGGGACATGTTACCGGTTTTGCGTCCCATTTCGGTACC
>CAKQMD010000046.1 GCA_934254925.1 uncultured Alphaproteobacteria bacterium
GTCTTTCCGTGGTCTACGTGTCCGATCGTACCTATGTTGCAATGCGGCTTCGTACGCTCAAATTTCTCTTTTGCCATCTGTCTCATCCTAAATGTTAATGTTGTTACTATAAAATTTGAAAAGGGAAATATGGAGCGGGTGAGGGGAATCGAACCCCCGTAATAAGCTTGGAAGGCTTCTGCTCTACCATTGAGCTACACCCGCTTATAAATCTCTTTTCGAGATACCTGCTCGAAAAAATGGTGGAGGGGGATGGATTCGAACCATCGTAGACTAAGTCGACGGATTTACAGTCCGTTGCATTTGACCGCTCTGCCACCCCTCCTTGTTCTCAAGCGAGGCAGAGGATTGTACTTATCCTGTGCATTCACTGACTTGCAAATAACCGTATTTTTCGCCTCTTGTCAATGATTTTTTTTAGATATTCTTTAATTAATTTAAAATACAATAACCTTTCCAAGCCAATTAAGGAGGAATATTAATGACAAAACCGGCGCTTACCGAAAACGGCAATCCCGCCACCGCAAACATTGACCTTGCCGATTCTTGCGAAATTGCCCGCCTGATCAATGAGGAAGACAAAAAAGTTCCCGCCGCCATCAGCCGGATTCTGCCGGAAATCGGCCAAGCGATCGAAATGATTGCACAGGCTTTTCTGGCCGGTGGCCGACTGGCCTATTTCGGCGCCGGAACCAGCGGACGCATCGGCGTTCTGGACGCCTCAGAATGTCCGCCGACTTTCGGCGTTGCGCCGGAGCTGGTCTCGGGCTTTATTGCCGGCGGCGAGCGCGCGCTGCGTTTTGCCGTAGAAAATTCGGAAGACAACGCCGCCTTCGGCCTGGCCGACCTGCAGCGCTTCAATCCCCAACCGCAAGACGTCGTCGTCGCCGTTTCCGCCAGCGGCAATCCGGCTTATGTCGTCAGCGTACTGCAAGAGGCCCGCAAGCGTGGCTGCAAAACCGTCGGCATCAGCTCCAACCCCGAAGCGGCGCTCAAAAAATACGCCGACATTTTCCTCAACCCTCTGGTCGGCCCCGAGGTTATCACCGGTTCTTCCCGCATGAAGTCCGGCACGGCGCAGAAACTGATCTTAAACATGCTCACCACCGGCGCCATGATTCGCACCGGCAAGACCTACGGCAACCTGATGGTAGACCTCAGCGTCTCCAACCAAAAACTTTATGACCGCGCCTGTCGCATCGTCAGCGAAATAGGCGGCGTCTCTTATCCAGAAGCGGAAAAATATCTTGCCTTAAGCCAAAATAAGGTTAAACTCGCCTGCGTGATGGCTGCCAAAGACTGCTCGCTTACCGAAGCCGAAGCCCTCTTGCAACAAAACCGCGGAATTTTAAGGAAAACGCTCTGATGTCAAAAAAACCGAAAAACGCCCTGCCCGCCGGCAAGCCCGGCCTCATTCTTTACGGACGCCATGCCGTGCTCAGTGCCGTTCGCAACAACGAACGCTTTGTCAGCAAGATTCTGGTCACTCGCGAAAACGTCGAAGAAGTGCAAAACGCCTGCAAAGCCGCCGGACGCGATTTGGGCATCGTCGCCGTCGTCGACAGAAAAGAAATCGACCGCCTGCTGCCGCCGGAAGCCGTACACCAGGGCTTCGCCGTTTGCTGCCGCGAACTGCTCGGTTATTCTTTGGAAGAAATCATCGACTTGGCAGCAGAAAAAGAAAACTGCCACCTTTTGATCTTAGACCAAGTGACCGATCCGCAAAACATCGGCGCCATCATGCGTTCCTGCGTGGCCTTTAACACACTGGCGCTCATCATGCAGGACAAAAACTCGCCCGCCGAAACCGGAGCCATGGCAAAGGCCGCCGCCGGTATGATGGAATATCTTCCCGTCTGCCGCGTCACCAATTTGTCCCGCGCCATTGAACAGTTAAAAACCGCCGGCTTCTGGATTATCGGCATGGACGGCTACGCCCAAACCACCATCGACAAGATCAACAAATCCGGCAAAAATGCCATTGTCATGGGTTCCGAAGGCAAAGGCATGCGCCGCCTGGTCGAAGAAACCTGCGACACCACCGTACGCCTGGAAATCTCCTCCAAAGTGGAAAGCCTAAACGTCGCCACCGCCGCCGCCATTGCGCTGTATGAAATGAACAAAGGCTGATTTTCCGCCCTTGCGGCGACTTTCTTTTACAATATTTTCACTTTCTTCTTGTATATTGCCAATCCGGGCATACAATTATTGACCGGAGGGAAAACAAGATGAACGCAACTCTGGAAATCAGCAATTTAAGCAAATCGTTCGACGAAATCACCGCCGTCGACAACCTCAGTTTCACCGCTTATCCCGGCGAAATCATCGCCCTGCTCGGCCCCAACGGCGCCGGCAAATCAACGCTGATGAACATGATTGCCGGCTATTTGGCGCCCACAACCGGAGACATCAAAGTCCTCGGCCGAAACATTCGCCAAAACGCACTGTTCGCCAAGGAGAACATTGGTTTTCTGCCTGAAGGGGCACCGCTTTACCCCGATTTGAGCGTGGCGGCTTTCCTCAACTATATGGCAGAACTCCGCGGCATATCCAAAAACAAGATTCCCGCTTTGGCACAAACCGCCAAAATCACCAATGTCATGCATCAAAAGATTGAAACGCTCTCCAAAGGCTATCTCCGTCGCGTCGGCTTTGCTCAAAGCATTTTGTCTGATCCGCCGCTGCTGTTGCTGGACGAACCCACCGACGGGCTGGACCCCAACCAAAAAGACCATATCCGCGGGCTGATCACCCAAATGGGAAAAGACAAAACCATTTTGATCTCGACGCATCTTTTGGATGAAGCGGCCGCCATTTCCACGCGAATAATTCTGATGAACAAGGGCCGCATCATGGCCGACGGCTCCCTGAAGAACATCCTCAAAACCGGCGGCATACCAGATTTGGAAACCGCATTCAGACGCTTAACGAGGTAAAAATGTCAAAACTATTCATCATTGCCAAAAACGAATTATACCGCTATTTCATCTCACCCCTGGCTTATGTTTACCTTGTGAGTTTTCTGCTGCTCAACGGCTCTTTCGCCTTCTATTTTGGTCATTTTTTTGAACGCGGCCAAGCCGACCTCAGCCCCATGTTCGCTTTTCAACCCTGGCTTTATTTGCTGTTTATTCCGGGAATTTCCATGCGGCTTTGGGCGGAAGAGTTCCGTAACAAGACTGTCGTCCAAATCATTACCATGCCGGTTTCAATCACCTCATTGGTCTGGGGAAAGTTTTTAGCCGCCTGGATTTTCTGTACGCTGGCCTTGTTTTTGACCTTCCCGTTCTGGATTGCGGTCAATACCTTGGGCAACGCCGACAACAGCGTTATTGCCATCGGCTATTTCGGCAGTTTTCTGTTAGCCGGCTGTATGCTGGCAATCTCGGAAACCATGTCGGCGCTGACCAAAAACCAAGTCATTGCCCTGGTGCTGTCCGTCATCACCAATCTGCTGTTTTTCCTAAGCGGTTTAGAATACGTGCTTGATGTTTTCCGCAGTTTTGCGCCGGATTCCATCATTGACATGATTGCTTCTTTCAGCTTTCTCAGTCATTTTGACGCCATCAGCGGCGGCTTGTTTGAAGCCAGGGATATGGTCTTTTTCTTAAGCATTATTTTACTGTTTAACTTTACAACGGTCATTATCGTCAGCTTCCGAACCTCAGGCACCTCCGCCCTGATGAAATCAACCTCGCGCAACTATTATGTTTATGCTTTTTTGCTGCTGATGATCGCCTTCACCGGTGTCAATCTTTTGGCCAACAATCTGCTGCGCCGCTATTATTACGACGCCACTGAAGAAAAGCTCTTTACTCTGACAAAAGCGACGGAAAACGTCTTGCAAAACCTGCCCGAACCCGTCACCGCCAAGCTTTACTATTCCAAAATTCTCGGTGAACGCAGCCCGGAATTCCGCGAAGCCTTTGACAAGGTCCGCCTTCTGCTGCAACAATATCGCAACCTTGCCCCCGACAAATTTTCCTATCGCATTTACTATCCCGAACCTTTGGACAACGCGGAAGACATAGCCATTGCCTCGGGGCTTCAGGCTCTTCCCATCGTCGACACGTCAACCGCCGCCTTTTTCGGCCTGACGCTGACAGACGCCGTCGAACGCCGCCAAACCATTCCCTTCCTGGCCTTGGAACGGCAAAACCTTCTGGAACAAGACCTCACCACCGCCTTGTATCTGCTCAACCACCGCAAAAAAAACCTCGGTATTTTAACGACACTGCCGATCTTTGAGGAAGCTGTCGACAATGTCGCCAGTCCGGAATGGGAAATTGTCAAGCAACTGCGCCTGTTTTATAATCTGTACAACATCCGCTCGCCCGAACAATTGCAAAACGACCTAGACGCCTTGATGCTGATTTACCCCCGCGATTTGAGCCCGGAGATGACCGCCGCCGTCAAAGATTACAGCTACAACGGCGGCAGAGTTCTGGCTTTTTTAGACATTGCGCCGGAAGCCCGCCGCAATTACGCTCCGCAGCTGGAACTCTTTAAACCTTCCGAAAGCAAAGAGCTGGAAGCCGCCTGGGGCATCAAATTCCATGACGAAGCCGTCGTGGCGGACCTGGGCAATTCCACCACCGTCGACGCCAGCAGCAATTACAGCCGTAACCCGATCTTCACCGAAGACGTCATTCAAATTTACCTCACTGCCGACAATTACAACCAAGCCGAGCCGGAAACCGCCCTGTTGAAAAAAATGATGGGAACCTCTTTCGGCGTCTTTACTCCCGTCAGCCCAAAAATCGAATTTATTCCGCTGATAACCGCCGGTAAAATCTCCCAGTTGATGCCGGCGGCCGTCGTGGCCAATTCCGTACCGCCGACGGAACTTCTCCGTCACTTTGAAGTCGACGATAATCCCAAAGTTGTCGCCGCCAAAATACGCAGTCTGGACTACGGCAAACCTTTTGAGGTCATCGTCGTCGGAGACTCCGACCTGCTTTACGACAGCTATTGGTCCCTCTCCAAAACCCTCTATGACAACACCATTTTCATTCCCGTTTTAGACAACGCCAACTTTGTTCTCAACGCTCTGGAGAGCCTGACCGGAACCCAAGAGCTTATCGGCCTGCGCGGAAAATCCGGCCGCGACCGCCATTTTGAACTGGTCGACCTCATCCGCAAAGACAACCTCCGCCAATACCAAATCAAAGAAAAGGAAATCCTCGACAAAATGGAATTGGTCAAACGCGGATTGCAGGAAATCTGGGGCAAAAAAACTTTCGAAGGCCGCGAAACTTTCACCCCCGACGAACTGGCCGTCATCGCCAATATTCGCAAAGACCTTGACAAACTGCGCCAAGAATTGTCCACTCTCAAAACCCTCGGCAACGACAAGGTAGAGCAAATAGCCCTGCGCATTAAGTTCATGACGATTTTCGCCGCTCCCTTGCTGATCGTTCTTCTGCTTTCGCTGCGCCTGTTGTGGCTGCGGCGGCATCTCCCGGCAAAATCCGCGGATTTTCGGTTTAACCGTCCCGTCGTTCTCCTTACGCTTTGCGCCTTGGCTTTGGCAGCGGCCGGGATTTGGTCGGTCTATGACGGCACGCACCAGGAAATCTCCGACTATGAGAATACGCCCCTGTTGCCCGACCTTCCGCAGGAAATCAACCAAATCTCCCGCATCACTCTCACCGGACACGACCGCTCGTTGACATTTCTCCGCCAAAAAGACGGCTGGGTGCTGCAAGGCTCGGAACTTCCTGTTTTGCAGGACCGCATCCGCAGCTTTTTGAGCGCTCTTCTGGAAGCGCGGTTTTATGAGAAAAAATCCGCCAAGATGGAACACTTGGCTAACTTCGGCCTGGCTCCGGTAGAAAGCGACGATTCGCCAAACATTCGCATTGAGCTCAAAGACGATCGCGGCCGTGTGATAAGCGCGCTGGAAGTCGGAAAATACAATATTGAACTCGGGCGCGGCACTCAAGGAGCCTATGTCAAATTTGACAACCAATTCCAAGTTTGGCTGGCCAAAATCGAATTGATCGACTTGTCCCTCAATCCAAACGATTGGACCTACAGCCACTTATGGAATTTGCGATTCGGACGCCTGGCCTCCTTAAACGGCGACACCGATCCCGATTTTCTTGCCGACATCGCCCGCATTTTGCTCAACGCCACGCTTGGCAAAGCGACCGATCCCGAACCGCCGGCAACAGAAGAAACCGTCTTGCGACTGGAAACCGAAGGCCCCAACAACGTTATCTTGACATTTCGCCGGGAAAACAATAAAACCTACCTGAACTATGCATTTGCCACGCAACCGCAGGAGACACGTTTGCAAAACTTCGCTGCCGCCACCCGCGGCAAATGGTTTGAAATCATACCCCAAACATGGGAGGAGATACAAAATGTCCTTGCCGCAAGACAAAATCAACCGGCTTAAGAAAACCGCCGCCGTCGCCAGCGTCTGCGTCGCCTGCAGCCTCAGCCTGCTGAAAGTCATCGGCGCGCTCTACACCGGATCCCTGGCCGTCTTGTCTTCCCTGATTGACAGCTTGGCAGACATTTTCGCCTCGCTCGTCACCTTTGTGGCCGTCCGTTTTTCTGCCCAACCGGCAGACTGTCATCACCGTTATGGCCATGGCAAAGCCGAGGCGTTGAGCGCTTTGGTGCAATCGGCCTTCGTTGCCGGATCGGGTATTTTCGTCATGTACGACGGCTTCTCGCGTCTTGTATCACCCCGTCCGCTGAGCGAAACAAACCTCGGCATAATCGTTATGGTCATTGCCTTGGTTGCAACCTTAGCCCTAATTGCCTTTCAAAAAAAGGTTGCCCGCCTGACGCAATCAACGGCAATCGCCGCCGATTCGGCCCATTATACCGTCGACGTCGTCACCAATTTATCCATTATTCTGACCCTGGTTGTTGTTCGCTGGTTTGGCCTTGATTGGTTTGATACCTTGACCGCCTTTGCCGTTTCGGGCTATTTGCTGATCAACGCCTACAAGCTTGCCGCACGGGCGGTTGCCATTCTCATGGACAAGGAACTCGGCGACGACATCAGAATCAATATCGAAAAAATCATCATGAACTATCCCTTTGTGCGCGGACTTCACGACTTCCGCAGCCGCGACCTCGGCGGCGTTTACATGTTTGAACTTCACCTTGAACTTGACGGCAACCTCCCCTTAAGCCAGGCACATCATTATTCCAACATCATTGACGACGCCATCCGCCAAGCTTACCCCTCCTCCCAGGTTATCATTCACCAAGACCCGGCCGGATTGGAAGAAGACCGCCTGGACAACCGGCTGAACTGTCCTTTTTAAAAAACAAACAGGGTTTAACCTCGCGGTCAACCCTGCTTTAACAAATCCAATAAATCATAAAGTAATAGCATGCATGCCTCGCGGCAGACGTTATTTAGTGTCTGAACGTTTTCTTAGAAACCTTCCGAAACGCAAGTGACACCATGACTTGACAGCTTCGGAAGGGGTTTTATCTATAATTTAAAGAAAAGAGTTTCTAAAAAAAGCCATTCTACCAACCTCACGGCCTTCAAATGGCACATCCTATTAAAAAATACGCCTTATGGAGACTTTTAATTAACCCAAATAAACACCATAGGCATAACACCAAATATCTCAAACCTTTATCAAGGAGGCCGAAGCATCCGAAAGGTAACACAATCTCAACATAAAAATAAATACTTGGTGCGAGTTGTAACGTTTTTTATAAATTTTGTCAACTAGTTTTTTGGGATATATCAGATTTTTATGATGGAATCTAACCCGTTGTTTTTGCATAAGCAAAAAACATCAGAACAACTTTAAAATCGATTGGCTGGCCTGAGAAGCAAGCGACAGGGAATTGACAGCCAATTGTTGTCTGGTTTGCAGAGCCAACATATTGGCCGATTCCTCATTCAT
>CAKQMD010000047.1 GCA_934254925.1 uncultured Alphaproteobacteria bacterium
CCTGCGGTCTCTCAAAGTTTACAAAAAAAGCCCGTACAAGACGGACTTTTTTGTAAACTGGCGATCCCGAGAGGATTACTCTTCGCGTCGCTCGAGTTGCACGGGCGGGCTTTTGCCCGGGGCAAACCGGCGATCCATTGTCTCGCCTAGCCCTGGTAGTCGAACCTCTCCCCAGAGGTTCAAATCCTGCGGTCTCTCAAAGTTTACAAAAAAAGCCCGTACAAGACGGACTTTTTTGTAAACTGGCGATCCCGAGAGGATTCGAACCTCTGACCCACAGCTTAGAAGGCTGTTGCTCTATCCAGCTGAGCTACGGGACCCTAACGGATTTCACAATAATATCGCGAAAGCTTTGGTCGGGACAGCTGGATTCGAACCAGTGACATCTTGCTCCCAAAGCAAGCGCTCTACCAGGCTGAGCTATGTCCCGAGTCTGAGAACTTCCTCTAAGTTAGCCAAATTTCTTATTTTTGCAAGTATTTTTTTTGTTTTTGCTTTTTTAAAAATTTTGTCTATTGATTTGCTTTCGAATTTGTGGTAGCTTAAAGGGGTAATCAAAAATTATTTATATTATGAATGCAGATATTATCCTTTGCGGAATGATCGGTAGCGCGGTTATTATAATTTCCATGTGTTTGGCCGTTTATTTGTGGAAAAAGCTGTTCTGGGTCGGTATTGCAGCTTTGTTGGGCTCTTTTTATTATATTTGCTATCAAGCCTGCGAGCAAGAGGTTGTCGTTTCCCTTTTGGTCTTTTTCATTTTATTTGTAGGGTCTTTGGTGAGTTATTTGACAATCGGAGAAATGAAAAAAACACAGCGTCAACGCGTCTGCAACCGCCGCCGTCTTTTGCTTTTGCCTGCAGTCTTCTCTTATTGGTGGCGCAGTCAAAGATGAAAAAAAACTTCCTTTCCTGCGGGAAACGGAAGTTTTTTCGTTTTTTAAAGGCTGCGGAGCAGATGTTGCAAGACCTCCAAAGACTTTTCCGGCGCCAAAGACCAAAAATTGGCATACTGCGCCGCATGGTCTTCAACTCCCGGTGTATCACTGATGATCCTCAAAGACAGATAAGGAATTTGGTATAGGTAGCAGACCTGAGCTAACGCGGCCGATTCCATGTCTACGGCAATTCCGTCGGGAAATTTTTCTTTGATTTTTGCCAATTCGCTTTTTTCGGTAATAAACTGATCGCCGCTGCAGATGAGACCGCCATAAACATTGAGGTCGCTGTCAATGGAAGTGACCAGCTCAACCAGCTTGGGGTCGGAAACATAACGGGCGGGGAATTCCTGCACTTGGCCATATTCGTTGCCTTCGCCGCACCAAACGTCATGATAGACGATTTCTTTGCCAGCCACAATGTCCATAACGTGGGAAGAAACATCAATCCCGCCGGCGATTCCACTGTTGATGATAAGTTCCGGCTGAAAACTTTTGATCATTTCCACCGCTCCGACGGCGGCGCAAACTTTGCCGATCCCCGACTTCATAACCATAACCTCTTTGTCGCCGAACTGGCCGCAAACATATTTGAAAGGGCCGAAAGACGCTTCTTCTTGTTGTTCCAAGAGGTTGTACAACAAGTTAAATTCCGCGCTCATAGCGACAATAATGCCGATTTTCATCTTTTTTCTCCCGTTTGAGTTTCAGGGAGATAGTATCTGATAAACGTTTTTTGTCAACCGTACTTTTGACGTTTATGCAGACTGACCATGGCAATGCCGAAAATCACCAAAAGGCCTCCGACCAGCTGCGAAACATAAATTTGTTCACCCAACAAAAAATAGGCTTCGACTCCCGAAAACAACGGCAACAAATAATAAATGATGCTGGTTTTGACATTGCCGATTTTGTTCAAGGCCGTGTTCCAGGCCAGATAAGAAATGACCGAGTTGAAAATGCCCAAATAGACGACAACGGCTAAATCTTCCGGATTAAAAGCCTCCAAACGCGGTATGGAAACTTCCAACAACATACTGGGCAACAAAATAACCGTTCCGATGATGGCCGTCGCCCCCAGCATTGCCGATTGCGAAATCTCGGTCGGGCGCTTGGCCTGCAGGAGGGAATAAACCGCAAAGCAAAAAGTGTTCAGCAACATCCAGAAGTCTCCGCTTACAAAATTAAAGTTTGCCAGCTGCGTTAAATCTCCCTGCATGATAATGACCAAAACGCCGAAAACCGCGATAATCAAGCCGACAATCTGCTGCAATGAAATTTTAACCTTAAGAAAGATGCGAGTCAAAATAACCAAAAAAATCGGCCCCGTCACGTCCAACAGTCCCATGTCAATGGCAGAGGCCGTCCTACCGGCAAAATAAATCAGGGTATTGTCCAGCACGATTCCGGTGATCGCCAGCCACAATACCAGTTGCCAGTTCTGAAAAAGCCTCAGCTTTTCGCGGCGAAGATCTTTCCAGGCCATTGCCGTCAGAATGAGCGAAGCGATAAACCAGCGCCCGAAAGCGATTTCAAAAGGCGAAAGGCTGGTAGCAAAATAGCTGGCGATGATAATGTTGAAACTCCAGAAAAAGACTGCGACTAATGCTAAGACATACCCCATAATTTCCTCCTTTTTCTTGCATATAATCATTTTCGTTGTTGCAAGAGAAACAAAAATAATAAAAAACTCCGCAATTTAAAAAGGTTAAAATTGCGGAGTTAAGCGGAAGACGCTTAGTCATCCGTTAAAATTTTACGGACTTTTTTAACCGCTTTGCGGTCAGCTTTGTCCTTTGTCATGTTTTGTTTCAAAGACTTGTTGGCTTCCCAATGTTTTTTAAGCAGTTCTTGTCTTTCCTGATATTGTTTGAGCATCAGGTCTTTATTTTCTTTGGCCTGATTTTTCAGCATGACCTTTTGTTCGGCGGAGAAATTGGAACGGTCGATTTTTTTGATTGCCTCATCATAATTTTCGTTGACTTCTTTGAGGTCTTTTTCAAAAGGCATGCCCTTCTTTTCTTTATTCTGCATCCTGTCGGCTTTTTTCTGCATCATAGGGCAGGGTGCTCCGTCCGCGCATTTGCACTCAGCGCCGCCGGTGCAACCGACTTGTGCTTCCGTTTGTACCGGAACGTCGTTTCTGGTGTGGTTTTTGCGCTGAGCGTTTGCTGCCGAGATGTTTACCAGCAAAGCCGCCGGCAAAAGAACGGTGAGAAGATATTTAAATTTTTTCATTTTTTTGATCCTTTCAAGAGTTTTGACCCTTAAAGAGTTAATCATTGTCAGAGCCAAAACAAGATCATGCAAAAATATTACTTGCAAACTAAAATAGTTGGGTTATCTTAAAAAGATAACTAGGCTCTGTGGTTTTTTTAAGGGCAAAAGCTTGAAATAAATTGTTGATACCATAACAGAAAATGTCCTGGATAAACAGTTTGCCACACTAAGATAGTTATTGTTTGGGAGGGCGGTTTCGGCCGTTTTCCGTGTTATTAACCTGTTTTATAAGGATTAAATGTTATGGCAACAGGAACAGTTAAATGGTTTAACAACAAAAAAGGTTATGGTTTCATTACGCCGGATGACGGCGGTAAAGACGTTTTTGTTCATATTTCGGCCGTTCAAAAAGCCGGAATGAGAACCTTGCCTGAAGGGGCAAAAATCAGCTATGAGCTGATGAGCGAAAGAGACAAGACCGTAGCCGGAGACTTGAAGTTGGCCTAATTGGCTGCTCTTTGGGAAAAGCCCCTCTTTGAGGGGCTTCTTTTTTTGCCGACTTGACACAAAATTTAGTCTAATTTCGCTAAATCAGGGTAAATAGATTATATCCAAAAGTGAGATTGTCTGAGGAAAAACTTTGCAAGCCTTTTGCAGGCTTTTGTTGCTTCTTTTATAGTGTTTTCATCAAAAAACAAAGGAAGAAGATGAGCAATAATATCAGTTTAACCGCCTCGATGCGATCGAATTTGCTGAGCCTGCAAAATATCAGCGGCCAACGCGCCCTCGTTCAAAACCGTCTGGCGAGCGGCTTGAAGGTTAATTCAGCCGTTGATAACCCTTCTTCCTACTATACTGCCGTCTCTCTTTCCAACCGTGCCGGCGATTTGAATGCTTTGCTGGATGCTATGGAGCAGGCGGCTTCCGTCATCAAGACCGCGGCAACGGCTTTGGACAGCGCCGTGGATTATGTGGCCCTAATGACCACGACTGCTACACAGGCTTATGACAGCGACGCTTTTTACGACGGTAAAATTGCCGCCTTCGTTTCCGATAAGGAAGAGCTGTTAGCCGCTTTGCAACAAACCTCTCCGCAAGACGGTGTCATTGTCATCAAAAACGACATTGATTTTGGCGCCGAGACTTTGTCCATCCCGCCGGGAAGAGAAATCGTCGGCATAAACCAAGTGACCGGAAGCGGTTCAAAACCGACTCTAAGATTTCGTTTCAGCGGAACGGAAGCCTCAACCAAAGCCGTCATCTGTGGTGAAGACGTCAAATTGTCAGGCTTGGCTGTCTCTTATACTTTAGCAGAAAAGCCGGACAAGGCGACCGCCGCGATCGAGTTTTTGGGGCAAGGGCAGATGACGGATTTAAACGTAACGGTCTCCTGCGATTCTGATAACAGCACCACGGAAGTTTTGGCCATTAAGGGAAACAAAGAAAACATCACCTTGAATGGAAAAGTTAACATCAGAATAAAAACGGAAAACGGAACCGGCAGCCTCAGCGGCATTCAGGGCAACGTCATTCAAAACGGTGGCAGCATTTTGTGCCTTGATGTTGATTATGGTTGGCGAAACATCCCGTTATATGGCGGCGGAAGCTATGTCTTAAAAAGCGGCGCCGTCCTGCTGAGCAGATGTACAGAAAATATTTCCCAAATGCCACAATGCACTTTTGAAAAAGGCTCTTATGTCGGAGGTCTGACGGCTGCAACCGGAGCGGACAAAGGTTACTGGCAGTTGGAGGAAACCCGTGTCATAAAAGAGTGGCTGAAGTTAGAAACGTTGACCGATCAGCTTCCGTTGGAGCGGATCAGCGATTTTCCGCAAGAAGCTTTTGCCCAAGCTTTCGATCCTCCGTCACTGCAAAATCCCGCAAGGCAAAAGCTGCTGTCAAATTATGCCCAAAGCTCTTCTCAGCTTGCTTCTTTGTTGCGCGATGCTTCTTATAAGGGAATCAACCTGCTGTCGGAAGATTGTCTGGACGTCAGGCTAAACGAACAAGGAACGGCAAAATTGACCCTTGCCGGGCAAAACCTTAAAGTCGATTGTCTTTCTGCCGACGAAAATCTGTGGTACACTTATCAAGACATTGCCGAGACATTGCAAAAACTGCGTATTGTTTCGACACAGATGTTTTCTTCGGCAGAATGCTTGGGCAGTTACAATTCCATCCTTAGCACCAGAAAAGACTTTGCTGAAAACCTCATCAATGTCCTCACCGAAGGGGCGGACAAGCTCACGCTTGCCGATATGAACGAAGAATCGGCCAATATGTTGGCCTTACAAACCCGGCAGCAATTGGCGATCAATTCTCTGTCTTTGGCTTCCCAAGCCAGCCAATCAATTTTGAAATTATTTTGAGAAAATCCGATTGTCCGAAAGCTTTTCTGTCTATATAGACTGATACAATATCATTATGTGTTGACAAAACATGGAAACTTCTTGGGTTTTATGATAGAATAAATATATTGAAATCCAGGAGAGAGAAATGAGCAATAATATCAGTCTAACCGCCTCGATGCGATCGAATTTGCTGAGCCTGCAGAATATTGCGGCTCAGGTTGATTTGACGCAAAATCGTCTCTCCACCGGTTTGAAAGTCAATTCTGCGATTGACAATCCTTCTTCTTATTACACTGCTGTTTCCTTGAACAAGCGCGCCAGTGACTTGTCGGCATTGCTGGACTCGATGGCACAAGGAATCCAAACGATTAAAGCGGCAACGGAAGGTTT
>CAKQMD010000048.1 GCA_934254925.1 uncultured Alphaproteobacteria bacterium
CTGCTTCAAACTGTTGAACTCGTCAGTTCGTCGCCGGTGATGTGGGTTATATGACACTGAAACTCAGATGTCAACACCTTTTTTCAAAAAAAAATCACAAAATTGTGGAGAACAGAATAACTGCCTGATATGACTTAACAATAATTGAAAATTTTTCTTGAGTCAAGCCTATTTAAAATAACAAAAAGACGACATACATTAGGTTTATGCCTGAAGCCCGGTGCCAAGATTCGCTCAGAGTCTTCAGAAACTGACGGAAGCTGCATGATTTTTCTTGCAAGTTTTTATTACTTTAGTATTATAGGGGAAGCCGCCCGGAAACAACCGGGTTTGGACGTTTGTATAAATTAATGGAGGTTAACATAGCTAGAGACAATACCAATACGCCAGTACGAGAAGATGACGGACCGCGTATTAACCAGGACATCAAGGTAAAAGAAGTACGTTTGATTAACGAAAAAGGGGAAAATGTCGGGGTCATGCCGATTCGAGAAGCCCTTGCAATGGCCGAAGAGGTCGGATTGGACTTGATTGAAATTTCCCCGCAGGCAACGCCTCCGGTCTGTAAAATCCTGGAAATCGGCAAATATAAATATGAAATGCAAAAACGCAAAGCCGAAGCCCGCAAAAACCAAAAAGTCGTCGAAATCAAAGAGTTAAAGCTGCGCCCGATGATTGAAACGCATGACTATGAAGTCAAATTAAAACAAGCCAAAAAGTTTCTGGAAGACGGCAATAAGGTCAAATTCACCATGCGTTACAAGGGACGCGAACTAAGCGCCAACGACATGGGCAAAGCAGTCCTGGACCGTCTGGTCGAAGATTTGGAGGGACTGTGCAAAATCGATTCGGCCCCCAAACTTGAAGGAAAGCAAATGATGATGGTCATTTCGCCGCTTTAAGGCCGAAAACCTTTTGAAAAAGCCGCCGCATTGCGGCTTTTTTCATGTCCGTTCCCTTCTTATTTTGCATGGCATAACTTTTATCTAACAATAGATTTTCTGCGCAAATCGCCTATATTATAAAACAAAAAAGCGAGGAAAATGATGAAAGACGTAAAAGACTTAACCGCTAAAGAAGCAGCCGCCGAGCTGCAGCACATTGCCGCAGAAATGGCCAAGTCGGACATTGCCTATTATCAAAACGACGATCCCTATCTGACCGATGCACAATATGACACGCTCAAACATCGCAATCAGGAAATTGAAGCGCGTTTTCCCGAACTGATTCGTCAAGACAGCCCCTCTCGTCGCATCGGCGCGCCGCTGCAAAGCGCCTTCAAAAAAATCCGCCATCGTTTTCCCATGCTGTCTTTGGCCGATGTTTTCGCCCTGGAAGACGTCGACGATTTTGTCATGGGCATCAAACGCTTTTTAAATACGGCAGAAGATATTTCCTTCATGGCCGAACCCAAAATCGACGGCTTGTCTTTTTCCGCGCGCTATGAAAACGGCATATTCGTCCAAGGCGCCACCCGCGGCGACGGAACAGAAGGCGAAGACATTACCGAAAACCTCAAAACCATTGCACGGCTGCCCTTGCGGATTTCCGGCCCCTGCCCGCAGGTTTTGGAAGTCCGCGGCGAAGTTTACATGTCAAAGGAAGACTTTTTAAACCTAAATAAAAAATATGAAGCCGAAGGCAAAAAGACCTTTGCCAACCCCCGCAACGCCGCCGCCGGATCGCTGCGCCAGTTGGATCCTCGCATCACCGCCGAACGCAGTTTGAGCATTTTCGTATATACTTGGGGCGAGGTTTCCGAACGCCTCTGGAAATCTCAGGAAGATTTTTTTCAACACCTGAAAAGTTGGGGTTTTCCCACCAATCCGCTGAACAAGCTCTGCCGCAACGTCAATGAAATTGACGACAATTTCAAACATTTGATGGAGATTCGCGCCTCTTTGCCTTATGACATTGACGGTGTCGTCTATAAAGTGAACGACATTACTCTGCAGGAACGTCTGGGCTTTTTGACCAGAACCCCGCGCTGGGCAGTTGCCCACAAGTTTCCCGCGGAACAAGCCCTCACCCGCGTTAACAACATCCGCATCCAAGTAGGGCGCACCGGCGCTTTGACACCCGTTGCCGACTTAGAACCGATCAACGTCGGCGGCGTCATCGTCTCTCATGCCACGTTGCACAATGAAGACGAAATCAAACGCAAAGACATCCGTATCGGCGACACCGTTGTCGTCCAACGGGCCGGTGACGTCATCCCTCAGATTGTTGAAGTCATCAAAGAAAAACGTCCTCCCGAGGCAAAGGCTTTTGAGTTTCCCCAAGTCTGCCCGATGTGCGGCGCCCATGCTATCCGCGAAGAAGACGAAGCTATTCGTCGCTGCACCGGCGGTCTGAGTTGCCCGGCCCAAGTGATTGAAAGGCTGAAGCATTTTGTCTCGCGTGAAGCTTTTGACATTGAGGGCTTAGGCGCCAAAATTATTGAAGACTTTTTCCGCGAAGGAATCTTGCAAAACCCCGCCGATATTTTCACGCTGGAAAGCCGCAACAGCGAAGGAGATCTTTTCTCTCATCAAAAAAACGCGCCGCTGCATTTGGAAAGCCGTGAAGGCTGGGGCAAAAAATCCGTTGAAAAGCTGTTTAAGGCCATTCAAAATCGCCGCCTTATTTCCCTGCCTCGCTTCATCTATGCCCTGGGAATCCCCCAGGTCGGAACGGCAACAGCGCGCCTTTTGGCGCAAAATTACGGCAGTTTCACCCATTTTATGGATGACATGCGGCACAAAGAAACCGCCAAATTGGTATCCATCGACGGCATTGGTCCGTCCATGGCGACGGACATCGTTGAGTTTTTCCAAGAGCCCCATAACCTTGAGATCATCTCCCGACTTTTGTCTCAAGTAGAAATAGAAGACTTTGTCGACACGACCAACGACAACTCGCCGCTCAGCGGAAAGACCGTCGTTTTCACCGGAACACTGCAGCAAATGACTCGTCTGGAAGCCAAAGCGCGGGCACAAAGCCTCGGCGCCAAAGTTGCCGGCTCCGTCTCGTCTCATACCGATTACGTAATTGAAGGCGCCGACGCCGGATCAAAGGCAACCAAAGCACGGAACTTGGGAATCTCTATTCTCAACGAGAAAGAATTTTTAGAACTAATAGGCTGATTTACTCGGATTCGGCATCCAAATCCAGATAAAAGAAATCATAGATTTTGGCCTGCAGGACGTTAAAATAAGTCACCAACGGCGCATAGGCCAACAGGCTGATCGGATAAGGCACGCCAAATTCAGCCGGCAGCTGGCAAATGATCGAAAAACTCAGACTGATCAAAACGCCCAGTAGCAAAAATTCCCAATAGTTTCCTCGGCTGCGCAACAAAGCCGACTTCAAGGAAACACTGCGGCCGATCAGCGCCGAAATCCAAGCCATAAAAGGCCGAAACACCAAAAGCGGTGACAAAACCACCAACAACAAATTCACCACCGCACCGATAACGTCATCGTCTTGCATGTATTTCACCAAAAACATATTGTAAATTTCAATATATTTTCCCGACAATTTCATCAATACCGGCGCAAAAGGCAAAAACAGCAAAAACAGCGTCACCACCACGCTGACGACCACAATCTTAGTCGAAGGAATCAGGGAAGAAAACAGAGCCTGCAGCTGAATATACGGCTTCCGGTTAAAATAATAACGAAAAAAACAGCCCCAAAAGACATAAATGACCATCAACAAAGGAATAAATATCGGCTTGGACCATAAATAAACGACGGCGCTGAACAGCAGGTAAAACACCGCCGAGAACAAACTCATCTCCCGCCAATGCTGACGACAATAAAGCCAACTGTCTTTAAACAGACTTCCCAAGGGTAATTTCTTAATCATACGAAACCCGATCTTTCATAAAATTTTTTTCAAGTTAGATAAAAAAGCCCTTCTTGTCAATGGCTTTCCGTATCCCAAAAATTTCTCAGACAGGCTTTGATAAAAGTCAAAACAGTTTCAAAATCGACTGCGAGGCTTGTGAGGCGAGAGACAAGGAATTGACCGCCAGTTGCTGCCTGGTTTGCAAGGCCAGCATGTT
>CAKQMD010000049.1 GCA_934254925.1 uncultured Alphaproteobacteria bacterium
AACATGCTGGCCTTGCAAACCAGGCAGCAACTGGCGGTCAATTCCTTGTCTCTCGCCTCACAAGCCTCGCAGTCGATCCTCAAATTATTTTGAGGAATTTTGCTGTTATTTTTATCATAACTGATTTTAATTAATTGAATCTTTAATATTTTATGTTAACTTCAGGGCAAAATTTAGCATTAAATTTTCTTTGGATGGAAAAGGTATAGGAAAATGGATACACAAACTTTATCGGAAGTGACGAATACAGCTGCCCAAATGTCAATGTGGGATTTGGTTTGGGCATCGGATCTGATGACCAAGGTGGTGATGATCGGGCTGATTGCCGCTTCCGTTTGGTCTTGGGCGATCATTATTGAAAAATTCGGTACAATTCGTCAGGTTAAGCAGCGTTCTCGGAGTTTTGAGGAAAAGTTTTGGTCCGGCGGGTCTTTGGATCGTTTGTATGATTCGATCGGGAATCGCCCGAGTGAGCCGATGTCGGCAATGTTTGTGGCGGCAATGAAAGAATGGAAGCGCACCAATATTCTCAAGTCCAAAACCGATCGCGGCCTGCGCGGTGTTTCTTTGCAGCAGCGTATTGAAAAGGCAATGGGCGTGGCCATGGATAAGGAATTGGACGAATTAGACACCCGTATGGGCTTTTTGGCTTCTACCGGTTCCGTGGCGCCGTTGGTCGGCTTGTTCGGCACGGTATGGGGCATCATCAACAGCTTTAACGCCATCGGGGCAACGCAGAGCAACTCTTTGTCGGCTATGGCGCCTGGTATTGCCGAGGCTTTGTTTACAACGGCTTTTGGTCTGATTGCGGCTATTCCGGCCGTGGTGGCTTATAATAAAATTTCTTCGGATATTGATCGTTATGCCAAAAGGTTGGAAAATTTTATGGCCGAGTTTTCCAGCATTTTGTCGCGCGAGATTGACGATACGGCCATTAAGGCCGATATGGCGGGAGAATAAATATGGTGTGGGTTCCCCAGTCGGCCCGGCGTTCGCAAAGAGTCAGCCGCCGCAACGCCGAAATCAATATGACCAATCTGATGGACGTGATGATGGTTCTGCTGGTCGTCTTTATGGTGGCGGCCCCCCTGATGACGACGGGAATCGCCCTGGATCTTCCGAAAGTCGGCGGCAAGGCTTTGGAGGGGAACGAGACTTCGGTCAATATCAGCGTGGACAAAGACGGTTATTTTTATATCGGCGAAACGGAGATTCCGGCTGAAGAAATCGTCGACAAGCTCAATGCCATTCGCTCGGCCAATAATGAAATCAGCGTTACCATTTCGGCGGATACCGAGGCGGAGTACGGACGCGTCATCGGGCTGATGGCGGTGCTCAAAGAGGCCGGCTTTGACAAGGTCGGACTTAAGACCGAGGCCAAACCAAGAACCAGAGGCGGGAAGAAAAAATAAGCCGATGATGCGGGAGCCTTTGAAAAAATCCATCCTTCTTCACATTGCGGTTTTTGCCGTGATGATTGTTGACATTCCTTTTTGGCACCGGGACATGAATTTGAGCCAAGTGCCGATCATTGTGGATTTGAACGACGTGAAGATTGCGGAGATGACCAATCTGCCGCCAAAAGCCAAGTTGGGCAAAGAGGACAAGCAAGCCAGCACCATCAAACGCAAGGACGAAAAGAACTATACCACGCCGGAACCGGAAAACAAACCGGCTCCGCCGGCGGCAAAAGATAAACCGCAACCCAAGGAAGCGCCGGCGAAGGCGGAAGAAACGCCGCAGCCGCCGAAACGCGATTTTTTGGAGGCGCCGCAGCCCAAAAAACCGACGCCGAAAAAAACGGAAAAGAGAAAACCCGTTCCCGTTCCACAAGCTAAGCCGAAACCCAAACCCGAATCGGCACCCAAAAAAGAAGAAAAGAAACCGGAAGCCAAGAAAGATCCCAAATTGGCCAATCCATTGCGCAGTTTGCTGGCTTCGGTCGACGCTTTGGAAAAGAACATCGGCGAAACCGATCAGGAAGCGACGATTAAAGAAGGCAGCGACGTCAACAATATGGGAATCGAAGGCGGAACAGGCGGGTCTTATTTCAGCGAGCTTTCTATCTCAGAGACGGATGCCATTGCCGGTCGGTTGCGGGGATGTTGGAATTTGGATCCCGGCGCTCGGGGTATTGAGGACATGATTATTGAAATTCGGGCTTATCTCAACCAAGACGGAACGGTAAGAAAAGCCGATATTTTGGACGTTTCCCGTTATGCCAGCGACGCGCATTTTCGCTCTGTTGCCGACAGCGCCCGTCGCGCGGTGTTTATTTGCGAACCGGCTTATCAGATTTTGGCGGAAAAATATGCCGACAAATATGACATGTGGAAGACGATGCGTCTGCGCTTTAATCCGATGGATGCTTCCGTACAATAAAGACTTTCAATTCGTGCTTTTACGACAGAGGGTGCTAAATTATAATCCGGACTGAGTTTTCAGTCCGGATTGTTTTTGTTGTAAAAGTTAACGTATGGCGTTTGGGGCAGCCGGCTTTGTTCTGCCGATTGAACGCGTTAGTAGTTCCGGGTAACGCCTCGGCAGGTTATACCGTTGACGCTGGTTGCATAAAGACAGTTCCCGGCAGTATATATCTTGTTGCCGCAGAGCGAGTCGTTGTTATTGCTGCAATAACTCTTATTTTCGGAACAACAGTAAGGTAATTCACCGGGGTCAGTATTCTCGGGGGTGGTAATTGTTGCTCCGAAGTTGGCTCCGCAGAGTCCTCCGTAAGGATAACCGGAAACCTCCAGACAACCATTGGTTCCGTCCAGTTCAATGCTGAGTCGCGGCATTCTGTCTCCTCTGTACATTAAACGGCTGTTCTTTCCGATCCTAAACTCAATACCATTGGCGGTGGTACCGTTGTTGTTTTCGAAGTTGGCGATCTCTAGAGAGGAAGCGGTGTCTCTTCCTGTGAGAATAACACGTAATTTGGCTCCTTCTTCTTGTTGGTATGTTCCGCTTTTGCAGATGAAGTTTATGGTCTTCAGATCTGCCCAGTTGACTTTGAGGGCTTCTGAGCCGGAACAATCGAACTGGAAAGTTTCGATGTCGGCTATTGTGTCTTCAATCGTCAAATCTGCTTTGGCTTCTAAGGTTAAAGTCTGAGCGTAGGCTTCTTCCAATCCTCCGGTCTTGCTGGCGATGGTAAGATCGTCTTCAACAGTGAGGTTGTAGATATAGTAGTTGGAGTAGATTGTTGACGTAGATGCCTTTGCAGGCTTGGCTACAATCATTTCCCCGGCGTTGATTGATGGGACGGTATTAGCGAAAGTTGTGCCGTAAGCGACTATTTTCGAGGCGTCAAGTTTGATGTCGGAAACAGCCAAATTCGAGAGCGTATCATTGCGGAAAGTGATCGTGTT
>CAKQMD010000050.1 GCA_934254925.1 uncultured Alphaproteobacteria bacterium
GAAGGCGCCGACAAGCTCACGCTTGCCGACATGAACGAGGAATCGGCCAATATGCTGGCTTTGCAAACAAGGCAGCAGTTGGCCGTTAATTCTTTGTCGCTTGCTTCTCAAGCCAGCCAATCAATCCTCAAATTGTTTTAAGAAAAAGGCATTGAGTTAACACTCAATGCCTTTTTTGCAGCGTTGTTTTTTTTCTTTTTTCTGCTGTTCCAAAACAAATTTGCTGACCGAAGAATAAAAACGTCGGCCCATCCAATACCAATAATTGCCATATTGGCGAAAAGATCCGGTATGGAATTTTTGCTGCAGCTGACTGCCGCGTTTCCAAATGCCGATATAACCGGTTTCTGAGAAAAAATCCTCGTTGAGAACAAGCTCATTGGAAAGAATCTGCCGTTTGACCAGCTCCTGAATCAAAACTTCGGGATCTTCCGCACAAGAGAGGGTAAATTTTAAATAAAACCTGTTAGGCAGGTCGCGCAACAAAGCAGCGGCGATTCCGGCCTGTCCCTGACCAATCCAATAAGTGCAGTTTTGATAACGGCGAATTTGTCCTTCTCCGGGAAACAAAGCGGAAATTTTTCGGCAAACTCCCCACGGGCCGACATAAACCAGACGATGCCCTCCCTGAACGAGAAGAATATGGCAGGAAAGCCTGTTAATAATGTTTTTGATCGTCTGCCGCATGTCCCCGGGAACAACAAAGGCTTCGATTTTTTCCGGCGAAAGCTCGTAATGTCGCTGCAATTCGTTAATAATTGTCGAACTTGGTGTCGTTTTCATAAACTATAATAATTAAAAATTAAACTTAAACAAAACGTTTTCTACTTAGTTGTTTTTTGCAACTTTGTCAACGTCCTTTTTCATTAAAACAATTTGAGGATGGATTGGCTGGCCTGTGAGGCTAAGGAGAGAGAGTTCACAGCCAGTTGCTGCCTGGTTTGCAGAGCCAGCATATTGGCCGATTCCTCGTTCATATCGGCAAGCGTGAGTTTGTCCGCCCCTTCGGTCAACACGTTGATCAGATTTTGCGTAAAGTTCTCCCGCGTGGTGACGATAGAGTAATAGTTGCCGAGTTCGGAGCTCATTTGCCGGATCTGATCGAGGGCGGCAGTCAGTTCTTGGATCGACTGGACCACATCACCTTGGTTTTGCCAATCGGTGGTGACCAAGCCCAAGGCTTTGGCTGAAGCGTCTTTGCCCTGCACGGAGAGTTGCGCCGAACGGTTTTCGTTAAAAGTGACGCTCAAATCCTGTTCGCGCAAAAGGTTGATTCCTTTGTAAGAGCTGTCTTTAATTAAAGAATCATATTGTTTGATGATCTCGCCATATTGCTTGCCGTCATTTTTCTTCTGATATGTTTGTGGAGTGGACAAAGCATCCAAGAAGCTCAAATCCGGTTGCGTGAAGGTCTCGCCTTCGACCTTTTGATATTGCGGCGGCGTTTCGTCTCGGGTATTGGCGCTCAAGGTATAGTCTATGTCTTCACTCAGCTGATAAACCTGACCTTTTAAACTGATTTTGCTGCCGGCCACAGCTTTGACCGAAGAGGCGGAAGAAAGAACCCAATCCGATAACAAATAAGAGCCTTTAAGATTGACTGTCGCTTCCGTTGAATTAACGATCAGTCTTGCTTGAGAAATAGCCCCGGCATTATCCATGCGGCTCTGGTCATTAAGCGTAAGCGTCCCTCCACCGATACTCCCGCCATTGATATAAGTACGGCCGTTACAAACGATATTACCCTGATAAAAAAGATCAGCACTATGCCTACGAGAATTAATCACCGAATCGTTAAACTCACCCTCAACATTCCAAAAACCTATATATTTTGCCTCTATGTTAATAACTGTTTCCGCATCAGTCTTCAGACGGCAAGCGCTAATACCGCTGCCTCCGGTTTGAGCGCTTTCAAAATACAGATTGTTTTTACCCAACAGGTTCAGCACGCCTTTATCTTTGCCAGCCCCTGAAACCAAATTTGCTGCCCATCCGACGTTTTCCAATTTGGCATAAAGGTCAAGATTTTTAAAGGTAACTTCTTTTTCACCGTTTTTACTATAAATCAAGGAAGTATTGTTATTAGCAATATCTCCCGTTGCATGAATGCTTAAGTCGGAAACGTTTCCTGATACGGTGATTATGCTTGTAGAAGCTGCTCCGGTGAGATCAAAATTCAATGCAGAAAACTTGCCGCGTTCGTTATCCGCCACGCCGTAAGTCCCGATCCCGGTCAGGTTTTGCCCTTCTTTTAGTTCAATGGCTGTATTGCCCATATCAATTTGGCCGTAAATAACGATGTCGCCTTTCTTGCCGCTGTCTATCGCCGCCAACAGTTCCTCTTTGCT